>JAYGCF010000063.1:0-73787 GCA_046583495.1 Dehalococcoidia bacterium
TACTTGAAGTCACTGGGCTAACCCATTTATTTGGGAGGCAGGTGCCGAGGGTAGGGCCGATGACTGGGACGAAGTCGTAACAAGGTAGCTGTACCGGAAGGTGCGGCTGGATCACCTCCTTTCTAAGGAGATTTTTCTCAATGGGGATCAGGAAAACGACTCTAGGTTCGCACGGTGTGCGGACTTTGAGATACGCTCCGGATCTGTTAACTGTTGTGAATCATCCTAGGTGGATTACGATCTGGTTTCATATCTAGATTTTGTATTGAGCGAGATTCTCCTATAACTGTTCTCAGTTAAAGGTTGAAGGGGCTCTGCAAAACCGGGTACGAAACCCGTTAGAAAAAGGTCGTAACCAAAACTGATCAATCTCTCTGGTAACAGAGAGAAGATCGCAAAAAGTAATAGCTCTTAAATGGCGAGTCTTCCATCCACTATTCAGTTTCCAAGGTCCCTAGTAGAGGTCCGGCGATGCCGGACCTTTTTCGCGTCTGATCGTGACGAGAGCGAATGTTTTGATCTCAAAACGGGCGTACGAGGGACTAACGTGGTGTGCATTACCGTAGTAAACTTGCGAAGGCAGTGTCACTCCCATGTACGGTATGGCACCCAGGTCGAAAGGGCTTGTAGCTCAGCCGGTTAGAGCGCCACTCTGATAAAGTGGAGGTCGATAGTTCGAGTCTATCCAGGCCCACCAGACCAATCGACACTGTTAACTCAAGAGACCCCGTTTTGATTGCGGGGTCTCCTCGCGTTCTAGGCAAGTACGAAGTGTTTGTTTTGAATACTGTGTAAAGTAACTCGGCAGTTGGGAGCGCGGTTTCGTTCAACCGTTTTGTATAGCGACAGTCCGGCCGATTTGTGAATTTTCAGCAGAACATATTATTGGGGTTCGGCGTTAACTGGGCTGGGAATCGGATATGTGCATAGACTAGACGGCTCGTGTTCACTTGCTAATCAGGGAAGATATAAATGTTTCGAGTGTGGATTCGTATCGTTCAGGGTCTGTGTTCCACGCGTGGACATGCTTTCCACCTGCGACTCGCTCATATGTGACGAGGTCTGGACGTGCTTCGGCAAGAGCATCACTTGTCTCCACGGGAATCCTCTCGTCGTCATTTCCGTGGAAAAGAAGGATCGGGGCCGTCAATAAGTGGGAATCGTCCAGGTAGTCTAGGTCTTCGAACTCGATATCGAATCGCGTCTCAGCGATGAACTTTGCTGTATTCGTGATGAGCCTTGGAATGTTGCGTTGATCGCCAGCTTGATTGATAACGCGAGACAGGTCGAGCATGGGGGCGTCGAGAACTACGCCTGTCACGGATTCAGCCAACGGCGATTTGTAGAGAAAAGACATAACGATCCCTCCGCCCATGCTGTAACCATACGGAATCACTGATCTAGCACCTTGATCTAGCGCATATTGAGTTGCTGCCTCCAAATCCTCCCATTCCGTTATGCCATACAGGTAATAACCGGTCGGATCTTCGTCCATGCCAGCGTCGTTCCGGTAATCAATTACGAAAGAGGATGCACCTGTACGGATGACTGGTGGAATAGACCGAAGCGCCTCGAAACGGTTCCCGGAGTGGCCATGGACATGAATTATCCATGTGTCACCGCCATTAATCACCCAGCCTCCGAGTGTGCCCAGTGTTGAAGGGAAAGAAACCTCTTGAAATGGTAGCCCATGTGCCGAGGTCGGATCTCCTGAAAACACTTCCCGGGTCATCCTTGCTTCGGTACCGACCATGGGGAGTTTTTCCGTGGGATGAAATTCCCGAGTAATAAATCGCCCAGAATCTGAGATCAACTCTCCGACTGTGGCAGTACCACCATCCCATTCCAGACCCCATATTCCAGACTGTTTCCAACGACCGTTACCGGAAGGGGGTCTGAAGGTGATCTCATTTGAAGATAAAGAAACTATCTCAAGGTTGAGTTCGTCAGGCTCGCGGTCGATCTTGAACGCGCCTTCTTCAATAAGCCCTGAGTAGTACCATCCAGTGCCTAGTATTAAGGTAACCGGTGTAAGCAGAGTGGCTGCGATGGCCACAATGATCCGAAGGCGCGTGATTCTCAAGAACCTGGAAGTTGCCTTTACTAACGCTGGGCTACAGGAGACTAATGATCTGCACGTAGTTTAATCCTAAAAGTGTAGGCTGATATCTCCCCTATTTAGACGGGACGCGGTAGCCTATTGCTATGAACCATACCTCCGACGTTCCAAATGCCTTTGGACATCAGGATCCATTGTTTTGTGTGTCCTGTGGAAGTGCACTGGACCATGATCATGAGTCTGGATTCCCGGCGTGTGTGAAGTGTGGTCGTATTTCCTACGCGGACCCGAAACTTGCTGGTGCAGCCATGATTGAGATTAACAACAGGTTGCTGTTGGTGCGCCGTGGGATACAGCCTGCCTATGGCAAGTGGAGCTTCCCGTCTGGGTATGTGAACCGAGGCGAACAGGTTGAACGAGCTGTAGAGCGAGAAGTGTTTGAAGAGACCGGACTTGAGGTAAATACCGACTGGCTTGTGGGCATTTACTCAGAACCGGGGAAGACTGTCGTCCTTGTCGTGTACAGTGCTACCGTCACCGGTGGCGAATTGATTGCTGGTGACGAGACTCTTGAAACTAATACATTCCCATATGAAGGAATGCCCGAGCTCGCTTTCCCTGACGATTCTCGGATCGTTCAAGATTGGTTGGAAGGTCGCAAAATTCGTCTGGCCTGTTGAAGCATGCGCCGGCAAGAGAAAAACTAAGTGAGTGCTTAGCAGGTAAGGGTTAAGGTATGCCCAATCGCTAGCTTCCGCTTATTCCACGCAGTGTCAGTAGGTTGGAGACGACTGACCATACCTTGTCCGCGACGCTGTCAGTCCGGGCAGATGCATCAACCACGAACCACCGATCTGGTTCCAGGGATGCCAGTGTTCGAAACCCTTTGGCGACGCGTAAATGGAACTCTATAGGCTCTCTTTCGAAACGTGCCTGATCGGGGTCATCGGCCCGTCCAGAAGATCCATCAGTACCATCAAGTCGCGCCAGGGCCTGTTCGGGTGTTATTTCTAAAAGTATTGTGGCATCCGGCATTAATCCCCCGGTTGCTACGTGATTGAGCGCGTGCACAGCGGAAAGATCGAGTCCTCGGCCGTAACCCTGGTACGCAACTGAGGAATCGGCGTACCGGTCCGTCACGACAACACGACGCGCTGCGAGTGCCGGTTGAATTACATCGTGTACTAACTGTGTACGCGCCGCTTGAAATAGAAGTAGCTCTGACATCGGCGAACGCTCAACATCGCCCTTAACCAGCCTTCTTACCTGGTCACCAATCTGCGTGCCGCCTGGTTCATGAACCAGCACCGCGTCAATTCCCGAAGCTTCTAGGTGTGCCATTAACAGTTCAGCCTGAGTAGACTTGCCCGCTCCATCACCACCTTCTATAGAGAGGAAAATACTCACGACGCGCGATGTCGATACTGACTAAGGTGTGATATCTCCATCGCTATCTGCGTCTTCTACGAAGAACTACGTGCCGGTAAGGATCTTGGCCAGTACTCGAAGAACCGATGTTATAACGTCCTCCGACACCATGCTGGAGCCGCCTGATGAACGACGGTTGAGGATCGAGATCTATACGCTCTTCTCCGGCCAGGACGCGTTGCGAAGCCTGTTCCGCTTCACTTAGGGCTGACCGCACAACATTGGATGGGCGTCGACCCGGTGTTTCATCATTCTTTTTAGGTTCGAAACGCTGAATAAATTGCTTGATCTGTTCACCTGAGCCCTTGCGGAGTACGTACACGGGGAGGCCTAGATTTTCCGCGTTACGCACGGCGGTTGGTCGGCGACTATAGTGTGACTTGGTCGTCAAAAACATGTCTGCATCTTCCGGGGTATCGACCACGTCGACCGGCGCTTTCAAACGATTGACAGCTTGCTGGAGATTTGTACGGGGTATACCAAACGCGTATACAGCAGTGAACTGCGGTAGCTCTGGTTCGGTGGGCTCAGGGATGTATGAGGATGATTCACTTTCCGCGTTAGGTGTGGATTGTGCACTACTGGAGACAAGACTTGCTCGTAACTTTGCGCCGTCCTGTGGGACTCCCGAGATAGCAGATCTTAGTCCTGAGGCAGGTTGAACCACCTGCAATTCATCGTTTTCGATAACACGGATCTCCGGTTCGACAAGATAGCCCCGAAGCATCGTATCTACGACAGCCCCTACATCTCCATGCACGCCAACGCGGTTGAAACCCTGGATCTCGACCACAACTTCGAAAGTTGGCTTGTGTTTGCGTTCGAGAACTGTCTTCTGAGTTCGTCGTCTCCTAGCTTCAATGTCCCCCAGAGTCACAGTCTGAGTTCCACCCACAAGATCCGATAGGGTAGGGTTACTGACAAGGTTGGACAGGGTGTTGCCGTGGGCTGTCGCAATGAGTTGCACCCCGCGCTCGGCGATTGTACGAGCGGCCATTGACTCCGCTTCCGTACTCATTTCATCGATAATCACCACTTCTGGCATGTGGTTCTCGACGGCCTCTATCATCACCTGATGCTGTTGTGGAGTGCTTGGAACTTGCATCCGTCTGGCGCGCCCGATAGCTGGGTGAGGGACGTCACCGTCACCTGCGATTTCGTTGGAAGTATCTACGATGATTACTCGCTTACCGATTTCATCAGCAAGTACACGCGCTACCTCTCGAAGCATTGTCGTTTTTCCAACCCCCGGTCGTCCGAGTAACAGTACGCTCTGTCCAGTTCGAACGAGGTCGTCAATGATCTTTCCTGTACCAAACACGGCCCGCCCGACACGACAAGTCACACCCACAGGGCGTCCACCGCGATTTCGGATTACGGAAATCCGGTGAAGTGTGCGTTCTATGCCAGCTCGATTATCGTCCCCAAACTCGCCAATCCGTTCGACCACCCATTGAAGGTCACCCTCGGTGACCTCGTGATCACTTAACTGAAGAGACTCTCCCGGGAAGCGTCCTTCCGGGTTACGTCCGAGGTCCATTACGACCTCCAACAGTTCACTGGAGCGGGGATGTTTATCCAGTGCGCTCTGAATTCGTTCGGGAAGTGCGTTTATAAGCGCCTGGAGATCATCAGTTACAAGCGGTTCGTCGTGTAGGTATGTCAGATTTCGTTCTCCATTATCAGCCACCGGCTGCGACCATGACATTACGAGGGATTTTAGCCCTTTCCGCCGTCTGACGGGTAAATAACTCGTAATCAGACCCTGGAACGAACTCGGCGTCTTGCAAAGCCATAGCAATACGTCGCGCGTACAGTGGGACCAGCATCGTTGCTTGCATGCCGTATCCACCAGCTAGAACACCATTTACGACTTCGTCGAGATCGATATCGGCTTCAGGCTCCACCACTAATGTGAATAGACGTTCACTACTTTCGTCCGAGTAACGAATCCAGGCAACGGGACCGTTTTTGTTCTCCAGAAGCATTTCGCCTGAGGTAGAACTTCTAGCCTGTCTGCCACTTGTAATAGGATTACGGATAGAGTGGGGCAGTGGTTCTAGAGCGTCCCGCCACTCTGACAATGTCATTCCAGCCGTTTCTCTTACGGATAGTGGAGTGGAGATTCCGTACAAACGGAAGACCTGTTGGAGATCGTCCTTCCGGACAGTTCGCCAGCCAGATTCTCCGGGATAATGCGCCACTTGATCCTGGCCGCGTAAATCTTGTGGCCGGCGGTAAAGAGTTTCACGTGTTTGCAGTTTGTACCCCGCATGACGCGCTGCCGTGGCCATTGGGCTTCCATCTTCTATCCTGAGGAACACGCGCTGAACACCTGCAGTGGCAGCGACCTCTGATAGATCGCCGAGCATCTCTGCTCCATCGATTTCCGGGCGCGAACCAGGTGCCATAAATAATTCACTGATCTCCCAAACTGAAGGACCGTTGCGGCGCCGTATACGCATGATCCCAGAAACGCCGGATTCACCAAAAGCAATCCAACCATCTCGTCGTCCCTTTAGCATGAGTGACCGAGCGAAGTACCAGTGTGGTCGGTATTCACGGGATGATGGATGTGCAGCACTATCTAGCGTGAACGCACGCGTCTCTCCTCCCGCAGGGCGGAGCAAGAGTAGCCGGGCTAGGTCACTTGGTCTCAGGAATCTGATCATCCGCTATCAAGACATCACCAGCCCGCCATGGCATGAGGAATCTACCTCAATGATGGGATCAGGCCGGTGAAAGTTCTCCAGATGCCAGCTGGAGGAAAAGTTCATGAATTCTCGTGTCGGGTGTTAACTCAGGATGAAACGAAGTTGCCATAAGTTTACCGCTGCGCACTGCGACAGGTGTGCCATCGGATAGCGTCGCTATGCACTCCACACCTGCCCCTTGTTCCTTAACGGAGGGTGCTCGAATAAATACGGCGTGTACAGGTCCACCAGAGACGCCCTTAACAAGAATATCTGTCTCGAAGCTGTCTACCTGTCTTCCAAAGGAATTACGGGACACCGTGATGTCCATAAGGGAGAACGGTTCAGGCTCCTCTTCTACGAGTTTGCTGGCCATCACTATCATTCCAGCACAGGTACCCCATACGGCTCCGCCGTTATCAATGAACAGGCGGAGCGCGTCCGGGAAGTCATACCGATTGGCAAGTTTCACAATTGCCGTACTTTCGCCACCTGGTATGACGAGCCCGTCAAGACCATCTAGCTGATGCGGCAAACGGACTTCACTAACATTCACCCCCAGCATTTCGAGCATGGCACGGTGTTCTTGAAAATCACCCTGGAGGGCCAGGACACCTATATTGACCTGCAATGGTACTTACCAGCCGCGCTTGGCGAGTTGCTCGGACTCTGGTAGTTCACGGGTGCTAATTCCCACCATGGCCTCACCCAGATCACGCGAGACATTCGCTATGATGTCGGGATTGTCGAAATGTGTGGTCGCCTGAACGATAGCGTCGGCCCGCTGGGCAGGATTACCAGATTTAAAAATTCCAGATCCGACGAATACGCCGTCAACCCCAATCTGCATCATCAGCGCAGCGTCGGCTGGTGTGGCGATCCCGCCAGCAGCGAAGTTAACGACCGGAAGCCGACCGTTCTTGTGAACGTATAGGACGAGATCATAAGGTGCACCAAGGTTCTTGGCGGCAGTCATGAGTTCCATCTCTGGGACTTCCTGTAGCCGTCGAATTTCTCCTAGAACAGACCTCGCATGCGTGACCGCTTCAACAACATCACCTGTTCCGGCTTCACCTTTGGTGCGTATCATCGAAGCACCCTCACCGATGCGGCGGAGTGCTTCTCCAAGATTGGTGCAGCCGCATACGAACGGCATTTTGAATTCCCATTTGTTGGAGTGGAACTCGTGATCGGCGGGGGTAAGGACTTCCGACTCATCGCAGAAGTCCACGCCCAGTGCCTGGAGGACCTGCGCCTCTACGAAATGACCGATTCGGGACTTGGCCATTACAGGGATGGTAGTGGCCTTAAGGATATCCTCAATCATGTTGGGGTCCGACATGCGTGCTACGCCACCGTCAGCCCTGATGTCGGCTGGCACTCGCTCTAGGGCCATGACAGCCACAGCTCCAGCATCTTCGGCTATCTTCGCCTGCTCAGCAGTTACCACGTCCATGATCACACCGCCCTTGAGCATTTGGGCCAGACCGGACTTAACTGCGTAACTACCGACCTCGGCATCCTCACTGTTTAGCCATCTAGGTTCTCGTACCCGGTCTATGTATGTAGTTGCAGTTCCGTTGGTTGACGTAGCCATCGGCTTTTTCTCCATTTACTGGCCACCACCAAACATTAGCTGGTGGGAGGCAAAAGCCGCGCGACACCGAACCCGCGCGGGAACTCATTTGAGCATTGACGGATTGTACGCCTGAGGTCAGCTTGAGGATAGATCAAAGTAAAGAGTGACTGTAATCGGACAGGCGGGAAACTATGTCTGTCTATAGGTGATAAATGCGTCGGGAAAAGACCATTACAGTCCCTTTTCCGCAACGAATCCGGCCAGGTCTGCCGTCCGGCAGGAGTAACCCCACTCATTGTCATACCAGCCAACCACCTTCACCATATTGTCATTAATAGAGGAGGTGGACAGTGCGTCGATGGTCACTGAATTTGGGTTGCCCTTGTAGTCGATAGACACAAGAGGCTCCATGGAATAGCCGAGCAAACCATGTAGCGATCCGTTCAGCGAGGCCTGCTTGTAGGCCTCGTTTACGTCCTCTGCACTGGCCGAGGTTTCGAGTGTCGCGGTTAGGTCAGTTACAGAGACTGACGGCGTAGGTACCCGGTATGCCATCCCATCGATTTTGCCTTTCAACTCAGGGATCACCACGGTTACGGCACGAGCAGCACCGGTAGTCGTCGGAATGATGCTAACTGCGGCTGCCCTCGCCCGACGTAGATCATTGTGTACCCCGTCTTGAATGTTCTGATCAGTGGTATATGCGTGGATCGTAGACATTAGCGCCTGCTCTATACCAAAACTTTCATGCAGTACTTTTGCCATCGGTGCGACGCAATTTGTTGTACAGGATGCGTTGGATAGAATCGCGTGGCTTGATGCGTCGTACTGATCATCGTTCACGCCAAGAACTAACGTAAGGTCTTCCCCTGATGCCGGTGCGGAAATGATCACCTTCTTAGCACCTCCCTGCATGTGTCCAGCTGCCTGTTCCGCTTTGGTGAAGTGACCCGTAGACTCCACAACGATGTCTACACCGACATCGGCCCACGGTAGATCTGAGGGAGACCGTTCCCTCATTACTTGTATCCGATCGCCGTCTATCACCAGGTCGCCGTTCTTAACCTCCACGGTTCCTGCGTAAGGACCGTAACTGGAGTCGTATTTGAACAGATGGGCGTTGGTTTCAGAATCGGTTAGTCCGTTAACCGCCACGACCTCTACGGTCTCCGATACTCGTTCTCTTATTGCCCGGAGAACCTGTCGTCCGATGCGGCCGAATCCGTTGATGCCTACCTTGGTCTTGTCTGCCATTGGGCGTCTCCATACGTGCACTTGCCGGGCGGATGTGCGGCCTGAACCGATGAATTAACTTCGGTAAATAGAAATTATTACGGTTGGTGGGGAACCGTATTTTACTCCTGGCTAAGTACGGTTGCTTCTATCAGTTTGATGAAGCTCCGAACAAAATCGATTTACCTGAACGACCGCCGACCCGCATAGTGTGCAACATCGCCCAGTTCGTCATTGATCATGAGAAGCCGGTTGTACTTTGCAACACGATCACTTCGTGCGGGTGCACCGGCCTTCAATTGCCCAGATCGGGTCCCGACAACAAGATCAGCAATGGTCGTGTCCTCAGTCTCCCCAGATCGGTGGCTGACAACGATTCCCCAACCTGCGTCCCGGGCGGTGGAGATGGTTTCCAAGGTTTCACTCACCGTTCCTACCTGGTTTACCTTGACCAGTACCGCGTTGGCAGCGTGCATATTTATGGCCTGCTCCACATACCGTTGCTGCGTGACAAGCAAGTCGTCGCCAACGAGTTGGACCCTATCGCCGATTCGAGCATTGAGTTGAACCCAGCCATCCCAGTCGCCTTCAGAAAGACCATCCTCAATGCTAGCGATTGGGAACGCGTTTACCAGTGATTCGTATTCTTCCACCATATCCGATGTGGATAGAACTCGTCCTTCTCGACTGAGGTTGTACTGGTACGGCCCGCCAGACACAGGCTCAGGACCAAACTCGCTAGAAGCGGGGTCTAGTGCGAGGAAAACATCGATTCCAGCGCGATACCCAGCTCCCTCTATAGCATCCACGAGGTATGACAACGCCTGTCGTGTATTGAATCCTGCAGGGGCGAAACCGCCCTCGTCGCCGACCGAGGTTTGATAGTTTTCCGCTTCAAGACGCGTACGGAGGGTGTGGTAGATTTCGACCGCCGCCCGCAAGGCCTCTGGGTAAGAGTCGAATCCTGCTGGCATAACCATGAATTCCTGGAAATCGGTTGAACCGGTGGCGTGTGCTCCTCCATTCAGAAGGTTAAACATTGGCGTGGGAAGCTCGGTCGCGTCGTCCGTTCCTGAGAGTTCAGCGATACGCCGGTACAGTGGAATTCCGGCGCTCTTGGCCGAGGCTGCGAGGACAGCGAGTGATATACCCAGAAGAGCATTGGCCCCGTACTTCTCTTTATTGGTGGTTCCATCGGCGTCGATCATCGCTTGATCAATGCCCGACTGATCCGAAATTGGGAGTCCGAGTATGGAGTCCCGCAAGGGCCCGTTCGCATTAGTTACTGCCTTAAGGACACCTTTCTTCATGTAACGATCTGGGTCCCCGTCCCTGAGTTCGAGAGCTTCCCTAATCCCTGTGCTAGCTCCAGACGGGACCGCAGCTCCCGCGACGGTACCGTCGGAGAGAGTTATCTCGCCGTAGACGGTTGGGTTGCCCCGTGAGTCTAGAATTTCTCTGGCGTGGACGTCTGTAACCGATTTCATGTGACAAGTACTCGCTTTCGCTCGCGATAACTCCGGGGTTTGTGCACTTGAACGGACCAATTTTGCTAATGGGTTTAAGGTCCTATCATCAGGCGATTATTTTAATGCTGAGGCTTGCTTATCCATGGCATACCGTATTCCGATTTCAGCAAGTCCAAGTAGTTCGTTCAACTCCTCTCGGTCGAACGGGATACCTTCTGCGGTTGCCTGTACTTCAATGAACTTTCCTGATCCTGTCATCACTACATTCATGTCTGTCTCTGCCTCTGAGTCTTCTTGATAGCATAGGTCTAACATTGGGGTTCCACCGATTATGCCCACGCTGATTGCACCCACAGAATTTATCAAAGGGTCCTGTTCGATCACCCCTCTTGTTAATAATCCTTGTAATGCAAGACTTAAGGCTACGTAACTACCCGTTATGGCGGCCGTGCGTGTCCCTCCGTCGGCACGGACAACGTCGCAGTCCAGAGTTATTGAACGTTCACCAAGTGCGTCTAAGTTCACCACACCACGAAGAGACCGCCCGATCAGGCGTTGGATTTCCTGCGTTCGCCCTCCTTGTCGCCCTGCAGCAGCTTCCCGACGTGATCTCGTGTTTGTGGCGCGCGGAAGCATCCCGTACTCCGCTGTGACCCAACCGCGTCCGGACCCTCGCATCCATCGTGGCACTGACTCATCTACGGAAGCCGAACATATGACGTGAGTTTCACCTGCCCTTATGAGTACGGATCCTTCTGCGTGTGGTTGGAATCCGGTCTCAATAGATATGGGACGAGGTTGGTCTGTGGCGCGATCATCCATGCGAGTGAATGTATTTTCCGGCATATAGAAATCCTGAACATGTATTGGGAGAAGAGGTGAACTCATAAAACGGAGATGTAATTTTACGCTGACGTATCTACATCAACGCGGTCCGTACTTTTTGTGCGTCGTGCGCTATTGTTACAGCCCGCAAATCACTTGCTCACCGACATGGTGAGTCTCACAGGTCACAGTGCTTGGAGAATAATAAGAAATGGCAGGATCAACCGAATGAAAGTAGCGGTAATTGGACCGGGTTCGGTCGGGGGGTACTACGGCGGTGTACTTGCTCGCCATGGGGAAGAAGTGTCGTTGGTAGCGCGTTCGGGTCCATATTTTGACGCCATCAAGTCTAAGGGTTTGCAACTCCGCACCAACTGGGGTGATTTCAAGGTTCACCCGCAGATAACCTCAGACCCAAACGAAATCGGGCCGGTAGATTTTGTTCTGTACACGGTGAAGTTGTTCCATAATGCGGTCGCACTTCCGCTGATAAAGCCCTTGTTAAAGAGTGGCACAACGATCTTGACGGTCCAGAACGGTGTTGATAGTGCTGATCAAATAGCCGCTGTCTACGGTTGGGACCACGTCCTCGCTGGTGCTACTTACATTGAGACGGGCCGACCAGAACCAGGTGTGATTCGCCAGTCTGGTTCCACTGCGCGCATAGCGTTTGGGGAACAAGACGGATCTAGGACTTCCCGCACAGAAATGGTCTTCAACCTCTTGAACAAGGAGGGTATTCAACCTGATATCGGTGATGATATCGCGGTCACTCTGTGGACCAAGTTGGTAAACGTCGGGCCGATTGGTACCGTGATGACAGCATCACGGTCCTCGTTGGTAGAAGTACTCGAATGTCCATGGGGAGAGTACACGGTGAGATCGGTAATGGAAGATGTTGAACGAGTGGCTCGAGCCAAAGGTATAAACCTGGCGTCCGATGTGGTGGATGAAAAACTGCATGCTGGTATTGCAGAAGCGGCCGATGCGCAGGCTTCATTGCAGGGTGATTTCAAGGCTGGAAACCAGCTCGAGATCGAGCACTTACTCGGGATGGTGGTAAGAGAGGGTCGGTCACTTAACGTCCCGGTTTCTGCATCTGCTGCCCTAGTAACATCCCTCTGGAAGTTCCGAAATGGTACTGTCACCCAATAACACAGTGAAGACGGGAGATTCCGACGCTCTGTGAGTTGTCGATACGTACCCAAAACACTCACAGTTCAATATCTCAAATAAATCAACCAGAAAACGCTATAGATCACAAACAGGAGTCAAGAATGGCGGACCATCTGCCCCCGATTTCCGACGAAACTTTGGGGATCTTGAAAACTATTCCGACCCCCACACTTATAGACGCTCTGTGGGTGATGAAGTGGCCGCCGTCCTACATCCATGGAGCCAGGCCACTCCATCCAAATATGAAGATGTCGGGCAGAGCGGTCACGCTTCGTTTTGTCCCGTGGCGAAACGATATTTGGGACGATATGCCGAAAGGGCTGGTCTCGCCGGAGTACGTCGCATTTGAAAAGTGTGGGCCGGGTGAAGTGCTTGTGGCCTCGGCCGTTGGACCGTGGGAGTCGATTGGTGGTGATATTAAATTCCTCCGCTTGAAGCAACTTAATGTTGGAGGATTGGTTACGGACGGTTCTGTCCGAGATTCCACTATTCTTAAAGGCTACGGATACCCGGTGTACTCGCATAGCACCACCGCCAAGCAGGGTCCGGCAGTCATGGTTCCATGGGGTGTGAACGACACCATCAACTGTGGTGGGGTGTTGGTCCGTCCGGGCGACGCGATCGTAGGAGATGAAGATGGCGTAGTCGTAGTTCCGCACGAGACCGTTGAGGACGTGATTCGTATAGCTAGAGAGCGGGAAGAAGTTGAAGAGGTTGTGAAAGCCGAGCTCGAACGCGATCCCGGACCACCTGGGCGCTACTATCCGTTCAACGAGAACACTTGGAAGTTGTATGAGGAAAAAACCGGCAAGAAGCCATCGAGGGGTTAATCGAAGGTATTGGATGGGAGTTGTCGATCGAGACAATGGCTCCTGAACGGTATTTTTAGCAGGTGTTAACGCGCTGACGGGTTGTTTATTTTCTTGCAAGGTACGTTGAATAGGAATTGATTTGGACCAGTGCCGATATGGCAGATCGCAGGGGTCGCTAATTCTGCATTAGGAAACCATGGTGAGTATTCCCAATAATTTAGATAACGTTCTTGAACATGGCGATCCACAGCTGCTCGCAACCGGTTTCCAGTTCACGGAAGGCCCGCTCTGGGAACCATCGACGATGGAGCATCCATTTGGTGCCATTTATATCTCAGATGTGGATACGTCTACTCACTATCTGATTGATGCTAGGACAGGTGAAAAGACGGTTGTGAGGATGGATGATGGCGGTGCAAACGGTGCAACCTATGATTTGCAGGGAAGAGTGGTGTGGTGCGAGCAGGATTTGCACCGAGTGGTGCGTCGCGAGCATGACGGGTCATGGACGGCTATCGCTTCCGCTTACAACGGTGTGAGGCTCAATCGTAGTAACGATGTTGTCGGCAGAAGTGATGGCTCTCTTTACTTCACCGACCCGCAGTTCCTGATGGCACCAGAAGATCGGCTCATTGGAACCTCAAGTATTTTCAGGATCGACTCGGATGGTTTGCTTCATCAAGCTGCAACGGAAATGAACCATCCTAATGGCCTTGCTTTTTCGCCTGATGAGTCTTTGCTTTACGTCTCCAATACCCGACCAGACCCCCATATGTATGTTTACGAAGTTGCATCAGATGGTTTGCTGTCAAATGGTCGAATGTTTGCTGAAATGCCGTACATTCCAGGAAAATCGGGCGAGGGCCGCACATTCACTAACCACTCTGGGGTTGAACGTCCGATCGATGAACGTGGTGGTGTTCCGGATGGGTTGAAGACTGATAGCGTCGGGAGGGTGTTCGGCACGGGACCGGGCGGTTGTTGGGTATGGGAACCATCGGGAGAGTTACTTGGTGTAATTGAGACTCCAGAACTTCCGGCAAACGTCGCCTGGGGAGGAAGGGATTTCAAGACACTTTATTTGACCTGTCGGACATCGGTGTACTGGGTTCGGGCGAAAACGCCGGGATCGCGTATACCGGGGATGCCCTAGCAGAGAGGCTTATATGGATATGACTCCAGAGTCAGCTGAAACATTGATTCGGCGATATGTTGACGAGGTATGGAATCTAGGTCAGTTAAAAACGGTAAATGATCTTTTAACATCCGACCACTTACGCCACGATCCGCTGCTCGACCACGATATCGTTGGGACTGATGCGGTCATCGTACAGATCAGTGAACTGAGAAATGCACTTCCAGACCTCCACTTTGCCTTTTCTACCTACCCGGCTGCTGACGGGATATATGTGACTCGACGCTGGACTATGACTGGGACTCATAAAGGCCATTGGATGGGAGTGGCTCCTACCGGATCCAAGATTACAAATATGGGGATGGCACTTTCGCGCATTGAATCGGGAAAGATAGCTGAAGAATGGATCCAAAGAGACAATGTAGGCCTCAGACGACAAATCGGGATGGCCTAGTAATACGATTCTGGTCACAAACTAATTGGAATTACATAAAGGTAGGAATTTACGCGTACCTATTCCCGCATTGGCCACGACACGCTACTATCACCACCTGCGGGTGAGATCGATGGCTGAGCCGTACACTTAATTTCTATCCCTCAAACAAATCAGAGGTTGATTCAATGGCAAACGAAGTCGAACAATTGGAATCAGGGCTACCTCAGGATGAACATCGGGCTGGGGACGGTCCTTCCGGCCCTGTGACACTAGGTGAGGGAGACTTCAAGTATGAAGTTAGCGGACGAAGCTGGGGCACACTCCCGGAAGGTTGGAACTATCGGGAAGCTACGTCGGTGGCGGCCGATTCGAATGATAGGATTTACGTCTTCAATCGCGGTACGGCTCCGATGATCGTATTTGATACCGATGGCAACATGGTAGACAGTTGGGGCCAGGGTGAGTTCAGCAATCCACATGGTGTGACAGTTTCCCCCGATGGCAATTTATGGTGTGTGGATAATGGTGACAGCACGGTCAAGAAGTTCACACCCTCGGGTGAAAAACTAATGACCCTCGGTGACGCCAATAATCCTGCACCAAAGATGAGTGGGCAGCCGTTCAGTGTTCCGACTCACGTTGCTGTCGACAAGAAGACCGGCGAGTTTTACGTTGCGGACGGATACTCAAATGCCCGGGTGCACAAGTACTCTGCAGACGGCAGTCATCTGTTCTCATGGGGTGAATCCGGTACTGGTGAGGGACAGTTCAACATTGTCCACAACGTCGAAACCGACTCCGAGGGTATGGTCTATATCGCCGATCGTGAGAATCATCGTATCCAGGTGTTCAGCCCAGATGGAAAGTTCGAGACGCAGTGGGTGAACATGTCCCGCGCTGCCTGTATCTACATAGATACCAGCGGTAAAAAGGACCTCGTTTATATCGGAGAGTACTTTGCGGGAATAGCTAGCAACGACACCGGGACGGACCTAGGGCCGCGCGTCACCGTAATGGACACGTCTGGCAAGATTCTGTCTCGGGTAGGCACTGAACCTTATGGTTCCCAGACTGGCCGCTTTTTCTCGCCTCACGGAATCACCGTCGATTCCGAAGGCAACATCTACGTCGCCGAGGTGTCACACAGCGACTACGGAAGCGGATGGAACGTTACCGAAGAATTACGGTCGATGCAGAAGTTGGTGAAGGTCTAAAGAATCGGTAAGTAAACGTTTCTCAGCATATCGGTGGCGGGTCGGGCGAAGCACTACCGTTGCACGGCCTGGTGGCGGGAGTCTCGTCAACCTCGTTCGTGTTTATCGTACTCTGCGTAGATATACGGGTGTTCTGGGTCGTAATGTGTGAGTGTATCGGGATTATCGACATGTCCGGCTGATCGGACGTTTCTCCCTACCACTCCCTCAGCTTCGTCCCCGATGTCTTGACGGCATGACGCTGCTAGCGCCGATAACTCGGCCACAACTTTTGGATGGCTGTCATAGACATTGGTTGTTTCTCCAATGTCAGATTCGAGATCGTACAGGCCGGGGATTGTGTTGGAGGCGGCGTCAACTTGTTCTTGAGTGATCACGCCAGTCCGTTGGTTCGGACGCAGCTCACGTGATACATGTAACTTCCATTTGCCCTTTCGAACGGCCTCCAGCCGATTCCCCATATAGTAGAAAAATTCGTCCCTTGGAGCTTTGACGTTACCTGACGTGAACATCAAGGATGAGATATCTGTCCCGTCTATGATCCTGTCTTCGGGCATCTCTGCCCCGGCAATTCCGACGAGGGTCGGGAAAAAGTCGATCGACGCTGTGATTTCCTTTCGGACTTCACCTGCAGGGATCTTTCCGGGCCAACGCATGATGCAAGGCACCCTCAGGCCTCCCTCCCATGTCGTGCCCTTAATGCCACGTAGATCGCCGTTGCTTCCACCCTGATCCTGCATGCGTGAGCCGTTGTCACTAGTAAAGATGACTAACGTTTCCTCTTCGATACCCTGATTCTTCAGTTCGTGAAGTAAAACCTTGGTTACCCAGTCGACCCCTGCCACGCATGCACCGTAGTCGCCGTTTTCCGACGCTGTCATTAGGTTTTCGGGCGCGTACAGTGGCAGGTGTACATACATGTGCGCGAAGTAGAGGAAGAATGGACCCTCTTTGTGGTCGCGTATAAAGCTCACTGCTTCTTCAGCGTATCGTTCTGTCAGGGCGCGTAAATCAGGCTGCTCCTGAACCACCTTGTTGTTTCGGATAAGTGGTAAGGGCGGGCGTGCTCTGAGTCTCTCTATCCGCTCCGGGTCCGTAGTGCCCGGGTCATCTACCTGGCGACCCATGTCATTGCTGTACGGGAGGCCAAAGTAACTGTCGAAACCGTGTTCAGGTGGTAGAAATTCTTTCTGGTCTCCCACGTGCCACTTGCCGATGATTTTCGTCGTATAACCAACGTCCTTGAGCGCTCCCGCGATGGTCGTCTCTTCCGGGTTAAGTCCAACTGCCTGACCGGGCATGAGTACCCAGTTACCCTCGAAGTCGCCAAAACTTATCCGGGGTGGGTAGCATCCTGTGAGAAGAGCCCCACGAGAAGGTGAGCATACCGGGGATGCCACGTAGAAGTCAGTGAAACGCATCCCTTCCGCCGCCATTTGATCGATCGCCGGCGTTTTATTAATGGTTGATCCATAGACGCCGAGGTCACCGTATCCAAGATCATCGCAATTAATCAATATGATGTTTGGTTTACTCATCCATAACCTTTGCTGGGTAGTTCAGAAGTGCTGTGATAATCGCCTAGTGGTTGATCGACGCCGCCTTAACTTTGTCCTCATCCAGCTCGAAACCCAAGCCTGGCTTATCGTTTAGATGAATTGCGCCATCCTTGATAATGTATGGTTCCTGCAGAAGTTCATTGTGCGCAGGGATAAGCGATTGCGCGTGCTCAAGCCGGTAGAAGTTGGGGACAGTGCTCATGACATGGGCCGCGGCTATGATCTCCAGCGGTCCACCTGGAACCACGTGTGGCGAAATCGGGACGAAGTAAGTCTCGGCCATAGTGGCGATCTTCTTGACCTCTGATATGCCGCCGGTCCAGATGGTGTCTGGCATCACGTAATCAGCCAGCCCATTCTCAAAAACCTGCTGGAAATCCCAGCGAGTGAACAGTCGTTCCCCGATACAGATCGGTGCATTTGTCTTTTCTCGAACCTGCTTCAGAGCCTTGGTGCCTTCCGGTGGTAGTGGCTCCTCGAACCAACCGATGTTCGACTGCTCAAACAGGTTGTTGGCGAGCCGGATGGCTGTAGGGACGTTGTAGTGGCCGTGTGCGTCGATCAGGATTTCGAACTTCGGTCCGACGACCTCACGAACCGCGGCAACAATGTCGTATCCCTGCTGCTCTCCAGCCTCGCTGATCTGTCCGTCCTGGTACATGGTGTGATAGGGCAGCATTTCCTTGAACGGGTCGAGTTTACAGGCCTCATGGCCAAGGTCCAACAGGTTCTTCTGGGCGGCAGTAGCGTAATCCTCAGGTGTCTCGCAGCCCTGGAACCATACGTTGCAGTAGAGACGCACCGGGTCCCGGAAGCGGCCGCCGAGAAGATCGTAGACCGGCATGTTCGCTGCTTTGCCCTTAATGTCCCACAATGCGGTATCGAAACCGGCAACTAGGCTGGTACCAAATCCACGTGACCCGAGATAGCTAAAGCTCCTGTATATTTTGTGCCAGAGTCGCTCAATATCTGCTGCGTTTTCTCCGATGAGCGCTTCAGAGGCTAGCCTGACGGCTTGAACCATTGCGGGACCACTTCCGCGCGCCTGTATTCCGCTCTCGCCCCATCCGATGATGCCTTCGTCAGTTTCGATTTTGACGAAAAGCCAGTTCCACCCAAGAGATAGATTGGCGCCACTCCGGGTTTCGTTTCCTACTAAAAACGGGGTGATCTTGGTGATCTTCATTGGTGACTCCGGGGCCTGCATGGAAGTTGATTTTCTGGTGGGTTTTTTCGGCTCGTTGCAAAAGGATACTACTGAGATAAAGGTGAGCAGCGGGATGATGCACACAAGTACTGGGGTCCCGACTCCCGACTCGGGTAATTAAGACGGAGACCTGACGGCATCGTCATGAAGAGGTACCGTCCTCGAATTGAGGGACATCTTTTCGACCAATGCGCGTTACCTTACCGGTAAGTGGATGCTTGTAGTGGGACTTGCTGGTCTTGGAAATATTCTTGGCCGTGACGGCTTCCATGCCGGAGAGCCCGACGGCACCAAGTTGCTCCATATGGCCGAGCGCAACGAACAGCACATCCGCTGCTTCTTCCGCCATCGCCCCCTCGTCAAATTCCGTAGCCGGTCGTTCGATCTCATCCTTCAACTCACGAATCTCTTCATCCAACATAGGTGTTCGCTGGACAATCGTCTCTAACGGCGTCTTCGACTCTAAGGCCCAACGTTCATGGAAGTCGTAGACTTCGGCCGCAAGTCGGGCCACTGTGGCGATGAAATGTTCTCGGGTGGCTGTGTTCGCGCTTTTTGCGGCCTGTGCGTCAGTCATACGTCCCCTGGAAACTTACTTGATATCAGGTTGGCGGGTGCGTTCAATACTTGCCCTGGTTGTGTAAGTGCACTGGAGCATAACGGCGCGTAGCACGGCTGGCGAATCGCCCCGGGGTTGGCAAGTGAAATTTGATGGCCACGCTCCTGTGGCATCAGAAGCCTAGAACAAATATTCTGGACCCTCGAGTTCAGGTTTGTTACCTGTTAGATGTGGATCTGGTGCTAGTTTTCTCACAGGTCAAGAGTAGGGGGAGGGTCCACATTGATTCTTCAGCTTTGCAACGACTTTTGTATAGGTAAGGGTGGTGAATTTGCTCCCTTTGTACCGGATCAACACTGGTCTTGACGCTCTACAGTCGGTTAGCTCGCGACGATCAATGGAATCAGAACCTCATCTGGAGATAACCCGGAGTGGTGTGAGACGAGTCGAGACAGGTCAGGGCCGCCAGTCCCCGCTCCTGCCCAGGCAAATATTGCAGAATCAGTGCAGATGGCCATGTAGTCACCCATACGCTCCCTCGTGACTGTAGGGATCTCACCGGGACCTAGAAGTTGAAGTTTCTGAACCTCATCTGGAGTCAGGAATAGCACGTTGCTCGGCATTATTTCTCTGTAAACACTCGGGAAGCGTTCCTTCGAGTCTTCACGAACGTGGTAATAATTGACTCGGGCATCTCCAGAGGGAGGGCAACTCAACATGCTCCCGATTTCATCCTCCTGCTGAATGAGCAATGGTTCGCGCGGAGCTGCATCTAAGTGTCCGTGATCTGCGGTAACAACAATTTTCGTTCCGTTCCGCATGTCTCGCGCTAGGCGTTCTAACCCGTGATTTACGTCGCGCAGGGCTGCTTGGGTTGCCTCACTGTGGACACCTGTCATGTGGGCTGCTGAATCGACCTGCGGGAAGTAAAGGTACGTATAGGATGGCCGGGTGGTAGATTCGAGCCGTGAAAGGGTGATATCTATCCCTTCCGCGACTGTACCGTAGCCCCTTCGGATCGACCTGCCCAGCGAGTAACCGGAGTAGACGCTGCCTATAAGGTTTTTGGGGAGAATTCCAATGGCGCTTCTATCAAACGACGAAACCTGTGAAGGAATCGGGAAAACCATTTCTGCATTGATGCCTTGTTTGCCAAGGGGGGTTCCCGTGACGCGGTCTATGAAGGGCAAAACGGTGGCTGGCCCGGGAATTTCTGGGAAGTGGGTCCACCATCCAATAACAGCATGATTAACAGGCCACGTTCCAGTCGCTAAGGTGGTAAGCGCCGCAGATGTAGTGGATGGGAAAACCGATCGTAACTCACATACTAAGTTACGCCGCAGGAATGCCTCCTCTGGAAGTGTCTCGAGGATTGACATCCCGAGTCCATCAACAATAACGAACACGAAATGCTCCGCCGGACCAATAAGATCAGCTATTTCGATTTCTGATCCCGAGTCAGCTCGTTGTCGTTGATGCCCGCACATGCGTGCCATGGCTCGAGAGAGATCTACAGAGTTGGGGATATCGACTGAAGGTCGCAGCAATGTCCCGTTTTCGAATTCGCCCATAAGCCGATCCATGTCAATCATAGGACAGGATTCTATACGGCCAAGATACTTTAATTCTCACAACCCTCCCTGATCGGAATGTCCCAAGCCTTGCCCGAGATCATTTTGAGCCGCACAATTCGGGGTATAAATACCTTAGGCATGAATACAGTATCAACAGGACCAGAAATGAACCCCACCGAACTTGAAGAAGCCCGTCGTCAAATAGTTTCCACAGTCCGAGAATTCGTCCAGAAGGACGTGGTGCCCCAAGCGTCAGAACATGATGAAAATGACACTTATCCCACCGAACTCGTCGAGCAAATGGCTGAGATGGGACTGTTCGGTATAACGATTCCGGAAGAGTATGGAGGTCTTGGGCTGGATTACACCACCTACGCGATGGTGTTTGAGGAGCTCTGCAAGGGATGGATGTCGATCACTGCGCCGATCGGGACACACTCGATTCTTACGGCAGCAATCAATAACTACGGGTCTGAAGTGCAGAAGCAGGAGTGGTTGCCAAAACTCGCTGCTGGAGAAAAACGTGGGGGACTTGCTCTCTCAGAACCGGGCGGAGGAAGTGATGTGGCAAGCATGCAGACGACGGCGGAAAGGGACGGTGAAGAATACGTTGTGAACGGAAACAAGTTGTTCATTACCAACGGGCGGAACGGCGACGTGTTCTTATTGCTTGCGAAGACAGACCCGACAGCAGACCCACAGCATCGCGGGATCAGCGCTTTCATTGCAGAAAAAGGCCCAGGTTTCACAGCCGGCCGCGATCTCAACAAACTTGGTTACCGGGGTGTGGACACTTCTGAGTTGATCTTTCAGGACTATAGAGTCTCCGCTGACCGTTTAGTAGGTGGTGAGGAGGGCAAAGGTTTCTATCACGTCATGGATGCGTTGGAGACCGGTCGAATTAATATCGCAGCTCGCGCGGTAGGGGTAGCTACCGGAGCGTTTGAAATGGCCATTAAATACGCTCAAGAACGTGAGACATTTGGTAAAAAAATAGCAACACGACAAACCATACAGAACATGCTTGCCGATATGGCCACCAAGATTCATGCAGCGCGTTTAATGACCTACGATGCTGCAAAGAAGAAGGACACCGGAGAACGCATCGACTTGGAAGCTGGGATGGCAAAACTTTACGCTTCTGAAATATGTGCTGAGGTGACGATGGACGCGATGCGTATTCATGGTGGATACGGATACATAAAGGATCTTCCGCTTGAGCGCTACTATCGTGACGCGCCTTTGATGATCATCGGAGAGGGTACGTCTGAAATTCAGCGACTGGTGATCGCTAGAAACCTGCTCAAGCAATACGCAATCTAGCCATCCGGTGGCAGGTTTGCTATTACTACGATTGTTGGAGCAGTCTTGATGGCAGAACAATCCAGCGGTACCGACAAAAAGGTTGAAATCCAGGTAGCTAGTTCCATGTCTAAGGGGCTACCGGTTTTGAATAATGCGGAATCTATCGACGGACCCGTACTCGGTGGCCCTGATACGCGGGTTCGTTTGTTCGAAGCTCTTGGAGGTCGTGAGAACATCGAAAAAGTCGTAGACCGTTTCTACGATAGGATCGACGAAGACCCTGAACTGCGTCCGATCTTTCCAAAGAGTCTGGTGGTTGGACGCACGCGTCAGAAGTTGTTTCTCGAAGAATGGTTAGGTGGTGAACCGCGCTACACGTCTACGATTGGACCGTGGCAATTAAGACGCAGACATGCTCCTTTTCGTGTGACAGAAGAAGGTGCAGTTAGATGGATAAGTCACATGGAGGGTGCATTGCGGGATTGTGGCGCCTCCGACGAGCTTGTTTCCGAAATTGGGGCTCTTTTGCGCCCCGTAGCGTTCAGAATGGTTAACGCCCATGGCTCGAAGGCCGAATAGCCTGAGATTCCAGGTTTATAGAACATGGAATCGCATCGCTGGAGGCTTCAAGCAAAATTGATAAACCGCTGAGCGAGGTCACCGTTAAGGGGTGAGCAGATGGATCAAGGATTTTCTGGAGTAGGGTTTTCAGTCCCGCAGGTTTTCCCTGATGGGAAAGTCGATATTTCCGTTATTCGTGATATTTCACTTAGTGCGGAGCAGATGGGATACGACAGTCTGTGGACTCAGGAACGAATTATTGGTCCCAGCGTCAGTCTTGAACCAATTGCGCTCATGTCCTACCTGGCCGCAATCACAAACGAGGTAAGGATCGGAGTGTCTGTACTGGTCCTTCCATTCCGAAGTCCACCACAACTGGCGAAGACCCTTGCAACACTTGATGTACTGTCCCATGGCAGACTGAGTGTTGGAGTCGGGCTTGGAGGAAGCCAGGCAGACGCAAAGGCCTATGGAATCGAGGCAGGACGTAGGGTTCTCAGGTTCAATGAAGCGCTTGCTTTGATAGACGCTCTTTGGAAGAACGAAACTGTTGAGTACGAGGGTAAGCTCTACAGCCTGTCTGGTGGGTCTATGGCACCGAAACCTATTCAAAAACCACGTCCCCCGGTCTGGTTTGGAGCGCGTGCAGATGCAGCACTTCAGCGAGCCGCAAGATCTGGGGATGGATGGATGGGTCCGGGATCTTCCAGTGCTTCAGAGTTTAAGGCGAGCGTCGCGACACTTCGCCAAGCTCTGGAAGTGGAAGGTCGAGACCCGGTGCATTATCCGGTCTCAAAGCGTGTTTACGTAGCAATAGATGATGATGCGGGACGTGCTGAACATCGACTCAGGGACTGGTTCGGACATCATTACGAAAATGCGGAAATGGCTTCCCGCGTGTCTATATGGGGACCCGCACAACACTGTTACGAACAGTTAGACGCTCTCATTGACGCCGGTGCAGAGCACTTGCTTTTTAATCCAGTGTTTGATTACGAGGAACATCTGGATGCGTTATCTCGGTACACCCGTCCTTAATTTTACGGCCAGCACTTTTTTGAAGGGCCAAGGTCGTCCGGTCACTTAATCCAATAATGGAGCTACGCATTGAAATATCGACCATACGGAAATACTGGCCTTGAGATATCAGAAATTGTGTTTGGGGCTGGTGCCGTTGGCGGGATTATCATCGACGCTGACGATGAGACGCGACGCAGAGCAATCCGAACTGCTGTTGATGCCGGGATTAACTGGATAGATACCGCAGCCTCTTACGGTCAAGGTCGATCCGAAGAGGCGCTCGGGTGGCTTTTGAAAGAACTGTCCGATGACGAGCAGCCTTACCTGTCCACGAAGTTCAGCGTCGATCCTGAGCAAGGAGACATACCTGGCCAGATTGAACAATCAATTGGCGAGAGTCTAACGCGGCTTAATCGGGCGAGTATCGATGTGTTCCAGTTGCACAACCGTGTTTCGGAATCGCGCGGTTGGTTCCCCGGATCTATTGCGGTGGATGACGTATTGGGTAGAGCAGGTGTTGCTGAGGGCTTGCAAAGACTTGTTGATCAAGGTCTGACAAGATACATAGGGTTCACGGCCACGGGGGAAAGTTCCGCGATACACAAGGTGATCGCTAGCGAGCGCTTCGACTCAGCGCAGGTGTACTACAACATTCTTAATCCCAGTGCTGGCCGAGCGGTGCCTGCCGGAGCCAAGGCTTATAACTTCGATAATTTGATTGACGCTTGCCAAACGCACGGAGTTGCTGTGATGAACATACGCGTACTGGCTGCAGGAGTAATCGCTACCGACGTACGACATGGGCGGGAGGTCCCAGTGGCCCCGGGAGCAGATGTATCTATGGACGAATCTAGCACAAGAATGCTTGTGGAAGCACTTGGCGATAGCCATGGTACGCGGGCGCAACTTGCTGTGAGGTACGCGTTATCTAACCCGAACGTATCCGGGGTACTTGTTGGGATGGCTGAACTGGATCATTTGGATCAGGCGCTCGGGGCTCAGGAACTAGGACCGTTACCTGACGAAGTCCTGAAACGGATCCACGCCCTTGTCGATACTGACTATGGGCGACTTGATTAAACCGGGGCAAGAATCCAAAAAAGGGGGCGGCACGAAATTGCCGCCCCCTTTTGAAGGTCAAAACAGGGTAGACCTCTAGGAGGCTTTTCCGATCTTGAAAAGGGTAGTGGTACAGGTGCCACACTTGCCCTTTGTTGCCGGACGACCATTCTTCATAGTCACTTGTTCAGCAGAATTCATTTCTCGCATAGTTCGACACTTCATGCAGTAGGCATCCATGGGGTTCCTCCAAGAAAACTCTCTGCTCCGGGGTCGATCCACCGAAGCTAACCTAGCTTTACCGTAACATCTCGATTCTAAAGCTGAAGTAGCTTTGGCTACTCATGCTCCTAAAAAACGTCCTTTCTGATCGCGGTTCTTTGTGTAATATCGATGTCTTAAGACTCCTTATTTACGATTGGAAGCAGCGTAAATATGATCGAAATGGGTTTAGACACATACAGCAAGCACTTTCGACATTCTCTTTACGTTCAAACCAATCGTAAGAAATGGGGATACACGCTGGGGGATTATTACGATTGGAGCCATCGTAAGGACGGGATTACATATTACATAGCCTTTTTAAATCTGCTTGTAGAGTGGTGATTCACGAGACATCAAACGGGCCCTGGCAGAAGCGGAATTTGTCCTGACGCTGGACGAATTACCGGTTGGAGGACTGAGTTATATCTGAGATACATCTCACGAGCGCGACAGTGAACTACCAGATCGATGGTCAAGGTCCGGCGCTGATATTCGCTCATGGAGCAGGAGGGAACCTGATGTCATGGTGGCAACAGGTTCCAAAGTTCAGGGATCGATATTCCTGCATCACATTCAGCCATCCAGGCTTCGGTAGCTCAACTTGGAGAAGTGATGCAGTGAAAACGACTGATCAGTCGGATGTGTTATCAGAATTACTGGATCGATTAGAGATCGATTCGGTTGCACTAATAGGCCAATCTATGGGTGGGTGGACTTGCTTGCCTGTCGCACTTCAGCAGCCGGGACGTGTGCGCGCATTATTCATGGCATCAACGCCAGGGAATCTGCGCTCACCTGAAATTGACGATATCCGTAAAACCAACCAGAAGCGCCTTGAAGTTCTACGTACAGCCTGGAACGAGAGACAGCCCGGAAGTTATAACCCGGCAGTCGGCAAGCGTTGTGCGCTTCAACAACCGTCACTTCACTATCTCTACTCTAATATTCAGCAATTGAACCCTCCGAGCAACTTTACTCCTAGGGTGAGTATCACGCGGGATGAGATGGTGAATTACAAGACACCAACCATGTTTGTGACTGGTGAGGATGATGTTGTGCTGCCCCCTGAAATGATTGAAGTGGCGGCAGCAATGACGCCGGGGGCCAAGTTCGAAAGAGTGGCGAATTCTGGCCATTCAATCTACTTTGAACGGGCAGAAGTATTTAACTCACTGCTTGCTAACTTTCTGAGCGAGGTATATCCGGCCTGAAATTTCGGTCTTGTCTCTCCTTCAAGTTTAAGGTTTTGGCGATGATAAGAGACGTTACCGTAACCGGAATCAAGACTCATAAATCATCCTATTGATACTAGGCCATGACCTATGGTCTACCGAAAGGGTATCCGTTACTGGAGTCTAGATAGAAGGATCAGGTGGAGATATTTGGGTGTTTAAATCGCCTGGACTCGGCTGATTAGATCTGCCAGTCGAGCCTCATCCTCGGGGGTGTCTGATGGTGCATCAAACGACACCCTTGAAGCATAGTCCATTCGCTTTGAGAGAACATCGGGAAGATTCTCATAGGTGGATGTGACTGCGAACTCACGAACCACATCCATCGGTATCGATTCGACCATTCTTTCCCATTCCCCCTTGACAGACATGTCATGAAGCATCAACCCAAGTTCTCCCAACCCATGTGTGTCGAAGACATTCAAGTAGGTCCTGGTTGACCCGTAAAAAGAGATAGGTTGACGAAGTTCGAGGAGTTTTTCTTCGATCTCAGCATCATCCTTTCCGATGGCCATCATTCCTCCTCCAGAAACCTCGATATCTGACAAATCTCTACCAGCCTGCTCTGCCCCGCGTGCCAGCTCGGGAAGTGTCACTTCCCGAACATATTTTTCGGTCGTGAATGAGTGGAGAAAAAGTCCGTCAGCAACACGACCTGCAACCCGTGTCATGGCGGGTCCAACAGCTGATATGAATATCTTTGGTGGAGGGACGTCTATAGGTCCCATGTTGAATGCAGGAGGGCAAAGCGTGAAGTTGTAGAAGCGGCCTTCAAATTCGGGCTTCGCTCCAGTTTGGAACGTGTTCCACACCGCCCTCATCATCCTGACATACTCCTCCATGCGAGTGGCAGGCGATTCCCATGGTCCAGAGCTGAAACGACGTTCGTTGTGCCCTTTAACCTGGGTCCCTAGCCCGATCATGACGCGGCCTCCGGTCGACTTCTGGAGTTCCCAGGCCATTTGTGCCATAACGAAGGGACTACGAGGAAAGGCGATGATGATGGAAGTGCCAATCTCGGCTCGGTTACTCACATGCGCCGCTAGAGTCCACCGGGTTGTTGCTTCATACTTCGTTTCGGACGTGGTGATGGCGTCATACCCGAGGTGTTCTGCTCGCTCCACCTCGGCGGGTACGTTAGATAAAGGGCCGGATCCGAATCGTCCTGAGACTTTCACTTAATGCCTCCATTGAGTTAAAGCGGGAGAGATTTACTAATGTATGGACTGCTGGAGTCAGACCGAACCTACAGTGCGTACTCCGAGTTTGGAGATTCTAACTGGCCCCGACTCTAAGCGTCCCGTATGGTTACACTCCATACGGGACGCTTAGAAAACCGAAATCGTAGATGATTATCTATAGGACGTTAGAATGCCCGGAGCCGGTCGGGTGTGGTTTGGAGAGATATGACAGTTCGCGCGTATCAACTTGTCGACACCGCGCCAGGTAGTGAGGTGGTAACACTGATCAAGGCATTGCTTACCATAAAGGGAACGCAAAATGTCGACGCCGTGACGGGTCCTCACGATCTCATCTGCAGGGTAGAGGTAGATGAACTAGCGGACCTCGCTATCTATCAGACAAATGTGCACGATGTGTCTGGGGTAACGCGCACTATGACCTGTGTAGTGTTGCGGGGATAATGTTGGATTGGAGATGGTCGAATGAAGATCAATGAGTACACAGTGAACGCACTTGAACGCGTGCACGTGTTCATGGGTTTGGCTTTCAGAGATCTCACACCTGACCAACTCTGGTACCGACCAGCTCCAGAGGCTAACTCTATAGCTTGGGTAGGATGGCACTTAACGCGGGGGTTGGACCGTCGTGTGTCCGATATGGACTGTGGGCAACAGACCTGGATCCAGCAACGCTGGTATGACAGGTTTGAACTTCCAGCCAATCCGACCGACTACGGAGTAGGACATACCTCCGAACAGGTAGACACCATACGTCCGCCTAACTCAAAAGTGATTCTCGGTTATTACGACGACGTGTATCAGAGAAGCTTGAAATTCTTAGACTCACCAGGAGCTGATGACCACGATCGCATCCTGGATGATTCAGGTAATACGGTCGCGATTGAAATGGTTGGAATGGCGACCGGCAATCTTCAACACATTGGTCAGGTCGGTTATATACGGGGACTTATTGAGGGCCGCCGCTGGTATCACCGTTAGCTATGTATGGGAACTAATTTTCGGCGGTAGATTTTCTGCACGTATATCCGACATGAAGATATTGTTTTGATCGAATGTACAGGCCTTGATGTCATCTTTATGACTGAGACCTAGATAATCTTCTTTATAGAATTAGGCTGAGAGGCCGTGCTGTCTTCTGGCTGAATATTCTCGATAGATCTTAAATCGCCGGCTTTTATGGGATTCTTGTGGTGTTAGACGCGATTTTATGCTTTGACGAAAATCACACTTGTGACGTTGTCTGTAGATGAAGTCATTTCCGCGCTGAATTCGTAACCTTCTGGATGGGAAAATCCTGCCACCAGTTCGATCGCATATTTGGTAGATCCGGCTGCCTCTCCATTTGAAACTAGGTGACGGATAAGAGCTCCTTTGAGGAGTTTAGACCAGTGGCTGACCACCTTAAACTGGCCTTTATCAGACCGTTGGACAAACTTTACGGTGAATCGTTTTTTGTAATCAACAGCGGAGGGGTTCCATGCTGCGCTGTGTTCATTTGGGAGGAGGTCCCAGATGACAGCGGAATCATATGACTCAGCAAGTGACCTTGTGAGAAGCTTCTTCCACATGGCGGAACAACTGGTGCCTCGTATCAACTTGCCCCCCATCTTGAGTTTGTAAGCAGGGATCATATCGAACGGGCGAATCATCCCAAAAAGCCCAGACATGATGATTACTGACTGACCAAACATTTCACGGGCATTCACATCCAGTGTTTCATGTTCGATTGCATCGTACATGACGCCCGTATACCGCTCGATTGCTTTGAGAGTGGGAGCATTCTTTAGCTGCGCATTTTCCAATCGGGCTTTTTCGAGTGCAGAACCTTTCACCCCCAGAAGCGTACGAGACACTATCGGCTGTTCACTGATACGTATGAGCGCGTTGGCAAAACGTTCACGTGTTCGTTTTAGCGACGGGAAAGATAGCGAGTCCATGTCTAGAGGTGGTCCGTTTCCTCCGTGGCGTTTACCTTCAGACGGTGGTAAGAGGATGATAGGTGAGGGTGCTATTGGTTATATCCGTTCTCTGATCTTGCCGATCAGGCTGAATTTGAACTGTTATAAAACAGGTTTTCAGTGGGGGGTTATTATCCCGGTTTCCGACCTATGGCGTGACACCAGAAGAATGAAGCGAATGCTCCTGGTGATTTGGCCCAGGCTTCCCAATCGCGACGCATTCGATCCATATCGGCGGGGCTAGCCCAATTGTTCTCTTCGGCTGAATCTATCAGCTCTGTTTGATTGAGAAGAGACTGCATGTACCAAAGCCCCTCGGTCACTCCTTGATCAGTGCCATGTGAATCGGCCGTGGAACCAGCGAGTACATTTTCGAATCCTGCTTCAATGAGTTGGCCTCGTAACATCCGACCAGCTTCTGGATTTCCACCTTTACTTCGTTGCCATTCGTTCCGCAAAGCGATCGAGTCACGCAACCCATCACTATCTGGATAGATCAGGGCCACACCCCAATCGGGGCTTCGTAGGCCAATAATCCCGCCAGGCTTCAGAACACGCATCATTTCAGAGATGCCTTCGTATGCAATTGGTAGATGTTCGATCAGGCCGTTAGCGAACACTGCGTCGAAACTACCAGTGTCAAACGGGAGTTTATTCACGTCCGCAACTAGAAACGAAATGGTATCCACACCGGTATCGCAAATCTGTTGCGAGGCCGCTTCTATCCTCGATCGGTCGGTATCGATGCCGACTACCGTGCCCGGTGAAATCTGTTCAGCAAACCCGAATGTGATCGATCCAGGCCCACACCCGGCGTCTAACAGCTTGATTCCAGGTCTTAAGTGAGGAAGGAAAAAGGCGGCTTCTTTTTCAACATTACGTAACTTGAACCTACGGCACTCTTCATCTTCCTTGGTCGATGTATTAGAACTCATAATGATTGGTCTAAGTTCAATTTGAATCCCCATTCGGGACTCTCATCTGGGTCGTCGAGTACACGGTCGCCTATGAGAGCGAATCCCATCCGCTTGTACATTTGATGGGCGTCGGCGAAATTTTTGTCTGACCACGCGATGGCTCCTCGGTGACCTTTCATTCGTGCCCAGTTCAGGAAGTACTCGGTCATACGACGGCCGTAACCTCGCCCTCTGTACCTTCTAAGCAGATAGAGACGTTCAATTTCTCCATCCTCACCTCTATCAAGCCCGGCGACGGTACCGATCACAGTATCGTTATGCACAAGTGCTGAGAAGAATCCACCTGAATCTATATATGTCTCCTGAACAGTGTAGAGATCACGATGGTAATCGTCAGGATCCCACGTTAATCCGTACTCCTCATAGACACACTTGATCACTATCGCAATCCCAGGTTGCCAGAAGTCTTTGTAAGGGATCAGGCGTGGTTCGGTCATTTCAGGTTCCTGTGAATGAGGTATCGGAGATTTTCCGGTGACATCATTTCAATCGTTTCTTCCCCGACATTATTGCCGAGTGGCTGCCAGATGAACTCACGTGGCTTGTTTGGCTTAAGTAAAGTCACTCACTTACAGACGTATTAGTCGAAGATTCTATTCCAGTCCACTTATTAACCAATGGGCAGGTGTAATTTCACTCGCCCAAGCCTTAGTCTGTTTCTAGCTTGAGTCGTCCGGTTTCTTTAACTACGTTTTGGCGACTCCTTCTTTTCAGTTAGAGACTTGATGGTATGGCGCACTCAGGTACCGACGAAGAATCGCAAACGAACGATCAACCTCAGGATGTCAAGCAAGAGTCGATATCGCAGGAAGATCCCGAAGAACAGTCGACCGTCCTTCAGCTCATGCGGATTACCGATTTTCGTTATATTTTCATAGCGAACATGATGCTGTTCATGGCGTTCCAGATGCGGAACGTAGTGCAGTCTTGGCTTGCACTTGAATTAACTGATTCACAGGCTTGGGTCGGGGTGATCAATGGATCACCTGCAGTTGCCATAATCTTGTTGGGCCTCGTTGGGGGTGTGGCGTCGGATCGTTGGCCCAAGAGGGACATTCTGCTGTGGGTGCGGCTAGGGTTAGGGCTAGTTAATGTTGTGGTTGGTTACCTAGTTGTTATCGACGCAATTTCTATCTGGCATTTGCTTTTTCTCTCAATTGCCCAAGGTGGAGCCATCGCATTCGGTATGCCAGCCACCCAGACAATAGTCCAGGACATAGTTGGCCGTCGGAGACTGCTCTCGGCGGTCTCGCTTAACCAGTCTCTGGCTACCGTTGGAGGGATCGTGGGGCCTGCGGCGGGTGGTGCTTTGCTCGGTGTGATGGGGGTGGCGCCGGTGTACTTCGTCATAACTGTAATTTACATACCCGTGATTTACGCTACATGGAAGATCAGGACACGTACCCGTACAGAACGCCCGTCGGGATCGAATCCGTTGACCGATATAAAAGAGGCGCTTACTTACGTGAAGTCGTCTCCTCCGTTACGAATCCTGGTCACCCTGAACGCCCTGGGGTTGATCGCTGGATTTATCTTTCCGATTATTCCGGTCTATGCTCGTGACGTCCTTGAAGTAGGGGAGTCGGGATTCGGAATTCTGATGGCTTCGTTCGGGGTCGGAGGTTTTGTTGGGGGCTTGGGATTGGCCTTCCTTGGAGACGTTAAACACAAGGGACGTCTGTTGATCCTTGCGGTTATTATCTGGGACCCTGTAGCTATTCTTTTCGGTTTCTCCCGGGATTTTTACTTCTCTACAGTGTTGCTGTTCCTGTTCGGAATTGCCGCATCTTTCTACATTTCGACCGTGGCTACATTGTTCCAGACGTATGCACCAGAACATCTGAGGGGGAAGATCATGGCAGTATTCGGCCTGACGTTGCAGCTCTTCCCCTTGGGCTGGATGTTGGGCGGGTTTACCGCCGAAAAGTTTGGTGCCGAAACAGCATTGATACTTGGTAACGGACTCTCGCTCATCGTTACTGTCGTGATGTTCGCCCGTTCGAGGTCGTTCCGAGAACTCCGGTAGAGATTATTAAACCTCAGCGCCGTCGAAGCGCGCGACCTCTGTGTATCCATCTTCTTCAATTGACCACGCGAATAGCGCCGCGTCTACCACTCGATGATCGTCTATCCCGATCACGAGTTGTTGGACGGGATAGGTTGGACCTCCTCCCCACTCAGGGGGATTAGTCGCCACGGTTCGGTCAGTTGCCGATAGATAGGCTAGCCCATTGGGATGCGAGTGATAGATCACCAACGGAGGAGTAGCTGTATCAAGATCACGGTTAAGAGCCATAAGGTCTTCTCCGTCGATCACGTAAGCGGTTTCTGCGGGTCGTTCTGCGGCGGTTGGGTGATTGCCAGAATTCTGATGGTTCTCGCATGCTCGGAGAACTATCGCCGGTCCTTCCGCCGGTCCGGCTAGCCATCCACAGGACTCCTCAGGGTAGGCAGCGCGAGCTTCGGAGTATGCCTTTAGCAAGATATCTCTTGAAATTTCGACGGGTGAAGGCCTACTCATCCGAATACCGCTCCACCATCGATGTAAACCGTCTCCCCAGTCATGTAGTCGGCTGCATCAGAGAGCATGAAGTGGGTCAACAGTCCAACCTCTCTCAGGTTGCCGGGACGACGTAACGGAATCGCGCCGGAAGCTGATTGTTCTGCGGCGCGATTGACTGCCTCTGTAGACGTGACAGGGTCCGGGAATACCCCTGGGGCGATGGCATTTACATTGACACCGTATGGCGCCCATTCTAGTGCTAATGCCTGTGTCATACGGGTCAGGCCTGCTTTTGCCGCGGCATAAGCGACCGAGTTGGCGCGTCCACGAGCGGCTGCATATCCGGCGATGTTTACAACTCGCCCTGACCGCTGAGCTAGAAAATGTTCACCAACAGCTCTACATCCAACGAATGCTTCCGTCAGATTGACGTCTAGTATGAAACGCCACTCATCATCAGTAAGTGCCTCATCGTCTTCTAATCCGTTCGGAAGTGGAACGATAGGCTTCGAAATCGCGTCCCCGACGCAGTTGACCATCCCATCTAGTCTCCCGAATGTCGATAAGGCTTGGTCGACGACTCCTGCCATATCGTTTCCAGACGTGGCATCGGCCGCAACGAACTCGATCGGATGACCTGTGTCTGCGAGTTCATCTGCCACCTCAGATATATAAGTCGTGGTGAGGGCAGTCGCCAAGACATTAACACCACTCTCTGCCAGTACTCGGGCAATACCTTTTCCGATACCACGTCCTGCTCCCACAACAATGACTGCACGTCCCGATAGGTCAAATTCGACCGGAGTTTGTTTGCTGTACTTTGTCATCTGTGTGACTGATCCTTAAAGTCCAACCTCTGAACGAAATTTATCCAGTCTTTCGATGTGTGCGTCTGCTCCTGAGAGGCCTTGTCCCATCGTATTGATATCGAGATAGTCAGCGTCTATGTCGGTCCAGGCTTTCACGTTGCGAGGCCATGAGTCTGCATGATCAATGTTGGCGTCAACTCGTCCATTGATTCCGATATCTTTTTTGCCGCGTCCAACCTCTTCGGCGTACATGTATAACTTATCTAATTCCTTTAACCCGGCCTCATCAGGCTGCCACATCGGCATCCAGCCATCACCGACCCGTGCGATTCTTTTGATGACAGCGTCAGCTCCTCCTCCAAGCCAAATTGGTATCGGTTGCTGAACGGGTAGTGGGTTGATACCTGCGTCGGGGATCGAATGCCAGCGACCTTCAAAGTTTACGGTTTTCTTAGTCCATAGGGCTCGCATAAGGGCTATTTGCTCCTCTGAACGGGCTCCCCTGTCAGTGAATTCCAGTCCCAGAGACTCATACTCGACCTGATTCCATCCGATCCCGATGCCCATACGGAATCGTCCGTCTGAGAGTACGTCAAGGGCGGCAGCCTGTTTGGCAACCAATACCGTTTGTCGTTGAGGGAGGATTACGATACCGGTCGCAAACTCAAGTGTGCTAGATATGGCCGCCATGAACGCGAAGAGCACAAACGGTTCGTGGAACTGAGATTCGAGCGAGTAGGCTCCTTTCCAGTTTGGCCTATTGGCCAAGTTAGCCCCAATTACATGGTCATAGGCGAGCACGTGGTTGTAACCCATATGTTCGACGGCCTGTGTGTAGGCACGTACACCGCCCGCGTCTGAGCCGATTTCGGTCTGGGGGAATACAACGCCGATTTTCAAGTTTGTAAATCTCCGTTCTGAAAGATGTGTGAATTAATACTCTGCCATCTCACTGGGTGTCGCGAGAGTCCTTGTTCATTTACATGAAGAGATGCGGCTCACCAGTGGGCTACAAAATTTAATGGATGGCCCAGTGCTCCACTTCGGCACGGTCTATGAGTGGCTTGAGTCGTTCGAATACAGTACTAAATCGTTGTTGTGTGGCGGGGTCTTCAAATGTTTTCTCAAGCATGGTGTCCAGCTCGCCGATGTTACGAAGTTCGATTTCTACTACAACGCGATCAGTTTGACCGCTCTGGTAATCAGAAAGAATTCTTTGCTTCATTTCAGGATTATTTACCTGAATCACTGCGTACATGTCCTCGGCCCATGACAACAAATCATCGGCTGAGCCGACTTTGCCGTAAAAGACTCTTCGCTGGATGATGGTCATGGCGGCGCTCCTATTAGGCCTATCTCCGGAACATTTGTGGGTAACCGTGGATGTTACACAGCACTTTATCAACAGTCTTGATATTAGCCACCGGATTAACATAGCGCGGGCAAGTAATAAATCACCTCACAGAAGTTATTACGTAGTTGAAAGGTAAAAATTAGACTCATGCCCGCAGATTTTTGGAGGAGTGTTGATTTCTACTTAAATATCGTTGAATTAGAACGTCTGGCTCAATGAAATCTATGGGAAGTTGTACCCGTATGACGACTGCATAGATGTACCTAATGTTTACCTGACCTGCCCGCAGGCTCGTAGGTATCCTATGTGATCGCGGAATGGAGATGATGTAGCGCTGCGAATGTTAAATTCACATGCCCGTCCTTTATCAGTTTCGTCTAGGATTGGGCAGATCACGGGACGGGTCGTTTACAAGTACACGAATTCCATGGATTCATACGGGAGATGTTTAATGGTTATGCAGTTTGATCACACTGGAATCGTGGTCCAAGACTTGGAAGTGATGACGGACTTTTACGTGGGGACTCTTGGCCTCGTGGTCGAACGCGAGGTCGACGCTGTGGCACCACCATCTGGTGACCACACAGGGTTCCCGGGTGCGCGCCGGACGCTCAGGTTTGTGGGCATTGAGAACAACCACCGTATAGAGCTGGTGGCGTATCACAACCCGGCTGGTGAAGCTGGATACCTTCGAAAGAATCAGTTTGGGGCGATGCATATCTGCTTTCTTGTAGAAGATATGCAATCCATTTTTGATGATCTTACAGGTAAGGGACTACAGTTCGTCACGGATCCGATATTTACGAAAACGGACGAAGGAACAAGAGGAATCGTCTACCTTCAGGACCCAGAAGGTAACTGGTTGGAATTCATCCAACCTCCGAAGTAGGTGACTGGAAAATCTGGTACCTGAATCACGGATCGCCTCGTAACCTGTTTGGAGCGACACACTGAAACAAGCTCTAACGATCGGCTAGGAACGTGCTTATCGCGGTCATCGTGTCGTCGTGGTTGTCCTCGAAGACGTTGTGACCGGCGCTGTCAATCCTTATAGATGTGGCGTCTGCCATCCCAGTGGTGAGTCTTTTCTCCGCTTCGTCGGTGACCAGATGGCTGTTTCTGCCGAGCACGAAGAGGGTTCGGGTCTTTACCGATAGGTAGCGTTCCCACATCGCATTCTCGGAGGGTCGCCCAATCAGGTCCCTGGATGTTCGGATTACCGGATCCTCCCGCCAGACCACCCGTCCGTCCTGCTCAACAAGGCGTGAATCCAGACGACGTTCGACCGCGTCTTTTGAGATGTTAGGTAGGGCGTGAGTCTGCCAGGCGCGCGCTGCGGCCATACTTGGGAAGTCCTGAGATAACGATGCCAACTGACGCTCAAACTCGACAGCGGACCCGGCGCGCATGACCGGACCGGAGTCAATAACTACCAACGACTCCACGATTCCCGGATGTTCAGCTGCCAGAGCCGTCGCCACCCCGCCACCCATGGAATGCCCGATGATTGAGGCTTTCTCAAGGCACAGAGCCTTGTACAGTCCGAGTACATCAGAGACGTAGGATTTCGTCGAGTAGTCGCCTTGAGGAGACCACTGGGTATGGGATCTGCCTCGGAAATCGACCGATACCACGTGGTGCGTCTCTGCAAGTTGCACTGCAATGTCATGCCATACAGCGCCGGTGCTCCAGATGCCATGCAATAGCATCACTGGTGGATTGTCGTGCGAACCGTACTCAAGGTACGAGTACCGAAGGCCGTTGGTCGTGACTGCCTTCCGGTGCGAATCAACTTCCGTGATAGGTAGGGCGGCGAATGCCATCTGCGGTCCTCCTTACCCTCTTCTCTTGTAGAAGGGACAAGTGTTCCAAAGGTCAGGGAGGTTCAAGTTGCTCCTCCTACTTTAGGAGAGGTGTGTCTGTTACCCCACTGGCGGCGCGACAACCACGTCATCGTAATTGTGGCGTTTGGTGATCAAGTTGCTGTGCAGGAACACGTCTAATGCTGTCTCATAGCTGCTGCGCGATATTTCTACCACCGGGTTCCAGCAACCGAGGCCCTGGTAGAACCTTATGGTGTCCACCAGTACCGATCGGTCTATTCCCGGAAAGAACTCGGCCTCTTTGTCTGCGATTTCTTCAGCGGGAGCGTTATTCACCCACTGACGCGACTTTTGGTATGCCCGGATGAACGCCTTGGCCAGGTCGGAAGCAACGAACTCTCGAGTTCCCTGGATACTTGAGAACGCAACCGGCCCGACGGCCTCACCGACCGAGGCGACGACGTGCCCCACACCGTCAGCCTCGAGTTGCTGTGGAGCCGGTCCCTGCTGGTGAACGTATTGGCCTGTTCCGGATCGGAAAGCGGCATCTATCTCTCCGGTTGACCCGGCATCGATGGCATTTAGTGAGTCATAGTCAATGCCCATCTTGTGGACGCCATACTTAAACATCGCCAACGGTTGACCACCATGGTCAGCCAGAACGTCTGCACCTGACAGCTTGTCCCATGTGAAGTCCGGATCTGGTTCACGGGCAGCAATAAAGAATCCATCGCGTTCATTGATCTGTGCAAAATGCACTATAGGTGGAGTCTTACCTTGTTCGAGATAACTCCAGCTCGCCGACACAGCGCCCTGACAGACTTCAAGCTCTCCTGCAGCTAGCATTTCAGGAGATGATTTACTTGGAGGAACCTCGCCGCCGTAATGCGGGTCTAATCCCTCTTCCGCAAGAAATCCACCTGCGAGAGTTCCTAGCAATGGAGAGTAGAAGGCCGAGTGACGGTTGAGCATTATCCGAAATTGGGTCATCGATATTCCTCATCATTCGTGAGACAACCGGCGATTGTCTAATTATTTGGTGGTAATCAGGAGATGCTACGTTGGTAGTACTGAAGGCTTAGAGCAGCTTCGGCGTCTGAAAAACCTTCGTATGGTGGGAGTAATCTTCGTGGAAACGACTGATCTGTCAGCCAGACAAGAAGTTTGTCGTAGGCACCATCGATCATCCTACGGTTCAAGTGTCCGAAGAGCCCATCATGGTGTTGGTTGAATTGTTCGGCAATCTCTAGAGTGAGAGACACGTCGCCGCTAGATCCCGCGGCAAAGTACTCTTTGGTCAGATCCGGATAGACCCCATGCATGGCACACAGTAAGGAGCATTCGCCAAACTGCGATGCGTATCCGTAGGTCGCCTGTAACATGAAGTGTTGCATATCCGGTGCTTTCTGCATCCAACTTCTGATAAGCGCCATGTCGGTGGAGCCCTGTTTTGCGGCGACCAGATTAGGAACCTTATCGAGGATCATGCGGTAGTCATCACCGTTCAAGATCCTTTTAGCTCTGACCAAGTTGTAGTGCAGGAACTCAGAGTCAGAATAGACGCCACAAACCGTTTTGAAAAAGTTCATCATTTCGGCGTCGGTAACCGCCTGCCACGACGGTAGCGAAATTTGGAACGATCGCACACCGAGATCATGGGCATACCCGATGCGGCCTATTACCTCTTCTGTAGATAACGAAATCACTCCGACCTGCATCCCGACCCCAGTGTTGCGCATGGAGTCTACAAAGACGTCAACTACCCCCTTGAAGCGTTCGTTGTTCATTGCATAACCTTCGCCGGCCGTTCCCATTACGTATAACTGGTGGGCGCCAAGGGTGGATAGTCGAGCAAGTAACCTTCTGAAAGACACCTCATCGAGCGTCCAGTCCTCATTCCAGGGGATATCCACAGCCCCGAGCATGCCTTGTTTGGTACGCATGGAGAAGTTTTCTTTGTTAATAGAGAGGGTCTGCTTCATAGGGTAGGGGTCCTACTTATGCTGGTCTCCTCAAGGGATCCTTAAAGAGGTGATTGAATAAGTTTCTTCAGTGATTAATCATGACGCGTATAGCACCGGACTTATTCTTTTGGTCAGCTGCCTCAAACGCATCCGAGATCTTCGACTGAGGGAATTTGTGTGTGATTATTGGTCCGGCAATGAGTCTGTCCGATGCCAGAAGGTCTAGGGCCGTCTGGTATTCGGAAATACCCTGCCAACTTGAATAGCTGTTGGACCAAGTTAGTACCAGTTCCTTGGCCATTCCTTGTGCTTGAGAGTTCAACGTTTGTGGCTGAGTGAATAACCCGACCACACTCACATTGCCACCCCGGCGCGCCATCGCCATGGATTGTGCGATCAGTTGCGATTCACCGCCTACAGTTTCAAATACGACCTCTGCACCCTCACCCTGGGTTCGATCAATTACACCCTGAACCGGGTCTTCGTCACTGTTGATGATTATCTCGTCGGCCGCTCCAACATCGATAGCAGTTTGAAGAGGTTGCGGACGCGTTCCTATCATTATGATGTGGCCTGCGCCGTATGCTTTGGCTACTTGACCAAGGGTCAAAGCGATAGCACCGACGCCCACAATTACGGTGGTGCCGCCGACCGGGACAGTGGTGCGGTTTAGGGCGTGGACTCCGCAGGCATAGCAGTCCAACAACGCTGCTTCGTCAAAGTTGATATGGTCGGGCAGAAGGAAGCAGTTTTTAGCCAGGGTGACATCATGGCTGGAAAAGCCATGGCTGCCATGTCGTGCTCCGTGGACAATACCCCGATCCGGGCAAATGTGATAATCACCTCTGAGGCACTCCCTACAGTGGCCGCAGCCAACAAGGTGTTCAGCCTCAATGCCGACTCGGTCACCCTCAGAGAGATGATCGACACCCGGTCCAACTGATTGCACAATACCCGCAAGCTCGTGCCCTTGTTCCCAAGGGATGTCCAGCGAAGGCCCACGGTTTCCGCGGTAGTTATGCAGGTCAGACCCACAAATTCCCGCAGATTTGATTCCTACAAGGGCCTCTCCGAATCCGGGTTCGGGGGTAGGCTGGTCCTCAATTCGGATATCTTTTTCACCGTAGAAGAGGGCTGATTTCATGGTTACTAATTCTGTGGGATTCCCTTAGATGCCAGTACTTCCCGTCCGTGGTCCAAAAATTGAGTGGCTCCAGACTGGAAGAATTCTCTTGGCGACACAGTTAGCATCCGGAATCCTTTATCTAGAAGAGAGGGAATATTGTCCGTGTTGGCTGGGCTGACGACCGCCTTACCGGCTTTTACTGAATCTCTAACCACCGTATCGACCAGGTCATTGATTTCAGATTGTTGAGCCCATCCCATCGAATGGGACATATCAAGCGGCCCGAGGTCGATAAAATCGATGCCTGGTACGGCAAGTATCTCTGACAGATTATTCATCGCAGTGATTTCTTCGATGATACAGCCGGCCATGGTTTCTTGATTGGTATCCAGAGTCCACTGCTGAGGCGAGGGAATGTCTAGCGCGTAACCACCACCTCGACTCCGGAAGTAAATGGTGCGTTTGCCTTCGGGGTGGAATTTCCCCGCATCGACGACGGCCTGCGCATCCACTGCTGTGTTGACTCTGGCTGCAAGTACTCCTTGGGCACCGGCATCGAGTGCATGAAGGATCAGTTCAGGATTGTTGTGCATGCGGACTATGGCCGTTATACCTTGAACATCCGCTGCTCGGATTAGGTGTAACAGTGCGTCCTCACTGAATAGATCATGCTCACAATCGATGATGGCGAAATCGAATCCAAGTAGGCCAGCTACCTCGATGAGGTCCGCATCAGTGGGTCCTATGGTGACTCCAAATGCAGCTCCACCAGATTTAATTTTTGCTTTGGTTTTATTGTGATTAACCAAAGATTATTCCTTTCATGTTCGGGTAACGATATCCGGTTTCTATGACAACTCTGCAGCCTTCATTTTTTCGATCATGTCGAAATCGATCTCTGCCCCGATGCCTGGTTTTTCACCAGCGTGGGCAAGGCCATCTGCGTCGACCTCGATGTCTTCAGAAATACCGTATTTCTGAGCGGCGTCAGGCAATAGCACTTCAAGGAATTCGCAGTTTTTAATCGCCATGATTACGTGTAGCTGTGCGATGTTATTTAGAGAGTTACCTCCATGGTGCATCTCAAAGTTAAGCGAGAACCCCTCGGCCATCCTCGCCGCCTTGATGAGTGGGGTGATGCCTCCCTTTACCTGGATGTCTCCACGTAGGTAGTCGGTTGCACCGTATTGAAGCCAAGGTGCAAAGGCTGTGAAACCGCCGCCAGGGGCGTATTCGGTGGCCATCAGAGGAATGTCCAAGTTTTTCCGAAGTTTCACGTATGCCCCGAGATCGTCTTCAGGAAGAGGATCCTCGTACCAGTAGTAGTCGAGCTCTTCGATTGCTTTCCCCACTCGTAATGCCCAGGGGTAATCGTACGACCACATTGAGTCCAGCATTAGGGTGAAGTCAGGTCCGGCGATTTCTCGGACAGCAGCGCAGACTTCAATGTCATATTCAGGTTTCCGAGGGGGGTGTATTTTGTATGCTGTCCAGCCGCGTTCTTTGTAGTGTTGCACTTCATCCGTGAAGAGTTCGAGTTGATCCATAGGAGCTGAAGACGCGTAAGCGGGAACACTGGTGCGGTAGGAGCCGAGGAGCCGATGTAATGGCATTCCGGCTGCTTTAGCTCCTATGTCCCAGAGAGCGCAGTCCACAGCACCTATCGCTCGGTACGTAACTTGTCGGTTTCGCTCCCATAACTCCTGCCATAGTCGTTCCCGATCTAGGGGGTTTTGCCCCATAACAAGGGGTTTGAGATACCGGATTAACCCTGGGGCGTCGTCTTCTGCTGTGGCTTGAGAAGACCCTAGGAAAGCGTGCCCTTGTAGACCCTCATCAGTCGTGATTGTTAAAAGACCGAGTTGACTACTTGCTTCATTATCCGGCCGACGAAGTGGGAATCCGTCCCATTTAAATAGTTTGATTGTGAGGTCAGTTATCTTCATGAGATTCCTGTCGTTTAAATCATTGCTTCAAGTAAAAACCGCTCGCCTTGGTGTGGAAATATTCAGACACCAATTGAATTGGTCCTTATGAAAGGGTTGCTGTTTTCTTACGCTCGATGAGGTCGAAGTCGATTTTTGCTCCTAGACCTGGCTCGTTGAAAGCGTGCACTAGCCCATTTTCATCAGGATCAATGTCCTCGATAAGACCGTATTTCTGTGCACCTGACGGCAACAGGACCTCAAAGTATTCGCAATTCTTGATAGCTAGTATGACGTGGAGATTGGCAACGTTGTTTAGCGAGTTTCCTCCGTGATGGACCTCGTAGTTCAGATGGAAACCCTCAGCAAGATGAGCTGTTTTGATAAGTGCAGATATTCCACCTTTGACCGCAACGTCACCTCTTAAGTAGTCAGTCGCCTGAGAAACCAACCAGGGGGCATATGCGGTGAATCCGCCTGGAGAATGTTCGGTCGCCATGATCGGGATGTCCATGTGTTCCCGCAATTTGATGTAGTTGTACATGTCGTCGTCCGCAAGTGGGTCTTCGTACCAGTAAAAGTTCAATCGTTCGGCTGCTTTTCCAACTTCTAACGCCTCGTAATAGTTGTAGGCCCATGTGGAGTCCAGCATGATCCTATATTCGTCTCCAACCGCTTCGCGTACAGCTTCACACACAGCGATGTCACCCTTCGCGCTGACTGTAGGAGGATGGATCTTGTAGGCGGCCCATCCATCCGCCTTGTACTGTGCCGCCTGCTCTCCGTAGGCCTCAGGGGAGTCGAGTACAGCTGAGCTGGCGTATGCAGGGACGCTATGTCGGTAGGAGCCCAGGAGTTGATGGATTGGCAGCCCGGCTTTCTTTCCGGCGATGTCCCAGAGAGCAATATCGACCGCACCAATTACTCGGGGTGTGGTGTTGCGATAATTCTTAAGCAAGGTCTGGTAAAGACGTTCACGGTCCAGCGGGTCCTGACCCATCACTGCAGGTTTCAGGTACTTGATCAAGGTTTGACCGTCCATGTCGGCTCCACGGCTGGCCGATCCTAGAAAGGCATGCCCACTTATACCTTCGTCTGTGTCAACTGTTACCAGGCCCATTTGTGAAGTTCCACTGAATTCTTGAGACAACTGGCCGTACTTGGTGGCCGGGATATCGTCCCAGGCGAACAGAGTTAGTGTGACGTCTGTGATCTTCATTAGATTTTCCTGTGTATGGGCCCTCTGGGAGGGAATTAGGGTTGGTATGACGGGGTATGTCCCCCTCACGTTGGTTTAATTTTGCTGTTCGAAGCGTTAGCAGAGGTTCTTTTCGATTTAGTATGTCGAGATTATCGTCCCCATGCGGTAGATGCCGCTTGGTCTACGACGATTGGTTCTCCTCCCTGGAGGTAGCGATCCAGTACATCTGGTTGGACTTCAATGCCAAGACCCGGCGAAGTCGGTACTGAGATGTGACTTTCTACCTGATCGAAAATCGGGTCTGTCAGGCTTTCTCGAATCGGGTGCGGGGTACGATCAAATTCCATTACCGTCTGATTTACGTATGGTTCTGGGACATACGAGGGGGGATTGGATGGTAGGCATGCGGCAACGTGAAGAGTAGCCGACAAGCTGATTCCGCTACCCCAGAAATGGGGATTGAACTGGACCCCGTAGGCATTCGACATGTGCCCGACCTTGAACATCTCGGAAATACCGCCAACGTTGACTATGTCCGGTTGAATGATGTCGAACGCGTGTTGCGCGAGTAATTCGGAGAACTCATAGCGAGATTTTCGGCTCTCGCCTCCAGAGGTTGGCATAGGGACGTTTTGCCGGACCTGGATGTTGGCATTGAGGTCATATGAACTACATGGCTCTTCAAACCACGATATATCGGCATCTGCGGTGCGGCGACCGAATTCGATTGCCGTCTTGACGTCGTATCCTTCGTTGGCGTCATACATAAGGTGAATGTCCTCCCCGATCACGTCACGTATGTGATAGACACGATTTACGTCGTCTAAGAACTCCCTGCCACCGACCTTCATTTTCATTCCGGTGAACCCTGCCTCTACGTAACTTCGAGCTTCTTCCGCCATGCGGTTTGGGTAGTCGTTTTCAAGATAATAGAGTCCCGTGGCATAGACTGGAATACGATCACGGGATCCTCCTCCCAGCATTTCCGAAATAGGCCGACCGGCGACTTTTCCAGCAATGTCCCACAGAGCCATATCAAAGGCGCTTAGTGCGACCATGCCGCCGCCGGCAAAGTTATGTCCCTGATAAATCTCTTTGTATATTTTCTGCCAGGCGCGTTCTGGCAGTGTCGCATCCTCTCCGATAAGTAGCGGTGCCAGTGTGCGCATTGATTCGGCTGAACCACTCTCCCCCCAGCCGTATGTGCCATCTTCAGCGAAGATTTTTACGGCTGTTGTGGCTCTCGAGTTAGTCCATCTTTGCGACCAGCCAAATGGCTCATCGATTTCAGCTACGAGTGGGTAAATCTCGATACGTTCGATCTTCAATAGTTTTGGATCCTTTTTCTAAGGGAGATAGCGCTCTATGAATTCTTGATGCGGCGTCAGTGTACGCAGGTCGCATTGGTGCGCAAGGGGATGGATTAGTCATAGTTCAATACCAATGTCCGGTGCTTCGAAACGACTAAATGGTGATGCCTACTCTGTATCCGAGGTACTCCTCAAATGAGCCCAGCTTTTTGCATTGCTACTTTAATAACCGCTCGGTCCTCCGCCGAGGCTGGTGGGTTGGGAAGACGTGGTGCTCCACCCTCGTAACCGAGGATGTCTAGTGCCGCTTTTATTCCCGCTGCACCGCGATCTAGTATTTGTTGGTCTGCTTCTAGGACTCGGGCTTGAATTGCCTGTGCCGTCGTCAGATTACCTTTCATTACATTTGAAATGATCTGGTGGCATTCGGACGGTCCTAAGTTTCCAAACATGAGGCAGGCTCCGTTCGCACCAATGGCACTCATGGCAAGCAAAAGGACTCCGTTGCCAAGCCAGAATGGCTTATCAGGTGTCACAAAGGTTCGAACCCTCGCCTCGAATCGAACGTTACCTGAAGCGATGTAACCGAACACGTTATCTATATCGATTAATTTGCCGATTACTTCGGGAGTTGCGCCGATGGGCGCATCTCCACCGTGAAATACACCGGGTGCCATCTGGTGGATTATGGTAACTGGAGCTGGTACGTAAGGAACTACCTGCTCGAAATAACCGGTCACATTGGACGTGAGCCGCGGGATTCGGATACGAATCATTTCGGCCCCAGCCTTGACGAAGGCTTCTGATTGACGGATCGACTCCGTAATTGAAGAGCTATCGACACCTGCCACGATGAACTTTTCGCCATTACGGGCGTTATTGACTGTTCTAATTATCTCGAGACGTTCAGTCTCTGAGAGCCATTGTTCCTCCCCATTTTCGGAGTTCAATACGAAACCGGAGAGTTCGGTCTTGAGCCATCTGGCAACGTTCCGTTCAATTGCCGCGTGATCGACGGAGTCGTTTGCTTTAAACGGTGTCGGACTGGGTGCAACTACGATCGGGTTATTAATCGGGATGGTCATTGAGTACCTTTACTCCAAAATTAGCGAACCTGTACGCGCTACCTGTCCGCCCATTCGAAGTTGGCCTCAAACTCTGACTTGCCGTGGATCCCTTGGTCTCCCAAGTGAACGCGATAGAGTCCTCCACCTCGATGAGCAGTGAAATCGTACCCGGCAGGTTCAAGTCCACTTGCCGCGTCACCGGTTCCGTTATAGGCAGTCGTTACGTAAAGGTCGCCAAAACCATCACCTCCGAACATAGGGGCAGAGGTCTGGGTTGCAGGGAATCTGATGCGCCGTTCTTCAACCCCATCTGGATCGAATCGGATGACACAGCTCCCGCCCCAATTTGCAGACCATACGTGATCCTGAGAATCAACTGTCATACCATCCGGGATCCCTTCTGAGGAGGCGATCTTTACGTACTCACGTTTATTGGAGAGAGCACCGGTTTCCGCGTTATGGTCGTAAGCGAAGATGGTTCGAATTGGAGAATCTGTGTGATAAAAGGTCTTTAGGTCGGACGAGAACCCCATGCCATTAGATATGCCGAGATTTTCGGCAATGGTTTCTACTTTGCCGTTGGGTTCGAATCGGTACAACGCACCTGGCCCCGCTCCATCAAAATAACTACCGCCGTAGAATTCTCCTCTGGGTCCGGCAAAACAGTCGTTGAACATGTACGTACTACCGTGATGGAGCCATTGAAAATCGTCATCAGAACGCCATAGTAGGACGCCTTCCCAGGTCCCAAATATCAATCCACCTTGTTTGTTTACGGCGATGCCACCTACGTACTTACCGTGATGGATCAGATGATTGGCTCCAGTCATGGGATCATATTTGAAGACGCGTCCGGTTCGGATATCTGTCCAGTACAAAACTCCTAGGCGCGGATCCCAACATGGACCCTCACCGACCAAGGCATTTTCTTCTGCAATGAGTTCTATTTTGTAATCAGGCATTTGCAGCTTTTATCCTGAGTTGAGGATTCTGATTTTTGGCCATCGACCTAATGATGGGATTGGGTCAATCTACCAACGCACTAAGGATTCGGTCGATAACTGATTTCGTGTCGTTAGACCAACGAATCACCACCACTATGTCCCTGTCAGGCTCGACATACACTACGTTGCCACCTGCGCCACGCGCTGCGAAGCTTTTCGTAGAACCGATGTCAGATATAGCACCCTCATGGTTCAACCACCACAAGTAGCCGTAATCCGGCTTGATGCTGCACGGTTCTGTCATAGCATCGACCCAGGACTCGGAGATGATCTGTTGATCTCCCCAACGCCCTCTGCGCAGATATAGCAATCCGAACCTTGCATGATCGAAAGTATTGATCCATAGTCCGCCGCCCCAGTGTGCCCCGCCAGATACTGATTCAACCGGAACGCCGTTGAGGTCGACCACGGAGTTACTGTAACCGTGCCACTCCCAAGAATTAGAAGCACCGATCGGGTTCATGATGTTTTTCTTGAGTACGTTTGGAAGCGGTTCTTCGTACACACGAAGTAATGACAAAGCGGTTCTGTTTACGCGGACGTCGTTGTACTCCCAGTAATCACCTGGGTCCTGGTGTGGTAGAGCGGTGTCCTCATGACCCGCATCCATACGGGCGTCGGTACTAATCACCCGGCCACGGTCTATTGTGTCCGGAAGGCCAAATAATTCTCCTTCCCATTCACTGGTCTGTTGGAGACTGTGGCGCCATGTGATGCTTGAATTCTGGAGAGAACTGTAGCCACCATCCTCCACGTAGCTGGATACAGGGTCGTCTATGTTTCGAATCTTGCCCTGATCAACGGCCAGTCCGGCCAGTGTGGCTATGTAGCTTTTAGTGCAGCTGAATGTCACTTCAACGCCTGCAGGATCGCCGTATTCCGCGGCGATATAGCCATTGCGGATAACTAGTCCTGCCGGGGCACTTCGCTCCTTGAGTAGACCCAGGGCCCTGTCGTTTGGATGCTTTAGACCTTGAGGAGCGCGTTCGTGCAGATTACGAGGCCAGTCAATCTCACTTTCCTCGGCAAATTTAAGAGCCTCGTTCAATGCTGTTGAGTCGAATCCAAGGGTGTCAGGATCGCGTCGTTCCCACTCGCCCTTTGGCGGTGTGTAGCCGATTACTGGAGTTGAATGGGTGCTCATTCGGGGTCTCCATGAGGATTACCGTGGTACGCCGGAGTTCGACGGACGCCGAGATTATCGCCGATTCCTGACCAGCGCGCCTCTTGCCGGTTGACCGGACAGGCTTAAGACCTCACCATCGGCGCACTTATTTGTATTGGAGAGACACGAATTGGTTGAAATGTCCGCTGCCGGAGAAGTCGATTTATCTTCCTGTGGAGTACATGCTGACGGGCAACTGAAATTGTCGGTTTCCATGTCGAATGGGATCACGTCAGTATCAGAGCTCTACCAGCAGACTCCTCTAAGGGTGCTCTTTCCGAGGACTGAAGTGGCTGAACCGTTGACCGCAGTCGTTGTCAATTCATCTGGTGGGGTCGTCGGCGGAGACCGACTTGAAGTCTCAGTTGAGGTGGGCGACGGTGCGTCATTACTCGTTACAGGGCAGGCAGAAGAGAAGATATATCGGTCCTCGGGGGCCGAGGCAACTGTAGTGACGACATTAATGGCCGGTGCCGGTTCTATCATCGAATTTCTTCCGCAAGGGACTATCGTGTTTGATGCGGCTAGATTCCGTCGTCTTACGGTTATAGACGGTGCTCCGGGATCACGGGTCATGGCTGGTGAGATGTTGACGTTGGGTCGGGTTGAACGGGGGGAAAAGTATTCAACTGGTCGGCTACATGATGAGTGGCGAGTGTTGAGAAATGGACGGCTTGCCTGGTCTGATGCTCTTCACCTCTCGGATTCTCATGCTGCCGTCATAAGACCAGCCCTTGAGTCCCCTGCAGGGTTCAATGGATCGCCAGGCTATGCGACCTTCATTTATATGGCTGATGATGCTGCCGAAAGGGTGGAATCAGCCAGGAAAATTCAGGATCAAACATCGGCCAATGTTCAGGCAGGTGTTACGTCTTTCGACGGATTGCTAGTTGCCCGATGGCTTGGAGATAAACCCGAAGATGTTCGCACAGCTTTCGGGATATTCTGGGCACAATTTCGTGCGAGCACGTGTGGTTACCCAGAGCGACTTCCTACGATTTGGAATATTTAAAAAAGGGGTACGATTTTGGATCTGACGCCAAGAGAAAAAGACAAACTGCTGATCTCCATGGCAGCGATCGTGGCTCGCCGAAGACTTGATCGAGGCGTGAAGCTCAACTATCCAGAAGCAGTGGCACTGATCTCGGATTTTGTGGTCGAGGGTGCACGAGATGGCCGGTCTGTAGCTGACCTGATGTCGTCAGGAGCTTTCGTTCTCAGGCGAGATCAGGTGATGGATGGAATCGCTGAGATGATCGAAGAAGTACAGGTGGAGGCGACATTCCCGGATGGTACGAAGCTGGTCACGGTCCATGAACCAATTAGACAAGTCGGGGCATCGAAATGAGCATATTTGTGCCTGGGGAGATCATCACGCCGGACGGTCACATAACGTTGAACCGTGATCGGGAAGCGATCGCGTTGAAGGTGGCTAACACTGGTGATCGCCCGGTCCAGGTAGGGAGTCACTATCACTTCGCTGAGACTAATGTTGGGTTGCGATTCGATCGTTCACTGGCCCGTGGGATGCGTCTCGACATCCCCGCCGGTACGGCGGTTAGATTCGAGCCAGGTCAATCCAGGACCGTTTTACTTATTCCATTTGCCGGTTTCAGGCGTGTGTACGGATTCAACGGAGTTGTCATGGGGCATCTTGATGATCCTGACCAAGGAGAAACGTAGGCTATGCCGTTTGAGATAACTAGGCGTGCCTACGCCGATATGTTCGGTCCCACCGTCGGGGATAAAGTCAGGTTGGCAGATACAGAGTTATTTATTGAGGTTGAGGAAGACCGGACCATATATGGGGAAGAGGTGAAATTTGGTGGTGGAAAGGTAATACGCGATGGTATGGGCCAGTCGCAGGTCACACGCTCAGGCGGCGCTGTGGATACTGTCATCACCAATGCCCTGATTCTCGACTACTGGGGTGTCGTAAAAGCCGATATTGGCCTTAGGGATGGCCGCATTGATGTGATTGGGAAGGCCGGTAATCCCGATGTTCAACCGGGTGTAGATATCGTGATCGGACCATCAACCGAGGTCATAGGTGGTGAGGGGAAGATTGTTACGGCGGGTGGTTTGGACGTACATGTCCATTTCATTTCACCTCAACAAGTGGATCACGCTCTCTACTCTGGTATCACCACGCTGATGGGTGGTGGTACAGGACCTGCAACTGGAACCAATGCAACGACGGCTTCGCCGGGGGCATGGCATATCGGTCGGATGTTGCAAGCCGCAGAAGGGATGCCAGTCAATTTTGGATTTTACGGGAAGGGCAATGCGTCCTTGCCCGAGTCGCTGGAAGACCAGGTGACAGCAGGAGCCTGTGGACTGAAGTTGCACGAAGATTGGGGGACTACACCCGCTGCGATAAATACATGTCTAACGGTAGCTGACCGGATGGATGTCCAAGTTTTACTGCATACGGACACGTTAAATGAATCCGGATTTGTAGAGAACACCCTTGCTGCATTCAAAGGCCGCACAATTCATGCCTTTCACACAGAAGGTGCAGGTGGCGGACACGCACCGGACATTATCAGGGCATGTGGTGAACCAAATGTTATACCTTCCTCGACGAACCCCACCAGACCATTCACTGTAAACACCCTGGATGAGCACCTAGACATGCTGATGGTGTGCCATCACCTTGATCGTCGTGTACCCGAGGATGTGGCCTTCGCAGAGAGCCGGATTCGACGGGAAACTATGGCAGCCGAGGATATTCTGCATGATATTGGAGCTTTCTCCATTATCGCTTCAGACAGTCAGGCAATGGGGCGCATTGGCGAGGTTATAGTTCGTACGTGGCAGACCGCTGACAAGATGAAAAAACAACGTGGCAGGTTACCTGACGAGACCGGCGAGAATGATAACTTCAGGGCGAAACGATATATCGCCAAGTACACGATAAACCCGGCGATAGCACAGGGTGTATCGAGTTACGTTGGATCCATTGAACCCGGCAAGCTGGCCGACCTAGTCCTTTGGTCTCCTGCTTTCTTTGGTGTGAAGCCTGACATGATCCTTAAATCCGGAACTATCACTGGCGCTCAAATGGGTGATCCGAACGCTTCGATACCAACACCGCAACCGTCCCACTACAGGCCAATGTTCGGTGCGCATGGAATGTCTATGACTGCGAGTTCGGTAACATTTGTTTCCAGGTCTGCAATGGAGAGGGATGTGGCTGCGGAATTAAACTTGGGGAAAGAACTACTTCCGGTTAAAAGCACTCGCTCCGGTATTGGTAAGCGGTCCATGATTCATAATGATTTAACCCCAGTGATGGAGGTTGATCCAGAAACATACGAAGTAAGAGCAGACGGTGAGTTGCTGACTTGTGATCCGGCGACCGATGTCCCGATGGCGCAGCGGTACTTCCTCTTTTGAGGCGTGTCGTGGAGGTCGTGACTGCTGGTTCATGGCCCTTCAATGAGGCAACAGATTCTGTGACTTTGGTATTCGACGAGCGGCACAGACGCCGTGTCCGTATGACAACTGACGCAATGGAAGATGTTTTGTTGGATTTGCCCACGGCTGTTGCGCTGGGGGACGGTGATGGGCTTCACCTAGAAGATGGAAACTGGGTAGCCGTAACGGCAGCCTCAGAGCCTCTGTTGGAGGTTGTCCCGGATTCTCAATATCACCTTATGCGGTTGGTCTGGCACATCGGTAATCGACATTTGCAGGCAGAGTTGCTGACAGATCGTATACGCATACGCCCTGACCAAGTAATTGCGGAAATGTTGCGAGGTCTGGGGGCCAAAGTGACCGAGGTAATGGCACCATTTCAGCCGGAGGGCGGTGCCTATGACGAAAGTGGTCACTCTCCTGTCTGATTTGAACCCAAGTACGCGTGACCTTCTACGCCTTCAGGCTTGGCTCTCTCCGGCGTTTCCTACTGGTGGGTTTAGTTATTCACATGGTCTTGAAGAGGCTGTGATGCGCGGTGATCTGGGCACGGCCGACGGGCTGTTCAAATGGGCTGAGGCGGCTGTTTCGTTTGGATGTGGACGAGTAGATGCTATGTTGTTGGTGGAGGCTTGGCGAGCAGTGGCTGCGGGTGAACAAGAACGATTGTTTAAGGTTGCAGAGATAGGCGCTGCTATGCGCGGCACCACTGAGCTGGCAATAGAGAGCGTTTCACAGGGTGAGGCTTTTATCAATACAGTTCAACTGGCGTGGCCGGAAGTTCTGATGGGATCGGATATTGAGAAATTACGGTCGTCGGGAATAAACCTTGCATTACCAGTCTCTGTTGGAATTATCACGGCTAGTCATGAAGTGTCTTTAGAGGCCGTTATACCCATGTATTTGCAGTCGTTTGGTGTAGGAATTGTTTCGGCAGGCGTGCGTCTGATACCACTCGGTCAAACAGACGGACAACGGGTGACCGCTCGTCTACAGCCCGTAGTGGAGCGTGCATCTATCGCCGTTTTATCGGCGAGTTTCGAGGATATCGGTGGTGCAGCGCCGATAATCGACCTGGCATCAATGACGCATGAGGTACGCAATGGAAGGTTGTTCCGGTCATGACATCAACGTTGAGTGAAGATTACGCCCGTCAGATGTCCACGGGTCCGTTACGAGTCGGAATCGGGGGACCTGTGGGTTCGGGTAAAACGGCACTCGTAGAGGCACTTTGTCGACGATTACGTGACCGGTTTGATCTGTTTGTAGTAACTAACGACATTTACACGCATGAGGACCAGGAAATCCTGACGCGTGCCGGGGCGCTTCCACCAGAACGTATTGTTGGCGTAGAGACAGGGGGGTGTCCTCACACGGCCATCCGAGAAGACGCATCGATCAACTTGGCGGCCATCCGCAACATGGTTCAAAAATTCCCGAATGCTGAACTGGCAATGATCGAGTCTGGTGGCGATAATCTCGCCGCAACATTTAGCCCGGAACTGGCTGATATAACGATATACGTGATCGACGTCTCGGCGGGAGATAAGATTCCACGTAAGGGTGGCCCTGGAATCACGCGCTCGGACTTGTTGGTGATTAACAAGATTGATCTCGCTTCCTTCGTGGGGGCGGACCTTGACGTGATGGATAGAGATGCCCGAAAGCAGCGTGGTGAAAAACCGTTTGTATTTACCAACTTGAAGGACGGCACGGGTCTCGAAATAATTGTTCAGTTCGTTCAGCACGCTGGAGGACTAGATTCGTAGTTAAATGTCCCACTCGAAATCATTCTGCCAACCTATTTCCTAAGAGTGACAAATCGGAGGCGACATTATGAGTGACCGAGACGGCTGGCTGGCTTTATCAACTGAACAAGCCATTGACCCTGGTTTGCCGATTTGTGATCCTCACCATCATTTCTGGGACCGCGCGGACAGTCGATACCTTCTGGATGAGTTGATTGAAGACATCAGCGGTGGCCATAACATCACTGAAACAGTCTTCATTGAGTGTAGTTCGATGTATCGGGCTGATGGTCCAGAACTCTCTCGCCCCGTTGGTGAAACGGAATTTGTCCAGGGGATTGCTGCGATGAGTGCAAGCGGTGGATATGGGAACACAAGGATCGCAGCCGGGATCGTCGGCTACGCAGACCTATCGGTCGGGGGGGCCGTAGAAGAAGTCTTGGAACAGCATATTTCCGCCAGCCGTAATCGTTTCAGAGGTGTTCGTAATTCATCGTGCTGGGATGCAGATAAGAGCATAAGGTCTTACAAGAATCCTATAAAAGGATTACTAAGTGATCCTAAATTCCGTGAAGGATTTGGTGCACTGGATCGACTCGGGCTGAGTTTTGATGCGTGGCTCTATCATCCCCAGATCGATGAATTGATAGATCTGGCGCAGGCCTACCCGGGAGTGACGATTATTTTGGACCACATAGCCGGTCCTTTAGGAATTGGACAATACAAGGGAAAAAGGGAGGAAGTCTTCAAACATTGGAAGATCGGAATGGATGAATTGGCTGAATGCCCCAATGTGGTTATTAAACTGGGAGGATTCGGTATGCCTATCGGAGGTTTTGATTGGCATAAACAGAACACCCCGCCAAGTTCAAAGGACATCGCTGATGCGATGGCGCCGTATTACATGCATTGTATTGAACGATTCCGTGTGGATCGATGCATGTTTGAGAGCAACTTCCCGGTGGACAAGGTGTCCAGCTCCTACACCGTGTTGTGGAACTCTTTCAAACGGATAACCGAAGACTTCTCAGACAGAGATAAAGCAGCGCTTTTTCGAGATACGGCGGTCGGTACGTATCGGTTGTGAAATTCCGGGCCCTTCGTTAGACGGTTCCATCTATTACCACGTCTATCAATGCGGGTTTGCCTAAGGCGAACGCCCTTTCCAATGCGGGTCCGACTTCGTTGGAGTCAGTAATTCGCTCTCCGTGGACCCCGAGACCTTGAGCCACAATTGAGAGGTCAAAGGGAGTCGGGAAATCCATAAACAGATAGTTACTGCCCGGTTCTGGCTCCTGCACCACGTCGCGCTTGTAGATGTCCATATTGGTCTTGAGGACACGATAAGCACCGTTGTTCAAAACCACAACGACAGCGGCGATATTGTCGTTAGCTGCTGACCACAACCCCTGAATCGTCATCATGGCCCCGCCGTCACCCAATATGCCTAATACAGGTCTATCCGGATTCGCCAATTTGGTTCCAAGGGTGGCTCCGAGACCCCATCCAATGGACCCACTTTTTTTGGAGACGAGTTCGTCTGGTGCGAGTGACTGCATATAGTGGTTAAAGGAAAGGCGGTGACTGGAAGAATCGTCAATTACAATGGTTCGGGATGGCAAGACCTTAGATATTTCGGCAAACGCGCGATCCGCCGACATGGGCGTTTTATTCCATTTCACCTTCGCTGCTTGCGCGTAGCGTTTGCGGTTTTCCGACCTTACAGTCTTAATCTGCGCTGCACGATTTCTGGATGCAGTACGGGCTTTGTCTGTCATGGACAGTTCGAGTTTATCTGCCAGTTCGGCTAAGGCCAGTTTTGGACTGGCTACGATTCCTATATCGGTAGGTTCTGACTTTCCGACTGCACCTGGCCGTTGGTCGATGTGGATTACGGTGGCTGTTGACGGCATCATCACGTCCGAAAAATAAAACAAGTCAGCAAACACTTCTGCACCAACGGCTAGTAGAGCGTCGGCGTCATCTAGAAGTTTCCTGTGATCGCTCCGACGGGTTGCCAGAGCACCCATGTACTGTGGGTGATTGGTTGGGAAGCTGACCTCGGAGCCGCGCGTCGTGTAGACGGGTAACCCGAGAATCTCAGCTACCCTAACCGCTTCCACGACAGCATCAGATTTGGCGACTCTGTTACCTAGCAGCATCAGGGCACGACGGGAGCCGGAAAGTATTTTTCTAGCTCGTTCTAATGCAATGGGATCAGGCGAGCTTGAGGTATACATAGGCTTCGATGGGACTATGTTCATATCGGCGATACCGTCTAGGGCATTACCGGCCAGACCGACGTAAACAGGCCCTTTGGGCTCGCTATTAGCCTCGTTGAATGCCCGTCTCAGCACACTTGGTATCTGGTCAGGTTGTGTCACCTCTACGGACCATTTCGTCACGGGTCTGACTAGGGTTGGTAAATCAGCCCGGAACTCCGCGAGTTTTCGCGTATCGTAGTTGCCCGATACAACTACCATTGGGGTTCCGTCGTTCAAGGCATCGATCATAAGGCTGATACCGTTTGCAAGCCCGGAGTCGATGTGAAGTTGGACGAAAGGAGCTTTGTTGGTAGCTCGTGCGTATCCATCAGCCATCCCGACGGCAACACCTTCTTGTAAGGTCAGGATGTATCGCAAATCTGGGTAATCTTCCAGCGCGTCCAGAAAGGGTGATTCGCTGGTTCCGGGATTGCCAAAAATGTGAGATACACCCTCTGCTCGGAGCATCTCAAGTAGGGCCTGTTTGCCGGTCATTGATGTTGACATGGGCGCAGATAATAACCTTTGAAAATGGTATTTCCTAAACGATTCTGAGTGGCAATATGGACTTACATTTCGGATAACCGGAATGGCTCTGCAGCGCGCGTACCTGCAGGTAGGCCTGATGGCAGCCTTACGTCGAGTACATAAGGTCGTTTCTCATGCTCAACAATGGCTAGGCCGCGCGCAATTGCTTCATTTACCTCGGCTTCATCATCGACGCGTTCGCCTTCCAACCCGTACGAACGAGCCAGTCCAAGGGGGTCTATTCCTTCCAGCCCGACGCCCGCAAATTGGCCGGTCTCGGTCATAGTCCCCCCGGCAGATGAGAAGATTGTTGCCACGATTCCGTACGCTGCGTTGTTGGGGACTATGTAGAGGACCGGTATGCCATGTGATACGGCGGTCCAGAAGACATTGTCAGAGTAGTAAACAGAGCCGTCACCGACCAGCCCGATAACTGGTGTTTCCGGAGCGGCCACTTTGGCTCCGGCTGCCGCTCCCATGCCCCAACCTTCGGATTCACCAGGTCGCCTGAGGTGAGTGTTTACTCCACCTCCTTCAACGGCGGCGACGCATTCAAGTTGTATGGCGAACTGTTCGGAGGTGATGATGCCGCCGCCGATATTCGATAGTTCGTCTTCAATGGCGTCGAGAAGTACCAGCGGCCGGACTCTCCCAGTGACTAAGTGGTCGCCACCTGGTTGAAGGTTCGACCGTCGCGTGTTTCGAAGGAAGTTGGCATGGTTTAGTGCTGTTTTACGTCGCGCGTCGTATTTTGAAGATGGACCGGTGGATTTTGCCATTTCCAACAAACGAGTCGCTACCTTACCTTCATCAGCCATTACGCTAACTTGAAGTGAAGGGATATTTTGGAGATATGAGACGTCCGAACCAATTGCAAAAACATGGGTTGCACTTCGGAAGGCTTCATAGTCTCCTGGCAATCCTGCACCAGCGTGACGAACGCCAACGGCTAGGATAACGTCAGGTTTAACTTTACTGGCTGCTGGTCCAAACGGCCCACTGTGAAGCGGGTGAGCAATGGACACTCCAACCAGGTCTGGAGATGCGCATGCAACGGATGCTCCGTAATGCTGTGCGAGGGCTGTGATTGCCTCACTACCTCCGTTTTTGTACACGCCATCACCGACGTAAATTAAAGGGCAGTGTGCGTTTTGAAGTGCAGTCGTAATATCTTCCAATGGTGCGCCCTCCGCTGACCCGGAGCGCACGGCGGGGATATCAGATTCGATTATGTTCACGGTAACCGGTGCGGCGTCTAGCAATCGGTCGTAAACGGCGAGGTGTACTGGACCGGTCGGTGCTGCAGTAGCTACCTTGATGGCGCGCTCTATAGCCTCGGGCAGTCCCTCGGGTTCTATGATCGACCAGCCGGCCTTTGTGAACGGAGCAGACAGATGAGTCGGGCCGAAATCGTGGTCAATGTTCAACATTACGGAGTCAGCAAAACTACCCGTGTCTCCATGGAATGAGATCACTACAACGGGTAGTCCACCGTTCCACGCGTTAAATAATTGGCCCAGAGACTGTGCAAGACCCGCACCTAGATGTACGACCATTACCCCTGGATCGCCGTCGACTTGCGCATACCCACCTGCCATCGCCGCGACTGGGCCTTCGTGCAGGGCCAGAATACCGTTCACATTGGGATGGGCGTGGAGGGCGTCGAAAAACATCGCTTCACGTGAGCCAGAGTTGTAGAACACATATTTCACTCCGGACGCAGCGAGTTGCTCTACCATCAACTGCGATGGGTTACCGGTGAACTGCCTTACTGGCATAAACGTGTTCTCCTATTCTTGTTTCTTTAACGGAGCAGTCTTCCTGTCCATGTATAAGCACCTAGGTATATCGGCTCTAGAAATCCGTCTTCTCTGTCGCGCCAGACCCTGTCCCAGACCCCGTGTTGCGGACGAGTCTGTTGGTCCAGTGTCTCGGTGCGCCTGACGAATCTTCGCTCGACAAACCACTCCGACTCTTCAGTCGTCATTTCACTTGCATCATCTAGGTTTCCACCGACGACTTTAGATTCGAAGTACATGTGCGGGTTGACGAGGTGTCCGACTACCACATGCGCGAGATAGCAAAAACCGGCTGGTTCCACGACCAGACCGGTCTCTTCTTTAAGTTCACGGACGAGGCAGTCGGTCAGTGACTCACCTTCTTCGGCACCACCACCCGGTATTTGCCAGTGGTCACCATCATCTGGGGGAGCGAATCTGACCATTAACAACGAATCACCATCGAATACCAGTCCACGACAGCGAGGAGGCCCAATTTTGATTTCGTTGTTGCTCAGAGCGAGGCCTTTATTGCCAAGGATGGCCGCGAATTGATCGGAAACCTAGTTTGTGTTTTCGATACCCGGATATTACGCGGGTGATGATAGGTGATTTTTATCATCGTTACCGACGTGGAGGCATGAAATAGTGTTGCCTCCTAGACCCATGATGATTCTGTTTTACACGGCCAGTATTCTCTGAGCCATTGCCAGTCCAGTTTGTAATGGCAAGCAACCCGTCATGCTTCGTTCAGTGCAAATGCCTTCCACCCGTTCAAGAAGTCGCTTAATTCGTGTTCAATACGACCAAACCGAAACTTCATATAGATTTGAGGCTCCCCACGCCTGTACCCCCAAAACCTATTTCTGAACTATGCACCCACTGCACTTGCGACCATGTCACCGAATTGGACGGTTCCAATGCACTTGTCACCTTCACTGGCGATATCAGGTGTCCGGAACCCTTCAGACATTACAGCATCGATTCCTTTTTCTATGGCGTCTGCCTCTTCGTGTAGTCCGAAAGACCAGCGGAGCATGAACGCACTACTAATGAGTGACGCGACAGGGTTGGCTACACCATGTCCGGAAATATCTGGTGCACTGCCATGTATTGGTTCATACAGAGCCGGCTTGCCACCGCGCCGACGTCGAGTTCCCTTTTTGGGAGGAGGACTTGTGAGACTGGCTGATGGAAGCATCCCCATGGATCCGGACAAAACAGAGGCTTCGTCTGAGAGTATGTCACCAAACGTGTTCTCTGTGACAATGACATCGAATTGCGCCGGGTTCGTGATGAGTAGCTGTGCTGCGGTGTCCACGAGGACGTGGTTCAGTTCAACGTCGCGATACTCGTGATGGACTTCGGCGGTGATCTCACGCCAGAGTCGGCCAGATTCAAGGACATTTGCTTTGTCCACAGATGTCAGTTTATTTCGACGATTACGGGCCATCTCGAAACCAACACGCACCACACGTTCAATTTCCTTCTCGGTGTAAGAAAGAGTGTCCACGGCGCGGCGCCCCCGGGCGTTCTCCCACCGTTTCTTTGGTCGTCCAAAGTATAGGCCACCCGTAAGTTCTCTAAGGATCACCATGTCCACCCCATCGAGAATCTCTGGGCGTAGAGGGGAGGAATGCATAAGATCCGGGTATACCCGGATCGGCCTGACGTTAGCGAACAGGCCGAGTTCCTTACGAATTCGCAAGATGCCGTCTTCAGGGCGGGTAGCAGCGCGCGGGTCATCCCATTTGGGTCCTCCGACGGCCCCAAACAGTATTGCGTCGCATCCTAGGATCATGTCCATCGTGTCATTGGGAAGTGCAGTACCGTACTTATCTATAGCACACCCCCCCATTTCACCTGTCCTCCAGGTGAAATCGTGTCCGTAACGCCGCCCGACAGCATCGAGCACCTTTACTGATTCGGCCGTAACTTCTGGACCGATTCCGTCTCCGCCGATCACAGCGATCTTAAGATCCAAAGTACTGTTCTCCGTTTCGGGTTAAAACCCAATCCGCTACCAGCGGGCTGGGTGTGCCTCTTCAAAATCTTTAATCAGGTCATTGTTCTGTAGTGAGCGACCGATCTCGTCCAGTCCCTCTATGAGCGATTCACGACGAAAAGGTTCCATTTCGAAGGATTCGGAAAACCCTTCTCCGTCAAAGACTTTCTGTTTCACGATATCGATTGTCACGTCGTACCCTGGTCTCCGTAGTGCACTGGCCATTATCGTGTCCACTCCTGCTTGCGAAAGGATGACCGGTGCCATGCCGTTCTGGAAACAGTTGTTGCGAAATATATCTCCAAAACTCGGTGCGATGATGGCCATGAAACCAAATTCTTTCAAGGCCCACGGCGCATGTTCACGCGAGGAACCTGAACCAAAGTTAGGCCCCGCAACAAGGATGGGCGCGTTCTTATACTCGATCCGATTCAAGATGAAGTCCGGGTTAGGCACGCCGTCCTCAAGGTAACGCCAGTTGAAGAAGGCGAACTCACCGAATCCTGTTCGTTCTATCCGTTTCAAAAACTGTTTTGGGATTACCTGGTCAGTGTCTACGTTCGCCATATCTAATGGGGCGACGATCCCTTTTACCTGTTTTAGTGAGTCCACTTTTATGTCCTGTTAATCGTCTTCTAGGGGAATAAGACAACTACGGTTGCATATTCCCGTGTGCCTTAATTTTAAGAATTTTCCAGTTACGAAGTCAGCTGACGCAATTCCAACTGATTTTTAATTTCCTGAGCCCGTTGTATGCGGTATACAACAATACCTGTCAAAACTAGCGGTAGGACCTGAAAAAGATCCGCCCACACAAGCAATCTACCTGAAGCTGCCCAGTCTTCGATATTGTCACGTCCTACAAAAATGGCAATTCCGCGCGGTCCAAACAAGAACGAAAAAATCACCAAAGTCCACCAGGAACTTATGATATGTCCATCCGGTGGATCGCTATTTTGCCATGCTCTTGAGTCTTTCGTGTTGATCGAGCTAGATGCCTTGACTAATTCTCTCACCACTCGTATCGGTTGAAACAGGTTCATCAAGGGTATGAAGAACCAGACAATCGCCCACGTGGGGCTGAATTTCTGTCCCTCGGCACCCAATCTCCTGAGATTGGAACTCGCTTGGTGGATAAATATCGTGAAGACTATGATCAGTGTGATGACTGAAAGTGCGATGAATGACCAGATCAGTGATTGGTCTGATTTGTAGTCGTTCACGGTCTTGCCAATGTCTATTACGGAAGCGCAATCTCCCTCACCAGTAAACAAGTCCTGAATGGTTACGCAGTTGATTCCTTCCTGAAGGGCGAAGTCCAGAAGGGCTTCAGGATCAGCATTGTTGTTCGGTAGATCAGTCAGTCCGGCGGATTTGTAGGCATTGATCTCGTTCAACATTCTGCTGTCCACCCAGGCAAGTGAGAACGCAAATATAACCATCAAGGCGATGATCCCTGAGATCACAATGACGAGAATACGCCCGGACTGGTAACTGGTCTTATCTCGACTATTAGACATCAGTCGTATTGAAAGGCACTGGTACTGGACACTTGAGCATATAGAGGCAGCTAAACCTCCACTCCTCCCCAGTCTCGGACGTCCACAAAGTGACCTTCGATTGCCGCAGCTGCTGCCATCTCAGGACTGACCAGATGGGTACGTCCTCCACGACCTTGACGGCCTTCAAAGTTCCGGTTGGACGTGGAAGCGCAACGCTCACCTGGAGTGAGGATGTCTGGGTTCATTCCGAGACACATCGAGCACCCTGCGGTTCTCCATTCGAAGCCGGCCTCGATAAGGATCTGGTCCAGACCTTCCTCCTCCGCCATTTTCTTCATGGGAGTGGAACCGGGCACTACCATCGCTCGGACGCCTGGAGCTACTCTACGACCCTTCGCTATCTCTGCAGCAGCTCTTATGTCTTCTATCCGGCCATTTGTGCATGAACCAATGAAGACCCTGTCTACCGTTATATCCGTTACGCGCTGTCCTGGCTGTAGACCCATATAGTCTAGCGCTCGAGCCGCATTTTCCTGATCGTCGGTAGACTCAAAGTCTTCTGGCGATGGAACATTTCCACTTATCTCCGCGACTTGGCCTGGGTTGGTACCCCATGTGACCCGTGGTTCAATTGTCGTCGCATCAATTTCCACTAGCGTATCGAATTCTGCACCGTCGTCGGTCACTAGTTGTTTCCAACCTTCGACCGCTTGGTCGTATGTTTCACCCTGTGGAACTTTCTTGCGCCCACGGAGGTATTCATATGTCTTTTCGTCCGGGGCGATCATTCCGGCCCGTGCTCCCCCCTCAATGCTCATGTTGCAGACGGTCATACGTCCTTCCATAGAGAGATCGCGAATTGCCTGTCCCGTGTACTCGATCACGTGACCTGTTCCACCAGCAACACCGATCTGGCCAATTATTGACAAGATCAAATCCTTAGCAGTTACTCCTGGCTGGAGAGTTCCATTCACCCTTACTTCCATAGTTTTGGGCCTAGCCTGCATCAGGCATTGAGTCGCAAGTACATGTTCTACTTCTGAAGTACCTATGCCGAATGCTAGGGCTCCGAATGCACCATGTGTCGCTGTATGACTGTCCCCACAGACAATGGTCATTCCGGGCTGTGTGGCGCCCATTTCAGGCCCGATTACATGAACAATTCCCTGGTCAGGAGAGTACATGTCAAATAATTCGATCCCGAAGTCACGCGTGTTGCGGTCCAACTCTTCAAGCTGTTGCTTGGCAATCGGGTCCTCGATAACTACCTCGGTTTCCCGTGGCGTGGTCGGAACGTCGTGGTCGGCCACAGCAACGACAAGGTCAGGCCGTCGCACCTTACGGTTGGTAAGTCGGAGGCCTTCAAAGGCCTGTGGCGACGTCACCTCATGTACAAGGTGTAGATCAATATAGAGAAGGGAAGGCTTGCCTTCCTCCTCTTGGACCACATGTTGCTCCCATATCTTTTCGAACATCGTCTTAGGCATGGTTAATTTCTAAGTCTCCGGTTCTAAATTAAAGCCGCGTGTTTCGCGCGGATTTGTAATTCAAAAGATTCCTGCCGGTTCGTCGTTTAAAGAAATCTTCGTAGGCCACTCATATGCGTAGTAGATGTCATAACCATCGATCATCACTTATTCGCTGAACGTGATGCCAGTCTGGTCAGGACCAAGAACACTCATACGATTTATTGCATTTATGTAGGCTTTGGCGGATGCGACAATGATATCTGTATCTCCACCTCGTCCTGCATAGATGTGGCCATTTTCGTCTTCAACACGGATAGTAACCTCGCCGATAGCATCAATTCCATCTGTGACTGAAGCGACAGCGAACTCGGTAAGATTACATGCTTGATCAACGATCTCATCGATCGCCTTACAGACCGCGTCGACCGGCCCAGTGCCATCTGATGTTGCAGTCTTCGATTTCCCTTCGGGTGTGCCGACGGTCACCGTAGCAACTGGTGTGACCATATCTCCGGCCTCCACCTTTACACCCTCGAACCGATACTGTCGGTCGGTATCCGAGAAGCGGTGTTGTTCGGACATCAGAGCCTGTAGGTCGAAGTCCGTGATTTCGCGCTTCTGGTCTGCGAGGACTTTGTATTTCGGGAACAGGTCAGTCAGTTCATCATCACTGAGTTCGAAACCGAGATCACCAAGCCTTGATCGCAAGCCGGCGCGCCCGGACAATTTGCCCATGACGATGGCCTCGCCGCGCCAGCCAACTGATTCCGGTTCCATGATCTCAAATGTTGTGCGCTCTTTAATATAGGCGTCCTGGTGGATGCCGGATCCGTGCCTGAACGCATTCTGTCCGACTATGGCCTTGTTAGGTTGGATTGCAAAGCCAAAAAGGTCCGCGACCAGACGACTCGACGGCCCGATTTCTTCAGTATTGATGTCGCTCTTGGCGCCATAGTGATCGTTTCGGGTTTCCAACGCCATGATCACCTCTTCAAGAGAAGCGTTACCAGCGCGTTCGCCCAATCCGTTGATACAACCTTCAACCTGTCGCGCCCCATTTTCGACGGCGGCTAGGCTGTTAGCTGCGGCTAGGCCGAGGTCATTGTGACAGTGCACGCTTACCGTAGCTTTGTCTATATTCGGAACATTGTCGAAAACACCCTTGATGAGCGCTCCGAATTCTTCAGGGTTTGAATAGCCGACGGTATCCGGGATGTTAACCGTAGTAGCTCCTGCATCTATCACTGCTTCGACCAGTTTATAGAGCCATTCTGGGTCGGTTCTTGTCGCGTCCATCGGGGAAAATTCGACGTCGTCGCAGTAGGACTTCGCACGGGTTACCGCGTCCACCGCCATCCCGAGGATATCCTCTGAGTCTTTCCGCATCTGGTGAGCCATGTGGATCTCAGAGGTAGAAAGGAAAGTGTGTATGCGTGGGTGTTCGGCCTCTTTTATAGCTTCCCACGCGGCATCTATATCACCTGGAACTGCTCGGGCAAGAGAGGCAATGATGGGGCCTTTGATTTCTTTGGCGATTTGCTCGACCGCTTCGAAATCTCCGGGGGAGCTTGCGGCGAAACCAGCCTCTATAACGTCAACCCCAAGTTTCTGAAGCTGACGCGCTATCCTCATTTTCTCGTCCGGAGTTAGGCCTGCGCCGGCCGATTGCTCACCATCCCTGAGGGTGGTATCAAAAATGATGACCTTATCGTTGGTTGCTACGTTAGATTCCGCCATTTATTGAACTCCCGTCCCATTTTCTGACCGTCCCTGATTCGAGGATTAAATCTCTTTAAAATGCTCGAATTGTGTGACGATTGTTTCGGGCTAGGTTGTCGACTCCAGCCAGGGCATCATGCTACGGAGCTCACGACCGATTTCCTCGACTGGGTGAGCCTTGTCTGCATCTGCTAATGCTGTGTAACGATGCAAGCCTTCATCGTTCTCCGCGATCCACTCACGTGCAAATTCGCCCGACTGGATCTGCCTGAGAACCTCTTGCATATTTTCCTTGACCTCGGGACCGATGATTTCAGGTCCCCTTGTGTAATCGCCGTATTCAGCTGTAGTGCTGACCGAGTAGCGCATACCCTCAAGGCCTCCGGTGTATATGAGGTCCACAATTAACTTAAGTTCGTGTAAGACTTCAAAGTAGGCAGATTCCGGTTGGTATCCTGCTTCCGTGAGTACTTCAAATCCAGCCTTGATAAGCGAGGTGACTCCGCCGCATAGGACGGCTTGTTCCCCGAAAAGGTCTGTTTCAGTTTCCTCTTTGAACGTTGTCTCAAGGATTCCTGCTCGGCCGCTGCCGATACCAGCGCCGTAAGCCAGTGCACGGGCGTGCGCATTGCCGGTCGAGTCCTGGTGAACGGCAATCAGAGAGGGTACGCCTAATCCTCGCTCGTATACCGCTCGAACTCGATGTCCGGGAGCTTTTGGCGCAATCATAGTTACATCGACGCCATCAGGCGCTTCCACCTGTTTGTAATGGATTACAAAACCATGCGCGAACATCAGCATGTTTCCGGACTCTAGGTTGTCTGCAACTTCGTTCTTGTACACCTCGGCGACGGTAGTGTCTGGAAGGCAGAACATCACTACATCTGCGACCTTTGTCGCGTCTGCGACTGTCATGACCTCCAAGCCGTCTTCTTCTGCCTTCGGCCAAGATTTTGATCCGTCGTATAACCCAACGACTACGTCGAAACCGCTGTCATGCAAATTCAGAGCATGAGCGTGACCTTGGCTTCCGTAACCAAGGATCGCAATTTTCGACTCCTTGAGAGGTGTCGTGTCGATGTCTTTGTCGTAATAGAGAGTCGCCATCCAGATTCCTCTTGTTAGCGTTTGAATACGCCACTAATTTTGACTGCTAGTAGTTTGATACCGCCTAAACGCTGCCGGAATCCAATCCCGACCTGGCGATGATGTTACTTTTCTGTCGTTCGCTGTAAGCCCCATCTTCCCCACCCTCCGCAAGTGAGGATCGCAGCATGGCGACCCGGCCGGTCCTCATGACCTGTTCAACGCCGAATTCCGCCATGAGGGTAATCATGGAATCAATCTTTTCGGTATCGCCGGTGATTTCCATAGTTACTGCTTCGGCACCAACGTCGACAATACTGACCCGAAATATGGTTGCCAATTGAATTACCCGAGGCCGACTTTCCGGTGTCGCTTTTACTCGGACCATTGCGAGTTCTCGCCATACGACGTTCTTGTCGCTGATGTCCGATACTTCTACAACCTCGATCAATTTGTCCAAGTGCTTGGCTATGTGCCCGACTGTAGACGGATCTCCTTCTGCGACAAAAGTCATGCGCGAAAGATCGTTTTGCTCAGATGCTCCGACCGCCAGGCTTGCTATATTTATCCCGCGCCGCCGGAACAGACTAGAGATACGGGCCAGGACACCGGGCTTGTTCTCAACAAGTGCCACCAGTGTTCGGCGGGCCAGTCCATTAGCCATGATTTCCACCATTAGAGTTTTTCCTCTATTAGCTGGTCCACGGATTGACCGGACGGGATCATCGGGAACACGTTCTCATCGGCATATATTACAAAGTCCATAACAACTGGACCCGGGTGCTCACGTGCCTCTCTAAGTGCTCCCTCAAGTTGGTCCTGCTTTGTTACACGTATCCCTTTGATCCCATATGCGTCGGCCAACTTCACGAAGTCCGGGTTCCCGGTGTATGTGTTGGCATAGAAGTTCTTGTTGAACACCATATCTTGCCACTGAGTGATCATGCCGAGCATGTTGTTGTTCAGGATTGCGATTTTCACAGGAAGGTTGTTTTCGGCAATGGTAGCGAACTCAGATAGCGTCATTTGGATTCCACCATCCCCAGCTATGGTCCAGACCTCTTTATCAGGGTGAGCGAACTGTGCACCCATTGCCGCAGGAACTTCGTATCCCATAGTGCCTGCACCGCCGGACGAGAACCATGAGTTAGCATTTTTGAACTGATAGTGTTGCGCCGCCCACATCTGATGCTGGCCTACTCCAGAAACGATCAGTGCTTCACCCTTGGTTGCGTCTGATATCGCTTTTACTACATGTTGCCCTAGGAGTTCCTCTGTCTCACGAATCCTGAGTGACGGGTGATCGGACTTCAGTTGTTCAATGTGCTGTATCCAGTCGGTATGGGTAGTCTTTTCGACTTGTGGGTTGAGTTGGCCGAGGACGTGGCGCACGTCACCTATGACCGGTGCTTCAACCTTGATGTTCTTGTTGATCTCAGCTGGATCTATGTCGATATGAATTTTCTTGGAATTCTGAGCGAATCGTTTAGTGTCTCCGGTAATTCGGTCATCGAAGCGTCCACCTATATTGACAATCAGATCTGCTTGGTCCAGCGCAAGGCTTGAATACGCCATGCCGTGCATGCCGGGGAATCCTGTACTAAGGACATGGTCTTCAGGGAACGCACTGATGCCTAACATTGTCGTGACGACTGGAATTTGGGCTTTCTCAGCTAACACTTTGAGTTCGTCGTATGCACGCGAAATGATCACACCGTGTCCGGCAAGAATGACAGGACGTTTTGCCTCGTTGATAAGTTTGGCCGCCTCCGCGACCTCGGAATTGTTCGCAGATGTCGGTGGGTTGTAACCACGCAAGTTGACTGGTTTATCCCATTCAGCCTCGTCGAACTCAATCTCCCCAGCTTGGACGTCACGCGGTATATCGATCAGGACTGGACCAGGACGACCACTGCTTGCTATGTAGAAGGCTTCTTTGATAGTAGACGCGATGTCGCGCGTGTCCATCACAAGATAGTTGTGCTTAGTTACGGGCAGGGTGGCACCCGTTATGTCGGTCTCCTGGAACGCATCACTTCCTATCGCTGCGCGGCCTACTTGACCGGTTATAGCTACAACCGGAGCTGAGTCCATCATCGCAGTGGCGAGACCCGTGATCAGGTTAGTTGCTCCGGGTCCAGAGGTCGCCATGCACACGCCGACCTTGCCAGAGGCTCTCGCGTAACCATCAGCCGCCAGACTGGCACCCTCTTCATGTCGTACAAGTACGTGGCGCAGTTCCGGATAACTCCCGAGCGTTGAATAGAGCGGTAAAATCGCTCCGCCCGGAAGCCCGAATACGACATCAACACCCTCACGAACGAGCGCATCACAGACGATCTGGCCACCTGTCTTAATCATCATTACCTGTCTTCCGAGGCTGTTTCTCTCAGACCCGGCGAATCACATTGAATTTACGCACAAAAAAAGTCCCGTCCTCTCAAAGGACGAGACTTGCTCCCGCGGTACCACCTTTGTTGCCTCGTCGGGTTTGTGTCCGATCGAAGCCTCTCGATGCCGTTAACGATGGCGTCCGTCCAGCCCTACACATCCCATTAGGAAGAGGGAGGTTCAGGCCGGAAGCTCAGGGGCGAGTTCCCAGAGGTTAGGCACCGATTCGCACATCCATCGGCTCGGCCCACCTATCCGGTACTACTCCCCATCAAAGCGTATGACCCACAATTGTATTAGCAGGGCATTGGGGTAGTCAACGAAATTCGTAATTCTACGATTATGGTAGGGATTTCTTTCTTGACTTAAACCGATCTGATATCCGTTATTAAAACTTATGATTATGCCGATCCATACTGAATAAAAAGTTGCGATTATCTAACTCACTCTCATCCCAATCGTATCGTCATATTGATTAAATAAAACTAAAACAAGGATTCAATCGTCTACACATGTTTAGGTGACCGGACAACATCCGACTGACGCCGCAAATCGATGAAACTAATTTCTACGGACCTTAGTGGTATCCTGCCGCTTATCTGCACGACTGGAGCAGTTTGGTGTACAGGTGCCTTCGCAAATGGAGACCTTTTGAGTGACGCAGTAGAGATACGTAATTTCACATGGGATGACTTTGACGCGGTGTTCAACGTACGTGCCCTTGTAACGGGCGTGCCTGAGGCCGATCTAGATGAAGCTCGGTCGCAGTTCCATGCACGACTTGAACTTCCAGGCGCTGATCCAACGGACAATGTGTTTATTGCCGAAGAATGTGGTGTGATCGTCGGGTTGGCAATAGCTGTTGTAGAAACGGCGATAGGACGAATCGTTGGTGAGTTCGGTGTGCTCGAAGGTAGGCGAGGACGGGGAACAGGGAAAGCACTATTGGCACGGTTGGAGGGCCGCGGGGCAGATGCAGGTGTAAGTGTGCACCAGGTTAACGTTCACCATACAAACAAATGTCTGCGTTCATTTATGATCGCCGCTGGATACGATCAAATACGCGTGTTCAACGAACTAACGTATCGTCCTGCTCCCGCGTATCTCGAAGGTGACTACCGTCCGTTACCGGAGGGTGTATTGCTTAGGCCATTTGTCATAGACGCAGATGAAGGATCGTTGGCATCAGTGCAAAACAATGCGTTTGAGGGGTCCTTCGGGTTTGCACCAAATACACCTGAACAGATCTCAGGATATGTCGCAATGCGTGGTGAACCGGGAGACATATTGATTGCCGAGGATGCTAAGTCTGGAGATGTGATCGGCTACGTTTGGACAAGCGTTACTGAGGCGGAATCTATTGGTGATAGGACCGGGATGATTGAGATGACAGGGGTTCGATCTGATCAGCGTGGGCGTGGGGTCGGGTCAGCCGTTATAGCAGCTGGTTTGCGGCATCTTCGCGAGCGTGGCGCGGGAATAGTGAATCTCGAGGTAGATGGAGCGAACCTATCCGCCCGACGGATTTACAAGGACTTAGGCTTTAAGAAGACGGGAGAACAGTACTGGTACCAGAAAGGTCTCGCTGACTAAAACTGGACTAATCCTGCTTAATACCCTAATCGGCCGCTGAGACAGAGGAAGAGCTCAACGTGCCAAGTAGCTGTTCTTCTGCGAGTCCGCAGAACACCGCCATAAGGTGATCCACAGCAACAGCCCAACCCAGATCCAATGCTCTCTGACGCGCCGAACGGCCCATCAGGGAACGGAGATAGTCGTTGGTGATGAGTATCTCGATGCGCTGTATGAACGCGGCTGGACACCTGGTGGGTATCAGGTAACCAGTTTCGCCCTCACGAATTATCGATGGCAAACCACCGACGCGTGATGCCACTACGGGTGTTCCACAGGACATAGATTCGAGTGCTGCTAGACCGAAGCTTTCATAATAAGAAGGGAATACACACACATCTGCAGCTGAGTAGTAACTGGGCAAGATATCTTGCTTTACCGAGGGGAGGAACCTCACACGCTCTGTGATGCCGAGTCGGGTAACTACGTCTTTTAGGCGATGCCTCTCAGGGTCGGTATCGGTTCCACCAATAATGAGGAGAGTCACGTCGTCTTCGTCTTCCATACCGGCAACCGCCTGGATCAGAATCTCGATTCCCTTTAGTCGGTCGACTCGACCAACATACATGAGAATCTTGCCGTCTTTTGGGAGCCCTAATTTTCTGCGGGACTGTAACTTGTCGTGGGGTCGGAACATTTTAGTGTCCACACCTGGAGGTATTATCAGTATCCGGTCTTTATCGGCTCCATATAACTCCACTAGGAGATTACGCTCGTGGTCACTCCATGCAATGATTCGGTCGACGTTTCTGGCGATCTGGCGCTCACTAGTGGCTCTCGCTGGGATCTCAACTTCACCGGGACGTGCCCTGCGTTTTACCTCTGCTAGCGTGTGAAAGCTTGTGATGTGCGGGAGTCCCCAGCGGGCCGACAATTCATCTCCTACAAGGCCCGAAAGCCAGTAGTGACTGACAATAACGTCGTACCGTCCGCCCTCGGATTTCACGAAATCTATGACTTGGTCCGTAAACTCAGGCAGTAAAGCAAACGCTCCATTTTTCTCTGGACGTACCGGTCCTGCTTCTAGGTGTACGACCCGTGCACCTGGCACAAGATCAATAACCTGCGCATCGTATGGGTCATGTGAACGGGTAAACACATCCACTGAAACACCTCTGGCCGCCAGTTCATGGACTGTTGCCAGGACGTACACATTCATTCCACCGGCATCCTTTTCACCAGCACGCACGATAGGACATCCATGGACCGTTAATACGGCGACGCGCAGCTCCGGCTGAGCTGAGAAGTCCGGGTACGCGGGCGACAGGAACCCGCTATACGCGGGTGACGACCAGATTGTAGAGGGCACGGTCCTGTGCTCCAAGGTGGTATTTGTAAGATTCATCGCCGCGAAGGAAGTCGAAATACCGGACTCCATTTTCGATGGCCAGTTTGATTGTCAACGCGTGATTAAGCAATCCAACGCTTAGTGCGCGTTGCTCTGGATCGTAACCGCTGTTGTACACCAGTTGATTGTCACCATGCACAAAACATATGGACGTTGCTGCTCGTTTACCGTCTATTTCGAGAAAGTAAAGTCGGGAACTTCCTATCTTGGCAAGATTTATGACGGCTGCCCGAAAGAATTCTTCGCGCTGATCCGTCATGAACTCTGCTTTGTCCGGAGTACTCATACGGTGCAGGCTCACGAAATCATCTAGGTTGGCAGTGATGTCATGGACCGTGCTGTATTCCACATGGTTAACTTCTGCTGATCGCTCAAGTCGGCGAAGTTTTCGGCGAAGTTCATGCCGGTCTTTCTTTGACAACCCGGAAACGTAGTCTTCCCATGCGCCCGGAAGTTCAATGCCAGGAGAGACGTCTTCAAAAGTTTCTTCCACCTGCAACCCCGACGCGCGTGCGGCCACGGGAATTGCAGTGTACGCGGCGCACCACTCTGGGACGGATGTCAACCTGACTGAATCGAGGGACTCGCGGGTGAACAGATACCCGAAAATTGTGTTGTAGAAAGTGGCGTCATCGATGTCGTGATGTAGAAAATGGTGATAGTCGACAAGATCAGACTCGCCTATGAACGAAACTTCGTTATGCCGGCGCATAAGGGGCGCAAGGCCTTTCACGTTCCCGTCCTGAACGACGCTAAGCAGGTTTAGATCAGCATCTCCACCGAACATGTTCCACCAAGTTTGTTGCCACTCTGGAGTGGCAAATGGAGAAAGATCCGGGACTTCACTAAGGAGTCGGCCCCAATCCCGCCCAACACTGTCAAAGTTCTCGGTTCGGACTTCCAAATTAGTCAAAGGGAGGCTTCCCTTACCCGGCATTGCAAACGTGTGTTAGATCCCCGTAGACAGTCCGAATTTGAAGAAACCAGCACAGTATCAGTTGATCTTGACGCGTCAGCAGATTTATTTCCGTCATCTTGGTGATTAATTAGTAGTCACCCTTAAGTATCGCTTCAAATTGTGAGAACTCCGGCTCGACATACTCAAGTTCTGCCGACGCCCGCTGCTCAGCCGTGGCAGGATCCTTCAACCCGTTGCCGGTTAGTATGCAAACAACGGTTTGTCCTGATAAAGATAACCCAAGTTCGGGCAATTTGAGTAACCCTGCAACGGAAGCGGCAGAGGCTGGTTCACAGAATATTCCTTCTTCACGAGACAGTCTTAGGTAGGCATTGATGATCTGGTCATCTGTAACGGATTCGATTATTCCACCGGATTCATCTCGGGCATTCTCTGCATATTCCCAGCTCGCAGGATTTCCGATCTTTATGGCAGAAGCGATCGTACGAGGTTTAAGAACTGGTGCCCCGTTCACAATGGGTGCGGAGCCTGCGGCTTGGAACCCCATCATTTTTGGAAGTCGCCCGCCTACCTTATCTTTGTATTCATTGAAACCCCGCCAATAAGCTGTGATATTTCCGGCATTACCTACGGGAATACACAGGAAGTCCGGGGCATCTTCGATTTCATCGATGATCTCAAAAGCGCCGGTTTTTTGTCCTTCAATGCGGAATGGGTTGACGGAGTTGACGAGGGCCAGTTCTAACCGTTCAGATGCCTCTCGTACCAACTTGAGGGCATCATCGAAGTTCCCATTTACGGCCAACACCCGTGCTCCATAGGCCATAGCTTGCGCTAGTTTCCCTATGGCGATTTCTCCAGCCGGGACTACGACAACTGTACTCAGCCCGTAACGAGCCCCGTATGCAGCGGCTGAAGCGCTGGTATTTCCGGTCGACGCACAAATGATTTGTTGCGCTCCGTCTTCAAGTGCCTTGGCTACAGCGAAGCACATTCCTCGGTCCTTGAAAGAACCGGTGGGATTCGATCCCTCTAGCTTGAAATAAAGTGCTTCACACCCGAGCTCCGGACCAATGGTCCGTGAACGCACCAATGGCGTACTGCCCTCTTCGAGGGTGACGATTGGCGTGTTGGGGGTCATCGGCAGATAACTGCCGTATCGCTCCATTACGCCGCCGAGCATTCCCAAGTAGAAGCTCCGTGCACTAGTGCTCTCCCAGACATGTTTTGTGCGTATACGCACTGATCGAGTGAGACCAGAGATTAGTTGTGGTTTTAAACAGTCGTTTGTTCATCCGATTGGTACGATTCCACACGAATGAGGTTAGCTACACTGTCAACGTCAACAAGGGCATCGATATGATCGATTGCCCCCTGCATGTTAGCTTCTCGTGCCGGATGAGTCATTATCACTAGATCCGCTTTTTCAAGTTGAGTGTCTGTATCCATCTGTAGTACCGATGCGATGCTGATCTGCATATTTCCTAGGACCCCAGCGATCTGGGCCAACACCCCTGGCCGGTCGCGAACGGTAAGACGCACATAGTACTTGCAGCGATATTTGTCCATTCCCACCAACGCCAAATCAGAGTTTAAAGGTCTGGCAGTTGCAAGATTCCCATTGCCTCTAATTGCTGCAGAAGCGCGAAGAATATCGCTCATCACTGCGCTCGCCGTCGGATCGGGTCCTGCACCGCGTCCTTGTACCCAGAGTGGCCCGACGAGGTCTCCCTCGGCCTCGACCACATTCAGCACACCTTCCACTTTCGCCATTGGTACATCTACTGGAATCAGCGCTGGGTGGACACGTACTAGGAGGCCATCTTTTTCTCTTCGAGCAGCTGCGAGCAACTTGATGGTGTAACCGAGGTCACGTGCATAACGAAAATCTTGTGATGCTGTGTTACGTATGCCCTCGCGATGGATGCTTTCCACCGGGACAGATACACCGAATGCCAATCGGGTTAGTATTGATATCTTGTACGCGGCATCGAACGCGTCGATGTCAGCACTTGGATCTGCCTCCGCAAACCCAAGTGCCTGGGCATCTGCAAGGGCCTGATCAAATGAAGTCCCACCAGATGCCATCTTAGTGAGAATGTAGTTGGTGGTGCCGTTAATGATGGCTCTGAGTCCAAGTAGTTCATTCGCCCTTAAGTCCTCAAGGAGCGGATAGATCGGAAGAGCGTCG
>JAYGCF010000066.1:0-8051 GCA_046583495.1 Dehalococcoidia bacterium
TTTTGGCCCAGTAACGGCCTCGGAGGTGCTAGACGAAGTATCAGAGTTACACTCGCTGGGTGTCATCGGCATCGGTATTGGTGGGGCCGAACATAATCATCCACCGGAACTGTTCACCGAGGTCTACCAGACGGCCCGTGAGAGAGGTCTTCACACCACGATCCATGCCGGAGAGGCGGCAGGATCTGACAGTGTGTGGGCGGCTATAAACTCACTTCAAGTGGATCGAATAGGTCACGGAACACGTTCTATCGAGGACGGGAAGCTGATGAAGCACCTGGCAGATACACAACTACCGATCGAGATGTGCCCACTATCGAACGTGGCAACCGGAGTCGTGTCGTCATTAGCAAACCACCCTATCCGTCAGTTCTTTGATAAAGGGGTAATGGTAACCGTGAACTCTGACGATCCTGCTATGTTCGGAAACTCTCTGAGTCAAGATTATGCCGGGCTAATGAGTAATTTAGCGTTCACTCCGAGTGAGGTGCGAACACTTGTGCTGAATGGTATCAAGTCCTCATGGCTAGAATCCCAGCGTAAGTTAGATATGGAGACCACTTTCACAAATGCACCGGTATGGGATGAAGATCCATCCTAAGACACGGCATATGCACAAACCGTAGCGTCGCTAAAGGACCATAAACTTCGTCTTAGAGATACTTTTTACATCTGGCAACATAGTTGGGAGCTAACTATTACAGTGAATCAATCGGGACACAAATAAGTTGCAGCCAAAACTACTCGCGTCTCGACTACCTAAGAACTCAGAAAAAAATGCTGGGGGACGAATGTTTCAACCTGTCCGAGATATGCTCCTCAGGAGCACAAACATCTTTCTCGTCACCGCGATTGTCCTGATCGGCACAATGGCGTGTGGAGGTGACACAGACGACGTAAACCTGGAAACAATAACTGCCGATCCAACATCATCCCCTGCACCGGAACCAACGCCAGCACCGGAACCAACGCCAACACCGGAACCAACGCCAACACCGGAACCAACGCCAGCACCGGAACCAACGGTCACACCCGTGCCATTAGAGGTGGAGCCCGACGCTGCAAACGGTGAGACTTTATTTACTGCCCAAGGTTGCAGTAGTTGTCACTCCACTGGAACAAACACGGTAGTCGGACCTGGATTGTCAGGATTGAGCAAACGTGCGGGTAGTCGCGTGCCATATCAGACCGAAATCGAATACGTGACCAAATCAATCCGCTCACCTAACGCATTCATAGTCCCGGACTTCTTCCCGGATCTCATGCCTACAACCTTCAGTGCATCTATGACCGAGGAAGAGATCGCTGATGTCGTCGCGTATCTGTTGGAGTTACCTTAAACACGGACGGGAGAACGGCCTGAGGCGCCCATATATGAGCACCTGGCACGCCCGGAGGGATTCGAACCCCCGACACCCAGGTTCGAAGCCTGGTGCTCTATCCACTGAGCTACGGGCGCATGTCAGGTCCTGATGCACCGAAAGTTGCTAAACGGTGATTAAGTTCCCAATCACGTCACGATAATTCCGGCTACCTGTCAATTCTAGGCGCACACCACTATCGCCCTCAACAACGTGTACCGCCATATCGCCTGTTTCTTCCAGCAGTTCAATGTGTGAAATGGTCTCAGATGCAGCAGACATCAGGTGATAACTATCCACAAGAGGCCGATAAGAGAACAATTCACGGGTCGCCGGTTCAAGCTCGGTATGCCCTCTTTCAATTGCATCGACCAGCAGGTCACAGCGTTCCATGTGAAAAGCAATTGTCTCAGTTCCACGGCGTTCGTCAGTCATTCTGAACTGGTCTCGGTTAAATAGTCGATGGGCCGGCATCACTCTGAGGCCTGTACCAAGCTGACAAACTCGATTCAGGGACTTTAGATAGGCCATCAACCCCCAGACTTCACCAGAGTCTCGATACCTTTCAGGCAATGTCTTCCCAAGTCCCTCGGGATGTTTGTAGGCCATGGAAGGATGGGGGGTAATTTCGGGAAGTATGTGGTCCCCGGTGAAAATAAGATCGCCGAGTCGAATGGTCATTTCATCGGGCCAGTGGCCTGGAGTGTGTAGGTACTCCATAGAACCCTGCTTAAAGCCATCCACAAGAGCGTGGTCCACTTTCAGCCCTGACCGAATCTCTTTGTACTGATCCCTGTTTCCACCGCCAGGCTGTCTCTCGCCCTTTTTGACTATGCCGCCGTATCGCCTTGGTCCGGCATCGTGCATTCTTTCACCGATTCGGGTCATCTCAACACGCAAAGGCGAAGAGTCTGACCTGAGAAGTTGTCCGTAAGAGTACGGTGAATACGCGCTCCACAGTTCATGCGCCCAGAACTCTGCACCACTGGCATCCACAAATTCAGCCACGCCACCATCGTGGTCCCAGTGCCCGTGGGTAACAACAATACGATCAACGTCTGGTGGTTTTATGCCCAGGACCTTCAGGCCGTCGACCAAGAAATTAAATGACCCAAGGTGGCCCGGATCTATCAACGTAATTCCATCGTCTTTTACGATGTATGCCCAGGTGGGTCCGTTGGCACGAGAACCATCATCCGGCGGTTCCACACCGACACCGTGTACATATGCAGCATTGTTAGTTTCGACGTCTATAACGAGACCGTCGCCGTTACCTGCACCCCAACGCCGCACCGATATCCCTTCAGGCACATGCGGGTGAGTCTTTCCTGTCATTCATCTCTCCCGGTACGTGCCCAACTAAGGGTCACGTCCGCACATTAAAACGGGCCCTCAAAAAAGGACCCATACATTCATGTCTAACGTCACTGTCTTTTTCCGATGCATGGGGTGAGCGGAGGGGATCGAACCCTCGATCTTCAGGGCCACAACCTGACGTGTTAACCACTACACTACGCCCACCGCGGTGCATCCAAACGGTGCCGACATATGAGACGGCACGCGGAACCGGCGTCCAGGCACTTCTGCCCGGACGCCTAGAGTATGAGGTTATCACCGGAACGACCTCGTCTCAATCGCCCACCGCCTACCGTTTCGATCCTATTTGCAACAGCCTCGGACCAATGTTCTGAGTCTTGGCAAGACTATTTTTGCGTAGCCCGCCACTCTTCCCACATCTCAGGGGACGGCGGGTAATAACGTCCCGGAGGAACATTATCCTGCTCGATTTTCATCTTCACGTAAGCTTCAACAGACTCATGGTCTTCGACAACCTGGACACACTCTTCAGCGAACCAGGACGGAACAACCACTACCCCATCCCCATCACCCACGAGAACATCTCCAGGACGAACTAGAACTCCTCCGCATTGAATTTGTGTGTTCTCTTCTACTGGTTCCGCCCAGGGGCCGCTTGCATACGGCGTGCGGCCGCGCGCGTACACGAGGAGACCGTAGTTTTCATCGTCCATCACATCTAGGTCACGCATGCCACCGTCGGTCACTATGCCATCAGCGTTGTTCATCTTGAGCTGGAGAGCCTTAACGTCCCCAAACACACAGGCCAGAGTGTTGCCCATCATGTCGCACACCAAAACATCACCAGGTCCACATCGAGCCATAGCCCTGTACTCAGGCGAGTTCTCACCGTCCCGGACCTCGGATAGTAGATCTGGTCGTGGCGGCAAGAACCTCAAAGTCCTTGCACGGGCAGCGAGACGCGGCATTCCAGGAGTGTAGAGATTTAAGCCCTCAATAAAAGGGAGTTCTACTCCAGCATCCCTTACCACGTGGCTCCAGATAGTCGCCACTGGAAGTTTTCTGAATCGGTTTAGGACACTATCAGGCACGTCGACCGGAGTGTATGACCGCTCTGCCATCGAGGTTTCTCCTTTTAAGATATTTAGTGTTAACTATTGCCCAATGTTTTGGTGATCCAAACGTATACGTCTGAAATCCCGGACTGTCTTACTTATCTCGGTTTCGGTAATTATCCATTAGATTATTGCCGTAGAACTGACCAGGTATACCGTTTTCAGAGACCGTCTTTTCCTTCACCCATTTTTCGGCGTCTTCATGTTCTTTAGTGATTGCCAGGCACTCTTCAGCAAACCACGAAGGAACAACTACAACCCCATCCTCGTCCCCAACGATCACATCACCAGGTCTTACCAGAGCTCCACCGCACTGGATGTCGATGTTCTCTTCCGCCGGCTCACCCCAGGGCTGTTGACCGTAAGGTGTACGACCCTGTGCATACACGATTAAATCGTAGTTTTCATCACGTAAAACGCTCATGTCTCGAATAGCACCGTCGGTCACCACCCCGTCAGCGTTGTTCATCTTTAATTGCAACAACTTCACGTCGCCAGCGATACCGGCGTAACGAACACCTTGCTGATCGGCAACTAGCACATCACCCGGTCCGCATCTTGCCATAGCGCGGTACTCAGGCGAATTCTCGTTGTCGCGGACTTCCGCTATCAGATCCGGACGCATTGGGTGGAAACGCAGAGTCCGGGCACGTGCAGCCAGGCGTTTCTGACCTGGACTGAATATCAGGTTGACGCCCTCCATGAACGGAAATGGCACACCGAGGGTGCTTTGAACCGTTCCCCAAATGGTAGCGACGGGAAGTTTCTTGAACTCCTCGAGTACCGAGTCCTCCACGTGAACGGGTTGCATAGATCTCTCTACCATGTGTTCGATTCCTCCGTTTTCCCGCTAGTAACAACTAGCCATTAGCGTTTCTATATTTGTTCAGGAGCCCAGATCCATGGCTAGTTGGATCAATGCTCTCGTCGGAACGCCCGTGGCACCTGTGGGTTCCCAGTCGTGCACAGACCGCCCCATGTTGGTAGCAGCGATGTCAAGATGAACCCAGGGAGTGTCACCGGCAAACTCACCTATAAAGTGGGCTGCAGTGATCGACCCTGCGCCCCGCCCCCCCGTATTCTTTAGATCCGCGATGTCAGATCTATTCTGTTTCTTCGTAATGGGGTCTAACGGCATGCGCCACATGGGTTCACCGCGTGTCGCACCTGCGGCGATCACCTGTCCAACCAGTTCATCATCGTTACTGAACGCCCCTGAATTTCCGTTTCCGAGCGCTACCACCATTGCTCCGGTGAGCGTGGCAATATCAACAATCCGTTTAGCCCCGTTCATCTTTGCGAAGCCTATAGCGTCGGCAAGTGTCAAACGACCCTCAGCGTCTGTGTTGTCAACCTCTATGCTCTTGCCACCCATGGCTATCACTACATCACCTGGACGCTGAGCTCCTCCACCGGGCATGTTTTCTGTGGCGGCACACACCATGTGGACGTTAAGGATCGGTTTTAATTCAGCTATGGCCTGCATCGACGCTATTGCTGCTGCCCCACCAGACATGTCTCCCTTCATCGCACCCATCCCGGCACCACCTTTAAGGGAAATGCCACCTGTATCGAAAGTAATACCCTTACCGATAATCCATAAATTATTGTCTGGATTTTCAGCGTCTCCTGCGTAACTCATGTGAATGAATTTCAGGGGTTGGTGACTTCCAAGGGATACACCAACATAGGCGCCCATCCCAAGTGCCTCGCACTCAACTTGCTCAAGGATTTCTATATCCAACCCGCCGGAGGACGCAATTTCGGTTGCAATTTCAGCCAGTTTCGTAGGGTGTAAGACATTGGCTGGTTCGCTGACCATATCACGGGCAGCAATGGATGCTTTGGCATAGCTCGCCCCGCGCGAAACCCCTGCTTCAATCGCTGATATCTTTGAGGAATCACTCTCCACGAGCAACAATGTTTCCGGCCGGGTGTCGTCGAATTTCGGTTTGCTTGAAGTCCTGTATTTATCGAATCGGTATAACCCGAGCATTAGCCCCTCTACCACTGCTTCGGCCGAATTTTGTGGTTCTAGACCGCCAATACCGGCCCCATGAACAATACTTGCAGCGGTTTGAACATTCAGCCTGCGCAGTCTACGGGCGACTACTGCACTTACCGAGCGAACGCCATCTAAGTCAAGACTCTCTCTGCTTCCGAGACCAGCTACCAACACCCTATCGGGAGCAAATCCAGGGAATGTGTCACCGATCGTATGTATCACGGTGAGTTCTCCACGCCCTCCTTTGATCTCTCCATCAGCGATCAAACTAGATATGGCTCCCCCAATTGCATTGTCTACATGACCGGTAGCACCTCCCGGGGTATCCACACCTTCAAAAAGGTTGATCACGATTGCGTCTACGGGTTGAGCGGTGATGTCTCCCGCAACTACGGAGAGTTCCATATGAGGTTCCTTTGTTTTTGAGGCCGTTGGTCGAACAGACTCCACAGGAATCGGCGTTCGAAGTCCACGATCCTCCACCGACGTCCATCACATGCGCACGATCGCTCGCGCGCGGAGCGGCGCCATTGTAGGCATATTCGGTAAGCACAGCCCCAAATTAAACCAGGATGAACCTGATATCGATCCCCTTTCATCGGGACAATGACTCAAACCGATCCATAAACCTTGAACTAAAAACAAAATTAGTTTATTAATTGTTTGAGTACTTTAGTAATCTTGTAACTTAAAAGTTGTGGCTCTATCTTGCCCATTACGTCGCTGGCGCGCATCTTTCACCTTGGTCTGCACCGACTAGAGGTGAACGGTAATCACTCTCCAGCGAACAAACCCAATAAGGGATCGACCGGGGGGTCGATTTCGGGTTATGCGGGAGGCGAGCCGCAACGGGTTGCTAAGAATCAGGGGGGCATCATGCAACTAGGTAATATTCAGGTGCGAGTAATAAGCGACGGGTCATACCTTCTAGACGGCGGTCTGGTCTTTGGACAGGTACCGAAAGTAGTCTGGGAAAGAGATGCCAAACCTGACCGCAAAAACCGCGTCCGCCTGGGTCTTAATTGTCTGTTAATACAGACGCCAGAGCGAAACATTTTGATAGACACCGGGGTAGGCGCACGTCATCCGGAACGGAACAAAGAACTCTACGGACTGAGCTCATCCAAATTACTGCGTAATCTACGCGCTAACGGGCTCACCGTACGGGACATCGACACGGTCGTACTCACATGTTTGCACTTTGAGCATGCAGGGGGTATCACCCGTCTGGATCGTCAGGGGAATGTGATCCCCACGTTCCCAAATGCCACCGTGATGGTCCAACGTTCAGCTTTCGAGCGACTCAAAGCCCCGAACGAACGAACTATAGTTTCAACGGGCTACACGGCAGCAGAAGACTTCGATTTGATCGAAGGCATCGACAAGCTTTTTCTGCTTGATGGAGATACTGAGATCGCTCCAGGGATTCGAACCGTTGTTACCGACGGGCCTGCGGACGGTCACCAGTCCGTAATGATTGACCTCGGTTCAGAAAAGATCGCTTACCTAAGCGACCTGGTACCGACTCCATCACATGTGAACCTCCCATACATAACGGCATACGATCGGCGACCGGATGCGACACTTGAACAGAAACGTCGCTTCCTAGACCGTATAGAGCGTGAAGGCTGGTTGATGGTGTTCTCGCACGGTTACAGTCATGTAGCCGCTTATCTAGAACGGCGAAAAGATCAAATCACCCTGCGACCTGTACCAACCGTTTAGTTAGATCTAACTGAAGACGCGAGACAGCCGTCCTGAATAGGACGGCTGTCTCGCGTCTTCGACCAATATAGATCGGAACTAGATCGGCTCTCCCAACAGCGTTTTCCCCTCTAATCCAGTTATCCGAACGGACTCAATTGTATTTTCGAAACCGTCTGGAAATATATCCATGGCACCCGGGATTCGTCGCACCCGAAGGTAGGTGTCCGTCAATCCGATTGTCGGATTGTCATTTTCCCAAAGTACCGTACGGATTTCACCAATAGTCGATTCACGGACAGTTTTCGACAGTCCTCTTGCCAAGTCACGGATCTCAGCCGCTCTTCTTGACTTGATATCAAAATCGACATGGTCTTCAAAATACACTGCACTCGTTCCCGGACGCTTCGAGTAAGGGAATACGTGCAGATCAGCGAACCCGGTTCGCCCTACAACATCCAAAGAGGATTTATGGTCTTCCTCTGTCTCCCCGGGAAAACCCGCTATGACGTCTCCGGTGATCGTGGCATTCGGCAGTGCTGTGCGGAC
>JAYGCF010000003.1:0-8455 GCA_046583495.1 Dehalococcoidia bacterium
GAGTAGAGGAAACACGATCCAACTTGGTGATGATGCTGAGACCGTGCGCAAGAAGGTTATGAGCATGTACACGGATCCAACTCGTCTGCGTGCTACGGATCCCGGGCATGTGGAAGGAAATCCGGTATTTGAATACCACGAGGCGTTTAACTCCAACACGTCAGAGGTAGACGACTTTAAAGAACGTTACCGCGCCGGCCAAGTCGGAGATGTTGAGGTAAAGAAGTCGCTGGTCGAAGCCATGAATAGTTTTCTTGACCCGATTCGAGAGAAACGTTCCTATTACGAGGCCCATCTTAGTGAAGTTGAAGAGGCGTTGATGGAGGGCACCCGACGTGCGCGGGTTGCGGCTGCAGAGACGATGAAAGCCGTACGTGATGCGATGAAAATTAGCAGCTATACCAGTACGTGGGAATAACTTTCGGATTTGATGATGTTTAGTTCACGAAACAGTTTGTTCGCGATGTCCGCATCGAGTTATGGGGGCAGTCTCAGACAAGGTCGATGGACTTGGCGAGGATAACCATCTTCGTTATTTACATTTGATCAGGGCTCAGACGCGGCTCGTCACATCTGGAGAACCCCATGTACACGCCAACAATTGAACAGTTCAAAGTACTTGCCAAGGATAGCAACACCATACCGGTGTACCGCGAGATTAGTGCTGATCTTGAAACTCCGGTGTCTGCCTATCTGAAGGTCGCCCGTGGGCCCTACTCATTCCTTTTGGAATCCGTTGAGGGTGGAGAGAATCTGGCGCGCCACAGCTTTATTGGTGCGGAGCCACTCGAAGTACTCACCACAGGTCCGGGGCGACCTGAGGGAGAGATGGACCCGCTTGATTTACTGAAAGCGCGATTGGCGAAAATTAGTTACGCGAAATTGCCTGGCCTACCCTACTTCTCGGGAGGCGCAGTGGGATACGTCTCCTACGACGCTATCAAATACTTTGAACCCCGCGTCCCACAGGCATCTGGTCGAGGTGTAGATGTGCCGGAGTCAGCATTCATGCTGGCGGATGGGCTCCTAATCTTTGACCACGTTCAACATAAAATATCGGTCGTGGCTCATGCCTTTGTAAAGGGTGACATCGAAGCGGCATATCGTGAGGCCACTGAAAAAGTGGAAACACTGGTCAACCGTCTTCAAGGTCCCTTGCCTCGACACGCCTACAGGCGTATGTCGGCTGCAGATACGGGTGTGCGTTCAGGTGAGGGTGGAGCTGACTATGGGGATGTAATAGATCTTTCCGAACCTGATTCTGCCTCGCAAAACGGTGTGGGTTATGAGGCCAAGTCCAACATGAGTCGCGAGAATTATGATCATATGATCGAGGTCGGTAAGAAGAATATCTATGATGGCGAAGTTATCCAGGTGGTTTTGTCTCATCGGATGTCTCGCCGGACCGATGTTCTCCCATTTGATCTCTATCGTTCTCTACGCGCCGTGAATCCATCGCCATATATGTTCTACATAAACTTGGATGAATTTCAACTTGTAGGAGCGTCACCTGAAATGCTGGTGCAAGTGATCGATGGCACTATGGCGTTACACCCGATTGCGGGTACCCGAAGGCGAGGCACAACACCTGAGGAAGACCTTGGTCTGGAGATCGATCTACTACAGGATGAAAAGGAGCGTGCTGAACACGTCATGCTTCTAGATCTAGGCCGTAACGATGTTGGGCGGGTGTGTAAAGCGGGTTCGGTCAAGGTATCTCAAATGATGGATGTGGAGCGTTATTCACATGTCATGCATCTTGTGTCACATGTGACCGGCGAACTCAGAGATGGAATGGATGCTTACGACGCGTTCCGGGCTGGATTCCCTGCGGGTACGGTGTCTGGAGCGCCGAAAGTCCGTGCAATGGAGCTAATCGCAGAGTTGGAACCTGATCAACGCGGTGGTTATGCAGGAGCTGCAGGCTACTTCAGTTACGACGGCAACATGGATACAGCGATTTCCTTGCGCACTATGGTGTTCAAAGATGGAGTTGCCCACGTACAAGCTGGAGGAGGTATCGTGGCGGATTCCACGTCTGAGGGCGAATATCAGGAAACGATCAACAAAATGGCGGCGATGATGCGTGCCATCGATCACGCAGAAGAAAACATGGTCGAGAAATAGGCAGTACTCAGTGATTGAGACCAAGCGAGGGTAGACGTTATGAACTCTCGAATAGTCTTCGGACCGACAGGATTATTATTTCATGGCAAAAAATAAACAGAGTTCACTCATTAACCAGCGCCGTACCAAGCTGTCTGAACTGCTTGCGCTCCACAAGGAAACCCCGTGGAGTGAAGACGTGATAGTGAATGACCGAAACCGGGTGCGAGTGATTTATAACATGCCCGGAGAGTCCGTTTTCGACATGGTCAATCCGGACAATGATGAGTTATGGATTGTACTGTTCGGGCAGGTCACCTGGAGGATTGGCGATGAAGGAACAATGAATGCCAGGCCGGGTGACATTATGTTTGTGCCAGCTGGCATTAAATATTCCATCAGGACTTCAGGGCGCGATCCTTCCGTAAGGGTCTCCATCAATGCTCCCGACGCGCCTGAACCCCCAAACGTAGGGACTGCACTAATCAATCCAGATGCAGAACGCATTCCGGGAGACCCAAGACACCCGGGTGCTTAAGGTCATGGCGCAAGAGATATTCCAATGTTGCTATTAATCGATAACTACGACAGCTTCACTTACAACCTGTACCAGTACCTTTCTGAACTCGGGGCTGAGGTCGAGGTTGTCCGAAATGATAAGACCAGTCTCAAGGATCTGATTGCCATGAAGCCTGAAAGGGTAGTCGTGTCTCCTGGTCCATCCACACCGGAAAATGCCGGCGTGTCCGTAGATGCCATTCGGCATTTCGGGGAGTATCTGCCCGTACTAGGCGTGTGTCTCGGGCACCAGTGTGTCGGTCAGGCTTATGGAGCTGAGGTTGTTCATGCAGGTGAGATCATGCACGGCAAGACATCCCCGATATCTAATGATGGTAGGGGTGTCTTCGAAGGCCTGCCAAATCCGTTTACCGCTGTCAGGTACCACTCGTTAGCGATCAAACCGGACTCTGTGCCCAATATCCTTGAGGTGACGGCCCAAAGTCCGGGTGGAATCATCCAGGGTGTTCGACACCGTGAGTTGCAGGTTGAAGGTGTACAGTTCCACCCGGAATCGATAATGACTGATGAAGGCAAAAAGCTGCTTCAAAATTTCCTAAACATGAAGTCTTCGGCGGCAGTAGCAACCTAGAGGCTGAATTATGGACATCAAACAAGCCATAGCGGCGGTCGTGGAGGGCAGAGATCTTACTGTTGACCAGGCTGCTGCTGTTATGCGTCAAATCATGGCTGGTGAGGCCTCCGAAGCGCAATTTGGGTCGTTTGTGACCGGTTTGCGAATGAAAGGCGAAACAGCCGAGGAGATTGCGGGGATGGCGCGCTCCATGCGGGAAGTGTCGCTTCATGTCGAATTTGATGGCAAGAGCGTCGATACATGTGGCACTGGGGGAGATGGCCAAAAGACCTTCAACATCTCCACCACGGCGGCATTTGTGGTTGCAGGAGCCGGGGCCACCGTTGCAAAACATGGGAACCGCGCTATGTCGTCTTCGTCGGGTAGCGCTGACGCACTGGAAGCACTTGGGGTTAAAATTGACCTCGGGCCAGATGGTGTTTATCAGTGCCTTAACCGGGTGGGCATTGCGTTTATGTTTGCACAGGCCTTCCATCCGGCTATGAAGTTTGCAGGTCCCCTTCGACCCCAGATTGGCATCAGGACTGTATTCAACCTCCTGGGCCCGCTCACAAATCCGGCTGGCGCGGGACATCAACTGATCGGCATGGGCGACTCCGCTGCGGCTTCCAAGGTGGCTCAGGCGCTATCTATCCTTGGAACGTCTGGTGCACTAGTTGTGTACGCGGAAGATGGCATGGATGAGATCAGCCCTGAGGGGATCTCACATGTGTTCTATGTTTCGGATGGGCAGGTGACCGAGCGAACGGTCGGTGCGGCAGATTTTGGCTTGTCCGTGCAGAAAAGAAGCGCGTTAACAGCCAACACCATCGAAGAGAGTATTGGCCTGGTTCGTGGAGTGCTCGAGGGTAAGAACGGTTCCGATGTCCAGCAAGCAGCGAGAACAGTGGTTGTTATGAACGCTGCAGCAGCGCTTGTGGCAGTCGAAAAGGTGGAAACACTTGAAGAGGGTGCCGAGTTGGCCGTCGAGTCGATTGATAGCGGAAACGCGCTTGCAAAACTGGAGGCGCTAGCTCAACTGTCGCAGGAACTGGCTGTTTAGATGATCACTCATGGCAAATACACGGGTACGGTGCTGGACGAGATCATAAGCAGTAAGCGTGAAGTGTTACTCGAGTCAGAACGTCTAGTTTCGCTCGCCGAAGTTCGACGTGAAGCAGAATCATTTGAGGTGTCTTCAAATTACCTCTCAGCATTGTCCCGGCCTGGAATATCCGTTATTGCTGAAATGAAGCGTGCTTCGGCTTCGGCCGGGTCACTTGCGCCCGAACTGGACCCTTCTGCAATGGCGAAGACGTTTATCGATGGCGGAGCGTCGGCAATATCTGTTCTGACCGAGGCTAGCCGATTCTCTGGGTCAATAGACGATTTGAGCGCAGTAAAGGCGGTCGCTGGGAGCTCTGGTACTCCTGTGATGCAGAAAGATTTTGTTTTTTCCGATTACCAGGTATACGAGGCTGCGGCCAACGGGGCGGATGCACTTTTACTCATCATCGCTATCCTTGAACCCGACCAGTATGCGGAATTACTGGCGCTCTCCGTGGAGCTCGGTCTCGGGGTACTTGTTGAGGTGTTCACTGAGGGCGAATTGGAAGTGGCAATGATCGAGGATCCCACCATAGTCGGCATCAACAATCGAAATTTAAAGACACTTACTACGGATATTGGCTTGTTTGAATCACTCGCACCTAAAGTTCCGAAGAACAAAGTACTTGTAGCTGAATCAGGTATGAGGAGCGCTAAGGATGTTCGTCGCATGGAAACGGCCGGGGCAGACGCAGTGTTAATTGGCGAATCATTGATGCGAGCAGGGGGAAGCTTGTCCGACCTACTCTTAAAGTTGTCGCGTTAGGGGATCAATGCCAACACCACGAGTGAAAATATGTGGCCTGCGAGATGCCCAGAACGCTAAGGCTGCCGCAATGTCTGGTGCGGATCTCGTCGGGTTTGTATTTGTTGAAGGGGTGCGCAGGCAACTTGCCCCTTTGGTTGGAGCAACCATAGTTTCTACTTTTCGAAACTCACTCTCAGAAGACTCTATGCCTGGACCAACAGTGGTTGGCTTATTTCGTAATCAAACGGTTGAGTTCGTAAATCGCGTCGCCAGTATGGTTGCACTCGACATGGTCCAACTTTGTGGTGACGAAGACGATGCTTACTACGACCAGATGGAACGGCCGATCATGAGGCAGGTGCGTGTCACACCAGAGATGTCTGAGGAATGCCTGGAGGATATTGTGAACGGGCACATTTCGATGGGGCGCATGGTCGTTCTGGATGCTTATGACCCAGACACACCCGGGGGGTCAGGAAAAGCGTTTGAGTGGTCCAAAGCTGCCCGAGTGGCACATTTGAAAGGTGTTCTTGTAGCTGGAGGCCTTACGCCGGAGAATGTCGGCAGGGCCATCTCAGAATTGGGAGCATGGGGAGTAGATGTGTCCTCTGGTGTGGAGACCGATGGCGACAAGGATGAGGTTAAGATCCAGGACTTCATAAACGAGGCAAATGGCTAGGGCATTCAGGAACATATTTAACCTTTGACCACAGCCTTAAGCCCGATAATGCAGTTGATACTGCACGGGTCTATTCCAAGACTCCTCATAAAGCTCGGCACGCCCAATGTGGTCGTGGTCGCGACATCCGCTGCCATGACTTTGATGGACGTTTATTTCGTTGGTCAGCTTGGAACCTCCGCCCTTGCAAGCCTCGCTATCGTATACCCGTTTCAGGCTCTTATGCAGATGATGTCGGGTGGTGCCATTGGGGGTGGTGTTGCATCTGCGATTTCCAGAACTCTTGGTGCCGGCGATGTCGCAGATGCCGAGTCCAGAGCTTGGCATGCGATGGTTATTGGAGGGGTTGGGTCAGTGTTGTACATGGTTGTTCTGGGTATTTTTCCTCGACCAATTTTTTCTTTAATAATTGGGCCGGGTGAAGTACTGGACGGTGCTGTGAATTACGCTCATATCTATTTTGGTGGGGCGGCACTTATATGGTTTGCATTCATGCTTCAGGCCACGCTGCGCGGTACAGGTGAAATGGCGAAAGCCTCCAAACCGTTCATTCTGGCCAATATTTTTCATATAGCCCTCTGCGGGGCCCTAACCTTGGGTTGGGGTCCGTTTCCGGCACTGGGGATATTAGGTCCTGCTGTGGCAGCGCTTGTGACGCATGGTCTGGTTGTTGTGTATATGACTATGGATGTATTGGGCGCAAAAGGACCAATCAACGTACGGCCCCATAGATTTTCGTGGCTTCCTATCAAAGACATCATGAAAGTTGGCGGACTTAGTGTAGTGAATAGCATTGGTCTGTCGCTCACAGTGATTGTGGTGACGGCTTTTGTCGGAAGGTATGGCTCAGACGCGCTCGCTGGCTACGGCCTAGGCAGTCGGCTCGAGTTGATGCTCATAGGATTAGCTTTTGGTTTGGGTGGGGCGCTTGTTACGGCCGTGGGCGGTAACGTAGGGGCCGGTCAGATGAGGCGGGCTCGACGGATCGCGTGGACCGGAGCGGGTATCACTTTCTTGTTTACGGCTGTCATAGGTCTTTCCGTGGCCATGGTGCCAGGTCTCTGGGTTGACCGATTCACGTCGGACCCAGCTGTGCATGGGATCGCTGTCTCATACCTGCGCATCGCAGCCCCGGTGTTTGGCCTTTTCTGTGGTGGCTACACGTTATATTTCGCAAGTCAGGGAACCGGGAACATGATCATCCCTGTTTCGATCACCTGGCTGCGTCTTTTCATCGTCGCGGGAATCGGCTTTACGGCAGCGATCTTCGATTGGAGCCTAGATACGGTTTTTGTAGGGGTCGCGATGGGGCTGGTCGTGGTTGCTGCAGGACACGTCCTGAACGTACTTAAAGGACCTGGATGGCGATATGATTGAGTTGATACCTCAATCTTTTTCTGATGCTTACAGGCAAGAGAATTTTCTCAGAAGCGGCTTATAATTCGTGTACCGGTAGACGCCTGCACCTTGTTAACTCATAATTTGTGTGTGGGCTGTTAATGAACTGTGTTCTTGACTGTCCATCGCACCTCAAGCCGAGGTGGCGAAATGGTAGACGCGCTACGTTCAGGACGTAGTGTCCTTACGGACGTGCGAGTTCGACTCTCGCCCTCGGCACCACACTCGCCGACCGTTGACGGTCATAGCGAGCTAGAAGTGACAAGCGCCTGTAGCTCAGCGGATAGAGCGCAGCCCTGCGAAGGCTGAAGTCGTGAGTTCAAATCTCACCAGGCGCGCCACTTCGTTGCTCCTGATGAATCTTGGTTGAGGGGCCGGCTTCAGATCTTACCGTTGTAGACTGGGTGTCAGTCATGATTAGGTTCAAAAATGGAAATTAGATAGAACCTTCCTATCCGTAATTAAATAGTCAAGAAATGTCTCAACGCGGGCGGTTAGCTCAGCTGGTTAGAGCACCTGCCTTACAAGCAGGGGGTCGCAGGTTCGAGTCCTGCACCGCCCACCACTCCTAGCATGAACGTAAAAGAGGCCCTCGTTTCGGCGTAGGTGTCTTCGTTTGTAAACCAACCGACTTTGAAAAACGGCCTCTCTGCACTCCGGAGGGGTCGTCTCGCGTCCAGGGATCATCCGGGCGCACTTCCGCTCAGCTCCGGTAGTCCGTCACCTGCCACAGCACCGCTAGCTCGTGCTCAGTTGGAAGGTCGAACCCTAATTCGGTTTTTGGTTATATAGACTGTCAGCCATGCTTATATCCATCACGCGTCCTCGCGCGTTCATTTTCTTATCAACCCTGATCGTCCTGTTCCTTGTCGTTTCTTGTTCCGGTTCTGACGGATCAGACGGGGAACAGGGGTCTCAAGGTCTTAAGGGCGACACTGGTGCTCAAGGCCCGGTCGGTGAAGACGGTGTCGGTGGAGAAGATGGAATAGCTGGTCCACCTGGTGCTCAAGGTCCAGCTGGTCAAGACGGAGAAGACGGAGAAGACGGCGCAGCTGGACCCAAAGGCGATGTTGGCCCACCTGGTGCTGATGGACACGATGGAGAAACTATACTGCGTGGGCCCAAGGGTGATACAGGAGAAAAAGGGGTTGCTGGGAAAGCCGGAGAGGATGGACAAGACGGAGAGGCTGGACAAGACGGAGAGGATGGTCCTGCGGGTGCATCGATAGTACGCAGTGTCCCCAGTACATCCACAATCACCACGCTGGATGCGACAGGCATCGTG
>JAYGCF010000001.1:0-3742 GCA_046583495.1 Dehalococcoidia bacterium
AGTTGTATGGCTTGGTATTAAGCACGCGAGCATCAGCAAAATTCAGTTCATCAGTCCATGTTTAAGGGAAATTTGATGACGTACTTCAATTCACACTCTGAGTGCAAATTAACCGACCTGACATAAGCCCAGATATCACACTCTGCATAATTAACAGTGCCTAAGGATGTGCCATTTACACTTGCCGTATTTACAGCATATATGCAGGCATCTTTACCGTTGTGTTTTGATCGCTGCCGCCCGCGAGATTAAGTTTTCCTAGTACGAAAGTACTTCGTGTGTAAAAACTATACTCGCCAGGGATTTTTCTTGTCTCGCCTTGTATCGCTGTATTATTAGAATATATTATGCATTATTTTTAGAATATTACTTTTATTATATTAATACTAATACATAGATGTATACAGCACTTACTTTTACTTAAATATATACTTAATGTTAGAAATAATCACAAGATCATGGTGGCTAGGCCTATAATGCCGCAACCTTTTAACCTGGTGCACCCTGTTACATCCAGGAAATATCAATGATCGGGTTCACTCATTGACCAGCAAGCATTAGCCCATTCAGGTGAGAGACATTTGAAGATTACGGATATCAAGACGTACCACTGTCACGACGGTCGTAGAAACACCATATTTCTCAGGGTCTTCACCGATGAGGGGATTATCGGCAACGGACAGCCTTACACAATCGGCCCAGATGAAGCTGTTATCGCTGCTGTGGACTCCAGCAAACACTGGTTTATCGGAGAGGACCCTTCGAGAATCGAATGGCTACTTCGTAGAGCAAAGAACACGATGCGATTCCCTCTCGGTGCCGTTGAGTGGTCCTTCCTTTCAGGTATCGACCATGCACTCTGGGACATCGCTGGAAAACGATCCGGTGTTCCACTTTACAAATTGCTTGGAGGACCAACGCGCGACCGGGTTCGCATCTACCACCAGATCCATGGTGAGACCGCCGAAATTCAGGCGGACCAGGCGACTTCACTCTTGACGGAGGGTTATACGGCATTCAAAGCGTCCATGTTCCCACCAAACTGGGAACAACTTCCTTGGCGCTCGGTCGTACGTGAGGTCGCTAATCGTATTGGTACCTTACGAAAATCTATCGGAGATCACGTTGATCTTGCTGTAGACATGCATAGCAAACTCAGAGAACCAATGCGGGCAAAAGAGTTATCAGACGCGCTCGCCGAGTTTCGACTTTTGTTCATAGAGGAACCGGTTCGTCCTGATTACATCCCTAGCACTGCCCGACTGCGTAAGGAACTCAGGACCCCGATCGCCACGGGAGAAAACCTTTATGGGATCACACAGTTTGCAGAACTGTTTGACCAGGACGCTGTCGACATAATCCAGCCAGACCTGCTCGTTTGTGGGGGATTATTGGAGGGGCGGAAGATCGCCGCTATGGCGGAGGCTAACTACGTGACGGTGGCACCACATAACCCGCTTGGCCTCCTTTCAACGGCGCTCGGAGTTCACTACGCTGCAAGCATTAACAACTTCACCATCCTTGAGTATCACGGCGATCACAAGCTAGATCGGGCTAAGTTCGTACTGGACATGTGGGAGCCAGTCGAAGGCTACTTTGAACTACCCAGAGCTCCTGGTATTGGCCTTGAGTTGAATATGGAAGCGATTACTTCCAACCCACCCAAGCACTGGAACAGGGGTTTCCCCACGGACAGCGGTGGTGCCCCAGCTTTTATTTAAGAAGCCTCTTCTATCAACTAAGTACCAATAAGAACAGTTCGGATCACCATCATGAAGATCACCAACGTTGAGTGCCTAATAGCCAGTCGTTTCTCACCTGAAGCCCCAAACGCAGGTAACAGCGTCTTCATCGTTACCCATACAGACAATGGCCTAATTGGGATTGGAGAATCGTATCCAGTCGGTCCTGATCAAGCTACAAAAGAATGGGTCAATTACTTCGGGGAGCAGATAGTTGGACACGACCCAACGCGTATCGAGTACCTTTGGGCGATGATGTACCAGGGCGCCCGATTTCCACCGGGTTCCTCAGGTTTATCAGCACTTTCGGGCATCGATCAAAGTTTGTGGGACATAACTGCTCGATCGCTCAACGTTCCGGTCTACGAATTGCTTGGTGGCCGGTACCGCGACAAAATCCGTGGTTATCTGGACGTCCATCTAGGCGACAGCGACGGTAGTGGGCTTGATGAAATGCGTGAGGTCGTGCGTCAGGCTATTGATACATATGGTTACACGGCATTCAAAGTAAATCCTCTGCCCACTGACTGGCGTGATCTCTCATGGTTAAAGGCCATAGACGCCGGCGTAGAGTTGGTTGCAGCACTTCGTGGGGTTGCTGGGCCTGACGCGGATATAGGAATGGATGCTCATGCAGCTGTATTTGAAGCGGGGAGGTTACTTGAGCTTGCCGATGCACACGTAGTGAACTCACCCATGTTCATGGAAGAACCTATCAGGATGGAAAATCGGCATGCCATGGGTGAATTGCGAAAGAAAATGCCATACGCTCTGGCAACGGGCGAATGTCTGTATACGAAATTCGAATTCGCTGAGCTATTCAGGTCAGGTGCGGTAGATATTATCCAGCCAGAGGTATGCATCGTGGGCGGTCTGACAGAGATGCGCAAGATTGCTGCCGACGCCGAAGCTCACGATATCTCGGTGGCACCACACAACCCCATGGGGCCGCTCGCTACGACCGTAAATCTTCACTTCGACGCAGCCATACCAAATTTCCTAATACAAGAAATGCGACCGTTCACCGAGTTAGAGAAGTCATTTTTAAAGTCGTCTCCCGAGGTAAGTAACGGCCACCATGACATACCGTCCGGACCTGGATGGGGGGTCGAGCTAGACCTAGATGCCATATCCGAGCGGCCTTACCGGTCAGACTGGCACAGAGGAGACCGCTTGTTGTCTGACGGCTCAATTGCGTACATTTGACCCTGTGACCGCCGTCTGCGGGGAAGGAAGGGCCTTTGAGAAACTCACTCAAACTATTCATCTTTCCTTCAAGTTACACCCGGTAAGCAGCCATCCTGGGATTCTTATAGCCCATCGGATGGCAATTTACTAAAAAAGCGCAAGATGATCGAAGAAAAACAGATTGTCCACAGCAACTTTGATTTTTGTCACGACTTACGCCCAGTTTGAGTTCAGGCGTGTCTTGACATCACCACTGGACGAACATGGGCATAACTACATGGGTGTAGCCGTCTCGGTCGGTTGCCCGTATAACGCCAGGGCTTGATGGAGTGGTAGTTTCAAGAGTAACGGTTCCGGTACCTAAGACTCCGAGGACATCCAACAGGTATCTACTGTCGAATGCAACCTTGGCCTCGTCACCATCTATAGTCGCCTCAAACTTACCCTCGTTGTCCCCGAGTTCTTCTGCCCTGGATGCGACTGTGACCGTGCCAGATCCATCATCATCTCCCGGACTCACGATCAAACGAACAATCCCACTTCCATCTCGGGCGAAAATTGCTGCAGCACGTGTGGCTTGCAAAAAATCCTGGAGTTTCATGGTCGCCGTTGTCCCAGAGGTCGCTGGGATCAGTTTTTCATAGTCAGGGAAGGAACCCTGGACTAGTTGTGACACAATTTCAATATCACCGAATTTGAATAACACCTGGCTGGCTGGCTCAGTAACTGTGATCGTGACCTCATCCGCCCTGTCGCCGATAAGTCTCTGGACCTCTTGCATCGTCCTTGCCGGAACGATGAACCCCATATCT
>JAYGCF010000021.1:0-15519 GCA_046583495.1 Dehalococcoidia bacterium
TATGAGTGATTAGACGTTTTGACGTGCTAGCATTTGTCTCCCGATGACACATGATTCACACCATCACATTCCGCCTAAATCGGAAGCCCACAAACCTGATCAACGGCATGCGCATTCCCACGGTACTGACCGGGAAGGCGCAGGTCGGCGTATGTATGCAGTACTGACTAGTAGTGATGCTGGGTCGAAGGGCGAGCGAATAGATACCAGTGGTGACGTTATCGATGAAATGCTCAGTGGGATTGGTTTTACACAAATGGATCGGGCGATCGTCCCAGACGAACGGGATCAAATCTCCGAAAAACTTCGTGCCTGGGCAGACGGTGGGAGAGTTGATTTAATCGTCACCACCGGTGGAACTGGACTAGGACCACGTGATGTGACTCCAGAAGCTACTTGTGACGTTATTGATATGGTCGTGCCAGGTATAGCGGAGACTATGCGAGCTCAATCAATTGCCTCTACGCACACTGCAATGTTGAGCCGGGCTGTGGTAGGGGTCCGTGGACGCACGCTTGTGGTCAATTTGCCAGGAAGTCCGAGGGGAGTGCGGGAGACACTTGAAGTAATTCTCCCGATATTGGGTCACGCGATCGATATTCTTGCTGGACGCCGTGTGCCTCACCCGGACGAAGGTTTCCGAAGAGCCTGACTTTGCGAATCCGAATCATCACACTCTTTCCAGAGATGTTTGAAGGGCCGTTTGGATCCAGTATTGTGTCACGTGCCAAACGTGATGGCCTCGTCGATATAACCATGCACCAGTTGCGCGATTACACGACCGATAAACACCGCACTGTCGACGATGCACCATATGGTGGTGGGGCGGGCATGGTTATGAAACCCGATCCATTAGCCCGTGCTGTGAGAGACCTGAAAAAACAGTCGGTTATGGAGGGTGATATGGAATCGCATGTCATCCTTCTCTCACCACAAGGACGGAGATTGGATCAGGGGCTCACCGATGAGGTAGCTAAGCATGACTCTCTGATATTGGTGTGCGGTCGTTATGAAGGGGTTGATGAAAGGTTTATCGAATCCTGCGTGGATGAAGAGATATCGATAGGAGATTATGTAATTTCTGGCGGAGAACCCGCGGCTATCGTTCTTGTAGATGCCATCACGCGGTTGATACCCGGGGTTCTTGGATCACAGGATTCCGCGCCTTCAGACTCTTTTGCGACAGGGCTTGGGGGTCGATTACAGGGGCCCGTATACACGAGGCCGGCTGAGTGGGATGGTCGGAAAGTACCTGAAACCCTTCTCTCGGGGGACCACGCTCTCTTGAAACAGTGGCGAAAAGAAAATTCGCAGACCCGAACCCGAGAACGCCGTCCTGATTTATCGTAAACCGAAGATCGACACGAGGACGAAAGAGTTTGAAGCAGAGTCTTTTTAGTAAACGAATTCCAGGCATTGTTTTGGCCCTCACATTGATCGTTATGGGCGGCTGTGGTTCAGACGATGATGGAGAAGTTTTTAGGCGTACTGCGGCAGAGATCGCTTTTGCGACTGCTCAGGCCGAAACCAGGGCCTCAATCACGAAAGGTACCGGCGATCACTCGGCTGTAGATGTACTTCGCAGAGCTGCTGAAATTTCGGCGACGCTTGATTCGTTCAGGTTCACGACCGAGACAGTTGTTACTAGTGGCGATGAGGTTATGGTTTCGGGAATTCACGGAGAATGGACACAACCAGGGCGTTATCGCGGTATTTCTGAAAACTCGGATGATCCAGTCGCCGAGTTCATCGTCGCCGACGGACAACTGATATATCTTGATCGAGAGTCTAACCAGTGGCGGCTTGATACCGAGTACGATCAGGCTCTTGGTATTGCTTCAGGTCAATTGATCCCGAATATGGACGAATTTGAGTTCAGTGACCCGTCCGCACCGGATGATGGTGAATTTTATCGGATCACCGGTATGGAACAAATACTCATAGAAGGATTTGATGTGCCTCTAGCGCAAATGCACGAACTGGTTATTAGGGTCGCTGATTTCCACGTCGAAAGTGTCGCCTCCTCTATCGAACCAGACGCGAGAATTGGTCATGGAGGAACTCAACGGCGAGTGGTTATCTTTGATAGAAACGTACCTGACCAGATCGTGCTTCCAGAGATTGTTCTGTCTCCCAAAAATAGTGAGTGATCGTGGGTTGAGAGACCGAATCGACTCTAAAAACCCTTTAAACCGTTGCCGTGAGAGGTGAAGCAGTTCTACAATTGTCTTTTCACTTGGATTTACTCCGGCGGTCGCGCGGGTGTTGAGTCTCAGACAATTTAGGGACTGATACAGCGGCGAACATGTAGCCGACAATAATTTCCAGTTTGCACAGAGGGATGACGGCGATGGAAGCCCGAACATTGGTTCAAGCCACTCCGCAAGAGACGATTGAAGATTTTCAGACGGGCGATACCGTTCGCGTTAATGTGATGATTCGTGAAGGCGATCGTCAACGCGTCCAGGCTTTTGAAGGGGTTGTCCTAAAGGGCCGCTATAGCAAAGGCGACACTCCCGCACCTGGAACGACATTCACGGTGCGACGCGTTTCCTACGGCGTTGGCGTGGAGCGGATATTCCTTTTGTGTTCCCCTCTTCTTGATTCCCTCGAGGTTACACGAAAGGGTAAGGTCCGAAGGGCCCGAGCTTACTATCTACGGGGACTTACTGGTCGCAGTGCTCGGATCAAAGAACGCCGCTAAACGCGGATTGTTTCTCTTGTAAATTAGGGTTCTCTTCTCTGCAGTTCGATCGGCAGTGACATTGTTGGTACCAATCGGCGGTATTAATCCCTTACCCTCGTCCTATGGAAACGCGCCTACCTAACACGTCTGACCACCCAGGTCGTGCATTTGCACAGGTAGCCGTGGACGGCGCTGGAGGGCAGGACCGAACCTTCACCTACCGCGTGCCGGAAGAAATGGAGATAGCGCCCGGCCATCTGGTATGGGTTCCGTTTGGGTCACGGGTGCTGCAGGGGATTGTATTAGCTCTCGTTGACACTCCAGAGGTCGATCAGACGCGCGATATTGAAAGAGTCGCATATCACCTGCCTCTCCTATCGGCACAACAGATAAATGTGATTATCTGGATGGCTGACTACTATCGAGTCGGTCTATTTTTGGCCGCTGTTCAGATGTTGCCGCCTGGATTCGCTAGCAGGTTACGCACATGGGTAAGTTTGGATTCGGAAAGAGCTTCCGAGCCAGTTGCCATATCTGGCCTTAATGGTCAGGATCAACGGGCATTACGGATACTGGAAGATGCTGGAGAAGTCCGTAAGCCAGCACTTGCGCGTCGCGTAGGACGTGGTGGAAGGGCTGTCGTTGATAGGTTGATTAATCGCAAACTGTTGTTGACTCGAACCGACTGGGAACTTAAACGCCAGAAGCCCCTTTATACCCGTCTAATTTCTTTAGCCTTAGAGTCTGGGAAAGTCGAGAAGGTTGCTCAAGAACTAGATGCTTTGCCCAGGATGCGCGGACTTGAGCGGGCATCCTTACTTCGACGAGTGATTGACGCACCGGGCAGTGAGACACAGGCTGATCTTGCTAGAGAGTTCGGGCGCTCAAGGGTAAATTGGGCCAAACGTTCCGGTCTGTTAAGGGTGGAAGAGGTAAGGGTGGACCGTAATCCATTACGCTCGCATCAGTTTGAAACAACAACGCCTCTTGAACCCACGGTAGCGCAGGCGGGTGCAATCCGAGCGATAACTTCAGCTCTTCAAAACAGCTCCGACGAATCTGTCCAAGCGCGAAAATTTCTTTTGTATGGCGTGACTGGTAGTGGCAAAACGGAGGTGTATTTGCGGGCTGCAGAGAAGTGCCTGGAACTTGGTCGTTCGGTCTTGATTCTTGTCCCTGAAATTGCTCTCACTCCGCAAACTCTGTCTCGTTTTGCATCTCGTTTCCCCGGGCAAGTAGCGTTGTTGCATTCGGGTCTTCAACCTGGTGAACGATTTGACCAATGGTGGCGCGTTTCAAACGGGGATTTTCCGATCGTGCTTGGCTCACGCAGTGCAGTTTTTGCCCCATTAAAGAACCTCGGTCTAGTGATGATTGACGAAGAGCATGAGTGGACATACAAACAACACGATCCTGCGCCGAGGTACCACGCAAGGGCGGTAGCAGAACGATTTTGTGCTGAGCATGGGGCAGTTCTAGTTCTAGGCAGTGCAACCCCAGATATTGAGACCTTCCGCCGCGCCGAAAGAGGCGAAGTAGATTTACTCCGTCTTCCGGGGCGTGTAGGGATTGGAACCGTAACGGGGAATCGGAACTCGTTAACAAACACAGGCCCTGCCAGAACAAGTGCCGGTCAAGCCGCTGTGACGATCGTGGATATGAGGGAGGAGTTGCGGAACGGAAACTCTGGATCTTTCAGCCGAGTTCTTTTAAAAGGCATCAGAGATTCACTCGAAACTGGTGGCAGAGTGATTCTTTTCCTTAACAGGCGAGGTTCGGCAGCTTACGTTCAGTGCAGGACGTGCGGTTCCGTGCGTAGTTGTCGACGTTGCGATACGTCATTGACGATGCACCGTTCTGATATGCCGGATGGTATTGATAGTCTCGTGTGTCACTATTGCGGATACAGAGTCAGACCCGGCAACAGATGCGGTGAATGTAACGCCGAGGATATGCGACCAATGGGTATCGGAACCCAGTCGGTAGTCGGTGATGTTGAGCGCCAATTCCCTGGTGTGAATGTGGCGCGGTGGGACCGAGATATTGCTCGAACTGCGCGTGCACACGAAGCAGTGTTGACTAAGTTCCTGAAAGGTGAATCACAAGTTTTAGTAGGCACCCAGATGGTAGCAAAAGGGCTTGATATTCCGGAAGTCACGCTTGTCGGAGTGGTTTCGGCTGACACGGGCTTGTCTATCCCGGACTTCCGTGCAGGCGAGCGGGCATTTCAAGTGCTGACTCAGGTCGCAGGTCGTGTCGGTCGCGGACCTGATGGCGGACGTGCAATCATCCAGACTTTTCAGCCGGAGCATTACGCAGTGCAGTCCGCCGCCGCACAGGATTTTGAAGCGTTCTATGGCTTCGAGATCGGTTTACGCGCTGAGCATGCTGATCCACCGTTCACGCGTTTGATCAGACTTGGACATTCACATTACGACCCCTCTGGTGCATTGCAAGAAGCAAAACGGATGGCCAAAGTGTTAAACGATGAGCGTATTGTGTCGGGTGAGACGGGTACTGAAGTTATCGGACCAAGTCCCAGTTATCCGTTCAAAGTACGTGGTCTGACAAGGTGGCATATTATTCTCAAGGGTGCACATCCTGAGAGACTTCTGGACAAGGTCACGCTTGGTCGTGACTGGACTACAGATGTTGATCCTGTCTCGGTTTCATAACCACGTAGTTGAGTGATCTCAACATATACTTGTGCTTAGCCTCTCTTCTAGGATCACAATTACACCCAAATGACACTTCTTCCGATAAGAACGGTGCCAGACCCAATTTTGCGCAGGAAAGCCCGCAAGATTCGTGAGGTCAATAACGCCATACGCGAGCTGGCAAACAACATGGTCGCTACGATGCATGAAGCACACGGGGTTGGTCTTGCCGCGCCCCAGGTGGGGGAATTGAAGCGGCTAATTGTTCTCCAGTTGCCAGAAGAAGAAGAGGCTAGGATCCTAATCAACCCTGAGATTACCCGACGCGATGGTGAACGGGAAGTGGAGGAAGGTTGCCTGAGCGTTCCCGGATTCATGGGAAAAATCATGCGGTCGGAACGGGTTAAAGCGCGTGCAGTTGACGAGTGGGGAGCTAAGCTGCGTCTTACGGCAGAGCAAATCTTTGCCCAAGCACTCGAGCACGAGATTGATCACCTCGACGGCATACTTTATTTGGATCATCTGAAAAGTCACGAAGATCTTGTCGATCTGGGCAAATTGGAAGAGGCCGAACATGTGCACGACTTTGATGTCGAGGTGGAGGATGATCGATTGATGGAAAGTCGAGGCGAGAAACGTGTGCTAACGGTCGGTAATACACAGGATGGGGTTGCTGAGGTCAAAGGGGAGAGGATTGTGGAAGCCACAGAGAAGGACGTCAAACAGTCACCAAGTGAGTAGGCATCTCATGAGTGCTTCCCAAGATCTGTTAGACCTTGCCGTCGCATTCCTGTCTCGCCATGGGATTGACACATACGTGGTTGGCGGGGCTGTTCGAGATCGATTTCTTTCCTCATCGTCAAGACGTGAAACTTGTGTTGGCGATATCGATTTACTGGTTACCTCTCCGATTATGGACTTGGTTGATCAACTCGCAAAGGAAAGCGGTGCCAAGACTATCGTCCTTGATGAGGAACGGGGTTTCATTCGTCTATTAGATCCAGGGAATGATCTTATTTGGCTGGATATAGCGGAATCAAATGGTGACGTAGAAGGTGACCTTGCACGACGCGACTTCACGATCAATGCGATGGCTGTACATATAGCCGATTGGGTTTCAAGTTCCCAAGGATCACTTTCAACTGATGTAGTGATTGATAACCATGGTGGCGTTAGGGATATACACCAAAGGGTTATTCGTGAGACTGTTTCTGGGAACCTAAGCGCTGATCCTGTGCGTATGTTTAGAGCTGTTCGGTTTGCTACCCAATTCGAGTTCGAAATCGACCCGGCCACAGCGACTGTCATTTCCAATAACCGAAAGAGGCTGGAAAATTCCAGCCCGGAACGGGTTCGAGATGAGTTTTTCAATCTGATGATGACTCATCGCCCTGAATGGGGGATCAGGCAACTGGACCATCTGGGTTTGTTGGGCATTCTCCTTCCGGAGTTGACCAAGGGCCGCAACTTTGTTCAGCCTGGAATGCACTACTACGATGTCATGGAACATGGGTTGCATTCCCTCGAGGTAGGGGCCCGTTTGATGGATGGCAATAGACGTTCGCATGATCCCATCCTCAGGCACGTCCCGTGGTGTGGGGAGTTCGACAACTATTTCAGAAGAATAGTTGGTAATGGTCAGTCCAGAGGGACCATTTTAAAGATGGTGGCCATGCTTCATGACATTGGTAAACCGGGAACAATGACTCAGGAACCACCGTCAACAAAGGCGCCAAACGGACGTACTCGTTTCCTTGGTCATGGTGAGTATGGCGCAAAGATGGCAACGGATTTTTTGACTCGGCTGAGGTGCAGTAGACAGCTGATATCCCACGTATCGGTCATGATTGAGGAGCATCTACGTCCTTTTCAGATGAGCTCCGGGTGGGATACTCCGACGGATAGAGCGATCTTTCGTTACTTCCGTGACGTTTCGCCGGTCGCCTTGGATACAGTAATGCTGAGCGTGTGTGACTACGCAGCAACGAGCGGACCGCTCTTAAACGTGGTCGATTTCAAACGTTATTCGGCCATGCTCAGTGATATACTTGCCCGCGGCCTTGAGCCAGAGTCGGAGCCTACTGCTGAAGACCTGTTACTAAATGGTCATCAAGTTCAGCAGCGTTTCGGTTTGCATCCGGGACCGGAGATCGGTCGGTTGCTGGGCGCGTTGCGTACCGGGGAGTCACTGGGCGCAGTCCGCACAAAATCAGAAGCATATGAGCTGCTCGCCCGTCTTATCGGTCGGGCAGCATCGCGTCGCGGGAGACCCTGAGTGAGAAGACCTCGAAGAGGACTGGTTTTGCTCGCGATCCTGTTCGCCCTGGGCGTTGTCGTAATCGCAGTCCCAAGACTGGAAATTGACACGCCGATATGGGGTTTGGATCGTGGAGACAATGAGAATCTGCTTGGATTGTCGCTTGGCCTTGATCTGAAGGGCGGGTCACACCTTGTATACAAGGCCACCAAAGAGGACGGTAGTCCTGCAGACGCGGAAGACCTTGAAGGCGTACGCAAGATCCTTGAAAAGCGTGTGAGCTCGTTCGGTCTAGCGGAGCCGACTATTCAGCTTCTTGGACAGCCAGCTGACAGAATCCTAGTTCAACTTCCCGGACTCAGTGGTGCCACTATTGCTTTTGGCTTCGATGGAAGCACTGTTGCGGCAGAGGAACTGGAAGCATTCTTGCAATCAGAGACCGTGGGTCATCCTGAAGCCATCGTTGAGGTGGACGAGAATCAGTTGATCGCAAAGATGGATGAGTTACGTCCAGCGTTGCGTGAAGTGGACGGTACTGTCATCACGGAATCCGAAGGAGACAGTATTAGGCGGGCAGTGGAAGATCACTTCCCGGTCACGGCGGTTATATCATTCGCTGCCGTAGATCCAGATACAGGGCAGATCCCTCTTGAGGATTCTGGGACAGAGTCAGACGACTCGGTTGAATCCCCGGCTGGGGTGGGTGAAGAAGTCGATGGTGAAGATGCGGAGGGCACACCAGTGGATGTTGGACCTGTAGCGGTCGTTCCGGACATAACGATTGAACAAATAGAAGCAGCGTTAACAGAGATCGGCGTTGTAGACGCGGTCGTAGAGACTGTCCCAGATAGCGCCGGGGAAGCCATAGACAACTTTTGGTCGATCGAATTTACGGGTGTGCGCGAAGCTGTGATCAACGAAGATGGCAAGGCACAACCGACACTCGTTAACCATGTGGAGGACGCCGTTGATGCACTCAGTCCTCTGGCCGTCTTTGCCACGGCAGGTGAAATTGATCTTTTTGCTGTCGGTGGCGGCGTGCAGGAAGCAAAACACCTTATCGGCCAGACCGCTCGACTCGATTTTCGAGAACGTCTCTGCGGAAGTCTTACCCCGCCCAACATAGATGATGCATGGCCGCCAGAGGGTTTCACCATCGAGGAGTGGGTCAATCTTCGATGCACTGATGCAACCTACTGGAACCCACCGTACGGCGGTGGTGAGAAAGACATCGATATACAAGGGTCAGATTTGACTGATGCCTTCGCAGGAACACAACCGGGCGTCGTGGGTCCGGTCGTCAACATAAGTTTCAACGAGCACGGCTCGGAAGAGTTCTGCGATGTGACGGGCCGTATTTCCCGGGTCACTAACCAGGACGTTCTTGCTATCTACTTGGACGGCGAGGAACTTGTCGCTCCATCGGCGCAGGCAGCGATCTGTAATGGCAGCGCGTTCATATTCGGAAACTTCACGGCAGAACGTGCAAGAACGGTATCTATTCAACTCAGGTCGGGTTCTCTACCCGTTGATCTTGAGTTGATCCAAGAACGAAATGTGGATGCAACTCTAGGCTCTGACTCCCTACGGAAAAGTATGATCGCCGGCGCCGTCGGTTTGGCACTTGTACTAGTGTTTATGGTCCTTTACTACAAGGTGCCAGGATTCGTTTCCGCACTGGCGTTGATCTTGTACGCGGTCGTTTTGTTGGCACTGTTCAAACTGATCCCAGTCACGCTCACGCTTTCTGGGGTGGCAGCATTGATCTTATCGATCGGTCTGGCAGTTGACGCCAATATTTTGATTGCAGAAAGAACCAAAGAAGAATTGCGTATGGGACGTGGCTTACTTGCTTCCATCACATCCGGCTTCGACCGGGCGTGGCCTTCGATCAGGGATGGGAATATATCGACAATAATTACCTGCGTGGTTCTATTCTGGTTTGGTGATCGTCTTGGCACCAGTCTGATTCAGGGGTTTGCGCTCACACTTGGGATCGGTGTTGTTGTTTCGATGTTTACCGCATTCTTCGCCAGCCGGGTGATCATGCGGTCTATCGCGGGAACGGCGCTCGGAAGGCGTATCGAATCTTTCGTTCCGGTAGGCTCAGTTGGTATTGAACGAGCGATCGGCGTGGAGGACTAGAAGGATGATCGATTTCGTAGGGAAACGTAAGTGGTTCATCGGTCTGTCGGCCATCCTGGTTATCGGGTCTGCTCTATTGCTTGTGTTTGGAGCTGGCTTAAATCAAGGGATAGATTTCACTGGTGGGACCTCGACATCCATTCGGTTTGATGACGCTGCTGTAGATACTGATGATGTCCGTTCTGTGTTCGCTGACGTCGGGTTTGCAGACGCTATCATTCAGAACACCGGTGACGGGAACTTCTTCATAAGGACGACGATTCAGAATGAATCACATCAAGATGATGTAGAAGCGGCCTTGAACCGATCATATCCAGGAACGGCAAAACGTACCGAGGTCACCACTGTCGGTAAGAGCGTCGCTGATGACACTATCTCCAACGCGATAACGGCCATAGTAGTCGCATCTATTTTCATCATACTGTTTCTGTTCTGGGCCTTCCGGGCGGTTCCTTCGGCCTATCGCTTTGGGTTTGCTGCGGTGATCGCTCTGGCCCATGACGTCATTCTGACGCTGGGATTATTCGTCATCCTCGGACAGGTAATCAATGCCGAAGTGAATGCTTCGTTCATCGTCGGAATCCTGACTGTCATCGGTTACTCTGTGAACGACACTATCGTGGTGTTCGACCGGATTCGGGAAAACGTACGGGTAGGTGGTGGCCGTTCTTTCAGGGCGGTTGTAAACCAGTCCCTGAATGAGTCGATTATGCGTTCACTATCTACGAGTTTCACAACGGCCCTTGTGATTATTGCAATGCTCTTGTTTGGTGGTGAGACCCTACGGGATTTCCTGTTGGTTCTGCTCGCCGGTGTGGTGGTCGGAACGTACAGTTCAATTTTTATTGCAGCCCAGGCACTGGTGTTTTGGGAAGAGCGTGGATTATTTGGACGACGTAAAGTGATTGAGGCGAGTTAACGCTCTCCTAGGTGACTCGCTCTTAGCCGATACATTCTCAAATTTCTTTACTGACCGATGCCGTCGGTTTCTAAACGCGTCATAATGACGCGTGATCATCAGAACTTGCAAGAAGTGATCAAGCGTACTGCGTCCCATGATGGAGGAGAGACAGGCATGGACATAGGTGCACATGTATCGGCGGCGGGCGGCCTTCCGAAGGCCGTTGGAAGGGCACAGGAAATAGGGGCTGAAGCTATGCAGCTCTTCGCTTCCTCTCCGCGGGCCTGGAAATTCAAGGCCCCAGAGGACGCTATTGTTGAGAAGTTCAGAGAGTCCTCAGAACAGGCTGGAATGGGACCTACTGTGTTCCATGGAATCTATCTATGTGCGCTTGGTTCACAGGATGAAGCACTTGTGGAACGCAGCATCGAATCTTTAACGAACCATCTTCAGACAGCTGAACGTGTAGGCGCCTTGGGCGTCATATTCCACCCGGCCAGTCATAGAGGCGTTGGATTTGATCGAGTCCTCAATCAGTTTGTTGAGGGAGTTAAAAAGGTCCTTGATGCGGCGCCGGGTGAAGCGTTACTGATGCTTGAGAACAGCGCTGGCGCGGGAGACCATATCGGGTCTAAGTTGTCTGAGCTGGGAGAGATCATCAGAAATGTGGGCAGTGAACGGGTCCACGTTTGTCTCGACACGCAACACTTGTGGGCTGCGGGATACGAGTTAAATAATCCCGAAAAACTCGAGGATATGTTGGCCGAATTTGATAGCGAGATAGGCCTCGACAGGCTCAGTGCCATCCACGCTAATGACTCTATGCGGCCACTTGGGTCAGCGGTAGATCGACACGACAACATTGGTGAGGGTGAGATTGGAGTGGCGGGTTTCGAATTGATGATGTCTCGTCCCGAATTTGCCAACGTACCCATGTATTTGGAAGTGCCGGGATTCGAAAAAGGCGGACCGGATAAAAAGAATGTCAACCGACTGAAGAAGGCTCGAAAAGCTGCTGGTGTGGCGCGTTAATACGGATATGCGTTCACTTCCACTTGAGAGGTTCGATGGCTTGGTGGCTGACGCCTTGGAGAATTTACCTGACGAATTCTTGGCTCGCCTCGATAACGTTGGTATTGTTACAGCCGACTGGCCGACCCAAGAACAGATGCAGTATCACGGGTTGTCTGGCGGGGAATCTCTACTCGGTTTGTACGAGGGTGTGATGTTGACTGAAAGGGAGAGTTACGGGATGGTCCTTCCGGATAAAATCACGATCTTTAAGCGTCCTCTTGAGCAGATGAGCAAAAACGAAGAAGAACTGGTTTACCAGGTGCAGGTCACGATGGTTCATGAAATAGCGCACCATTTTGGTATAAATGATGAGCGTCTTCATGAACTTGGGTATTAACTATATTTCTCATAAACACGCGGCCTAACAGACATGTGAAGGACGACCGGTGACGCAAGTATTTATCATGGTGTTCGACGGCCTTCAACCGGCCCAAGTTATACCCAAACTGATGCCTAGATTGTCTGCTTTTGCAGACTCCGGGGTTCGTTTCCAAAACCATCACTCTGTCTTTCCGACGGTTACCCGCATCAACGCTGCCAGCATGGTCACAGGTCGCAACCCGGGTGGCCATGGGCTCGCGGCCAACACCATGGTCGTGCGCCAGATGGACCCCGGTAAACAATTTCCAGTATTGGAACCTGGTCTTCGACGTCTGTCTGAGCACAACGAAGGCAAGGTACTACTGTCGCCACCTTTGGCCGAAATTCTTACTCACTACGGCAAACAGTATGTAGCTGTGGGAGTTGGAACTTCTGGTAACGCCTTTGTTCATAACCCCCATCCAGAGTTTTCAAATGGTGCAACGATCCACCCGGAGTTCTGCCTTCCGGATGATCTACACGATGAAATTATTAAACGTTTCGGCGAATGGCCCGATGAGCAGTATCCAAACGGAGCGCGTATCCAGCATGCGACCCGAATCGTTACCGACTATGTGCTGCCGGAGCGCCGCCCAGATGTGACTCTGTTGTGGTCATCAGAGCCAGACAAATCTCAACACCGGGACGGAGTGAATTCAGAACTCAGTAAACAAGCTTTAGCCATAGCGGATGCAGAATTCGGGAAGGTGTTGGATTGGCTAGGGGACAACGGTCAGTTGCAGGATACGGACGTCATTGTCCTTTCTGACCATGGATACTCCACCGTTGCAGATGTGGTACCAATTGAGGCGATGGTTCGTGATGCAGGTTTTCCAACCTCTGGAGAGAATGGCGTGGTCATTGCACCAAATGGTGGTTCGGTGATTTTCTATACAAATCCCACTAACGTGACTACAGCCGACCGACTCGCCCGATGGCTAATGACACAACCTTGGTGTGGTTCACTGTTGTCCTCCCAAGCGATAGGAAACATTGCCGGGACACTGCCGTTGGATCTCGCAGGTGGGGAAGGAGAACGTGCACCGGATCTAGCTATGTCGTTCGCTTGGAACCACGACGATAATAATCAAGGTGTTCCGGGGCATGTGTTTTCGGCAGGAGGAGCACCAGGAGCAGGCCAACACGGATCGATGAGCCCGCATGAACTCCAGAATACGCTAATTGCGAGTGGACCTAATTTCAAGTCGGGTATGGTCAATGGAATACCGTCTGGTAACGTGGATATAGCACCCACGGTTCTCTCGCTACTGGAACTTCCAGGTGGTGAGCACATGGATGGCCGTGAGTTATCCGAAGCCCTTATGGGTGGCCCAGAACCAAGTGAAGTCGAGGTAGTCCGGGAGCATCACACAGTGCATCGTACCGTCTTAAAGAGGACCTACCGACAAATTGTGCGGACGTCTCGCGTTGATGGAACTAAGTACCTAGATGAGGGCGATGCCCGTCGGGATTAAGTGCACTCGACTAACTTGGGAATGTAGGTTTTAGTGAAGGGCGCAGAGTTTCATGAATGGAATCGCACGCTAGGCATCGGTTAAATTTGCTCGTGTATGACCACCCCAGTACAGGGATGGTTAAAGAGGCTGCCAGTAACGGCGGTTCTCCACCTCTATGACGTGCCCGATGTTGGAGTCAACCACCAAATGGCTTGCAGCTACGGTCATTTGCTCCGAAATGACACGCTCGATCATGGACTTACGTGTCGCGATTGCTGTTGGCTTATCCATGTCGAAACCGGCACACCATTCCGGTTCACTGAACTGAGTTCGACTATGGATCACGTCTCCGGTGACTATCCCCTTTTCACCATCTGATTCAACCAGAAACGACTGGTGACCGGGGGTGTGACCTGGAGTAGCAAGGGCCCTCACTCCGGGGGCTATCTGGTCGCCATCGCTAGTAAGTTCCATCAATCCTAATGCTTCAAGCGGTTGTGCCTGAGTCTGGACATGTGGTGCGTCTTGTATCACTCCTTCACTTGTCCACCATTGGTAATCCTTTGCGGAAAAATAGTAGCGCGAGTTCTTAAAAGACGGCTCACCATCGGTCATATTCCATCCTAAGTGGTCCGGGTGGAGGTGCGTGTTTAGCACGGCCGTAACCTGGTCTGGATGAATTCCTGCCTGCTTCAGGCGCGTTATCAACCGTCCCTCACCACCACCGAACATCTCAGGCACAGATGGGCCTATTCCCGTGTCCACAAGGATTACGTAGTCATCATATATCAAGGCAAATATGCCGAAGGAAACACGAAACTTACCGTTTTCGTCCAGAGCGTGATGTGAACGGTGTGGTTCCCACGCCTCCAACGGCACGTCGGGGAAGAAGTCGGATGGATTCATGGGTGGTGGGGTGTAGTCCTCTATGTTGAGGATTTCGACGCGTCCGATTTTTGTTGATCTCGTCATAAATACTTCCCTTCGATCAGCCGACGGTACTCAACCCGGGGCGAGGTTGCAAGTTGCCCTACGGAGTTCATCCCTATTCGGTAAGTACTTGCCAGTATCTTCGTCCTTGAACCTCCACAATGTGCCCGAGGTTGCCATCGTAGAGGCGTATGTGCCACAGGGTAGACCCTGAAAGGGGCCTACTTCTTGATGGTCGGTGGCGTGCTCCGTACATAGGGCACGGTACGGCTCGGATTCAACGGCGATATATATATCTTGGTTGCCCTTACATGTCTTTTTTAACTACTTGTGATTTTTATCCCCATACGAAATTCGTCACGGACTGACCTATTCGGTGTCGCATACGTCATTGATGTTCCTATACGATCCCGTGCCTCTGTCGTAATGGCTTACAAATTTCATAGGAGGTAACGATGCCCAATTTTATTATGAACATCCGGAGGGTCACGAAGCCGGGCCAAGAGGGCGCCCTTATAGATTCTGCCGTCGAAAGCTTAAAAGGCACTAACGTTCAGGGAAACGTTACTTTCGATGTCTCCTTCCCTGTTATGGCTGACCCCGCCGTGACGAACGCGTTACTATTCGACAGCCTCTCGGATGTTGAAAAACTCCATGACGCAACCCTTAACAATCCAGAACATGCAGCGCGGTTCGCTTCGACTAATGCTCTTTCCGCGAAAGTCACCACCACCCTTTATAGAATCATTGAACCAATTGAACCGGGACCAGATGAGAAGCTTGGCCAGGGAAAATATTTGAATCGAACCGTGTTAGTGGCCAAAAGGGGGGAGGCTTCCAACCTGCTTAGCACGCTCCAAGAAATACGGAGCAATATTCCGGGTAGAAAACCCATGATTAATATGGCGGTTGCAGGTAACCCCGACGTTGTGCGAATTGTCGCTATGTACCGTTCACTTGAAGAAGTTCAGATTGCGCAAGAGCGAAGAAGAGAAAGTGACGAAGCACAGTCAGCGTTTGGCCAAATCGCGGGACTAACCACGATGATTCGT
>JAYGCF010000047.1:0-32186 GCA_046583495.1 Dehalococcoidia bacterium
GGAACGATCCATCATTACGAGAGTTTAATTAGAAATCTAGATCCCGAACTCGGCAATAAAGTCGACTCCGGTGAGCTCACCTTTAAGGAAGCTCGTAGCATCGCTGACATAGATGACTACGCCCGACAGCGCGAAATAGCAGGGCCCTTTGTATCCGGCCAACTCAGCTCTGTATATGTGGAACGGATCGTAGGTCGAGCGAAAAACTTCCCAACAAAGTCGATCAATGACCTCCTGGATGAAGTAGTCAATGGCGTCAAACCCGCACCGGAGCCTGAACCTGCGCCTCTTCCAAGGGCACCTGAACCTGTAATACACCAACGTAAAGACTTGGAAGGAATGCTTCTGCAACTTGCAGGACAACTTGACGGGCTCCAACTACAGACAATCCCTGAGTACCGTCGTCTGAAGCTAATCTCCTCGCTTCGAATATTAGACAGTCGAGTCCAACTCGCACTACACCACCTGGCGGGCACACAAGTTGCAGGAGCAGGTATGCCCCCAGCGCTCGTGGGCGCGGCTTCTAGGAGATAACCGAGTACAAGAAACAACCGCCCGGCGATTATCGGCCCCCCAACCCCCGCTAAACGCCGGATTTCTGACCCCTCCCCAACGCCTCCGGGGGGGGGTCATTTTGTATCCCGAAATACGCGTCCAGTCTAGGATTTACCTTCGATATAACGGCGAGGGTTAGCGGTCATAATATTCTGCACATCGGTATCTGTTGCTCCGATTTCCTTAAGGTAGGGCAGCGCATTTCGAGAGATAAATAAAAACTTGTCAGGATTGAGGCGCATACGTTCCGCAAAAGCCTCTTTTGAGGCGATTCGTAAACGTACCTGAGCATCATGCCCCATCATTAATCGCTCCCCATATCCGGCATCGATAAGCGCTTTTGCGATATTGGTACGGGTCTGCCAGTCTGGCAGCCCGGGGCGTGAAACCGGATGGTAGCGATCTAGGCCGATCCACACGCCTCGATCGAGCAGGCCCTTCAAGTAGTCGAGATTCGTAGTGTCGTTACTGTGACCAATACAAACACGATTCAAGTCCACTCCCTCATCCAAAAAAATCTCGACTTGTTGATCTCCAACTCGTTCGGGAGCCCAAGTATGGGTATAGATCGGCGCGCCCGTTTTCTGATGTGCACGGGCAGCAGCACGGAGAACAATTTCCCCTTCGTCTGTCACACCACCCACGTCGTTTGCTACCTTGATAATTCCAGGCTTGATACCGGTTCCTTCGATCCCTTCCTCTAGTTCCCTCACGTAAAGACCTGAAATCTCATCGGATTCAGCAGTCCAGAAAACCCGTGGAATATCTCGCCAGGTGCCGGTGGCAGCAATAATGTTCACTCCACTACCTTGAGATACCGCTTGGATAACACCGATGTCACGGCCAAGATCATGCGTCGTTAGGTCAAATATGGTATCGACACCTTCGGCCTTGGCTTGCTTGAATAGTTCAATTCCTTCCTCAATCGCCTCTTGTCGAGGAACAAACTCCGGAAACGTCGTCTGTATTCCAGCTGAAGTAATCAGAACATGCTCATGTGAGAGGGTGAACCCCATTTCTGATGTATCAATCGGTCCCTGGACCGAGTTGACCGTGGACATCTGTCTCCTCCTGATAAATTACGAGCCTATCCCTAAAGTAAAGTTCGCGTACCTTACCTGTAATCGCTGATAGGGTCTGACGGTCTACACTCTCAGACATCGCACCGCATTGAATGAAACTTTGATCTGTTTTCAAAATATGTAACAGATGAGGGTCACAGTCCATGTACAACCTAGCTAAAAATGGCTGCTCCAATCGCCAAACAAACGTCATACAACTTTAAACAGGAACATACCTTTGTCTGAATATCGAATTAATAAAGCCAAACAAAAGCTCGAATCCGGTGGCGTTATATCAATCGTGAATGGCGTAAACGATGGAGATACTGCTGAAATATTCGGGAATCTTGGATTTGATGCGATCTTGGCCGAGGGTGAACACGGCCCGATCTCATGGGACATGATTGGTGACATTTCTCGTGCATGTGATCTCTGGGACATGGCTTCCGTAGTACGAGTTCACCGAAACGACCCTGCACTTGTTACGCGTGCATTGGACAGGGGGGCCAATGGAATCATGGTTCCGCACGTCAACACACGGGAAGAGGCAGAATTAGTGGCCCAGTCGTCAAAGTATGGGCCCGAGGGCAATCGTGGAGCCTTCGGTGGACGTAGAGCTCTTGGTATCAGCGATTATCATCGAAAAGCCAACGAAAACACTCTGGTCACGATCCTTCTAGAAGACATCATAGCTATCCGCAACATGAAAGAGATCGTCAAAGCCGATGGTATAGACGTCTTCTACGTTGCTCCGGGCGACCTGGCGCAGAGTATGGGACACACTGGCGAAATTGGGCATCCAGAAGTACTACAAGCTGTCGAAGATGGACTTGGAATCATCATGGATGCCGGACGCATTGCCGGAACCTTGGTAAATGACGACACCGTAGTTGATTACATATCGAAGGGCGTCCGTTGCGTCGGTATGGCCTGGCAACCCTGGCTTGCTGCAGGTGCAACCGGGTTTTTAGAGAGGATGGGATCTCATGACCGATGACGCTTCCGATCAAGGCGATTTCACCTTTATGCAACTCGCCGATCCTCAATTCGGACTTTTCGCCCGATTCAGCGGCCAAACAGCAGAGGCAATTGCCGGGTTCCGAGCCCGCGGTCTCAACATAAAACCGGCACCTCAAATCAAAGGATTCTCCGACGAAACTCGATTGTTTAAGGCCGCGATCAACATTGCCAACATTCTGCGGCCGGCGTTCGTAGTTGTGTGTGGAGACATCGTCAACCAGTGGAACGACACTGCCGCAACCGAGGAGGCGTTGCGAATAGGCGAACTCCTCGATGATGACATCGATCTCCACTGGGTAGCCGGGAATCATGACGTAGGAGCCGATGACAGACATGAGATCCCGACCCACGAGAGCCTGGCACGATATCGCGCCAATTTCGGACCGGATAATTACGCATTTCAGCACGAAAAGGCCAGTTTCATCGTGCTCAACACAGCAGTCTTACAACATCCGGAAGAAACACCGGAAGAACTCGAAGCACTGATGAAATTCTTGGAAGTAGAACTGCGCGCCGCTCGGACTCGCCAGAGTCATCACACAGTGTTATTTACACATCATCCGTTTTTCCTGAGGCAGCCAGACGAAAATATAGCGGGTGAAGCACATCTCACGATCCCGATCGAACGACGACGCCCCGTACTTGAGCTACTTGAGAGGTACAGCGTCGACGCAGTTTTCGCCGGACACTGGCACAGGAATAATTACGCTACCGGTGGAAATATGGCAATGGTTGCATCCGGATCGGTCGGATACCCCTTTGGTGACGACCCTTCTGGGTACAGGGTCATACACCTGAACAAGAATGGGCTGAAACACAACTGGTATGCGATGGAGGAGCTTCCCGACCCAGGTGATCTATAGCTTAGTTTCCGCAACAGCGGTCTTGGCATTTTCCTGCTTTATGATATCTCCGCCAACGAGCATATCATGAGTCGTTGATACGCTCCTTGATCTTTACGCGATCGCCACGCTCGTCGTAACTACGCCGCCCATCTAACAAATCAGTGGCAACACCTTCTCCAGAACCCGGTGCCAGTCATGGACGTTCGCATGAACCCATTTTTCTTCATTCAACTCGCGGATCCTCAATTCGGCATGTTCGCTCGATGGGGCGGTGTATCTGATGAGGTGATCGAGGCACAACTGTCCAGAGGATTTAAGATCCGCAAGGCACCATCGGTCACTGGTTTTGAGGATGAAACCCGGCTGTTTACAGAGGCTATTTCTGAGGCAAACAGGCTCAAACCCGCCTTTGTCGTCGTTTGCGGCGACATGGTGAACAATCCTGTCTCAGAAGACGAACGGGCCGAGGTACTGCGCATCGCAGGTAAGCTTGACCCGAATATCCCTATCCACTGGGTTCCAGGAAACCACGACGCAGCAACGGATTTTGTGAACGCAACGCCGGAAAGTCTACGGATCTACCGTCAGACTTTCGGCCCCGACTACTTCGCATTTCAGTATGGCGGTGCGTCGTTTCTGGTCTTGGACAGCATCACAATCGAAAACCCAACATCTGTTCCAGGTGAGTGGGAAGCACAACTGGCATTTGTGGAAACCGAATTGGCGGCAGCAAGATCCCGCGGCGGGCCAGTGATCGCTTTCTCACACCACCCGGCATTCCTAAAGACACCGGACGAGCCGGATGACTACTGGAATTGGCCACTCGAACGCAGGGAGCCATTGCTCCAAATGCTGCGAGATGCTAACGCCAGTGCAGTCTTCTCCGGCCACTGGCACCGCAACAACTACTCCTCGTATGGGGAGATGCAGGTTGTGGCCTCAGGCCCTGTCGGCTACCCACTCGGCGATGACCCATCCGGTTACAGGATCGTCAAAGTCCACGCCGATCGTGTGGAGCATGATTATTATGCCTTTGGAAGTGGACCCAAAGAGGTGAATCTGTAGCTCTTGTATTGATACGGGTCCAGCGTCATCCTGTTCCGGGATGGCATAATCCGGTTTCGTCACCAATAAAATCTAATCGAGGCCTTTTAAATGTTGGAACGCTTCTTTGTCCCGGAAAACGATCGTATATATGTGGACCAGCAACAAATGCGATCCGCTGCCGAGGCGATCTTTCGCAAGATGGGACAAACCGGAGACGACGCAAAGCTATCTGCTGACGTCCTCATGCTGTCGGATCTACGGGGCTGCGAAAGTCACGGCGTTTCCAATATGCTCGCAAGTTACGTAGAGCAATATGGCGCTGGCACTATTAACCCAAGACCAAACGTCCAGATCATTCGTGAGAGTGACACCACCGCAACCCTTGATTGTGATGCGGGCCTAGGGCTACACGTTGCACCCAAAGCTATGGAAATGGCAATCGAGAAAGCTGAAAAACACGGTATGGGCACCGTCATAATGAATAACGGGCGACATCTCGGTATGCTGGCCTATCACGCGATGCTACCGCTCAAACACGATATGATCGGCGTTTGTATGACAGCCGGAAGTCCCATGTCGATGGTGCCGACTTTTGGCGGAGAACGCAGATTCTCCACCAATCCTTGGGCATGGGCCGCCCCTGCCAACAAACAACCTCCCTTTGTGATGGACTTCGCAACCACGCAGGTCGCCGGGAACAAATTGCGACTCGCAGCGCGCGTGGGCGCACCCATGGACCCGGGTTGGATAACAAGGAAAGACGGCTCCCCAATAATGGAGGAGACACAGTTACCCGAAAGTCGAGATGAATATCACATGCTGCCTTTCGGGGGCACTAGGGAGCAAGGCTCACATAAGGGCTACGGGTTCGCAGCCGTCTGCGAAATTCTTTGCGACGTACTCTCAGGACAGGGTGCTGGATTCTTGATGCCACAGTCACCCCCTGGAATCATGGGTCACTTTGTACAGGTATACAAAGTCGACGCCTTTACAGATGTAAACCGGTTCAAATCCGACATGGACGACTTCTTAGAAGGCCTGGCCAACACAAAACCAGCTCCCGGCCATGATCGGGTTGTATACCCGGGCCTCCCTGAAGCAGAAGAAACAGAAATCCGAATGAAAGAAGGGATTCCCTATCACCGATCGGTGATCGACTGGTTCCACTCTATTTCAAATGAATTGGAACTCAGCCTAGACTTGCCAACGGCATAAAGCAGAGTTGCCCGAAGGATCACAGCCTCTCTATCTAATCCTTCAAATTCCGAGGGCTTGCTCTGTATCCTCGACAGCACCTTCCACGGCTGCTGCCAGTTCGTCCACCTCGTCTGCCGTGATGGTAAGTGGGGGGGCCAGCGGAACGATGTAACTACCGACGCGAATCCATACCCCGCGATCAGCAAGACCTTGGGTGATTTTGGGACCGATCTCAGCGGAGACTGGCCAGTGTTCCTTCGTTTCTGGATCCTTAACCAATTCAAGGCCTTGAAGAAGGCCAATTCCTCGGACATCGCCCACTATGTGATGCTTCGCCTTGATCTCATGCAGCCGATCCCATAGGCGTTCGCCCTGAATCCTTGCGTTTTCAACCAGGCCTTCACGTTCAATGATTTCTATATTCGCCAAGCCGGCAGCACATCCAGCTGGATGTCCCGTGTATGTGAACATGTGTTTGAACGTAGCTTCAGGACCTCCAGTAAAGGCGTCCGACACGCGTTGTGAAGCGATCGCCCCTCCCATCGGGAAGTAACCTCCCGTTAATCCTTTTGCAATAGTCATTATGTCCGGCGTGACCCCGAGCATATCAGCACCGAACCATTTGCCGGTTCGCCCAAAACCCGTGATCACTTCATCGAATATCAACAGCACGCCGTATTTATCGCAAATCTCTCGCACCCGTTGGAAGTAACCAGGCCCAGCCATAACCCCACCTAGGGGCTGTGAAACAGGCTCCGCAATAAAGGCCGAAATCGATTCTGGGCTGTGGAACAGGATTGCCGCCTCGACAGCATTAGCACACAACTCAGCGCACTCTTCCGGCGTCTGCCCTCCAAAATCGCATCTGTAAGGGTTTGGGTCAGGAACATGCACTACATGCGATGGAACAGGTTGGTATTCCTCTCGAGGCAAGAACGGATGAGAGCCAAGCCACATAGTCCCCCAGGTAGCACCGTGATAAGAGCCTTTACGGCTGATGACCTTATAGCGACCCCGTTCACCGATACGATTGTGATACCCCTGTGCCAGCTTTAACGCTGATTCATTTGATTCTGATCCACCACTTGTAAAAAAGGTTTTCGTGAGGTCCCCTGGGGTTAATTCAGCTAATTTAGCGGCAAGACGTACGGTACTAGGAGTGCTTCCTGCGTACACATGCATCGACACATCTTTAAGTTGCTGGTAGATAGCCTCGGCAACTTCGTTTCTTCCATGACCGGTGTTGCGGAAGTACATTCCACCGATGCCATCGATGTAGCGATTACCTTCAATATCATCCACGTAAATGCCGTCACTACCCGTCAACATCAGCGGACCACCCTCTTCCGCAAGCTGGGCAGCATTTCGAGTTCCAACAAAAAGATGATCGACGGCAGCCATGTGAAGCCCAGTCGCATCATCTGGAGCGGGGACGTTTACCTGAGACCGAGTAGCCAAGTTATTGTCCTAGGGATTGCAAAAACAGTATTGATAATATCCAGCCAGTCTACATTTCCAAGAATCACTTCACACCACTGGGCTACACTCAGCTAGGAAATAACGAGAATGTTATCCGAATTACAAAGCTGGAGGTGGCGATGACGACGACACAGAATACAAAAGGGATCACATCCTTCCGGCCAGACCTCACAGGTAACTCACACGCTGTGTCAAGTGGGCATCACCTAGCTACGGCCGCAGGATTTCGAATCCTTGAGCAAGGTGGGAATGCTACAGATGCTGGTGTGGCTACTGGGATCGCGCTGAACGTTGTCGTCGCTGACAACACAAGTTTTGGCGGCGTAGCTCCCATTATTCTTTACGATGTAAACACCGATTCTGTTTCCACGATATCGGGCCTAGGCCGATGGCCTAAGCTGGCAACCCTCGAGCACTTTCTACAAGATCGGGGTGGAAGTATCCCTGCTGGAATGGAACGCGTGGTTGTCCCCGCCGCGCCGGATGCTTGGTTAACCGCTCTCTCCGACCACGGCACTATGACCCTGGAGCAGGTCATTACACCTGCGCTGGAATTAGCACAAGACGGATTCGTCGTTAGCCGTGGTGTAGGACGCCGTATCGCAGCGGCATGGGAGGGTTTCCGTAATTGGACATCAACCGCGGAGATATTCGCACCTGAAGGTCGTCCAATTGCCGTCGGAGAACGGATGATACGTACCGATTTGGCCACGACTTTCAGGAGATTAATCCAAGCAGAACGCAGCGCTTCTAATCAGGGTCGAGGATCAGCCATACAAGCTGCACGCGACCTGTTTTACACCGGGGAGATTGCGGAAGAAATCGTTAGTGCGGTTCAAAAGGGGGGTGGCTTCTTAACAATGGACGATATGGCTTCTTTCCGAGTTGGCAAGGAAGCACCAGAGATCGGTCGCTTCTCAGCCTCTGGAGCAGATTTCGAAGTTTATACCTGTGGTACATGGTCTCAAGGTCCGTCATTTGCTCAAGCCATACAGATACTCGACGGATATGATCTCGAGTCAATGAGACACAACTCCGCCGATTACATCCATGTCTTGGCTGAGGCGGTAAAATTGTCGTTCGCAGACCGTGACGCCTTCTACGGTGATCCCGACATGATAGACGTCCCTATCAAAGGACTACTCGATCCGTCCTATGCGCTCGAGCGCCGATCTCAGATCGATCTCGAAGCCGCCTACCCAGAGATGCCGCCGGCCGGTGATCCATGGGGCTACGAAGGCCGATTAGCGCCAAGTGATTACGCTTATCAACCACCTGACCCGTTAGCGGCAGGGACAGAAGGCGATACCAGTTATGCGTGCGTGGTAGATAAATGGGGCAACATGTTCTCCGCAACCCCAAGTGACACAATAGCAATGGCCCCGGTGATCAAGGGCCTAGGTTTTGCGCCATCTGGTCGTGGAACACAGTCTTGGTTGGACTCCAGGCACCCATCCGCTATTGCCCCAGGCAAAAGGCCGCGCCTGACCCCAAACGCCTTATTGGCGTTCAAAGACGGTCATCCCTGGATGCCTTTTGGCACTCCCGGGGGGGACGCCCAGGTGCAAACCACACTCCAGTTTTTCTTGAACCAAGCTGTATTTCATATGTCCCCACAGCAGGCTGCCGAGGCAGCGCGCTTCCAGTCCAAGAGCTTCCCCGACTCTTTCTGGCCACACGCCTACTACCCCGGGCGTCTGGATCTCGAAGGTCGCATCGGCGAGGATATAGCCAATAACCTCACAAATAGAGGTCACTCAGTGACCTGGATCGACGACTATGCACGTATCACCGGAGACGTTTGTGGGATCACGCGTGATTCAACAGATGGAACGGTCACAGCTGCGTCAGATCTGAGAGCAGACGCATACGCAATGGCGCGATGATCTAAACCATACATGCCAAATCAAACAACTTCAGGATCCTCAAGCCAACTTTGCCACAGACCACTCTGGAGACGACGGCCACGATGGAGCATCGTCGGAGGGGTTGCTTTTGGCTCAGCATTCACTTTCGGATACCTAATCAATTCATTCTTCTATTGTTCAGCCCTGTTTTCGTGTTCGCTATCACCCTACTGGTTAATCGCGCTAGCCATCATTGGCATTGGCACAGGGGCGATGTGGGGATGGCTAATCGGTAAGGTTTTTGGAGGCCTCTACCGTATTACGCGCGTCGACTAAGCAAACAATAGGAATAAGAACAGATTTTTAGATCTACGCTTATTCGGAAGCGCCATCATTTTCACGGCCGTGAACCGAACCTCAATCGATATCAAATGGAGCTGTAGCGATGACATCGATCACAGAAATGATGGACATGACGGGCCGTACCGCAATCGTGACCGGTGGTGGTACCCACCTTGGGCGTGCCATGAGCAGTGCTCTTGCGGAGATGGGGGCGTCAATCTACATCGCCAGCAGACGAGCCGATATCTGTGAGGCGACCGCCGCAGACCTCCGCAGGCAAGGCTTAGATGTAACGGCACTCGGTTGTGACGTGACCGAAGAGAGTCAGGTTAATACCATCGTGGAACGCGTGATGTCCGATCACGGACGCCTTGACGTGATGGTCGCCAACTCGGGCGGTGCATTTACAGACTCTTACATCCCTGACGCCAGCATCGATGAGTTTCGTCAAACAGTGGATCTAAACCTGACCGGCACGTATCTATGTGCACAGTCGGCTGCTCGCGTGATGATTCCAAAGCAGAGTGGAGCTATCGTCACCCTCGGGTCGATACATGGCTTCCTGGCTTCGGACAAGCGAATGTACAAAGGATTACCAACCTTTAAGCGTTCAGGGCCCCCTTACCAAGCAGCAAAAGGGGGGGTGATTAACCTGACACGAGCATTAGCGGCGGAGTTGGGCGAATTCGGGATCACCGTCAACTGCATCAGTCCAGGCCAAATACCAAAAGAAACAACTGACACAGGCCACATAGAGCGGTCCCGAAAAGCGATCCCACTACAGCGAACAGGTCGAGCAGACGATCTCAAGGGTGCTATCGCTTTACTGGCATCTCCAGCAGGAGCTTGGATAACCGGTCATAACCTTGTCGTAGATGGCGGTTGGTCGATCTGGTAAAGCACATCGTAGTTCTCACTTGTTCCACGACCCCACATTACGGCGCCTATTTCTAGTGATGTATCACTGGGGCCAGTAATCGCAGTGCGTAATTGACATCAACAACGTTTGGGCCATTGAGCGCAAGCGCGATCTCCACCCGTTGTCCTGGCAATAGCGTTACTTCACGTTCACCATCTAGTGCGATCGTCCCTGGCCTACGCTCGATAAGCCATCGCTCACCCGGCTCCATTACATCCCACCCTGCCACCATTATCTCTGGCACCATTCCCGGTGCTATCGGCGCTTTGATCGAACGCGCTTTTAAGCCTTTACCCTTGCCAAGCCTAACTCGTAATCCAAAGGGGTCGTCTATGCCAATCGGACGTAGTTGTGACCCCACAGCAGAAATTCCGATGCTCGCAGGTTCTGCACGTGTGAGGAACACATCCTCAACCGTATCCATGTTCCAGACTGCACGTGCACCGACAAACATTTCGCTAGACACTGCAGCATCGATCAATGCCATATCGACATTCTCGTCATTCACAAAAATATCCAGGCGTTTGCAACGCGTTACTGCCGCGTCAACACCATCGACCCCTACGGCTACCGACCCGGCAGCAATCCCAGCCAGTGTCCCCTCAACCATCTGCGGGAACACATTATTAGTACCAGTGGAAATTGGCACGATCGGTACGTCTCCAGCACCCTTAGCAACTACACGATTGGTGCCGTCACCACCTAATGTGATTATTGCCCCCGCGCCTTCAGCTTGCATCATCCTAGCAGCGTTCGTAGACCCATCCTGATGGTCAACTCGATCCATCTCGATATAACTAGCAACCACGCTGCCTTCGATGGCTTGCATTGCGGGCGCAGCAAGTCGACTCAAGTCAGGCATCACAAGGATTCGCTCAACACCAGTCGACGCCAACCCCGCAAAAACACGTTGCAGAGTGTTGGATTTTTCCTGGTTGGATACAACACGGCCAGCAGCTACGAGGCGACGTATGTCCTTCCCTGCCGCAGGGTTTGCTATTACACCAACGGTAATCACTCAGTTGACTTCCTTCCCTCATGCATGCCGATAATCAGCAGGACATCCAATTGGGTGCTGCAAGGTTGGCAACAATAGACTTCAGTAACTCACCCGCGGGATATCCATCCACGGCCCGGTGATCAAAGGTAAGACTTAACCAGCACATCGATCGCACCACAACCTCACCCTCGTATACGGCTGGCTTCTGAACAATACGTCCAACACCCAAGATCCCCACCTGCGGCGGATCCAAAAGTGGGTCGAAAGCATCAATGTTTACTGACCCCAGGTTAGTGACCGAGAAAGTCCCAAGCGTAAGATCATCCACACTCAGTTCATTCGACTTAACTCGAGACATTATCTCTCGCACACCCCGTGCGATTTCCAATGTGGTCATCCCATCAGCATTATGAATCACGGGGACGATTAAGCCGTCCGGAACCGCCACGGCAAACGCCAAGTTAACCTCTGACAAAATCCGTATTTCATCACCCGCAAAATGAGCGTTCATTTTCGGGTTATCTCTCAAAGCACGTGCAGTCGCAGACAGCACCAGATCCTGGAACTGTGGGCGGAGGCGTTGCGACCGCCATTCCCCCACAAGTTGTCTTTGCATAGCGACTGCCTGGGTAACATCTGCTTCCGTAGTCAGCGTGACGGTGGGAATAGCACCACTATCACTCATACGCCGTGAAATCGTGGCCCTCAAACCGATCAATGGAATCGTATCGGCTACATCCGGGCCATCTTCAGCAGCCGGATAAGAGAGGCTTGTCGTCGAAACCGTAGTAGGAGGCGCTGCTGCTGCCGCTCGGACATCTTCCTCAAGAATCCGACCATTCGGTCCCGACCCTGTGACCGTATCGAGGTCAACACCCAGTTCCCGGGATACCTTGCGGGCTACCGGTGTGACCTGACGTCGTCCAGATGCTGACTCATTACGGGCTGTTCTAGGACGTATCGCAGGAGCAGTTGAAGCCGGCGGAACCGGAACGGCTGGAGCATCCGACATCCGCTCGGGAAGGTCGACTCCTTCTTCACCATCAGCAAGTATCACTGCGAGCAATGTGCCGGTGTCAACCGTCTTGCCATCAGGGACAACGATACGGGCAAGCGTTCCCTTGCCCGGGGACTCGACTTCGCTATTTACCTTTGCTGATTCGACTTCGCACAGCGGATCTCCGATCTCCACTGCATCACCTTCTTGTTTGAGCCACTTAACGATGGTGCCATCGTTCATGCCCATGCCCCACTGCGGCAAAAGAACATTGGTCGGCATAAAGCGTTTCCTGGTCGACTAAAGAGATGTTCCATAAAGGCGGCGTAAGCAAATCACGCCGACCGCAGAAGCATACAACCGGTCGGAGTGATTCAGCTAGCGGACAAGTAAATTAAACTTGATTACTCGGTGACCAGCACAGTCAGCATCAACTCCGCAAGCTCGGGAGTTGGAGCTACAACTACGCCAACATCTCCAGTAATACCATCCAACGCAACTGACAACACGCCAGCTGGCCCATCCCAACTATCGACCGTTACGTTTTCATTCAAAAGTTTAGTAAACATCGGGGCCGTACTCATCGCCTGTTCGAAAGCAGATGAAAACTCGACAGAGTCCGTATTTGGTTCGTCCCATTCAATCAATAATCCCATCGCACTTCCTCCATTCGGCCCGGTTAAAACCGCATATGCGTCACGCCCCCACCCAGACGCGGCCTGAGCCGCCACAGAATTCTGGACCCCAGATGCCTCAAGCCAGAGAGAAATGCCAGCCTCCCCCAACACATCTTCCGCTGTGACCATCCAACCATCTCCAAGAATTGTCGTAAGGTCCGGCAACGTAAGCGGAATCTTGGAAAACTCGTTTGCCCTGTACTTCTCAGGATGAAGTATCTGTTCGGTCGTTTCAGGCAGGTCCCGCCATACGGCATCTAAAGCCGCCATCCCTCCATGCTGCCATGTAGCGTTAGCAAACGCGTATCCAGCTGAATAGGGCCAGTTAAGCGACAGAAGTAGAAAAACTGGCGTCGCCTGAAGGACCGCACGGTCCTTTGGATCGACAGCAACAAGATCAGTCACGTCATCAACCGAAATATGCTGCATTGCGTAAGTCGACTCGACAAAAGTGGCCTCTCCATCAATCAAAGCTTGAAGTGCCATCTCGCGGTCAGAATCGCCGTTGACGCTCTTATAGAGCTCACTTAAATCGAAGTTCGCATCCTGCAGTAAATGAGCGTACTCATGTGAATACACCGCCTCCTGTTTGACAGATACCTCATCACCCTCATCCAACATCTGCAGTACTCCCAACTCGTAGTCGTACATACCACTCGTCGAGAGTTCAAGAAGCCGTGCCTCAATCTCCAACAGATTAGAGTTTAGGGGAATGAGACCCAGCAACTTGAGAAGCCGTTCTGAGTCGACGATATCGGCTCGTACCTCCGCGTTTTCGAGACCCTTGGCCCGGGTTTCTGCTAGAAGCCCTGCATCGACGAACATCACATCAGCCTTATCGACGAAGGGAAGTTCCCGAATTTTTGACACAGCATCCCCAATACTTGCCAGTCGCTCGTCCTTGCTCGGCAGTGGAGGTTCCGACAATACAGGTGTAGAGGTCGGGGTACTTTGAGTAGTGGTATCGCCACTATCAGAAGAGCATGTAAAACATAGTAGCGATGCCATTAATACCAAGATTCCCAACCAGCTGTTACGGTGCCTGTTGGGACGGATCATATTAGTCTGGTCACGCTTATCTCTAGCTGGCATCAAAAATGACTTCTCGCTGTAAATGGGCCGACGGAAATGACCTGATGGTGCAATACCACGACACGGAATGGGGCGTGCCATCGCACGACGACAACCATCTTTTTGAAATGTTGATCCTAGAAGGCTCACAGGCTGGATTAAGTTGGCAAACGATCTTAAACAAACGGGCCGGTTACCGACGCGCGTTTAGCAACTTCGACATCGAAACCGTCTCAGCTTACGCTGAGTCGGACGTAGAAAGGCTGGTTCAAGATGCTGGTATCGTTCGTCATCGAGGCAAAATCAAGGCCACAATAAACAACGCAAAAATAGCACTCGGAGTCCAGGCTGAATATGAAACCCTCAATTCATATCTATGGCACCTAGCAGGTGGCACCCCGGTCAAGAACTCCCCTTTGACCGCGGCCAGTATCCAGGCAACAACCTACGCGTCAACATCGATGAGTAAGACTCTACAAAAGCGTGGTTTCCGCTTTGTGGGCCCCACGACGGTCTATGCATTCATGCAGTCCGCCGGAATGGTTAACGATCATGTCGTCACATGCTTCCGTTATAACGAAGTATGATCACGAACCCACAGGTCTTCGATTGATTGACTTTCAGGAGCTACAACTTTGAACAAGCAGATCTTTGGCATCGGTGGCGACTTCTTCCCCCCTCAATGGAGACGGCCTTTACTGCGGGAGCACCTGCTCACCCTGTCAGACAAGTCTCGTCCAAAGATCTGCTATGTAGGCACGGCCACAGGGGACCAGCCACAGAACATTGCAACCTTCTACCAAGAGTTTGGACGACACGACTGCGAGACTTCACACCTCAGCCTGTATAACCCCCCACAAAAAGATATCCGATCCTACGTGATGAAACATGACATCATCTACGTCGGAGGGGGGAGTACAAAGAACCTCATGGCTCTCTGGAAAGAGTGGAATTTTGACGAGGTCATGCGCGAGGCATGGGAGGCCGGTATCGTCCTATCGGGTACCAGTGCAGGCTCAATCTGCTGGTTCGAGGACTGCATCACTGACTCCATCCCTGAGGGACTAACGTCTCTTAAGTGTGCAGGGTTTCTCAAAGGTAGCAACTCAACGCATTACGGATCGCATCCAGACAGGCCGTCAACCTACCGTCGGTTGATTGCCAGTGGCCAAGTGTCAAACGGCATCGCGACAGACGACCACTGCGCACTCCACTACATCAATGACGAGCTACACGAAATCGTCACACAGGACCGAGATGCACGCGCATACCGAGTCGAGCGAGATGGTGACGGCTACAAAGAAACGGTACTAGAAGCTCGGTACCTCGGGTAGACAAACAGAATTTATGCAACGGGCCATTAATAAGCGTTAACGGTGTTAACTCAGCAATGCGTCCGCGAGTTCGGTGAAGTTGGTCACTGTTACGTCCGGGACATGTGGCGAGTCTTCATACGGCAGACCGTACCGGTTTACAAAAGCACCGCGCATGCCGCAGGCCCTCGCCCCCATAACATCGAACGAATTCGCCGAAACCATCAGGCACTCCCCAATTTCCAATCCAAGCAGATGCGCGGCGCGGCGATAAACACCAGGGTGTGGCTTAAACGCCCCCACAACCTGCACCGAGATCACCGCATCAAAGTCCCACTTAATCCGATTCTTCGTCAAATGATCCAAGAAAGCCCTCTCCCCATTTGAAAGGGCAACTAACTTAAATCGTTTTTGCAGCCGCTCGAGCCCAGCCGCAACCTCCGGGAACGGCGACAGGTTCTGCCAGGCAACCATGAACCGATGAGTTTCATCAGATGTCACGTCGACATTATTCAGCCCATTGACATATGTGAAAGCCCGCCGAGCCACTTCCAGATACCCCGAGTGCCCAAGATCGACGATGTTGTCCTGATACTGCTCAATGCGCTGGCGATACCTCCACTGTGCCCAAAACTCAGCCGGGTCGGCACTTGATCCTTTCTTTTGCAGGAATTCGCCGATAAACGGCGTCAAACTACCACCAAGATCCAGCACCGTGCCGAACAGGTCAAACGTAAGGGCTTTGCAATTCTCAAGCTCGGGCTTCAAAAAGCGCTCCTATAGGCAATTGATTACATGATCTTATGTAAAGGCCCGGGGGTAATCCCGGGCCTTTACACAACATTCGATTCAAGAGTGTGCCAGTCCCTAATCAAGCGTGCTCCGGATTGCCGCAACAATCTTTTCTTTTGTCGGATAAACCAGCTTTTCTAACGCAGGACTGTATGGAATGTGGACTTGTTCAGACGCCACTTTGGCGATCGGAGCCTGCAATGACCAGAAACCTTCTTCGGCGACAATAGACGCTATCTCTGACGCCGCGCTACACACCTTGTGTGCCGGATCAGCAATTACGAGCCGCCCCGTCTTCTCCACAGACGCAAGAATGCTCTCCTTGTCCAGTGGAACTAGCGTTCGGGGATCGAGCACCTCTACAGAAACCCCTTCGGCGGAAAGTTCGTCTGCCGCAGCCTCGGCATGAGGCACAGATCCAGCAATAGCCACCACAGTAACGTCGGTGCCCTCCCGTAGAGTGTTCGCCTCTCCAAATGGGATCAGCAACTCACCGTTAGGGAGATCCTCATTAGCAGGAACTTCACCACGATTACCAAATAGCGTTCCATCCTCAAACATAATCACCACATCATCATCTCGGATCGCCGTCTTCATCAGACCTTTCATATCAGCTGGATTGGATGGTGCGACTATCTTAAGTCCCGGCATGTTCATAAACATCGGATAGGAACGGTCAGAATGGTGCGCTGCTGAACTTCCTCCGTAATACATCGTCGCTCGATAGACGACAGGCAGGTTGACCTGCCCGCCAAACATGTAGCGCATCTTGGCTGCCTGACTTACCAGCTGGTCCATAGCTACCCACATAAAGCTGGTCAGTGTTTCGACTACAGGCCTCATGCCGACCGCTGAAGCCCCAACAGCCGCTCCGAAGAACGCATTTTCAGAAAGTGGCGTGTCCAGTACACGCTCATCGCCGAATTCGTCCAAGAGGCCCATAGTAGCTCCGTAAATAGAGCGCTTAATGTCCTCACCCATTATGAAAACCGATTCATCCCGGCGCATCTCTTCGGCGAGGGCTTCGTTTATGGCGGTTACAAATACTGTTTCAGGCACGGCTTCGTTCTTTCTTTACGCTTGGCGTTACGTCCGTCAACCCAGAGAATTGACGCTTATCTGATTTCGACCCGTGATTTGCCGTCTATGGCTGCGGTATCGCATTGGCAAACATGTCGTCAAACAACTCCTCGGGCTCAGGGAAAGGGCTGTTCCGGGCGAACTCAAGTGCCTCCCCTATTTCACTGGCCACCTCAGCGTTCAATGCGTCGCACTCTTCTTGCGTCGCGATTCCCTGCTCAACGAGGCGATTCGTATGAATCATAATCGGGTCTCGTTTCTGCCACTCTTCGATCTCTTCCTGCGGCCGATACTCGCCCCGTCGGATCCTCCCAAGACCGAGAGAATGTTCCTCAAAGCGATATGTCAAACCCTCGACCAAACTCGGGCCTTCGCCTGCTCTAGCACGTTCAATCGCCTGACTGACCGCCTCATACATGGCAACCACATCCTGACCGTCTACAAGCACGCCAGGCATGTTGTAGGCACTAGCGCGATCAGAGACATGCTCCACCGCAACTGTGTCCCTGTATGACGTAGTGACGGCGTACTGATTGTTCTCACATATGAAAACGATCGGCAATTTCCAGACAGAAGCCAGATTCATCGACTCATGGCAGGCCCCCTGGTTGGATGCTCCGTCGCCAAAAAAGACAGCTGAAATGAAATCCTTGCCTTGAATCTTGGAGGCAAGAGCCGCTCCAGTAGCAACCGGTAGCGACGAACCAAGAATCCCCGACTCACCAAGTATCCCGACAGAAAAATCGGCAAGGTGCATGGACCCACCTTTCCCTTTGCAGTAACCATCAACGCGACCTAATAATTCAGCCATCGCCCGTTTCGGGTCGCCTCCCTTAGCAAGCGGATGTCCATGTGAGCGGTGATTACCGGCGATGTAATCAGTGTCCTGCATTGCGACACACGCTCCCACGGCAACTGCTTCTTCACCAATGTAAGGGTGTGCCGCCCCGCCGAATTCACCCTTCTCGTATATATCAATCACGGTTGTCTCAAAGTGCCGAATCAACCACATACGTCGCAACATCAACATCAAGAGGTCTTTATCGAGAGCCAAGGGGATGCCTCCTCAGGCCTTTTGTCATTTCGTCGATCGACTGCCAAATCCTCATAGCTTGGGAACATAACGAATCCCGGAAGACCGTTTTTTCCCTGCCAATCGCGGTGATTATATCCCCGTAGTTGAAAGTATTTCAGCACACCGGTTCCAGGAGTCCTGATACAGAGATCTCAATTAATACGAAACTATCAACAGGAATAAGTGACACAAGGTAGAAAAGATGCGTCCCGACACGGACCAATGACAGATTGCCCAGTTTCGAACGTCATAGCAATCATCGACCAAAAGTCGCCAAATAAACCCGCGAGCAAAGCTACCGCGAGCAACTCACTAGCACTACCGCCTCTCTTCTTTTGTCCCATATAGACACCTCGAGGCCATATAGATACCGCTCGGCATAACCGGCAAACCAGAGTGTCGAAATGGCGTCCCACTCAACCGTTAATTAGTGTCTTAAACCCATTTGAAATAAACACCGGAATTCCAACTTGTGTCCTACGATTGTGTTACGATTGGGGGAACGTGAAAACAGTGTACCTTCAAGCAAGTCGTTCGATAGGGTCAAGTCGCCGCCTTGGGTACACCCTCACAAGTCGTCGCGCCTAGTGGGCCTTCGAGAACTCGTAACAATCCCTCACATCAGAACAGTTGCGCGGTCATTTCTGAATCAGGAATTTGCAAGGCCGCTCACATTTGGCGCAACACACGATCGCTAAGGAGACTCGATGGCACAGGCCCCGGTCAACCCTGAGAGTTATGACGCCTCTGATATCACCGTCCTTGAGGGACTGGAAGCTGTACGCCTTCGTCCAGGGATGTATATCGGCAGCACTGGCCCTACCGGTCTACAGCACCTGATCTGGGAGATCGTCGACAATGCTGTTGACGAGGCAATGGCTGGGTTCTGTGACTTCGTGGATATCACTATTAATCCAGACGGTTCCGTCAAGGTCGTAGACAATGGGCGGGGAATTCCCGTAGATAAACACGACACAACCGGTAAGACCGGTGTAGAGACCGTCATGACGACCCTCCATGCAGGAGGTAAGTTTGGTGGAAAGTCCTACCAGGTTTCCGGTGGTTTGCATGGTGTTGGAGCATCCGTCGTAAACGCCCTTTCAGCCTCGACACTAGTCGAAGTGCGCAGGGGCAATAAAGTCCATACTCAGGAGTATTCACGCGGGGGTGCTCTCGGAGAACTAGGGTCTCGACCGCAAACAGAAAACGATCCTGTTGGTACCGGTACAACTGTTACATGGATGCCAGACATGGACATCTTCGATGAGCTCACTTACGACTTCGATGCTATTTCAAACCGCTTCCGAGAGATGGCTTATTTGAACCAGGGTCTCGGTATTCGTTTCCACTCGGACTACCACGAAGATCTATGGCCACATAACGAGGTCTCGTACTTGTTCGATGGCGGGGTGGAAAGTTTTGTTAGAACCATGAACCGTCGCCGCGGTGCTATCCACGACAACATCGTCTACACACGCGAGTCCGTGGAAAATGCTCAGGTCGAAGTCGCATTCCAATACAACGAATCTTTCAACGAAAACTGCCTGTCCTTCGCCAACTGCATAAACACCATCGATGGTGGCAGCCATGTCACAGGATTCCGTTCTGCACTCACACGCGTTTTGAACGACTACGGTCGTAAGAGCAAACTGCTGAAGGAAGATGCTGCAAATCTCTCCGGTGAGGACGTTAGGGAGGGAATGCTCAGTGTTATCAGTGTGAAATTGACGGATCCCCAGTTCGAAGGCCAGACAAAAGGACGTCTTGGGAATCCTGAGGTCAAAGGCGCGGTCGAGACAGTTGTAGGACGCCGCCTTAGTGAGTTCCTCGAAGATAATCCGGTCGACGCTCAAAAAATTCTTGAAAAGGCCACAACAGCCGCTCGAGCCAGAGAAGCAGCAAAGAAAGCGCGAGATCTGGTTCTCCGGAAAAATGCAATGGATGGCGGTTCGCTACCCGGTATGTTGGCCGATTGCAGCGAGAAAGATCCTGCTAACAGCGAACTTTACATCGTTGAGGGCCCGTCGGCCGGCGGCTCGGCGAAGCAAGGACGCGACCGACGATTCCAGGCAGTGCTGCCGTTACGTGGCAAAATCCTTAATGTGGAGAAGGCTCGTTTCGAGCGGATGATCGAAAGCGATACGATACGAGCTCTTGTCACTGCCCTCGGTTGTAATATCGGAGAGGATTATGACGCGTCAAAGCTCCGATATCACCGCGTAGTAATCATGACGGACGCAGACGTTGATGGGGCACACATCCGTACCTTGCTTCTAACTTTCTTCTATCGGAACCTTCCAGAATTGATCGGCGGTGGGTACCTCTACATTGCGCAGGCGCCCCTTTACAAGGCGTCGCGTGGTCGTGCGGCATCGTGGCTATTTTCCGATGAAGAACTTGACCGCTGGCTAGCCTCGCGAGTTTACGCAAAGTTATCGGTGACATCTCAAACCGATAACGATGTCTCCTTCAAAGGTGGCCCTCTTGGGGGCATCATGTCGCCACTCCGGGACTTCGGTGAGGCAGTCGCGGCATTAGGCACGTTAGGCCTGACGGATGACATAACGCTCCGGTTGCTAAGTGACCCGGATCTCCAGAATTTGGACTTCCGCCCAGAGTTGCCAGAACTTCCAGATCCGGTGCAGCCGATGATGTTCGACGAACCGGAAATGGGAGATTCGGAGGCGGAATCGGAGCAGCAGCCAGAGTCGCACGAAGTTCCACCAGACTTAACGTTCAGCATTGGCGATTACACACTCACACGGGCGATCTACGAACACCCGGTAATGAACACTGCCCGCCGGCTGTTTCCACGAGTTCAGAAGGTGATAGAAAATTCGCCGTACGGCATCTCGCGCGAAGAGGACGAGATAGCTCGCGATGTGAACTGGGACGAACTTGTGATGACACTTGAGGAAAATGCGGATCGCGGGAACCTAGCGATTCAACGCTACAAGGGTCTTGGTGAAATGAATGCCGACCAATTGTGGGAGACCACTATGGATCCCGCTGAGCGGGTGATGTTGCGGGTAACAGCAGATGACGCCATCCGGGCGGATGAGCTGTTCCGAACGCTAATGGGCGACGATGTGGAGCCACGCCGTGACTTTATACGCACCCATGCGTTAGAAGTAAGGAACCTGGACGTATAACCCAGGGTTAGTGGATTCTAGAGATCTTTCGAAACAACTACGTTGCCTTCGGCATCTGCCTCGAGCATAGCCCGGAAAGGCAATCCGCGCCTACGCACCTCGTCACTCCCTCCCTGGTGGCGATCCAGCACACACAGCACTGCTACGACGTCACACCCAAACTCCTCAATAGCATCCATTGCAAGGAGTAGGCTCCCACCCGTCGAAACAGTGTCGTCGAACACAACAACTTTTGTTCCAGGCTTAATTGCACCCTCGACCTGTTTGCGAGCCCCGTGCTCTTTAACAGCGTCACGCACAAAGTAACCATTCATTGGAGTTCCAGCTTGCCGACTCCTGAGCACCAGCGCCCCACAAATCGGGACAGCAGCAACGGTGGGACCACCCACACCACCCGCCCCTACTTCGACGGCCATCGCAAGGAAAGCTTCAGAAATAAGATCAGCCCCTTCGGGGTCGAGCGTCAATACTCTACCGTCAAAATAGTATTTACTCTTAGATCCCGACGTCAGTGTGAAATCACCGAACCTTAGAGCGTTCAGCTCCTGTGCGCGCTCCAACGTTCTCATCGCAAGCCATTTAAGATCAGGCAAATACCGATTCCTTTCAGTCGTCATTCCTGTAAAGGCCGTGTTGTTCGATGTATCTAGAGACAGCTGGACTAACAAGACCATCGATCGGCAATCCCATACCGACACGTGACCGGACTTCAGTGGCACTTACAGGCAGCATAGGGCCAGAAACAAATTGTGCTGCACGGCCAGGGTGAGCCTCCGGCAAGTCCTCTGGTAAACCACTTCCTGGTCGCCCCACACATACCAGTGAACACATCCTCAACAAATTTTCCGGCTCGCGCCACTTAGGGAGTTCCTCAAGCGCGTCAGCCCCTAAAATAGCCAACAGTTCAGACGCATAGCCATACTGTTCACGAAGATCTGTGAACGTGTCCACGCTGTATGAAGCACCACCACGGTCAACGTCTACAGTGGATATCTCAAATCCCTCACGCCCCTCCGTCGCCAGCATTACCATTTCAACACGATGCTCTACGGAGCTGACGGGATCGCCACATCCTGAATCTTTCATCCAGGGTCTTGCAGCTGGCACGAACAGTACCTTTGTGAGCTCAAGAACATTGAATGCCGCGGTTGCTATAGCCAGATGTCCATTGTGCACAGGATCGAATGTCCCGCCCAGCACACCTATTCGGCTACGTATACGGCCAACCCTGGAACTGTTCGCACCCGTTAGTTCCACTCAAGTTCAGCCTTACCAACAAAAACTGTGTCCCCGGTTTTTACCCCAAGATCCTCCAAAGCCTTCACAACCCCGACTCCATCCATAAGTTTATGCAGTTGAAGTTGGACCTCATATACGTTCAAATCGCTGGCTCCGGCTATCCTTATCACTCGGTCATGCAATACCCGGAACGAGTCCCCTTCAATTTTTGCTAATGGTCGTGGCGTTCGTCCAGATGGTCGAAGAACTTTTACCTCTTCTCGATTGTAATCAGCACCAGGCAAAATTGTCTGTTCGTCTCTGAGATTTTCCAACTCAAGGAACAGTGTATTGGTCAAATCTTCCAGCCCGTCGTACGTTGCGGCCGAAATGCAAAATGCGTGCCCGGTAGAAACATTATTTGCAAGATCGCGTTTCACAAACTCGAAATGATCGTTTACCCCTGGTACATCTGACTTGTTAACGACGGCGATTTGTGGCGTTTCAGCAAGTTTTTCGTCAAATGCAAAAAGCTCATCGTTAATGAGGCGCATACGAGCCTCTACGTTCTCTTCACTTCCATCAACAAGATGTATTAACAGGCGAGTTCGTTCGACATGTCTTAGAAAATCGTGGCCTAGACCTATTCCTTCGGACGCGCCTTCGATTAACCCTGGAATTTCCACTAACACTATCGAATCAAATCGTTTGGAAAGCACTCCCAGAGACGGTTCTAGAGTCGTAAACGGGTAATTGGCTATCTTCGGGTGAGCTCCTGTAAGAGCCGTAAGCAGGCTCGACTTACCGGCATTGGGCATGCCAATAATGCCCACATCGGCTAGGAGTTTGAGCTCAAGTCTAAGTTCCCTATCTACTCCGATTTCACCGCCTTCTGCGAGTAATGGTTCTTGATTTTGCGCGGATACATACCTGGTATTTCCTTTCCCACCTCTTCCTCCTCTCGCTGCTATCACACGGTCCCCGTCATGAGAAAGATCTACTAGTAATTCATCCTTCACCTTTTCATTCGGAGAAACCTCCCACACCTCGGTTCCTACAGGGAGAGTTATGACAAGATCATCTGAATTAGCGCCATGGCGTTTCTTACTGGAGCCAGACCCTCCTGCAGCCACTTCAAATCGCTGCCCGAGTTGAAACTTTTGAAGTGTATTAAGCGATCTATCGGCCACAAGAAATACGTCGCCTCCATTTCCACCGTCCCCACCATCTGGTCCACCATTAGGCGCAAATTTCTCTCGTCGGAAAGAGACAACTCCGTTTCCACCGTCCCCACTACGAATATGAATAAGGGTCGAATCTATCAATTAACAATTCCCACAAAAATATAAGTTCCAAGATGTTTAATCATCTCAATAATCCAGTGGATATCAGGGAAAGAGACAATAATCACGATTAAAGGGTTAGTAAATTGCTGAGGAATCTATGTGGATAGGATGTGAATACATCGGTAAGACAAGGATATATAGACAACTATCGGAGCTGGAATAAAACTCTTTTTCACAAGTGGGAGTAGTTATCCACAGGAATGGGGGACTTTATCCACAGGGTACAGATGGATAAGTTAATTCAAGGTTACCTGAGTCAGTTGCCAAATTGAGGTTCAAATTAAGAATTCTCAACTGGTTGATAGGGTGAAAATTTTACCTTGGTTGACTTGCCAACCTCTGTCGGATTGCAGCAACCACACTTCTTAACTCGGGGTCTGTTTCAATTAGTTGACCCATTTTGCGTTGGGCATAAAGAACAGTTGAGTGGTCCCTGCCACCCATCGCCAGGCCGACTTGCGGTGAGCTCAGGGCGCTTGTCTCTCTCAGTAAATACATAGCGACATGCCGGGCTAGTGAGACCTCTTTAGTTCTTCGTGGGCCTTTTAGAGTCTCAGGGTCCGTTCCGAATTGTTCTGAAACGGCTTTAATCACGGACGAGGGCGTCATTGGAACTTCTTGACGGTTGTTTAGGAGATCCCCAAGTGCTTTCCGGGCGACGTCGACGGTTACTGGTGCGCCGGTCATCTGCGCGTAGGCAATGATTCGGTTAAGAGATCCTTCGAGCTCTCTAACATTGGAAGAAGGACGAGAGGCCACAACATCCAGAACATCTTCCGAAAGGTTGGCTTGGATAGACTTGGTCTTTTCTCGAAGGATTGCGGTTCGCGTCTCATAGTCTGGCGGTTGTATGTCAACGACGAGGCCGCCTTCTAGGCGGGATTGAATTCGCTCTTCAAGGAGGGATTGACGGGCGGGTTCATCTCCCGTTACGACCACCTGCTTCCCCCCCATGTGAAGCTCATTAAAAGTGTGGAAGAATCCCTCTTGTGTTTGCGCCTTGCCGGCAATGAACTGTATGTCGTCCACCAATAATGCGTCGGCGCCCCTGTAGAAGGCGCGGAACTGTTCGGTCGTCCCCTCTTGTATGGCGCGGATGTAGTCATTCGTGAATCGTTCACTACTGACATATATGAGCTGCATACCTCGAGACCTGAGTTCATTCCCTATGGCCTGGAGGAGGTGCGTCTTACCTAGTCCTACACCGGCGTATAAATAAAGAGGGTTATATACGCGCCCGGGCTCTGCTGCCGCGCGGCTAGCAGCCGCGTGGGCCAGTTCGTTCGATGGACCGACGACAAACTCGTCAAATGTGTAACTTGGATTCAGGGGGAGAGAACCGAACGGGGATTCGCGTTCAACGTAGGACTGGTCAATTCCAGTTGATGTTCGTCCAGAGACGCGGTCGTCTTGGCGCCCGTGAGATGGATCCGTGGGATTACCCCGGTCCGAGATCACCTCGAATCGAACGTCAATTGGTTGGCCAGCGATACGCTCTACGGCTCTTGAGATAGTCGCAGCAAGACGTTCTTCTAACATTGTTGCCGCGAACGCATTTTCTGTGCCAATAATTAATGTTTCGTTATCAAAACGCAGGGCCTGAGTTCCCTTAAGCCAAGTTTCAAAGTTTGGCCTAGGTACTTCTAGCTGCAGACGACCAAGTGTGGCGGTCCAGAGTTGTGATGGCGCTTGAGTGGTCAGAACGGGGTCCTCTGTCGAAACCAGAGAGGCAGGTGCTCGATGGGTGTTTCAAAGGCTTTATATGGGCGACGAAAAATCGTTCTCGGTGCCGGTCTACGCTGCACCTGCGCGCCATCCCGAGACCGCTGTGACGTTACCATGTACCCCGGGAAACACAACCCCTTCAACGACTCAATTTTGGGTCAACAGACGGGGAAAAAAAATTTGCACAGATTAGGCTGAAGATGCGAGTTACAAGTTGGGAAACCATCCGGAACCGTGTACTAGCGCCCGTGGTGCCAGTACGTCAACCCTCAGGCCAATTCGGTTTTGCTATAAGTCCGCAGATTAGGCCGTTCAAAGGTGGGGGAAGATGACGCGCGTTATATTTTTCGGCACACCAGATCCTGCCGCGAAAGCACTCCGACGGTTGACTGAAGACGGGTATGAGGTGGTCGCTGTTTACACGCAGCCCGACAGAAAATCAGGGCGGGTGAAAACAGTGCAACCGACGCCGGTAAAACTGGCTGCGTTGGAACTCGGTTTGACAGTCAACACACCGACGGACCTACGTAGCGAGCAGGTTTTTCAGGACTTGACGGTGGCCAGTGCGGATATTTTCATCGTTCTGGCCTATGGCCGACTATTGCCACCAAAGATCCTGAAAATTCCGCAGGGGGGGGTTGTTAACGTACACCCGTCGTTGCTCCCGCTGTATCGCGGACCAAGTCCTGTTGTTTCTGCAATCCGTGATGGAGCTTCTGTGACCGGTGTTTCTGTGATGCTTGTGAATGAGGGTATGGATACTGGCCCGATACTGGTTCAGTCACCTCCAGTGCCTATAAAAGACACTGATAGGGCCGATCAGTTGACGGACCAACTGTTCACGCTAGGTATCAATTTGATGATCGAAAGTATTTCTGCCTGGCAGAAGGGAGAAATATCGGCATTGCCTCAAGATGATGATGTGGCGACTGTGACCAGGCTCATCGCGAAATCAGACGGCGATTTAGACTTTGAGATGACAGCGGCCGAGATTGCCCGTTTGATTCGTGCTTATCATCCTTGGCCTGGCACCTTTACTCGTTGGAATGGCAGGCTACTTAAAATCCTTGAGGCAACGGCTCTGGATGACACTTCGGGGTCCCCAGGAGTTATAAAAATACATGGGGGACAATGCCTAATCGGGACAGGTGGAGGAACCCTGCGTGTGGAGAGGCTCCAACTTGAAGGTAGAGGGGTGGTTGCCGCTACGGAATTTGCCCGAGGTTATCCTGATATCGACGGCACCTTACTCCGGTCGGCCGATTGATCGAGCCGAAGAATACCGAGCGTAGTTGAACGAAACTTTGAGGTCGGGCCATGTGCGGTAGATTCATACTTGTCGACGTGATCGGACTAGGATTGCGGTTTCGAGTCCAGATGACAGATGACATGTCACTTGTCCCTCGATTCAATATTGCGCCGACGCAGCAAGTTTGGACCATCACAAATGAAGATGGACTCCGTCGGGCTGAACAGATGCGCTGGGGACTAATCCCATCGTGGGCAAAATCGGCAAACCAGATCCGTAGCAGTTTTAATGCTCGGAGTGACAGGTTGGCAGGCTCTGGGTTGTGGCAGCGGTCTTTTACCGGCAGGCGGTGCATCATTCCGGCGAACGGGTTCTATGAGTGGACCGGACCGAAGAACAATAGACAACCGCATCTCATTCGCCTCACAGAGGGTCGGCTACTGGGCTTTGCGGGATTGTTTGATGCCTGGCAAAACCTGGACACCGGCGAGATGGTTCGTTCGTGTGCCATTATCACCACGGGCCCCAACGCCCTAATGAAGACAATCCATGATCGCATGCCGGCGATTCTGGATGTGGAATCCGAAGCCCTATGGCTTGATCCTTCCACTGAAGATACCGAGCGCCTGTCCGCCCTTTTACAGCCTTACCCGGCCGAAGAGATGGAGAGGCACGCGGTCTCGAAGAATGTAAACTCCGTTCATCACGACAGGTCGGAGATGATTGAAGCTTTGGATATGTCGAAATGTGGCGCTACATCGTGGCAATCGGGCTTTTAAACCACCCCATACATGCAGAGAGTCTCGAAACGAAAAAGCTAAATACTGTCGGACATTTAGACCGTAATTGCAGTCGAAAAGTCTGGGATTCCTTCCCACCTACCAGGATCAGTAGCGCGCATCACCGCTATGGTCTTGATGACCTCAGGGTTCGCCAAGCCATGTGGCTTTTCACCGGTTAGGACGCGGATCACGTTTTCAGCCTGTCGCTGTCCAGACTGATCGATGAATGTGGGGGACCAGCCAGCCAGATGTGGTGTGATGAGAAGGTTGTCGAGACCGAGAAGTGGGTCTTCGGGATCCACGGGTTCGAATTCGGTGACATCAATACCGGCTGATTCTATTTCGCCGTCACGCAGTGCGGCGTGCAGTGCAACCGGGTCAACGATTGGACCTCTAGCACAGTTGATAAGGATTGCCGTCGGCTTCATCTTTGACAGTGATTCGCCATCGATCAAGTGATGAGTCTCGTCTGTTGCAGGCGTGTGAATAGTGATGAAATCCGACTGTGTGAGAAGCGTTTCAAGGTTCACCATGCGCACACCGTACAGGTCTCCGACAGTTTGCGGTACGTACGGGTCGTAAGCGATGATCTGCTCTGGACCAAAACCTTTAATCCGGGTGGCAAACGCTCTCCCGATGTTGCCAAGGCCGATAATCCCCATGGTGTTACCGGCTATCCGACGGACTGTGCGTCGGTATTCGTTCATCTGCGCTGGATTGTCGCTCCAACCACCGTTCTTTGTGAATTGTCCTGTTTCAGCAAGGATCCGCGTCTGTGCCAGCAGCATTGCCATTGCATGGTCGGCTACCTCTGTTGTGTTGGCTCCCGGTGTATTGCAGGCAAGGATGCCCAGCTCGGTAGCAGCCGGAAGGTCGATCGAGTCCACTCCTACGCCCATTCGGCTAACGACCTTGAGTTTTGGGCATGCCTCAAGAACAGTCCGGTCGTGCAGCGGCCATACACTGATCAGAGCGCCGTCGGCGTCTTTGGTGATATCGATTAACTCTTCGGTAGTAGTGGCTTCAGCTTCCACAACTTCGAATCCTGCGTCGTGCAGCAGGTTTAAGGGCGCCATTGTTCGGCCAGAGATAACGACCTTGAGGGCCATCGGAGGTCTCCATAGTTGCAGTGGTTGATCATTTGGGGTGCCTTTTCGGCAACAGAGTGACTAGTATCGCGCACTCTGGGGTTCTGTTTGGGAGATCCAGTTGGCCGTATTCAACGTATATGCCTTACTCAGAAAGGTTGACGCGCGACGCTGTGGATAACTAACCTCGTATAGTGAAAAGCCGAGAAGGAACCAAATAGTTCCACTTCAGACCTGCTGAGCGAATCCCGTACGGTGCGAGGGGATGCAGGAACCGGGAACGAATATCTCTCCGAAGCTTCCGACCGAAAGGCGCTTGCCAAGTAGACTCGGACGGTTTGTCAGCCGTTAAAAAGACGACGATTTGATCCTGAATGTTTCTGGGGGTTAGATCAATAAAGCGTCCCGTTTTAAGCGGGAAATGCAGGGTGGTACCGCGGTATCTTCGTTCACGAAGCCCGTCCCTCGATTGGGACGGGCTTTTTTATGTTCTGAGAATTAACGGGCCCCTTGAGAGTGAAGAGGAAAAATGACGACGACCGACCGGCCAATTGAATCAAGTGGCGGTGGACGATTTTCACCAGTCGACTCGCGTGTCGACTTCATTGCCATGGAACACGACACATTGCAATGGTGGAATAAAAACAATATGAACGCGCGTTATCGCGCCAAAAACGACAACTCGGACAAACGATTTTCGTTCATAGACGGTCCCATTACGGCAAATAACCCGATGGGTGTTCATCACGCGTGGGGACGGACTTACAAGGACCTGTTCCTGCGATTTCGCAATATGCAGGGTTATCGTCAACGTTTCCAAAACGGATTTGATGGTCAAGGTTTGTGGGTCGAGGTCGAGGTCGAGAAAGAGCTGGGATTTCGCAGTAAGCACGATATCGAAGACTTTGGTATCGATAAGTTTGTAGAAGAATGCAAAGCACGTGTGGACCGCTTTGCCGGGATTATCTCAGAGCAATCCCAAAGACTTGCCATGTGGATGGACTGGGACAACTCTTATCACACGAAGTCGGATGAGAATAACTACACCATCTGGCAATTTTTGAAGACCTGCCACGAGCGGGGATGGATATACGAGGGTCGTGACTCCATGCCCTGGTGCCCACGTTGTGGTACGGGTCTTTCCCAGCACGAGATTGTGACTGAGGGCTATCAAGAGATCACTCATAACTCTGTCTACCTGAAGTTTCCATTGATAGACCGAAATGGCGAAAATCTTTTGGTTTGGACGACGACACCTTGGACGCTGGCAGCAAATGTGGCTGCCGCTGTCCATCCTGAGAACACGTATGTCAAGGTTCGTAATAATGACGAAATCCTGTATCTCGGGAAAGAACTGTTAAAGGTGCTAAAAGGGGAATACGAGGTACTTGAAGAGTTGCCTGGCTCGAATCTGGTGGGGATGCGTTACCAGGGGCCCTTTGACGAACTTCCTGCCCAATCAGAGGCTAATCAAGTCCATCGCGTCCTTGAGTGGAACGATGTGGGTGAAGACGAGGGTACGGGCATCGTCCACATTGCTCCAGGAGCCGGAGCCGAAGATTTCCAGTTGGGCAAGGAGCATGGACTTCCGATAATCGCTCCCCTCACCGAGGATGGAGATTATCTAGAGGGTTTCGATTGGTTGTCTGGCAGGAATGTTTCTGAAGTGAACAGTGAGATTTTCGAGAATCTCGAAAAGAAAGGCGTCATGTACGCCGTCGTCCCCTATCTCCACCGTTATCCAGTGTGTTGGCGTTGTAATACAGAGCTCGTATTCAGGCTGGTCGATGAATGGTTCATCGGAATGGATGACCTAAGAGAACCAATGAAGGATGCTACAAGGCGCATGACCTGGGTACCTGGGTTCGGGCAAGATCGCGAACTAGACTGGCTCGACAATATGCATGATTGGATGATCTCCAAAAAGCGTTACTGGGGATTAGCATTACCGATCTACAAATGTGGGTCGTGTGGCAAGGTGGAGGTGATGGGATCGGAGACCGAATTGAAAGAACGTGCGGTCGAAGGTTGGGATCAATTTGAAGGGCACTCTCCACACCGACCTTGGATCGACGCGGTCAAGATCGCCTGTGTTGATTGTGATGCACAAGTTTCACGCATCCCGGATGTGGGCAACCCGTGGTTGGATGCAGGGATTGTTTCCTTCTCTACACTCGGATACCGCTCGGATAAGGAACACTGGAACGATTGGTACCCAGCTGATTGGATATCCGAGAGTTTTCCGGGGCAGTTCCGAAACTGGTTCTATTCGCTTATTGCGATGAGCGCGGCTCTAGAGAACAAGGAACCTGCGAAAGCCGTCTTTAGCTACGCATTGATGCGCGACGAGTCTGGTGCAGAAATGCACAAATCACGTGGTAACGCGATCTGGTTCGAAGATGCTGCGGACAAGATGGGCGTGGATACGATGCGATGGCTGTACTCTCGCCAAAATCCTTCCAATAACCTTAACTTCGGTTACGGACCTGGTGACGACGTTCGCCGAAGGTTCCTGATCCCGCTGTGGAATGTTTATTCGTTTTTCGTAACCTACGCAAACCTTGACGATTGGGACCCGTCCACACCCGATGCGGCTATTGAGCGATCCGAACTCGACCGCTGGTTATTGTCTGAACTGAACCGACTTGTGGGGAGAGTCACCGACTACCTGGAAACGTGGCGCCCTATGGAAGCGATGCGTGCTATTGAAGAGTTCATTGATGGACTGTCCAACTGGTACGTGAGACGAAGTCGTCGTCGCTTTTGGAGAAGCGAGTCGGATGCTGATAAACAGGCTGCCTACGCTACGCTCTATACAGCCTTGACGACTTTATCTAGGTTGTTGGCGCCAGTGACCCCTTTTCTTTCGGAAGAAATGTATCGGAACCTGGTCGCTCGCGTTGAAGCAACTGCCCCGGACAGCGTCCACCTCTCTGATTGGCCCAAATCGGATGAGTCGGTGATCGATGACGATTTATCCGACTCGGTCAATCTGGCGCGCCGCCTGGCGAGCCTGGGTCGCTCAGCTAGGGCATCTTCCCGCCTAAAGGTGCGTCAGCCTTTAGCAGAACTCTTGGTGGACCTAAGAACGGACCGGGAACGTGGATTTTTGACCCTGATTGAAGACCAATTAAAAGAAGAGTTGAATGTGAAGGCTGTTAGAGACGCTCGTGGACAGGGTGGATTACTTAGCGTATCGGTACTTCCGAATCTGCCAGTGCTCGGGCCAAAGTACGGTCGGGATCTTCAAAAAATCCGACAGGCTATTGACTCTGCCAACCCATCTGAACTGGCAGGTGCCTCGAATCG
>JAYGCF010000080.1:0-6067 GCA_046583495.1 Dehalococcoidia bacterium
ACAGTGTCTGTGAACGCTTAATATGTCGCCGACCTCAGGAGGTAGCCGATGCTGGGATCCGTTGGATCCATCGTCTCAAAGCGCTGGATACTGGGTATCTTCGCTCTGGGAATGATCGCCGTAATGGTCGCGACCTCGGCCAATCCTTGGGCCGAGGCCGGAGCTTTACCAACATCCGTTACTGCTACGGTCCAAACTCCGACCAGTATTCAGGTCGATTGGACTGCTGCGGACGGGGCTTCCACGCTTCCTGAATCAGGAAACATCGTGGACGGTTACCGGGTGGACTGTGTTCCCCTTACCGGGTCCACGGTTACCGGCACGGTAACAGGCCGCACGACAGTCACTAAAACACTGACTGTCCTGGCAAGTACCCAGTACACGTGTAGTGTATTTTCATCTTCCAACAGCACTCTCCCATCGTCTGGTGTAGCTGCTAGTGCAGTCACAACCACAGCCACTCTTGCCACGCAGCTTGGATCGGTAGTCGCTACCCCGGGCTCTGGTTCGGTACAGGTTGGCGGTGGTCTAGTGCTGTCAGCAGTCTCTAAGGGAGCTGACACCGGTACCACTGCTATCACTGGTTTGACGGTTAACTGGAGCGTTGGCTCCGGTGGAACCGTAAGCGCCGCCACCGGCGACAACATCATCTACAACGCAACGACCGCTGGAACTACAAATGTAACGGCATCCGTTACACAGAGCGCTACGGGGATCACCAAAACAGACACGATAGCGATAAACAACTTCACGCCCATAGCGGACGAGCCAGTTGAAGCGCCATCAGACCCGGCAGCAGCCGATACACCTTCCACACCCGATATCAGCGACGCTGCTGACGGGACTGCCGCAGCCGGAGTTCTTAAACCGACTTCGACATCCTCGACTATGGAAGTGTCCGCAGGAGATGCGTCAGCGGTAGTAACTTTCCCTGCAAACGCAGTATCTAACGGGACTGCAGCGGCAGTACGGACCGATATCAGCGGAACGGCGGGTTCAACTGCATCTTTGCCAGCTGGCACTAGCGCAGTCGGAAGTACCCTGCTTACTGTTGCACTCACAGACAATGCGGGTGACACATACGGATCAGCCTTGCTGAGTTCAGCTCAAGTATCCATTACTATCCCCCTGGCAACTGTTACGGAAGCTGGCGCGGACATTCAGGGTCTGAGCATCTATAAGGCATCCGATGCTGCAACTGGACCTTGGACCAAATTGTCGACAACTTCCGCCAATACTGGTGGAAACGTTCAGGCGACAGCCAATGTCCGAGATTTCTCCTCATTCAGACTGGGATTCGAAACCCGGGATAGTGAGGCTGCTGTTTTGCCATCAGCCGGTGATGTTGCCCCAACGGCAACACATGCGCTTCTGCTAGCGACCCTCGGACTGATGCTCATACTTGGCGGTGGCATTTACATCCAGCGTCAGCGAAGGGCGACTGAGACCAGTTAACGGTTGGCGCTGGTCGTCGACAAATTAAAGAACTCAGAAAAGGGGGCGCGGTCTAACCGGGCCCCCTTTCTATTTGCAGTAGGCTTTCTCGGCGTGACGATCCTAGAGTTCAAGGGCGTATGACACGTACAGATAGAACAATGCACCCTGATACGGGAACACAGTCAAACTACTTGACCAATGTTCTGCACGGACACCGTGTCGGCTTTATTGCGTTCGGTGTAGGTGTTATTACGTTCCTTTTTTTCTGCCTCACACTTGCACCAGGACTCACTTGGAGTAACTCAGCGCAAGATGGTGGAGACCTATTAACTGCAGCGTTCACATGGGGCATACCACACCCAACGGGATACCCCACGTATTTGATTGGATTGCGCGCGTTTTCGTTTGCAATTCCATTCGGCGACCCTGCGCTCCATGGAAACCTTTTTTCTGCCTTTACAGCCTCCGTCAGCGTAGGACTTTTATTTATGGTGACGGTCAAAATTCTCCGAAAATTGGATATGTCGGACTCGATAAACGACCGTTTTGTACTTATATCAGCCGGTATATCGAGTCTGTCAGTAACAGCCTCACGAATGTTCTGGTCTCAATCGACTGTAACCGAGGTATACGCACTAAACGCCATGTTTGTTTCGGCTATTGCCCTGGCAGTTCTGGGATTGCGTGACCGACAGCAAGTGTCGTCGGAACGCCCCGAATCCAAAGGCGCTGGATGGTTTTACACCCTAGCAACAGGACTACTCTCTGGCCTAGCAATAGGAAACCACCTGACGATCGCTGCTCTCATAGTCCCTATGGTCATCTGGGGATTGCTGGGCAATCGGATTCGGAAACTTGCTATCCGGAACTTTTTATCAGTCGCGGCTGGCGGTCTCCTCGGTCTCAGCATTTACGCCTATGCCCCTCTCGCATCAACACAAAGTCCTGTAATCAACTGGGGTCATCCGGATAGCTTTCAGGGCTTCTGGTGGATGATCAGTGGAACCGTCTACCAGGGTTATACCTTCGATGTATGGGGTGAAGAGTTGTTTCATCGAGTCGTGACTTCTACTGACCACCTGCTAGCACAGTTTGGATTTATCGGAGTCTTACTCGGTCTTGTCGGATTTACTCGTGCATGGCGACAAATCCGATCTTTACTCACCACACAGTTGATCAGTGCATCATTGATATTGGCATATGCCGTGACTTACAGAACAGCTGACTCTTTCCTATATCTAATCCCTATATTTATGCTGTTTTCTATCTGGATCAGCGCGGGGATTCTAAGGGTCCTCTCAAATACGAATAACATCAAAAAGTCCCTTGCTCCACTACTTAATATTGGGCCACGGACTATTGCAGGGTTAACAATCTTAATAGTGATCTTAACCGTGCCTCTGTTCTCCATCATCACTAACTACAGCAATTTGAATCTAAGCAATGACCGGGATGCTTCCGAATATGCCCATTCCGCGTTCGACACCATGGAGCCAGAATCAATTGTTATCGCGCGTACGGACAAGACTGTATTTAGTCTCTGGTACCAAGCCTATATAGCCGATCGACAGCACGCTGTGATGCCCGTCTCTGCACCACACATCGTTTTCGATTGGTACTGGGACGATCTTGTCACACAGTACCCCAACCGGATGCCTGAGAACCGACCAGAAGGCCTACAACTGCGGGTCCTCGCAATTATTGAGCATAACCTTGGCATCAACTCTATTTACGAAGCCGACGCTCCAGCAGAGGCCTTCCCAGAGCTACAACTCGTCGACGATGGTGTGCTAAAACGATTTATCCCCGGTTAGAACGATGCAAGATACGAGGTTAACTCTAGAGACGTGCCAGCAGATTTTCCGCTCTGACAATCGTCGGTCGGTCTATCATCTTGCCATCGAGAGATGTCGCACCGCTTCCAATTAATTCAGCTTCATCGGCGGCGGCAACGATCCTTTTTGCATTTTCGATCTCGTCCGGCTGAGGCGTGAAACTCTGGTTAATTATCTCAAGCTGTGCGGGATGTATCGCACATTTGCCGTTGAATCCCATGGATCTCGCCACTGCCGCCTCGCGTCTTAGCCCTTCAGGATCTCTGAATGCGACATAGGGAGTGTCCAGAGCCCCTACACCAGCTGAGACAGCCGCTGCGATTACTTCTCCCCTAGCATGAGACACAGAGGGCCCACTAGGGTCGTCAGAAGATTCAGAGGACTGCCAACCGCCCAAATCCTTGGCTATCCCAACATCAGCAGAAAAATCTTCCGCACCAAAGCAAACAGCAGCGATCCGTGGTGAAGCACTGCAAACCGCATATGCACTTGCGATCGCTTTGGCTGTTTCTATCCATGGATAAATCGATATGCCCCCCAACCGCAACCCGTTACGACGCTCTGCAGCCGTGATGATCGTGTCAATTCTCCGAACATCTCCAGCAGTACGGACCTTTCCAACTGAGACCCCGATTATGTTCGGGCCAATGACTGCCTCAAGGTCCTCGTCAAAGAGGCCTGTATCTAGAGAATTAAGGCGAGGTATAACAGGGAGTCCTGCACCGCCTAGTACCTCGAGGTTGACCGCGATCTCCCGCCTTGCAACCAGTTTCTCACCCCACGGGACTGCGTCTTCCATGTCCGGAATTACGGCTCCCGCGGGAGCGTTAGCGGCTTTTTTAAACATGGCCGGCTTATTACCGGGAACGAAAAGAACGCTCTTTGGAACGAGCCTCATAGGCTTAATACTCCAGGCCGGAAATTGAATCCCTTAATTTTCTTTTGTAACTCACACTAATGGCAGAAAAGGATAATATTCCACTTGTCATTCTTACGGATACAGCCCCTAACAGTTCAGAATAATCCTGATTCACGTGAACAATACAACTGTGGACCAAAACATCCCCGGCACTAGCGGGCTCATCACATGCAATCCAGTATCGAAATAATTGGCGTCCACGGCCTACCTGAAGTGCGGGAAGGCCATGATTTAGCTTATTTGACCCATGCAGCCTGCGGGGCCCAGGGGACGAAATTAGAGGCCGGAGACATCATAGTGATGGCCCAAAAGATCGTCTCGAAATCGGAGGGCGCCGTTGTGGACCTCAAGACGATCAAGCCGTCCACGCGCGCTGTGAGATTGGCCCAGGAAGTAAATAAAGACCCTCGACTGGTGGAGGTTATTCTGGGGCAGACCGCTCAAATCATCCGAACGGCACCAGGGGTACTAATTACTGAAACTATCCATGGCTTGGTGTGCGCAAACGCAGGTGTCGATAGTTCTAATTCCGTATATAACGACCAAGCGATCACATTACCCGTTGACCCGGACCACTCAGCCCGCTCCCTTTTTGAAGCCCTATCGGAATTGACCGGCGTTCGCACACCAATCATCGTTTCTGACTCTTTCGGCCGACCATGGCGTGAAGGTAGCACGAACATAGCCATTGGGGTTGCAGGTATTGAGCCGTTGCAGGATTCGCGCGGCGAAGTTGATGACCACGGACGCAAATTAAAGGCCACCGTCGTAGCTATAGCGGACGAATTAGCGGCGGCGGCACAACTCGTAATGGGGGAATTCGGACGTGTTCCAGTAGCAATCGTACGCGGGTTTTACGGGAGAGAATCCGAATTGCTAGGAGCAAAAGCTCTGCAAAGAAACCCAAAAACCGACCTGTTCCGATAGCTGCGGCTACTTAGCCTTCTCTTTTTTTGCAGCCGCTGCCTTGGCCGCTCCAGCCTTGCCCGACCTAGCCGTCCATGATGGCGTGTATTCGTAAGAATTTCGAAATTCACGTTTCATGCCACAAATTGTGCATGCACCATCGCTAGTTGGACCGTTTGGCGGATCGATCATCCAAGCATGTTTGCAATCGGATTCGGCCTCTTCCAGGATTTCGTCCGATACCTCGACTTCGACCGCAGCCGGTGCAGCAACCTTGGCTTTGGTCTTTGTAGGTTTAGCGGCTGTTTTAACTTTTGCTGACTTGGCAGTAGCTTTTGATTTAACCGTTGTTTTGCCGGAGGGTGTTGTCGTTTTCTTTGTCGCCATCAGGCGTTCCTCCCAGCTGTTCCTACCCGGCTTCGAGCCAGGTAGATCACGTGAATCACAAGAAATAATGCCCGGCAGGACGTGACATGAAAAACAGTCACTGAAAGCCCCTGTTAAGTAGCCGGCGCGAACCGCTCATTCTACCAGACCCGTCAAATACGGAAGTGAATTAACGCGTTTGCTCTGAGCTTATGAACAACGAGGCACCAATGAAATATGTTTCAGGTCCGAAAAGTGGCGAACCCATTTGCAGATACAGGGACACTATTTACCGTCGAAACAATAGGCCGCGTATCAAGTAATAGGTCTAACTTCCGATAGATGAGTCGTATGGTTAAAGCTCATCAATGTTCCAGACTCGATTCCTGCGTTCACCACGCTGACACCGCAATTTGAGAAGTGAAAACGGCCCACCGCGTACTCAGGCAATCCGAGTAATACAACCATTAGGCATTTGAGCGATCCTCCGTGGGCAACAATAGCAATGTCACCCTCACTTTCCAAAACAGCAGTATCCGCTATAAAACGTCTTATTCTGGCCACGACGTCACGCATAGACTCACCACCAGGAGGGCAGAAATCT
>JAYGCF010000055.1:0-2653 GCA_046583495.1 Dehalococcoidia bacterium
ATGTACGTGCCGACAAGTTGGTTACCGAACTCTTCCGCCCTTGCCTCGTCGAATTCTCGCGATATCTGCTCAGTCATAACGATAGCCTTATCTCATGTATTTATTTACGCCTGCTTTCCGAGAATATATCGCATGTTTCATGAGTTATCACATCATTAAGACAAAAAGCCTAACGAGTTAAGTGATATTTATCACAACGCACTACTGATTTCGTTTCTAAAATATCACCCCATCCGTTTCTTCACAGAGGCTAAAATCCGGTGATCAACGCATGAAATATGGAGGGCACCACTAATGCCGATCAGTGGAATTTTCGGACATGCATCTATCACCAACATCGACGATGCGAAAACTGAATTTGGGGATTTGCTAATTAGGCGAGAAGAAATCCTCAGCGCCTATAAATGGGTGAGGGATCAGATCGTTTTCACCACCCACCGGATCATCATGGTGGATAGCATGGGCATCACAGGCAGGAAAAAGAATTTTGTCTCTATCCCTTACGGAAGCATTCACAAATTCTCTAAAGAAAGCGCAGGCTGGGCGGATTGGGACGCTGAGCTTCGTGTCTGGATACGAGGGGAAGAGAAACCTATCAAGTGGGAATTCAAAAAGGACGCGGCAGTTAATGAGATCTTCCAAATTTTGAGTGAGGGAGTTCTTGCAGGCGAACCTCTGGTCGTGAGCCAATCGGAACTGCAGACCTTGCCGCCAAACGTACCTCATCTACCTCCACCGCCTTCCGTCTCTACGTAGGCCTATCGGAACCTCCAGCGACAAAGATGGCGACCTTGAATGAACGTAATGCCGATTGAGCAATCACTGTCCGCCTCGCCGAAGATCCTGATGCGAGAAGACAGCATACAAACCGGGTGCAGCCTAGAGGAACGACATGAACTAAGGATGCCGTGACACTTTTTGGACGATCGAAGTTGACGGGGAGTTCGACCGGGTTGCTCCCAAACGTACTCTCAACAATCAGCTCAAAACACCACGACCGACCTGAGCACCTCACCACGCTCCATGCGACCAAACGCGTCTTCTACCTCGTCTATCGCAATGGTCTCCGATACGAAACGGTCTAAATCGAGCCGACCCTGCAGATACAGGTCTATGAACATGGGAAAGTCGCGCGTCGGCAAACAGTCGCCGTACCAGGAAGACTTGAGCGTCCCACCACGCCCGAACACCTCTATCAGTGGCAGCTCGATCTTCATCTCCGGGTTTGGAACACCTACAAGAACCACCGTCCCGGCCAGATCACGTGCATAGAAGGCCTGCTCGTACGTTTTCGGCGTTCCCACGGCTTCAATCGCAACATCGACGCCGTTCCCGTGGGTCAACGCTCTGATCGCTTCAACCGGGTCGACACTGGACGCATTGATCGTGTGGTTGGCTCCGAACTCTTTGGCCCACTCCAATTTTCGATCATCAATATCCACGGCGATGATTGTGTGAGCGCCCCCTAGTTGCGAACCGGCGATGGCAGCGTTGCCAACTCCACCACATCCTATTACCGCCACCGAGTCGCCTCGTTGGACGTTCCCCGTGTTCAGGGCAGCGCCTAACCCAGCCATAATGCCGCAGCCAATCAAACCGGCAGCCTCCGGCCGGGCGTCAGGACTCACCTTCACAGCCTGCTCGGCATCAACCAGCGTGTAGTCGGAAAAAGCTCCAATGCCGAGCGCAGGCGAAAGTGGCGTCCCATCTCTAAGAGTCATGGGCTGACGGGCGTTCCGGCTATCAAAACAGTACCAGGGCCGCCCACGCAAACATGACCGGCATGAACCGCAGGGTGCGCGCCACGCTAGGACAACAAAGTCGCCCGGCACAACGTTGGTCACGCCTTCGCCGATCTCTTCAACTATACCGGCCGCTTCATGCCCAAGGAGGAACGGAAAGTCGTCATTGATGGCGCCTTCCCGGTAATGAAGGTCAGTATGGCAGACGCCAGAAGCCTGAACGCGTACTACGACCTCTCCCGGCCCGGGGTCTGGGACGATTATGGTCTGAAGTCGGACTGGTTCGCCTTTGCCTCCGGCAATTACGCCCTGGGTTTCGCGCTGCATTTGTTCTCCTCTAATATTTTGCTGATTTTGGGGTGTTACGTCGGTTGAATCGCAATAGTGACCGTCCTGCTACGGTGTAGAGAGCACTTGCGAATAAAGGCGTGTATGCAAGTACCCGGAGGCCAAATTCTGGGTTCTCAAACCGCCGATGCGATTAGATCAGCGCGATAACTATCGCGGTAATCGCTGCGGCTAAGGCAATTAGAGTGGCCCAAAATTGCAATCCCACACGTATTGACAGTCTCTGGAATCCAGTTGCAAGCGCCTGTTGCTGCTCAGCCATCTGTGAAACGAGGTCTGCTTGATCTAACTCGGTGGCCTCAAGGGCATCTACCCGTTCCTGAAGGTTGGCGATCCGCTCCCTGAGGACCGAGGAACTCTCCTGATCACACGCGTCCGACATCGGTTTCTGAGTTTGCCGCCGGTCAGTGACGCTCTCATAAATCTTACGAGCTTCAGTAATTAACTTCGGAGCCGAAGCTGTCACCACTTGTACCAAGTGGGAGCGCATCCCTCAAAGAGAAACTTGGGTTAATGGATTTGGCATACTTCTGATGCTACACCCCGGATAGTTCCCTGTGAAA
>JAYGCF010000058.1:0-30347 GCA_046583495.1 Dehalococcoidia bacterium
AGAAGAAAGTTAGAAATTCGAAACTCACCGCCGGTGCGTATGACAAGATCCGGATCAGGTGTGCCGGCAGTAGCGAGATATCGTTTTATCAGGGTTTCATCAATATCGTCTGGTGACTTGCCATCTGAGATTATCGATTTAATGGCCGATACAATATCCGCCCTTCCACCGTAGTCAAATGCAACCGTAAGGGTCAACCCATCATTGCCGCTCGTCAGATCTACGGCATCGACAATCGATTGACCGAGTTGAGAAGGGAGCCGATCAAGTCGGCCAATGTGAAGGATGCGCACACCATTTTTGTCTAGTTCTTCTACTTCAGATCGGATCACCGCTTGCAAAATTGCTAGTAATGCCGAGACCTCTTCCCCGGGTCGGGACCAGTTCTCTGTGGAGAATGCGAAGAGAGTCGCGAAACGAACACCGCGCTCGACAAGACGAGAGATAACGGAACGAACGTTCTCTGTGCCTGCGCGATGCCCCTCCGTCCTTGGACGACTTCTCTCAGATGCCCAGCGGCCATTACCGTCCATGATGATGGCAACGTGTCTGGGAATTGAGTCGTCAGGACTCTCACTTGACGAAGAGTTAATGGGCAGCGGACGTGGAGATACGGACACAGGAGCTTCCAAATGATGGAGGTTAAACCTCCATCACCTCCTCTTCTTTTCGTTTGCTCGCTGAGTCCATATCACCCACTGCGGCATCGGTATGGGACTGCAGTAAATCAAGTGCCCGACGAACGACATCTTGAGATTCTTCACCCTCTTTTTCCATCGTCCGTAGAGATTCCTGAGCATCACGTCGTACGTTCCTTGCAGCGACCTTTGCCTCCTCAACACGCCTGCCCATCTGACGTACAAGATCTTTCCTACGCTCTTCGGTCAAGACAGGAAGAACAAGTCGTATCGTCTGACCATCAATTTGCGGACTCATACCAAGGTCAGCCGCCTGAATAGAGCGCTCTACGCCTGCAACCGCACTTGCGTCCCACAGTTGGATTATCAAGACTCTTGCATCTCCGACCGTAATAGTTCCAACCTGATTCAGCGGCATATCGGTGCCGTGATAATCGACCACCAGGTTTTCAATAAGGGCCGGAGATGCACGATTGGTCCGATATCCAGCCAGATCGCGATCAAGAGCGTCCACTGCCCCTTGCATGCGCTTTCGAGCATCCTCCAAGATTTCGGTCGTCATCCCTGTTCCCTTCAATTATTCGCCCGTAAGATCGGACGTATGGGCCTTCTAGCGGATAAAATCTCTTCTACTGAACCGATGCCGTCACGCCATCAGAGATCAGAGTTCCAATCTGTTGTCCGTTTGCGATCCGGAGCAGGTTACCCGCGTCGAAGAGATTAAACACCACTATCGGCAATCTATTGTCCATGCACATCGATAACGCGGTCGAGTCAAGTGCTCCGACACGACGTTGCAACGCATCTAAATGGGTTAAATGACCTAATTTGGACGCAGATTTATCGACATTTGGGTCAGATGTGTAAATACCGTCGATATTGTTCTTTGCCATCCAGAGCGAGTCTGCCCCCACTTCAAGTGCACGCAACGCGGCGGCTGTGTCCGTAGACATGTAGGGACTTCCGGTTCCACCCGCGAAAATGACCAGCCGGCCCTTCTCAAAATGCCTTATGGCACGACGCCGAATGTACGGCTCTGCTATTGCAGACATAGCAATAGCTGTTTGCGTTCTGACCTCGAGACCGTTTCGCTCCAATGCATCCTGTACAGCTAGTGCATTGATGATTGTCGCAAGCATTCCGGCATTATCCGCCGTAGCTCGATCCATTCCCACAGCCTCATAGTCAGCCCCGCGCCAGATGTTGCCACCACCAACCACAATGCCTATCTGAAGACCTGTGTTTGCGGCCCCAGTCACCTGCTCTGCAACGTAACGTAGGGCTTCTGGGTCTAGGCCAAATTCACGGTTACCTTTAAGTGATTCACCGCTCAATTTGAGCAGGACACGTTTGTACGCGTTCACTGAATCTCCCCCGGAATAATCTCTGACCTAAATATTTCAGGTGAATTGCGATTCTTGCCCTGGAGCGCGAGTACTAGGGTTACTCCCCAAGGCCGTATCGTACAAATCTCCCAATGTGAACGTTTTCACCGGTTTTGGCAGCAAGATTTTTAACCAGATCACCGATCGTCTGACCAGGGTCTCGTATGTAGGCCTGTTCCATAAGCAGCTCTTCGTCGGAAATTTCGCCTGCATCATCCGGCACCGAGTCTCTGTCAACGAATTTAGGATTCATAGCTGCTACTTGCATGGCGAGTTCCCTGGCCAGTTCAGTGAACTCATCAGTTCGTGCAACAAAGTCGGTTTCTGACGACAAATGCACCAGAGCGCCGACGCGATTGCCACTGTGGATATAGCTCTCTATGACGCCCTCAGAGGTTTCACGTCCGGCTCGTTTTGCAGCCGACGCCAGTCCCTTCTCGCGGAGAAGTTCGATGGCTTTGGCCTCGTCACCATCAACTTCTTCCAGTGCGCGCTTCGAGTCCATGATCCCTGCTCCGGTTTTTTCCCGAAGCGATTTGACCATTGTGGCTGTAATGTCCAAAGTAATCTGTTCCCTGTGTACTTCTAATTACCCCTTAGGCCAAGTTAGCTCGACGCCTCTTGCCCTAAGGGAATACGTAAGTTTTTTTAGTTATTCAGCCGTCTTATCGACGGTCTGCTCAGATATCTCTTCGGATGATTCTGGAGTAGCCTCAAGCCCGGCTTCCGGCTTCGAAGAAACCTCTTCCGACACGGCTGGGGGTTCAATTTCCGCTGTCGACACTTCCACCACCTCTGCAGCTGTTGCTGTTTCGGCAATTGGTTCTTCGACTGACTCTTCCGATGGAGACTCGGCTACAGCCTGTGTCGCGGCTTCTTCGGCCTCGCGTCGAGCGGCTTCAGCTGCAGCTTGTCGTGACGCTGCCTCTTCCTGTGCAACCCTGCGCGCTGCCTCTTCCTGCTCTTCAATCTCAGCGTTAAGAGCCATCTGCTCTGCAACACGTGCCTGGCGGGCTACAGTTCCGTCCACAATGGCCTTACCGATTCGCTCGGTGATCAGACGAACGCTACGGATAGCGTCGTCGTTGGCCGGAATCGGGAAATCAATACCGGTCGGATCGCAGTTCGTGTCGACGATGGCAACTACCGGTATGCCGAGCCTCTTGGCCTCAGCTACCGCAATCTTCTCTTTACCTATATCAACAATAAAGAGTACCTGCGGCAGGGTAGTCATCTGTTTAATCCCACCGAGGAATTTATTCAGTCGCGTGACCTCTGTAGCCGCTTTTTGCGCCTCTCGTTTCGTGGCAGCTTGAAGCGTTCCATGCGCTATTTGATCTTCCAGCCGGATCACGTATTCGATCCGTTTCTGAATGGTCTGAAAGTTGGTCAGCATTCCGCCAAGCCAGCGCTGATTGACATACAGGGCCTGTGTACTATTCCCAATATCGGAAATAGCTTCCTGCGCCTGTTTCTTGGTTCCGACGAGCATTACCTGTCCGCCATCTCCAACCGTTTTTTCTACAAAGTCTGCGGCCACCTCAAGTCTCTCCATAGTTTTTGCGAGATCAAAAACATGAATTTTATTGCGGGCGGTGAAGATAAAGGGTTTCATCTTCGGGTGCCAACGCTTCGTGGGGTGTCCAAAATGGGCGCCGGCTTCAAGCAGCCCGCGCAGCGTAATTGGCGGGCTCTGATCCGCCGGAGCCTGTGTGGTCGTCATCTGTAGGTTCTGCTACTCCGATATATATATACGTAAAACGCCAGAGGGCGCGCACTTAAGGCCCGGGTGAAATACGTTTGCATTACGATCCCGGGAGCACCGGGAAATTGTATCACGAGATCAAATACTCATCAGCCGTGTAAATCGCAAGCTACATCAATCTTCGCGTAACCAACCATACTCGAGTGCCATGGTGGCCGCCTGAGTCCTGCTGTGAGTACCCATCTTTTCAAACACCATCGACATGTAGTTTTTGACGGTCTGCTCTGACAGGATCAGCTGAGTCGCTATCTCTCGATTGGTCACGCCTTCGGACACCAATCTCAGCATCAGGACTTCACGCTCACTTAGAGGGCTTGGTGTGACCGACACGGATTTATGGTTCCAGCCTTCACGCAGCAATCCCAGAAGTGTAAAGGCGGCGCTCTTGCGTTTTGAAACCTCTTCTAGAAGAGGACACCGGCCCTCTGACACATTTCGCACAACCTCCGCCATTTTTAGATTTGCTTCCTCTTCACATACAGCCGCCCATGCTCCTACCGAGGCAGCTGAAACCAGTGATTCATCAGTATCGTCTGGCACGATTGCGATGAGCCTGGCACCCGATATTTGCAGTGTCTCGAAAGGTATTTCTGGGTCCGATTGCAAACCAACCCGTGCAATGACGGGTTCATCACGCCCAATTTCTTCAGGAACAACTGGCCAGATAGGGTCCACAGACCAGGCATGCAGGTGTGCTGAAAGCCCCCAGGTGCGATCAGGGGCAAGTGCAAGATGTGCACGAATAATTGAACGAACACCACGGTCGCCCGACCCTGTAGGAGCGGGCATCCCCGGAAGCATGGGTGCTTCTTGGCTGGGCCACCTTGCAGGCACCTTAAATCGTAACCGCCGTTCTTATCACCCTAACTGGATTGCTTACCACGGTTGTGTAAGGCATTCAGGAATCTACAGGTCATCTTGTGTGAAGCATTTCGTATTTAAATGACAACAGAAAACGTGGGAAATATATGCCGTATTTCAACTTAGCGTGAATACATTGGTTTTAAAACTAACGTTCGGATTATGCGATTTCCCGCCTCACGTGTGCATCCCGTTTCAAGACGCACAACGTAGAATCGGGGGTGACGCCCCTGACCATAGATACTCTGGCAGTGAGGGAACTCAAAGGATCATGGGGCAATTCGAAGGGAGAGGTTAATCGGGCAATGAAAGGGACCTTAATAACTCAGGAATCGACACTATGGCCAGTTTTACTGGCTGTAGCAGTGCTTGTATTTGCAGCGATCGCTGGTTTTATTTGGCGCGACGGCGGCTTAGTTACCACCAGTGTGCTCAGTTTGCAGAGCCAATCGGAGGGACAAGTTGATAATCTGAGTGGCTTTCTGCCGCTTGGCTTTGCATTCACAGTTGGTATGGTCGCTACGGTTAATCCATGCGGATTCGTGATGCTCCCTGCTTATTTAGGTCTCTACATTGGCATCGATAATGGCGCCGAATCAATACCACTGCACAAACGATTGGTCCGAGCTGGAACAGTAAGTTTCTCAGTAGGCCTCGGTTTCATCCTCCTATTCGGTGTAGTAGGCCTCATCATCACTTCCTTAACTTCCTCGATCGTGCAGTATTTCGACTGGGTTGGCCTCGCCGTGGGCATCTTGCTGGGAGGAACGGCCGGATACGTGCTCACGGGCGGCAAGTTATACAACAACTTTGCGCAAAGCACTGGTGCCAAAATAGGAGACCCAAGAAACACGACGTTAATGGGTTATTTCTTGTTTGGTGTCAGTTATGCAGTAGCGTCCCTAGGGTGCACACTCCCATTGTTCCTCGCAGTGGTAGCCAGTTCTTCGACCGGTAGTTTCCTGTTTGGCACGTCACAGTTCATCTCCTACGCACTTGGTATGGCTTTTCTTTTCACAGCACTCACCCTGAGCGTCGCCCTCTGGCAGAGCGTTATGATCAACTGGGCGCGAAAAACAATTCCGTACGTGCAGCCGGTCTCAGGAGTATTGCTGTTGTTGGCAGGCGCGTATCTAGTCTTCTACTGGCTGACAGTTGGCGGACTAGCCGACGCGATCGCCTGATCCATTACCTGAATGAAAAGACTCGAGGAATGGCGAGCCATCGTTCCGATGATAGGACGAACCCAAGACAGGCCGACTAGTCAGAAACCGTATTACGTAGTTGGCCCAACCCCTCGATCGTAGTAACCAGGGTGTCCCCTGCTTGTAGCCGCGACGTCACACCGGAGGTACCGGTGAATACAATGTCTCCCGGTTCCAGTGTATTGGTCTTCGAGATGAAGGACAGACATTCCTGTGTGTTGAATATCATCTCGTCTGTATTGCAGTTTTGGACTTCTTCATCGTCTACGGTCACCACGATATTTTTACCCTGTGGGTCGTACTCAGTCTCGATAAAAGGACCGATCGGGGAAAAGCTATCGCTTCCCTTAGCGCGCCACCATGAAGTGTCCCCAGCCTGCCATTCTCGAGCGCTAATATCGTGACCGATGGTGTAGCCGAGCACGTACTCCAGAGCTTCTTCGGGAGGTACGTCACGCATACGTCGTCCAATGACAACCACCATTTCGCCTTCCTCATCCACTTTGCCGGCATTGGACGGAAGCCTAATCGCACTGTCGGGCCCACAAATCGAGCTAGAGGGCTTAAGGAAAGGTTCGGGCTGAGTGGGTGCCGGTGCTCCACCTGTGTGTGACTTAAAGTTCACAGCCATCGCGTAAACATCACCCGGTATGATCGGGGCAAGCAACTGTACAGAGGACAGGGCGGCACTGGCGCCTGTCTCTGAATACCGTCCGGTCGGAGGTCCAGAAATCTCGTTCACGGTATCGCCATCCAGGATTCCGTAGGTGGCGTGGCCTGCGGCTGAATACCTAACAAATTTCATTTGTGTTCTCCAAAGCTGCAATGAGTCAATGATTTATTGTGAGATCGCGATAGTACCTGTAACTTAACTAGGCGGCGCCAGTTTACTTCGGTGACCGATGCGTCGCCACCAGAACGAGTAGAGTTGGCCAGCGAAACTTCATCAACTTTCTGACGGGAACTTCTGAATGTTGGACTTGGTTATCAAGAATGGAATGGTTATAGACGGAACTGGTACGCCTGCATACCCAGCTGATATTGGAATAACAGGCGACAGCATCGCAGTGATCGGCAACTTTGAGGGCGAAGCAAGTCGCACTATCGATGCTGCCGGACACGTCGTGGCCCCTGGCTTCATTGATCTCCACTGCCACAGTGACATGTCGTTTCTTATTGACCCTCTGGCCGATTCCAAGTTAACCCAAGGAGTTACCCTGGAGTTGAACGGGAACTGCGGAATGAGCCCGTGTGCTCCACTTCAGTCCCAAGCTGCTCACGAGGCATTGGAGAGCAGGTTTTTCACAGCCGGGGCCGAGTTTACAGCTGACTGGACTGATTTTGCTGGGTATCTGGATGCCCAAGAGAGGGCTGGGGGAGTCATAAATCAAGCCTTTCAGGTGGGGCACGGAACAGTTCGCACCAACGTTCTAGGCATGGATGCTAGAGCTCCGTCACTTGAAGAACTCGAGCATATGAAACGACTTGTAGCGGAAAGTCTGGACGCTGGAGCGATGGGATTCGCTACCGGCCTGTTCTACGCTCCAGGCAGTTATTCCCTCACCGATGAAGTAGTTCAGATAGCACAAGAAGCCGCCGATCGCGGGAAAATTTACTCGAGCCACATCCGCTCGGAGTCTAATGACAGCGTCGGTCTACACGTGGCCGTAAACGAAGCGATCGAGATCGGACGCCGCACCGGTGGCAGAATCCAGATGTCGCACGTTAAAGCTAAAGGCCCATTCACATGGGGCCGCGCTGAGGAGATCCTCGAACTTCAGGCACGAGCACGGCGTGAAGGTATCGACGTGGCTGGGGATCAATACCCGTACATAGCCTCCAGCACATCATTAACTGGTGGGGTCTTCCCCAGATGGGCGTTGGTTGGTGGTCGAAGTGCGACGTTAGAGCTGATGGACGATTCCGATCTCAGGTCCAGACTGAGGCAGGACATCGAGTGGAACATCAAGAGTTTCATGGGCTCTCCCGATAGCGTTTTGATGGCAGCCTACGGCCCAGATCACAGCCTAGAAGGGAAGCACTTGGATGAGATAGCAGACAACCTCAACTGTGATCCAGCCGAAGCAGTGATAAAGCTTTACGAGCAAGGAGACGCGTCAATAATCCAGTTCTCTTTGCGCGAGGATGATATGGACCTTATAGCGCGAGACCCGTTTATTGCGGTGGCCTCAGACGGTAACTCTGTTCGATCAGAGGGCCCATTGTCTGGCGGGAAACCTCACCCGCGTTCCTACGGTACCTTTTCAAGGTTTCTGTCCGAGATGCGAAGAGACAAAAACCTGGTGTCACTAGAAGAAGCGATCCGAAAAATGTGCGCCCTGCCGGCTTCACGGCTCCAGATGACACGACGTGGTCGCATTGCACCGGGATGTTTCGCAGACGTCACGATATTCGATCCGGACAAGATCCAGGACACGGCAACTTTTACCAATCCTCATCAGTACACAACAGGCATGAACACGGTGCTGGTCAACGGTCAGATCGCACTCGAAAATGGGATACCGACCGGAGTCACCGCCGGACGAGTTATTCGGTCGGAGAAGGGCTAGTATGAAACTGATGGATTCAGACAACTCCGTCATCATGCGGAGGCACTTGCCCGGTCATGGAACTCTTAACGATCGATGGTGAATATGCGCACCAGACAAGGATGTACACCGACGCAATGGGCGCGACTCGGTTTGCCTCACAAGAACAGCCACGCATGACATCGATTAAGCAAGATAACTCTGCCAGTGAAACAGGCAAGAACAGAACACTAAACGTGACAGCAGTTGAGGCGACAGGCCTCGAAAAATCTTTCGGAAACGTAGCTGTTTTACGTGGCCTCGATATGACCATCCGAGATGGTCAGGCTGTTGCTATATTTGGGGCGAATGGTGTCGGAAAATCCACGCTACTGCGCCTGCTGACTACTCTTAGCCGTCCTGATCATGGCTCCATTTCCGTCTACGGTCGTGACCTATCGAAGGAAGCCGAATCCGCTCGTCTTACGATAGGCACTGTACTTCACTCCCCCATGCTCTACGGAGACATGACAGTGAAGGAAAATCTGACTTTCTTCGGCAAGATGTTCCGAATCGGAAACCTGTCAGACCGGATCAATGAGATATCCAATCGACTGGGCCTAATCCCAAGACTAGACCAACGGGCACGTGAATTATCACACGGTTATCAGAAGCGAACCGCCATAGCACGATCAATGTTGCACAAGCCCCGAATTCTCTTGTTCGATGAAGCTGAGACGGGACTCGATCAACCGGCCATCGAGATATTTGATGACGTCATATCCGACTATAGAACGCCTGGACATGCAGTGGTAATGACCACACATTCAATCGAGCGAGGGATCGCAAACGCAGACCGAGTATTGGTGATTGCAGGCGGTCGAATTGCGTTGGACGCCTCTGCCTCGAACGTAACACCTGTCGATGTCACGAGCCTTTACTCAGATCCGGTTTACACCTGATGGGAGCATCGCTAGCGACAGTCTGGACTCTGGCACGGAAAGACCTTCTTCTGGAACTACGCTCACGCGACATCATTCTGGCCATCATCGTATTCGCTCTCCTTGTCATTGCGATATTCACCTTCGCAGTAGAACTGACCCCATCCAGAGCAAAGGACGTAGGTCCAGGTGTCTTATGGGCAGCAGTAGCATTTGCCGGCGTGTTAGGACTTAATCGATCTTTTGCAGTGGAGGCTGAAGGTGACACTCTGGACGCATTGATGTTGACACCTATCAGCCGTGAATTGATTTTTTTCGGAAAAGTATTAGGAAATTTCATATTCATTTCCATTGCGCAAATAGTGATATTTCCCGTATTTCAAGCTCTATTCAACATAAGTATCCTAGGAATCGAAACCGTTGTTATCGCTCTGGTTGCCAGTATCGGATTCTCCGCCGTTGGGACGGCATTTGCAGCGGTATCGGTAAGAGTACGTTCTCGAGAGATCATGCTCCCGTTATTGTTCCTGCCGACCTCTGTACCCCTAATAATGGCAGCCGTGGAATCGACCTCGGTGGTAGTAAACGGGGGGAGTTGGGCTGACTTCAGCGCATGGTTACAGCTTGCGATCGTATTTGATGTAATTTTTGTGATCTCATCTGCTGTGCTGTTCCAGTTCGTGCTTGAAGAATAGGTTGTTGTCAGACTGGTTCTTGCAGGGTAATTCTGGCTCGGATGCTAAGCCAATCTAATTGATGTCAATCTCAGTCAATTAACCAGGTTGAGTTGGAGCCTTTCTGTGTAAGATTTTTTTGCTGATTTACGATGGAACAAGAGATAGCCCGTGATAGACTTATTAGAGTTTTAAACGATGATTCTGTCGAGTAGAAACGCGTCATGGCTACCCTTTCGAAAATAAGATTCGTCTGGCTTGCGACAACTGCGAGTCTAATGACGCTCATCCTCTGGATGGTCTTCTTATGGGTACCCACCGAGGTCAATCAAGGCAATATCCAGAGGGCACTGTATTTCCACGTTCCCGTCGCGTGGACAGCGATGGTCGCCATTGTGCTGATCGCTGTCGCCAGCATCGCTTATCTCAAAACGCGAAATGAAAAATGGGATCGGTTGGCGGTAGCTGGCGCCGAAACAGGCGTTATTTTTGCGGCGCTAATGCTCATCACCGGGATGGTGTGGGCTAAACCGGTATGGGGCGTCTGGTGGACCGGTGAGGCGAAGTTAACCACGACGCTTATCCTGTTCTTTATCTACGTGGCATACCTGATGTTCAGGGCATACTTCCCGCCCGGTGAACAACGTCGTCGACTGGCAGCGATCATCGGACTGATTGGTGCTATCGATACGCCAATCATCTACTACGGAGCACAACTTTGGGAACGCGCACATCCTTCCGCTGTTGTGGGGCCGTACTCTGACAATGAAAGTAGCGTGGATGGACCAGTAGCACTGACCTTACTAATAGCCACGGTGGCATTTTCAGCCTTGTTCATCTATATCGCCAGTGAGAGATACCGATTGCGTAAGCAGGAGGACGAAGTAATGGAGCTCCGCAGAACCGTAGCGCTTCTCCCTCCAAACTCAATGAACAGCGCCGGTGCAGGAGGCGCATAACTCAATGCAAAAAGTCATCGCTGTAGTTCTGGTAATAATGGTCGCTCTAACTTTGCCGAACGTTCTAATAGCACAGACCACGACCACTACGTCGATTGCATCCGATGGCAACACAAGCGGTGTAATCACGGTCATACATGTGGACTCGGATACCAATCTGGTCGGTTTTGTCCTATCTACCCAGGACGGAGAACTCATTGAAGTGCCCGTCAATGACTCAACTAAATTTGGACTGGAGAATGCTGTGGGAGACCGATGGGTAGCCGACTTCAAAGCAGACCCATCCGAAGCCTTACTTCGTATTACGGACCAGCGGGAACGATTTGCTCCCGTGACCGTAACCGTCAATTCCGGAATAACAACTGCCGTGGTAGATCGAGAACAGGGTGATCTTGAACAGAATCTAGGATTCCTTTTCGCGATATATATCGTGACTTGGGCGGGATTCTTTGCGTACGTATTTATAGTGTCTCGACGACAAGGTCATCTGGCTCGGGAAATCAACGCACTAAAGAGACAGGTATCAACCTCAGTCTAGGCAAAAACGGCCGATCAAACGACAAGGTATCGAACTGCAACAATGAACAAGTACAACGATCCTATATCTGACGAGTTTACCGACGATGCGAATCCGGTAGAGGCAGCAAGAGCAACCACCCTTCTTACCCCTCGAATGAAGGTAGCCGTGGCACTTGTCTTGTTTGCTGGCGCATTGGGCTATTTCGTTTTTACGACTTTTTCGAACGCAACCGTTTACTACATGTCCGTTTCTGAGATCGAAGCTGGTGGACCGACGGATCCAGATACATTCGTCCGCATATCCGGAAAACTCGTAGAAGAGTCGTTCGTTCGTCAACCCAACGGACTGGATGCGAAGTTTGAAATTCAAGATGAGGCTGGTGATGTGCTAGATGTCGACTACTCTGGTGAGATCGGGCAGGTATTTTTCAACCCTCATTCTGTGATCGACTTGGAAGGGCGTTACTCCGAAGAAGGTGTATTCGTTACAGAGCATCTGGTGATCAAATGTCCCTCGAAATTCCTCACGGAAGCTGAACGAGACGAACTGGAGGGTGGGAACGGTTCCGCTCCGTATCAGGTGATCACGGACGCATGATAGTCGGCAACAATCGATACTCTAAAAACTTATCCGCTATTTAATCGTGACGAAGTGCCCGACGGAATATATACTCCCGATTCTATGACTGAAAGTCTGACATTAGCCGACCTCGTGCTCGCAGCAGGGGTCGCATTCTTCTTAGGTTCCATCCCCACCGCTTGGATGGTCGCCCGGGCGCGCGGCGTTCGGATTTTTGCTGTAGGTACACGGCAAGCGGGGGCTACCAACGTCTATCGTGAGGTGGGCCTGGCGGCCGCTTTGTTTGTAGGAATTGTAGACGCTGCCAAAGGCGCAATCGCTGTAATCATTGCGATGTGGGTGGGAATCGAGGGGAGTTGGCTGTTACTACCAGCTGTGGCCGCGATCATGGGCCACTGGAATTCGCCTATGACTCGATTCCGTGGGGGAGATGGAGCAGCAACAGGGGTGGGCGTGATGTTAGCCATCTCTCCAGGTGGAACTTTCATTCCGATAATTGTTGGGGTTATTGTCGCTTTGTTGATAAGGCGACGTGTGGACCACCCATCACCATGGGGTGCTCTAGTCGGTTTCGCAACTCTGAATATGTTGACTGCAATCACCGGAACAGGCGTCAGCGGAGAGACTGCGATTGGTATGACGTTGATTGCTGCATCGATTTTCCTGCACAGTTACGCTTATCACCGTAGACAGCCAGGCTCAACAAGGATCGAAGTGCTAGACGAAGTGCTGGACGGCGACCATCCGGACTCACAAATCTCCCAACCTCAGGGACCACAAGCTCCCGCCTGATCAGGCGTTTCAAAGTACGGATAACGAGACCCACTCGTTATCTGACCTTACCAATGGATCAACGCGTCTCGCGATAATTTGCAGAACTTGTGGTTCGCTGCAGTGAGTGGCAACATCGATCCGATAATCATCCCACCGTAGTTAGGCCAGTCGGAGCAGTGGGGCCTTACTAGTTACACCAGTGAATTGCATTCTCAGATATTTTTGACGTTTTAAAAGGGAGCGGTGATTTTACCGTCCCCTTTTAAGACTTCCTAGTAGCCGAAAATCAGCACCTTATCCGATTAAACCGCGTAGGTATCCAGCATCTCTTCTGGGGTACGCGCTCTCGCCTTCTGTCGTAGATCTGACTGCCGATCTTCCAACGTAGGCCTGTCATCTTTGTAGATGATTCCAAGTGGAACGCCAGGCGCACGAGCTAGTTGCTCGGCCATTTCCTTATCAGAAGGGTCGTGATCTTCTGGGATGGTGTACACCAGTGGCGCTATACCCGCCTTCTTGTTGCCCTTGAGAAGATCATAGGTGTCGTTATAAGTCGTACAGGGCGACTGTACATGAACAATTGAGAACCCTTTGTGGTTCATTGCTTGTCCAATAAGTTTAGCGAGATCACGCGGTCGGCTCGAGTAATGGGAAGCTATAAACGACACGCCATGTGCAAGGTACTGCTCAAATGGCTTGACCGCTGCTTCAAGTTTCCCGAATGGCGTGGAACTGGTTTGCGTTCCAAATACTGTGGTCGGCGACGCCTGACCCTTGGTCAGACCGTAGACACCATTGTCCATGATCACGCAAGTCATATCCACGTTTCGTTGAGCAGCAGGGCCGATATGTTCGGCTCCGATGCTCAGGAAGTCCCCGTCTCCCGCAACCACGATCGTATTAGTGTCGGGCTCTGCCTGCTTAACACCGAAAGCCACTGGTAAAGTTCGCCCGTGAATCCCGTGTATTCCGAACGGTTGATCACCGTCGACAAGGTGGACCATATTCCCGGAGCAGCCGATCCCCGCGACGATCACGCTGTTCGACATGGGAGTCTCAGTTTCCTCGGCATAGGTCTGCATCGCCCACTCAAGGGCACGTTTCACACCGAAGTCACCACAACCTGGGCACCATTTGAAGTCGTATTCAGGATTTCGATCACTCATACGAGAACCTTACCACCTTTGTGTGCCTCAATAGCCTGTTTAATCTCCTCTACAAGGAATCCCACCTTGAACGGGAGACCAGTGTACTGTGTGATCGAAGTAGCTCGATAACCATCAGACCTAAGTAGCCTACTCCACTGCCCCTGATAGTTAAGCTCAGGGACGATAACGAGGTCTGTTGTACTCAGTTGGTCCTCGATCGGTTTTGGTAGTGGATTCAGCGTCATGCTGTAGATCCAGCCAATGTCTACTCCTTCATCCCTGAGTTGTCTGTATGCCTCAAGGACAGTCCCCTTAGAACCACCCCAGGGCATGACCGCGATCTTTGCGTCTGGATTTTCAATTTCGTACGGTCCGTCATTCAAAAGTTTTAACTTGCCAAACCGTCGTTCAGTTCCTCGAATATGACGTCCCGGAAGATGTGTCGAATCACCCACACCATCATGTTCGCTGGCGTTGGCTACGTAAGCACCAGGACCGCCTGGGAGCGGCATCGGTCCAAGCTCAGCCGGATCATATCGCTGATAACCGTTGTCACCTTTGTAGACCTCGCGCGAGATAGCGGTAACCTTGGAGAGATCCGGTTTGGGGATATTCTGAGATCGCTCAGCCTGCTGCATCTCTGACATTAGAATTACCGGGCCCTGGTATCGCTCGGCCCAGTTTATGGCGAGTGCTCCCGCGTAGAAGCACTCTTCCACGGTTCCAGGAGCGATGACTGGCATCCTGACGTCGCCGTGGGCAGGATACATGCAAGCAAACAGATCCGATTGCTCAGTCTTTGTCGGGAGTCCTGTAGCCGGTCCACCTCTTTGAACGTCTACCACTACGCAGGGGATTTCAGCCATCCATGCGAATCCCAACCCCTCACTCATAAGTGCTACACCGGGCCCTGCGGTTGCAGTCATGGCCTTACGACCGTTGTAACCTGCACCGATAATTGCGCCGATAGCCTCAATCTCGGAACTCACCTGGTACGCAAAGCGCTCTTCACCAACCAGATTTGCTTCCATCCACACGAGAATGGTCGTAGCAGGAGAGATCGGGTAGCCAGCGTAGAAGTCGAGTCCTCCCTGTACTGCACCAAGAGATATCGCTGCATTGCCCGAGATCATTATTTGTTCATAATCTGGGCGAGTCGGAGGATCAAGCTCGGCAAGGTGGAATCCGCTGTTTTCAGCCGCTTCCGCCCCACGATCAAGTGCCTGACTGTTGGCCTCAACGATCTGCTCGTCACCCGGGCGTCCACGGGTGAAACGTTTTGTCACGTAAGCCTTCAGCGCCTCAAGGGGGAAGTTCGCCAGTGGTGCGATGGCTCCGAGTACAACCATGTTGGAAGCTCGAGCATTTCCAACTTCTTTAGCTATTTCGTCGAAAGGAAGACCGAAGCTGTTCGAATCACCTGGCGGGTCGAATTCGCCGGAGTTGTAGATAATTACGCCGTCCGGAACAAGTGCGTCCTTATGGTTATTGAAACCATCCTCACTGAAAGCTACCAGCACATCGACATCGTCACCGTCGCTTAAAGTCGGCGAGGTGGAAATATGAACCTGTGTATGAACCGGACCCCCAAGTATCTGTGAGGGAAACGTAGCGTACGTTTGTACATGATACCCAGCCTGTGCTGCAGTCGCTGCCAGCGACTCCGCGGAGGTTACGACGCCAGCTTCTCCAGCGAATCGTACGACCAGATCGGTTGTGCCCAAGGGTTCCTCCATCGTCCCCAATTCCTGGGGTCCGAGGTGACGAGAATCCACGTCCAATGTTTTGGACGCAGAGGTTCAGCGAGGTAATTACCTCTGTTGATTAGTGCAATGTGTTAAGGCGAAAGAGATGTATTGTGCATTTCCATTACGAAATTCGCCGAATGACTATTCGGGGACGCGCGCAAAGGAACGCAACGCTACAGATCACGCCTTAAATTCGTTTTATACGTACTGATCCAAGTTTCAGGACTGTAATATCTGATTAACGCTAATTATCAGCTTGATCGGAAAATGATGTCAATAAATTCGACCGCCGCTATTTTAGCCTCATTCCTTGCGTGAAAAATGGCACGAAGTTTGGGCGGCATTTCGCATGATCGCAAAGATCTCTAACGACCACGTTCAAAATCCTCAAATTCAGCCTGACAGGAACAAAATTGGTCGATATCAAAAGCATAAATATTTATCTAGCCTGCTAACACTTCAAGCCGTATGATCTCGCAGGCCACGTTAAAGATCGGATTACCCCCATAACCTGCGACGGGGGAAGCCCTTCAGGTACTAGATCAATTACTTCTCAATCATCTGATTACTCACACAATCGTTTAGTTCGGCATGTGACTTCCGCTGGAGGTGTTGTGCTAAGACGTACAACATCTGGCGTCGAGGTAGTTCTCTGCTATCGGGAGAGTGAGAAACTATGGGCCCTTCCTAAGGGGACACCTGAGGAGGGAGAGTCCAGAGAAGAAACGGCTCGTCGCGAGGTGGAAGAGGAATCAGGAATAACCGTGGAATCCGGCCCATCTGTAGGAGAAACCCGGTACTCTTTCGTGCGCGACGGCTTTCAATACGAGAAAGTGGTCTACTTTTATCTGATGAGGGCGGTCGGTGGAGACCTCAGAAATCACGACACGGAATTTGACCTCGCCGTCTGGGTTCCAGTCGATCAAGCGTTAGAGAAACTAACTTTCAAGAATGAGTCACGAGTCCTGGAAAAAGCTCTTCCCATGGAAGAGAACCACAAGCCCAGCTCGCCCTCCCAGTGAACGCCTCGAGGGGGAACTGGTCGTTCTGCGCGCAAAATTATTCAGCGACGTAGATCGCGATTATTCTTGGCGCTCTGACCCAGAACTCGCAGAACTGGACGCTACCACACCCATACGGCTCAGCTTAGATGAGTACGGTCGCCATTACCGTGATGAGATCAACTACCCATCACCATGGTCCGTCAGGTATGCAGTAGAAACATACGACGGCATCCACATCGGCAACGCCATGTACTATGACATCGATCGATCTCGGGGACAGTGCGAACTCGGGATCATGATCGGGAATCGTGATTACTGGAGCCGTGGTTATGGCACAGATGCCGTTAGAACCCTTCTCCGATCAATATTCGAGGAACAGGCACTCGGCCGAGTGTACCTGCACACCCTCGCATACAACGAACGAGCGCAAAAGTCTTTCAGGAAATCCGGCTTCAGTGACCTCGAACCCGTCCACCGAGACCGTCGAGATTTTCTCAAGATGGAAGTCATGAGCGAAGACTGGCTCGGGATGTATGGTCGGTCTGCGAATGGGCCTCACGAAACAGATGATTCTCCAGCGCCAGGAGCTACAGGAGCAGCGGACTCAGGATAATGAGACAAACGTTAACTATGACGATTGGCTGTGAGTGCAATCAAGAAGAATCTCCCGGCCACTAAAGCCGCTGTACGTGGGACAGGACCAACGCTGTCCACTGAGAAATGTCGTGTTCAAACTGGCGACGAACATTCAGACACTTCCGGCTCTAAGAAGGGGCACCCCCAAATTCAGGATAGCGCCGGATTTCGCGTTGCCACCGAGTACCCGATCACCCCGGTGACAAGCAAAGCTGCGGCAACAAGAAAACCTGCCTGAAACCCGAAAGCCTCTGCTATCAGAAGTCCCGCGATCGGTCCCATCGCCGACCCCATATCCAACCACGTGGCGTATCGGCCGATTGAACCGGCTCGCGCCTCATCGGGGACGGCGTCTCCGGCAGAGGCATCGAGGGACACCGCTAGGAGCGATCCCGTGATCAGCAGCAATGGCAGGGCGGCGACAATCACCTCTGGGCGCGTCCCCAGGGCAACGACGAGCATAGCTGCGAGGGTTAAGGCTGCTCCGACCATGACGGTCCGGCGCCGCCCCCACACATCCGATAGGTGACCCATGGGTACTGACAAGGCCAGGTCTCCAAACCATCGGATACCGACAAGAAATCCAGCAAGTGTCACAATCCCTATAGAGACGCCAAACACAGTCGCCCTCTCGCCATACAGATCGGCCAGAAACGGAGCGATAGTAGCTATTACAAGGCCGTTGGCCGCAAACGCGGTGCCAAATCGGAGGTAGTTGATCGCAAGGAGCCGTCTACGTATCGATCGAGCGCTCTCCGGAAGTGGCGAAACAAGCACCGCCCACGCCCTGTCGCCGAACCCGGAACTGGCAGGTGTGTCAGATTGGGCAATTACGGGTGCCAGCGGTTTTCTACGAACGGTAAAATTCGGTACGGTAAGAGCTATAGCAACGCCGATTACGCCGACTGCCGCCAGCGTGGTGAAGGCGACGCCTCTTCCGGCCGAGTCGGCAAGCGCCGCGCCGGCAGTGACGGCGATAAAGCTGCCCGTTCTGGAGCCCGCATTGAAGAAACCAAGCAGTCGACCCCGATTACTGGAATCACCGATCTCAAACGCAGCCAGGTAAGCGCCAAGTCGGAGATGGGAATAGCTCAGTCCCCATAAGGCACGCGCGATCAGTAGCACGGCGGCACCCTTGCTGAACGCGTATGTGAGCGTGGTCAGAGCGCCGAAAACGACCGCGATCACGAACGGCGTCTTGAATCCAAACCGATTGAATGTAGCAGCGGCAAGCGAGTTGCCGATCAGCCGTATTAACCGATTAATGCTGAGTGCCAGGCCGATCCATATCGCGGCCGATACGCCAAACGAGCTCTCAAGTCCAAAATCTGAGATGCTCGCCGGGAGGACGATGTAAATGAGCGAATCGCCCATGATGACGGCAGTAGTCGGCAAGACCACGGACATCATCTGGCGGGGAATATAAGTGCCAAATCGATTCACGCCGGAAGTTGCTCCAGCAATGGCGGTATTTTTGGGCTCTGGCACATTCATCCCAGATTGATCACGGGTTAGTTGAGACCGCCTCAGTTGACGGAACTGTCGTCGAAGCCTGAGTCAGATCGCATTTGCATCGCTGGTGGCCGTGGTGCAGTTGGCGGGCTGTTGTCTTCGTTACCGCTACTGGACCGCGTGCCAACACGTCTCCGAGTGGGAGTCTGTCGAGTCAGACTACTAAACCGCTCCGATACCCCATCACCAGGGCTTTTGAATGGGACCTGCGTCTGAACGTTTTCGGTATCCGAGCCGGCTGCGGGAATGGGTGTTGAGAAAGACGCCGCCGACAGAGTATCGGCGGCGTCTTAATTTTGATAGACCTAAGCCTTAGGACTGCGATCGGTCTCTCGGAGGGGTGGCCCTCTGAGGATTGATCAAGTCCATTCCAAGCGTACCTGGGAATACTGCAGCCAGTTCCTTAACGCTCCACCGACCATCCTTGTTTATGGACTTCATCGGGTACGGGTCAGTAAACAGGCTAATGATATTTCCTGTGCAGTGAAAGACATGCCCGGAGACGTGCTGAGCTGCATCAGAAGCTAGCCACGCAACCATGGGTGCCACATGCTCTGGGGCTCGTGTCAGTACACCGGATGGTGGCTGCATCTTGCCTTCTTGTCGCATAGCACGGGTTGTATCCGGAACACTCGCCGTCATACGAGTGTCTCCTCCAGGAGAGATCGAATTTGCCGTAACCCCGTACTTGGCGAGATCTCGAGCGACCACACGGGTAAACCCCGCTAGGCCATCTTTCGCCGCGCCATAGTTCGCCTGACCCGACGCGCCGAACAATCCTGAGACGGAGCTAAATGTAATAATTCGTCCACTCTTCTGCTGTCGGAATAAGATACTGGCTGGCCGAACAACGTTGAAAGTACCCTTGAGGTGGACAGCAATAACAGCATCCCACTCCTCCTCGGTCATATTGAAAACCATTCGGTCTCGCAAGATGCCAGCCGGGGTAACAACAATGTCCAGCCGGCCAAAAGTATCCAAGGCCTGCTGAACTAGTTCGTCTCCGGTATCGAATTTGGTCACATCCCCGTAATTAGCTACGGCCTCACCACCATTTTCTCCGACTTCATTCACCACCTGCTGGGCAGGAGTGTTATCGAGACCTTCTCCATCAAGCGACGCACCGATATCGTTAACCACGACTCTTGCGCCAAGACTGGCAAGTTTCAAGACGACTCCCCGCCCAATACCTCGACCACCACCAGTAACGATCGCTACCTTCCCATCGAGTCTCGCACTATTTTCTTCTGTCATTTTTCGGTTCCTCTTAAGTAGTCCAAGTGAGATTCAGAGATTCAGTTCAACTGGATGTTTAGAACTTTGCGGGCTCCAGATTGAGGCCCTGAACGATGTGCTTGGGCACAAGATCCTGTAGTTGTTCGGTCTGCCACTCACCACCAGGGTTAAAAATCGTACGCGCTGGTCTCGGCTGCGACCAAAGCGCTACTGTCCCTCCGGACACGTAGAAGTGCTGCCCGTTAACGTCTGCTGCGTAATCGGAAGCCAGGTAAGAGACCATTGGAGCTATGTCCTCAGCTGCTCCTGCCCCACGCGCCAAGTGATTGTCCATCCCAAGATTGAGGACAGCCCTATCAGGGCGTGCATCTGGGATGGTCGCAATCATTCTTGTCTGCGCGGCAGGCGAGATAGCATTTGCCGTAGCGCCATAACGCCCCAGATCACGCGCCACCACTTTTGTAAACCCAGCTATCCCAGCTTTTGCGGCGCCGTAGTTAGCCTGACCCGGGCTACCCGTAAGTCCACTACCTGACGAGAACGTAATGACCCGTCCAGATCGCTGTTGTCGGAATAAAATTCCGGCATGTTTGACGACCGTAAAGGTACCCTTTAGGTGAACATCTATCACAGCGTCCCATTCAGCCTCTGTCATGTTGAAGATCATTCGGTCGCGCAGAATTCCGGCTGGCGTTACAACGATGTCGATCCTGCCGAATTCGTCTACCGCTTGCTGAACCATACGCTCGCCACCGGCCATATCGGTCACGGAATCGGTGTTGGCCGAAGCCTGACCACCTGCAGCCCGGATACCAGCTGCGACTTCTCCTGCAGGCCCTTCACTCGGAGTCGTGCCGTCCACGTTTACACCGAGATCGTTTACAACCACAGACGCACCATGTTCGGCTAGAGACTCTGCTACCGCCTTGCCGATGCCGCGCCCGGCACCAGTTACAAGAGCGACTTTGCCTTCTAATACTCGTTCGTCATCTGGCAACAAGATTGATTTCTCCTGACTCACTGAGGTCCGGGCCGGCGGTTAAGTCGCTGATCTCGGACAAAATCTAATTTGAATTGATGTCCCCTGTCAGGGGTTGCTATTTATCGCTAACTGTCTCGAATGGGCAACGTTACAACGGCTTTACCCGGTGTCGTGGTCTTACCATCTCCATTGTGTAGTGCTATCTCGCACTCGACGACACCTACCCCGTCCTCGACCCTTTTGTCTGTGATGTTTCCTTTGCAGACCAGATCGTCATTCGGTATGTCCATTTGACGGTAGGAAACGGAAAGTTTCCTTAAACGCCCTTCCGGTCCCATCCAATCCGTGACAAGTTGGCCTAGAAAAGCGTTCTTGAGAGCGCCATGGATGATGATCCCAGGAAGTCCATTGTTCCGTGCGAAACCATCATCGTAATGAATCTGGTAGTAATCGCCAGAGGCTCCGGCGTACTTGACCAGTTGTTGAGAACTTGCGTTTTTGGGCAGAGGTGTGACCTCGTCTCCAACATTCACGTCCTCGTAATAAAGCTGTGACATGGTTATCCCTCTTCCGACGGCGATGCGTAGCTAATGCCGGTGGTGCGCTGGGTCGCGGCCAACTGTCCGAGCTGGTTGACATAACGTGTTTCTGCCGTGGTGAACAACATTGTGCCAAGACGACCCTGTCGCTCACTAAGGTCGACAATTGCTTTTGTCACGGTGATCCTATCGCCAACTCGAATTGGCTCGAAGAATTCATATTCGCTCCCGCCATCAAGGTTATTCGGAAACGGTCTAGGAAATTCGCTTTGGGGTTCACCCGCTATTAAGGAACGGAGGAATGTAGGCGGAGCGATAATCCCTCCATACGGCCCGCTACGTGCGGCTTCCTCATCCTGAAATAACGGGTTAGAGTCTCCGATCGCCTGTGCGAACTTAATAACGGCGCCTTTTTCGACATCGTACGTAATCGGGTCGGACTCCACATCGAGATGCGAACGCATCTCATCTGTAATCACGGTATTGACGGCCTCGTCAGCCACGCGTTTCGCTCCAAACACCCTTTAAATTCGCAAGGGCGGCATAGGTTTGTTTTAGGTGTGCCGGAGTGTAGGAGAGCGTCTAGGGCGCGTCAAGGAAAGCATCTCCGAGTTCCGGATCCTCTCGCTTAGCCTTAGTAGAGTCGCTGGGTTGGACCTTCTTGAGCTCGCTAAAACCGGCCATTAACTTTTTCAAACCATTACCGTTACCGAATGCGACTGTTACTTCAGTGTCCCCCCCGGTCTCAACGGCCTCGATAACGATCCCATCACCAAAGGTTTCGTGGACTACACGATCAGCCACACGAAATTCTCCCCGTCTAGCAGCACGGACGGCGGTTGGGGTCGCGGCGCGGCGTTTCGCATCTACGGGGTTGTAGAGACGGTATGCCGAACCATCCGAGGCTACGTGACGGCCGGTGTTGGAATTGCGTCGGATCGATACGGTTTCCAAGCACTCGACTGGGATTTCATCAAGAAAACGGGACGGCATCATTGCACCTCTGGATCCGCGAAAGCCGCGTTGGAACGCATGGAACATATAAAGACGTTTACGGGCTCGTGTCATGCCCACGTAACAGAGCCTGCGTTCTTCTTCGAGGTCTGAATTGCTCTCCAAAGAACGAGAGTGCGGAAGGAGTCCTTCTTCGAGTCCTATCATGAATACGGCGTCATACTCGAGTCCCTTTGCCTGGTGAAGGGTAATAAGCGTGATTGCATCGTCATGATCATCCAGCGAGTCCACGTCTGAAACCAGAGCCACGTTTTCCAGAAACTCTATGAGTCGTTCACGCGGTTCCGCGCCTTCAAAATTAGACGCCGATCCTCGCAGTTCAAGGATGTTGTCCCAACGCTCTTCTCCACGTTCCTTATCCTCCTGAACTAGCCGTTTGTAGCCACTGCGTTCAAGAGTGAGATCAAGTAGCTCCACTGCAGACAGAACAATGCTTTGTTCAATCAACCTTTCCATCAAATCAGCGAATGCTCTAACAGATTTCACTGCCCGCACGTTCAACACCTCAAAAAGACCGAGCTCATCGTCGTCCACTTGCAGGATGACGTTCAACATCGAGGTTCCACGGTTCCTGGCCACGGTCCGGATTGCATCAACACTGCGAGGGCTAATTCCGCGCGCCGGCACATTCACTATTCGTTCCAGAGCTGCGTCGTCCGATGGGTTGACCGTAAGTCTTAAATAAGCGACGGCATCACGTATCTCTTTACGTTCGTAGAACTTGGTTCCGCCAACCAGTTGATAGGTAATGCCGTGCCGATTGCAGGCCGCCTCCATAGCACGTGACTGTGCATTGGTCCGGTACATAACAGCAATCTCTTGACGATTCAGGTCATCTTCATCGACCAATCGATTGATCTCTTGAAGCACGACACGGGCCTCTTCATCCTCATCGTAGGCCTCGCCAACCGTGATCAGACTGCCTTTGTCGTTATCCGTCCACAAATCCTTTTTTAGACGCTCATCGTTATGGGCGATCACACCTGATGCTGCTTGCAAAATAGTCTGAGTAGAGCGGTAACTTTGATCTAATGTGACGGTTATGGCGTCCGGGTATACGGTCTGGAAGTCGGTCAGATTTCTGATATCAGCATGACGCCAGGAATAGATGGACTGGTCTGGATCCCCCACGACACATATGTTGTTGTGCTTTCCTGCAAGCAATCTGGCGAGGGAGAACTGTATGGCATTTGTATCCTGAAATTCGTCCACGAGTACATGTCGGTAACGATCCTGGTACTTCTCCAGGACATCCGGATTATTCTCGTAGAGGTTATGGACAGTTAGTAACAGATCGTCAAAGTCGACTGCATTGGCAGTTGCAAGAAGCTCTGTGTAACGCGTGTACACCCTTGCAATGACCTCCTCGAAATAACTCTTAGAGATTTTCGAGAGTCGAGAGTCATCTATCATTTTGTTCTTGGCGTCAGAAATTCCAGACAGAATGGCACGGGGCGCGAACTGCTTTGGATCTAGTTCAAGCTCTTCCAAGATGCTTCGCACAAGACGCTGTTGGTCATCACTGTCATAGATGGAAAAGGCGGAATCGAGCCCGATCTGTCCACCATCTTGTCTAAGAACACTTGAGCAAAATGAATGGAACGTCCGAACTTGGAGGCCCGTATTGCTCCCACCAACAAGACCTTCAGCGCGTTCTCGCAACTCGCGCGCCGCCTTGTTGGTGAAAGTAACGGCTAACACTCGCCAAGGTGCTACTCCCTCCACCGAAGTCAAATAAGCGATGCGATGCGCCATTACGCGCGTCTTCCCGGATCCGGGCCCGGCCACTATAAGAAGTGGTCCATCACGGTGTTGAACCGCCTCTTTTTGGCGGCCACTGAGCTCAGCAAATATTTCGATCTGTGTAGTCACAACTCGATTGTAGCCATCTCCCGCCAAACATCGACCTGACGATGACGGAAATTGTTACGTGATCAAAGACTTCGGTTGAAGCGTAATTGGAACCTCACGAGATAACCTACGAACCACGCAAAACCAGAACTTTAAAATTATGGAGTCGTCTGGGAGTACAGAATGCCCCCCTGTATTGACTGCTCGCAGCCCCATAATGTGCTTTTTAAAACTTTATTCGCTAGGAATACCTCCCATTTCACGCTCAGAGAGCGTTAGGGTGAAGATCAAGCACCAAACAACAACCCGTATGGTTCAGATATTCAGAAGATCCGATATAAATAAGGACCGTAATCATCACCCATCAACATGGTGGCCACGAAGGACACCAACACAACGAACCTCGAGCCACGACATTCGGCCCCGGTTCCGAGGAGCGTCTTGGTAAATCCGATCGGTTTTACGAATCAACCCACAGAGAGATTGTGGATTGGTTAACGCCCGGTCACGGAAGTCGGGTTCTCGACGCGGGATGTGGTACGGCCGGCTTTTCGTACCTGCTTGCCGAGTCAGTTGGCCCAGATGGACGGGTAGATGCAGCTGACACAAGTGATCATTTAATTGAGTTAAACCAAACTCGATTCGCTGGTGATCCGATCGGTAAACGTATTCAGTTCCACGAGGCGCAGATTCAAAATTTACCATTCCCAGATCAAACCTTCGACTTGGTGTGGAGCAGTCGAGCTATCCACCACCTTTCAGATCCGTTAGCCGGGGTCAAGGAACTTGCCCGAGTGGTCGGACAAACAGGCAGTGTGGCGATTCGCGAGGGCGGTGTCTCCGCTCGGTTCATGCCGACAACGACGGAGTTAACCGGTACCGGACTCAACGAGAGATTGGCCGATGCTATGGAAACATGGTTCGCAAGCCACGTGCATTTTGAAGAAAACGCAGTCCCATATCCATACGGCTGGACGCAATTGCTTCGAGACTCAGGACTGCCCACCGTAAGGGCTCGAACATTCGTGCACGAGTTCCTGACACCATTCACGGATGAACAAAAAACGTTTTTAATGGGCGGGTTGGTGCGTTGGGTAGACGACGAGTCGCGTGAGGGATACCTGTCAAGGGAAGACCGGTCTGCACTGAAGCGTCTGGTTGACCCAGAAGATGCCGAGTACGTTTTCAAACGACCCGACCTTCACTTTATTGAGGGGATTACCGTGTACGTCGGGAGCCCTGGAAGAAACCGCTAAATATCGCCCATATATGTCATCGTACTTTGCAGATTTAAAGAATGCCGTACTTTTTATAGACGTCGGAGAGGGACCTGCCTTCTAGCAATTCCCGGCGTGTGTTGTTCTCACCTTGCGTCTTCTCAAACGCCCCTTTGATCGTAGCTTCAATAATCTCTACTGGTACTACTACAATACCGTCGACATCTCCGAATATGTAGTCACCAGGTCTGATGGGTATCCCTCCGCAGACGACGTCGATATCGGCCGCGACCATCTCATGCCGTCCACCGCCATCGACCGGACTAATGCCACCGGAAAAGACTGGAAACCCAACTTCCCGAATCAAATCAACATCCCTGACGAGTCCATCTGTAACCAGTCCGACAGCGCCACGCGCCATCGCAGCAGTCGTCAAGAGTTCCCCCCATGTCACACCATTCCGTGCTTCCGGTGCACACGCCCTCACAACAACATCCCCTACGCCCAGAGCATCCATCATCTCTATGGTCAACTCAAAAGGATTATCCGGGCGAGGCGTGCCAGGGGCCAAAGCCTCTATTTTTGCCGTTCGAGCCCGACCGAAGAGTTTTTCCCCTTCGTCCAATGGACGGATCTCAGGGTTAAGGGCCTGGTTCAAGTACCCCAAGGAATCCATGGTGTCCGAAATTACGGATGAGTTCAAATCACACCGTACTCGTTGCATATCGGTAGCGGCGAGAATCATGACCCTCTATCCGGTGACTGGACGAGCAACTGCAGAGTCAATTTGATCCAGATCAAGATGCTGTGAAGCTAATTCACCGAAGCGTTCTAACTTATCTTCGTGATCAAACTTAGAGTATTCGAGAAATCTTTCAATCTCTTCGGCTGCTTCCTGTGTGCCTTGCTCAACTACAGTGACGGGGACCTGCCGTTTATCAGCTTCGTAATAAACATATTCGACCGGCTCGATACCCTTGGTCAGGATCAGAGCCTTTATGGGCGTAGCAAGGGCAGCAATCGCTAGATCAGGGCGGTCGCCACGTACGATGACGGCAGCGTTTTCCTGGGAGGCAAAGTAAAGCGGTCCCCAGTCAAGAACAATTCCACCGATGAGAACATTTTCGACCAGCTCGTCGGCGTGCTCGTCCCATTCCAGCCATTTACCGCCCAGACATTCGTGCATGGCACGTACGGTCACAGCAACCAGTTTTCGATCCTCAGGAAGTGTTCCAATGTAGGGCAAACCAGCAGATTCAAGGGCAGGTATGACCTCTGAATCAAGATCATGTCCTTGGTGTTTTGGCGCGTTATTTATGACTACGCCTGCGAGTCGGTCTCCATACGTAGAAGCAACCTCAACAGCGATTTTGTAATCAGACTGTCCTGCGATAAGGACAACACTCGCATCAAGTTCATCTGCCAGCGCTCTGTTGGCGGTGTGATTCCCTGATAAACCTTCAACTATCGAGATGACTCCGGACTCGGCGCCACTAATGACTTGTGCGGCCTGCTTAATTTGATCATCCGACGGCGTTCCGTCTACTTTTACAGGGTTTATAAAATCCGCCCCGAGCACAAGCTCTCGCATTGCTGTGGCGTCACCGTCAGAAGCAGAACCAAAAGCTTTACCGAGTGACACACTTGTACCATCCTCCAACAATCGAGTTGCGTAGGAGGCAGCGAAAGCGGTCTTTCCGGCGCCGGGTGAGGTGGAAACGACGAGAAGGGATGGCATGTGTTGTTTCAAGATCCTGCGGTGCGTTGCTTACCTTATGCAGATTACAAGTTCGACCGCCGGTGAGCGTGTGGCTACCCGATTGCGAACGTCTGGAATTATACCGATCCCCGGGACCGGTATTACACACATACATCTTCACAGCACGCATATGTCCAAATCGAGCTTACAAAAAATCATTGGGAACACCATCTAAATTCGTTATATGTCGAGCGATAGCAGTGTTGAAGTGATGCCAGTTGTCTGAGACCATGGATGAGTGTGCCGAGGTAGCTCAGTTGGTAGAGCAACGGACTGAAAATCCGTGTGTCGGCAGTTCAAGTCTGCCCCTCGGCACCACCCACTTGAACAGGTACTCGACCCCGGAGGCGTTTGCCTCCGGGGTCGAGTTACGTTTGATGCCATTTGGTAGAACAAACACGTGAAGATAATCCCTTGGTTAAGCTTCCACTAATCACTTCACTTTTCAATCAGGAATCTTCAGCGTCACAATAAACTATATTTGATGAAATAAATCTCATTCATATAGGGATCATGCACAACGCAATATTATGCATTTTAGACTATCATATTCATACATATATTTCCTAATTATATCGCTTGTTATTGCTACCGGATGTAGCACGCCAAATCAAATGACGAATAGTTCCACGCATCCAACAACGCAAGAGCACTTAGATAATGATATTGATCTCAATAATCCGCCCTATATAGCTGTACACAATTTTATTGACATAGAACCAATTATTAAAATTTCTAAACTACGGGCAGTGTATGGCCACGACTACAGCTATGGGGATGAAGAGTTTGATCCGTCTTACACTTCGTGCCGTAGTATGAAACATTATTTGGATGCGTACACTTACGACCAGAAAACATCACAATCTTTCGGCGCTTACAATACGAAAGGCACATTAAAATACTACTCACCCGTTGACGGTATTTTAAGAGACATACGGGTTAACGAATTTATGCCAAACGCTTTTGAGTATCAGTTTAATATAAGTTCAAATAAATACCCAGATATACACTTCACATTTATGCATGTTGATCTTCTTGATAACCTGCGAGAAGGCGGTCCGGTTCAAGCGGGTCAACATCTTGGTTATGTTGGTCGCCCTCACGGCCAGGCTGAAATCGTTACCTGGGTAAGTTTAGGTAAAGGAGACCTTAAACATATTTCGTATTTCGATGTGGTGACTGATGAGGTTTTCTCTCAATATCAGGCGCGAGGCATAGAGACCAGGGAAGAGATGACAATCACCAGGGAACAGCGCGATGCCAATCCCATCGCATGTCATCCGGACAATATGGGGGGTAAATTCATAGCTTCCGGAGACGAAATGTCATTCAATATTTGGCAGTCTGGAGCCGATAACTGGGCATTCTTGTCGCAATAAGGAACACAAGTTACTTTTTCAAGCCTTGCTAAGTGCATACAATACTGCCCTTCAATTAACGCTACACGGACCTGCGAGCCCTCCCGTAATTTTGCGGCTCCCTCTTAACACTTTGAACCTCACTCCAGCTAATCCTGTATCAGTACATACTCCGCCTATTGAGATCTCTGGGCTGTCCCATGTTTATCGAGCCCAAAATGAATCTGTGTTGGCACTTGATCAAATTGATTTAACGGTTAATGCCGCTGAGTTTGTTGCGGTTGTTGGCCCCTCGGGGTGTGGCAAGACGACATTACTAAGATCGGTGGCCGGTCTACTGCCACTTACGACCGGACGTTTGAATGTGTTCGGGTGGGACAGTGATAGAGCGCGGAGAGACCGTACTGTCGGGCTGGTGACTCAGGATCCCGGGTTGCTGCCGTGGCTCACTGTTAGATCCAACGTAGGCCTGGCTTTAGATATATCTCGGTCTGGCGTGGGCAAGGATGAAGTTGTTCAATCTCTGCTTGAACGCGTTGGGATCGTTCAATTTGCTGATTTCTATCCCGATCAGCTTTCAGGCGGAATGCGACAACGAGTCGCGCTTGCAAGGTCATTGGTCCATCATCCGCGCCTACTCTTGATGGATGAGCCGTTTGGTGCTCTCGATGAACTCGCGAGGGAGGAAATTCGCCTCGGATTTCTAAACTTGCTTCAACAAGAACCTGCAGCGGTCATGTTCGTAACACATTCGATACGTGAAGCCGTGCTTATGGCTGACAGGGTTGTAGTCATGACAGGGAGACCGGGGCGCATTAGATCAGTCATTTCAGTTGAGTTGGAACGTCCACGATTAATGGCCCTGGAAGCTGCACCAAAATTTCAGCAATTAGTTTCAGAAATCCGCTCACTTATGTCTGAAGAGTCCATTGAGAGCAGCAATTGATGAAGTCTTTATGGGCCCGCGCAATCAGGATCGGGGTGACACTTATCGCCACAGGGCTGATTCTCGCAGTTTGGGAAGCATGGGTACGTATACGGGATGTAAAGGAATATCTGGTCCCTACTCCGTCAGCTGTTTTCTCAGCCCTTGCGAACGACCCAGAACGTTTCATAGATGCAGGCTTCATATCACTACAAGCAGCTTTCATGGGGTTATTGCTAGCGAGCACTGGGGCTTTTCTAATCGCTACGGCAATGGCTCATTCGAGAGTCCTCGAACGCACGCTGTACCCACCAGCACTTGCCCTTAAGGTAACTCCGATCGTTGCGGTAGCACCATTGTTCACCATATGGTTCGGATTCGGATTAGTCCCCAAAATATTAATTACAGCCATGATTACCTTCTTCCCGATGTTGGTGAACTCTGTAACAGGGTTGCGGAGCATTGATCCGAACGCCTACGACTTTTTCCGGTCTCTAGACGCATCGCGATGGCAGATTTTCTGGCGCCTCCGTGTCCCATCTTCCCTGCCCTTTGTTTTCGCAGGACTACGTATCTCTGTTCCCCTTGC
>JAYGCF010000070.1:0-122476 GCA_046583495.1 Dehalococcoidia bacterium
CGCTTTTTCAAGTTGAGTGTCTGTATCCATTTGCAGTACCGATGCGATGCTGATCTGCATATTTCCTAGGACCCCAGCGATCTGGGCCAATACCCCTGGCCGGTCGCGAACGGTAAGACGCACATAGTACTTGCAGCGATATTTGTCCATTCCCACCAACGCCAAATCAGAGTTTAAAGGTCTGGCAGTTGCAAGGTTCCCGTTGCATCTAATTGCTGCAGAAGCGCGAAGAATATCGCTCATCACTGCACTCGCCGTCGGATCGGGTCCTGCGCCGCGTCCTTGTACCCAGAGTGGCCCGACGAGGTCTCCCTCGGCCTCTACCACATTGAGCACACCTTCCACTTTCGCCATTGGTACGTTTACCGGAATCAGCGCTGGGTGCACACGTACCAGGAGGCCGTCTTTTTCCTTTCGAGCAGCTGCCAGTAACTTGATGGTATAACCGAGTTCACGTGCATAACGAAAATCTTGTGATGCTGTGTTACGTATGCCCTCGCGATGGATGCTTTCCACCGGGACAGATACACCGAATGCTAGTCGGGTTAGTATCGATATCTTGTACGCGGCATCGAACGCGTCGATGTCAGCACTTGGATCTGCCTCCGCAAACCCAAGTGCTTGGGCGTCTGCAAGGGCCTCGTCAAATGAAGCACCACCTGATGCCATCTGAGTGAGAATGTAGTTGGTGGTGCCGTTAATGATGGCTCTAAGTCCAAGTAGTTCATTCGCCCTTAAGTCCTCAAGGAGCGGATTGATAATCGGTATGCCGCCACCGACACTGGCTTCGTACTGAAGTGATACGTTGCTCTTGGATGCAAGGTCGCGTAATTGTTCTCCATGTTTGGATATGACTTCTTTGTTAGCGGTAACGACATGTTTTCCAGCGGTTAGTGCGCGCGTGATGTATTGAAGAGCCGGCTCTTCACCACCCATTAGTTCTACGACAATGTTGATGTCCGGTGCATTCAGGACACTATCTGGATCAGTAGTGATGGTTCCTGGTGGCATTTGCACAGAACGCTGACGTGAAACTTCGCGCACAAGCGCACTGCGTAGTTCAATTCCACTTCGCCGTCCATACCCTGAAAGGACTGAGGTCGCTACTGCTGATCCAACCACCCCAAGACCGAGTAGGCCGACGCCGATTATCTTACTGTTTTCGTTTATCAGTGTTCCGGACATAAACGTCAATTATCCCCGAGGAGAAGATCACCCAAGTCGATCGGTTGTGTTCCAGGTATCGCTGTCGGAGTTCCTTCGACTTCAATCCCTGCGTTCAACACTTGGGTTCCAATCCACTGGAAAATTTCGCTGTCGAATCGGAGTTTGTAATCTTCGATTGAAACACGCTGGTCCTCAAGCCATACCGCCAGTGAGTGGTCCGTGAGTTTGTCTAGATCTTCGAGATCAAGTTCCCGCGCGTCTGCAACTTCCTCAATGTAGTAGTAGCGGTACACAGCGTCTTCACCGTCCCACTGTGCTGGACTCAGAGTGTTAGGTTTGAGATTACGTTGGCCGTTTTCATCCACCCCAAATACAAGTTCTTCTATATCGGCATCCTCTAGGACAAACTCCGGCATCCATCCGAGGTTGCCTCGAGTGCGTTGTACAGCGAATTCTTCTGAAAGGTCTAATGCAACCTGTTCTATTGCATCACCGGTAGTAAGCCTCCGCTGGGCCCTTTCGACATCTGGATTGGTCTCCCTGAAGAACTCTAGAGCGTATAGATGCACTTGAGGTTGCAGTAGCGGTACGTCCATTTGGAGCGCTAGGCGGGCTTTTTCTCGGAACAGTCCCTTGCGGATAATGTCCGTGTAAGCCTCTTCCGTTAATTGGATTCGGTTAAGCAATTGGCGGAAGGATTCAGAGATATCCGACTTGACACTGGACTCCTCCGACTGAGCCGTTGTTAGACCTGGAAACCCTATCGTCTCCCGTATGGCTCCTTGTACTTCTTGTTCGGAGACTGTTATTCCGAGAAGAGGAGCCTTCTGGTAAGCAATTTCGTTTTCAGAGATTGTCTGGAGGGAATTCAATAGTTGGTCAGTGACGGCGAATTCCTTGCCGTTCTCTAGGGCCAAACGCTGATGGAAGCGGACAAAGTCGACTACGTCTCCACGAGTGTAGATAGCATCATTTACCTGGACAGCAATCTGCCTTGGTGGCATCACGAACTCTTGTACGTAACCGTAAATGGGAACAGCCAGGATCGCAAGAAACACTAGGAATCCGCCGATGATGAAAGGTCTGTTGCGCCTTCCCTGAGCCTTCCTTTGGGCGACCAGCTCTCGACGATTCGGTGGACGATTCGTCCGGCCTGAATCTAGTTGTGATCGAGCGTCTGTCCCGGCGACGTCGAGATCTGTTGAGTTAACTTCCGGTTTTACAGGTCCGTCTGTTGACATTAAATTTTGGTCTCCGCTGCACAGACAGTCGGCGGTGGACTGTGATGGCGTTTCCGGCACGTAGAACGCGCAATACGCCTTATTCTTTTTCTACGTCTTCTACAGCCGCTTCCTCGGTAGTCTCCACATCCTCTGCGGATTCTTCCTCGGTAGCGTCTCCATCCTCGGCGGATTCTTCCTCTGCGGATTCTTCCTCGGTAGCGTCTCCATCCTCGACGGATTCTTCCTCGGTAGTGTCAATTCCCGCTGCGCCTACCTCGGAGCTCTCAGAAGTGCCCGTACTGGCTACCTCTTCAGCGGACTCTGCACTCACCGATTCGGCTTCTTCCGTATTCGGAGCGGTTTCTTGGCGAATGGCTATCGGACCGGTCATTTTGACGTGGGCGTCCGCCATTGGAAGAAGGGCTAGATGCCGTGCTCTGAGCAAAGCTCGCCGCAGAACACGCTGGTGCTTCATGCAGGTCCCAGATTTTCGCGAGGATTCGATTTTTGTGGAATCTGCGAGGTACCGTCGCAAGAGCTCCAGATTTTTATAGTCAACCCGGTGCATCTTGTCCACACAGAACATGCAGACGCGCCGTCGGCCAAATCTACGACCACCACCTGGCCTGCCTCATCCACCACCGCCACCACCGAAACGACGGCCACCACCACCACCACCACCTCGAGCTCCACCTTGAGCAGAGGATCCAGATCTTCCGAAGTCTTGACGCGACGCGGAAGAAGAGTACTCGTTTGTCATAGTCGATTTATCCCTTGAATTATGCCGTTGGAATCCATTCCGGATACACGGCGCAAGCTTCGGTCAAAGCGTTTGAGGAGGGTTTGGTAGCTCTCCGAGTACTACCAGGGCAATTCCTCAACGTCGCTAGGCGACCCCGGACCCATCGGATCCGAAGGCGCTTCTTGCCGTGGAACGTCAGATGCTCCGCCAGTTTGGTCTTCATTCCACTGTGGTGTGCCGCCCCTATCAAGGAACTGCACAGTTTGGGCATTGATCTCATTAGAGAAACGCATTTGCCCGTCGTTACCCTGGTAACTACGGCTGCGTAGTCGTCCCTCTACGTAAACCTTCATGCCTTTTGTCACGTATTGGTTAACTGTGTCTGCAAGGCGTTCCCATGCGGTGACGGTGAACCACTCCGTCTCTTCTTGCTGGTTACCATCGCGCGTTGAATAACGCCGACTTACCGCTAGGCGAAAATCGGTCACGGCGCTGCCCGATGGCGTATAGCGCATTTCCGGGTCAGTGCCCACGTTACCGATCATAATTACCTTGTTGAGACTCATACCTAGGCCTCCGCAGCCTCGGCTTCTACGGCTTCTTGTTCGACCTCTTCAACCTCAGGATGCTTCTCATCTTCAGGCTCTTCCGACTCGGGGGGGTCAGATTGTTCCTCAGAGGAGGGAGGAGATGGAGGAAGTACAGGCGCTTCAGGAATCAGATCTGCTTCCTCGATACGTAGTTGGAGGTGCCTTATGATGCCTTGGTCTGCGAGAATTTCTCGTTCGAAAATCGCGGACTCGTTCGGTTCCATTGTGAACTGAACGACGTTGTAAATACCTTCGGTATTGTGGTTGATTGGATAGGCTAGCGATCGACGACCCCACGCGGCAGATCTGATTCTCTCTCCGCCATGGTTCTCGATTCGTTCATCTACAGCCTCGATCGACTGCTCAACGCCTTCGTCATCGGCATCGGCGCCGAGAATCCACATTAATTCGTAGTAGCGCAACTTAAATAGTGACCTCTGGAATGCAATCTTTCTGAACTGGAGAAGTGTATCACGAAGAGGCTCAATCCCGAGTGCCTTTTCATGATTCGTTCAAAGCAACATATTCCAGGGTAGACATTAACTGACTCCTGGGACGGTGAAATCGGATGCAAACCCCCGTACTCTGCCACGTATCGATGCGATTGCTGATTTTTTCCCTTTTGCACCCAATGCTTCAAGAATAAACCCCGCCACTGTATCCATATCCTCGGTTTTCATGCCTCGACTGGTTATCGCTGGCGTACCTAGGCGTACGCCGCTGGTCACACGAGGTGGAAGCTGGTCGAACGGGATGGAATTTTTGTTGGAAATGATTCCGGATGCCCTCAATGCATCTTCCGCCTCTTGGCCTGTCATGTCCCACGGGGACACGTCCAGTAGCATCAAGTGATTGTCGGTGCCCCCTGAAACGATGCGAAGTCCACCCTTTGACAGGCTGGAAGCCAGTCTCTTTGCGTTAGAAACGATGGAATTTGTGTAAGTTTTGAATTCCGGAGTTGAGGCTTCTGCAAACGCGACTGCTTTGGCGGCTATCGTGTGCACCATTGGACCACCCTGCATATTTGGGAATACAGCAGAATTAACCCTACGTGCCAGTGGAGCGCGGGACAAAATCATCGCGCCTCGGGGACCACGCAGTGTCTTGTGGGTGGTGCTAGTGATTAGGTCTGCGTATGGGGCAGGGGAAGGATGAGCACCGCCTGCAATCAACCCGGAGATGTGGGCCATGTCAACCATGAGTAACGCGCCAACTTCATCTGCTATCTCCCGAAACCGCGCAAAATCGATGAATCGTGGATAGGCTGTGGCTCCGGCAACTATGAGCGATGGCTTGAATTCCCTTGCCTTGATAGCTACTGCCTCGTAATCTATCGTTTCCTCTTCGCGTAGGACACCGTATGAAGCGAACTCATATAGTTTTCCTGAAAAGTTGACTGGAGAGCCGTGCGTAAGGTGCCCGCCTTGGTCCAATTGCATCCCTAGGATGCGATCTCCGGTGTTAAGCATTGCGAAGTAAGCCGCCATATTTGCCTGCGAACCACTATGGGGTTGAACGTTGGCGGCCTCGACACCATACAATTTTTTCACCCGGTCAATGGCCAATGTTTCCACGATGTCGGCGTTTTCACATCCTGCGTAATAACGACGTCCCGGATAACCCTCAGCGTACTTATTGGTTAGTACGGACGCCGTCGCTTCTAATACGGCATGACTTGCGTAGTTCTCTGAAGCTATCAGGTTGATCTCGTCGGTCTGGCGTGTCACGTCGTTGGCTATCGCGGCCGCGACTTCCGGATCCTGGGTCGCAAGAGTTTGCTGCATTAGAGAGGGTCATCCTCATTGAAGCCACTGGCACTATCTTCACCATATGGCGAGTGTTTAATTAAGTACATTAAGTCTACGTGTCCCTTCCCGGTCCCGGCTATCATTGGTTTTGATTGATCCATTGTGCCGTTGCGATTACTGACGGATGAGGCACACCTTCGCAAACTGATTTTCAGTCTATTTGGAGATGTTGTAACGGATGAGCCCTAAGGCATCGATTTACCAACCGGGGAGCTCAGAACCATTTAACGTGATAACCGACATACCCCAACGGGCCATGGTTGTGTGTGCCCATCCGGATGATGCAGAAATCGGAACAGGCGCAACAGTAGCAAAATGGATTTCACACGGCTGTGAAGTCGTATATGTAGTTTGTACCGATGGTAGTGGGGGGTCGAATGATGACGATATGACCAGTGAGCGAATCGTTCCGCTTCGCGAAAAAGAACAGTCTGAGGCGGCTAGAGTGCTTGGAGTCAAGGATGTCATCATGCTGGCGCATAGTGACGGTGGTTTGGAAGACGAGAGGGTCTTTCGTGGCGAACTAGTACGCGCTATCAGAACCCACAGGCCAGATACCGTGTTCACGCATGATCCACACCGTATCAATGGCTTCCAACATCGAGACCATCGGATGACCGGTACGGTAACTTCTGATGCCATTTATCCGTATGCGCGGGATCATTTGCACTTCCCCGAACAGCAAATCAAGGAAGGGCTCCAGCCCCATAAGGTTCGGAGATTGCTCTTCTGGGGAGCCGATAATCCGGATGTCATAGTCCAAGTTTCAGACGAGAACGTAGAGATGCAGATTGAGGCATTGGGAAAGCACAGTTCACAGGTTATGGGACTGGCGAATGAATCCACACGGCAAGACGCATTTGGTGAACGATTGCGGGAGCGTTCACGTCGCGCTGGATACAAGAATGGGTTTGAGCATGGTGAGACTTTCAGGCAACTCATAGCACGTGCTTGACCTTGATTGATGAGGTTGACTTACTGCATGTTTCATCTCCGCTTAACGTGGATCCGCCGCACCCCAAAATCTAAACTGTATGGTTCGTGAACGGTAATTAGAATCGTGACCTGCTACGTCGTTTAAAAAAGTAGAGAACGGAGTGTTCATTGGGCTGGGTAGACATCCATACCCATCTGTTGCCGGGGATCGATGATGGTCCACGGGAGATGTCCGCGGCGCTTGACATAGCGCGCCGCGCCGCGGTCGACGGGACTGAGATCATGGTCGCGACACCTCACCAACGCGATGTCATGCTCGGTTCATCGATCCAGGTTTTGCGGAACTTAGTCAGTGAGTTGAATGGTCGACTTCGGGCGGAAAGGGAGCCTCATCGTCCAGTGGTTCGAGTAGTCATAGGGATGGAGAACCATATTGAACTGGGACTTCCAGGTTGGGTTGAGGATGGACGGGCTCTGCCGATCTCAGACACGCGGTTCATATTGTCGGAACCTCCATTCTCCTCGTATCCAGATTACGTTGATGATGTTCTCGCACGTTTGCAGGGTCTCCGGTTAGTGCCGGTTATAGCCCATCCAGAACGAAACGTGGTTCTTCAACGGAATGGGAAAAAGGTGAGGCGAATGGTGGAAGATGGGATGTTTATTCAACTAACAGCCGGCAGCTTGCTAGGCGATTTCGGACGGGATGCACAGCGATCTGCAGAGCAGTTGATTCGCGACGGAACAGCGCATTTTATTGCATCGGATACGCATCGACCTGTCGATGCACGTACGCCGGAACTATCTGGGGCTTACCAACGCGTGGTTGAATTAGCAGGTGAACAAACGGCTTTTGAGCTCTTTGACCAAAACCCGCGAATGCTGCTTTCTGGGCGAGAGCCGAATCACGACCTTAGCCATGCCTTTGAGCGAGGGGCTTTCGAATCAGACCGTAAGTGGTGGAAATTCTGGTCATAGGTCGTTTCAATGATGGTTCTTCGACTGAGCAGTAGGCTCTACCCCCCGCTTGGGGTTATTTCTTCAAGCCAGTGCTTATATTTCGGGTTGTTTCCGGCCACGATGTCGAAGTACATATCTTGAAGCTTCTGCGCGACAGGTCCCATTACGCCGCTTCCGATCTTGCGGTTGTCCAACTCTCCGACGGCAGTGAGATGAGCTGCTGTACCTGTGAGGAAAACCTCATCGGCGAGGTACAACTCACTCCGATGCATACGCCGTTCCACGACCTCTATTCCGAACTCTTCCCTAGCGAGATGTATCACGCAATCCCGGGTGATTCCTAGAAGACAATTGTCGGTCTCACTAGGGGTATGGATGACGCCGTCTCGTACCAGGAATAGATTTTCTCCCGTTCCTTCAGATACGGTGCCGTCATGGTTCATGACGATTGCCTCGTCAAAACCGGCCATAACAGCTTCTGTCTTAGCGAGGATACCGGTGGTGTAGAGGCCGGATAATTTCACGCCAGTCGGCATCATTGTGTCTTCAGGTCGCCGCCATGAGGATGTTTGGCACCTGATAGCCCCATCGTTCTCAATGTAGGCGCCGAAAGGTTGAACCATTAGCGTGAAGTCGGATTCGACTTCATGCAACTTGAGATTAGCAACCAGTTGAGCACTTTTGAATGCCAGAGGACGAATGTAAACGTCTTCGCGGTATCCGTTTCGCTCCACTAGATCCCTGGTGATTTCGATAAGGTCTTCCACGGTATACGGAAGTTCGATCTTCAGAATACTTGATCCCCGAAGCAGGCGCTCGTAGTGCTCGCGAAGGCGGAACACGTACATCTTGCCGTGTTCCTCATTCCAATTCCCACGGACGCCCTCGAACACAGCAGTGCCATAGTGCAGGGCATGTGTCATGACGCCTACCTTCGCCTCGGACAATGGGAGCTGTTTCCCGCCGAGGAATGCGTAAGGCTCATGCGACATTGATTATGGGCTCCTTTTGGAATATGACCCGTTCAGTTTAGTTATTCAACGTCATTCTCACACGAGTCGACGCTATTGAGGGCAGCGGACATTATATGAAGGGGTTGATCTTGCAGCAATTTTCCTCATGAGAATAGTATCGCCCCTTGGTAGGTCTTGAGCGATATTCACTCACATTATTCGACACTTATGGCATATGGAGCCACAGTGTAATCAACAACGTTTCGTTTCAGTCCGATTGTGGAACGGGTACCATGCGTCCTTCGCATACCACCATTTACAAATTGAAAGGCACAACTTAATGCCTGGACCAGCCACCGCTACAACCGTCTATGAACCTGTGGAAGGTTGGGCCAAAATTCCACATGGTATTTGGATGAAGGAAGCGACCTCTGTCGCCGTAGACTCGGACGACCGAGTCTACGTCTTTAATCGTGGGAATATCCCGGTACTTGTGTTTGACAGTGATGGAAACATGGTCGACCGGTGGGGCAATGAGACACCATATGAAGGTGTGACTTTGATGGAAGATCCCTACGGGAACATGGTTCCTAGATGGATTGGAACGCGGTTCACGCGGGCCCATGCGATCACGGTGGATTTTGAGGATAATCTGTGGCTTACCGACGACTCTGGTAATCGAATGTCCAAGACCGATAAGAAGGGCAATACGCTGATGACTATAGGCACCGGTGTACCGGCCCCTAGGGAGTCTGGCGAGATGTTTAATCGACCGACTTCGGTTGCGGTAGATGAGTCCAGTGGAGACATTTTCGTTTCAGATGGTTATGGCAACTCCCGCATACACCGTTTCGATAAAGAAGGAAAACATTTGTTGTCTTGGGGCGAGTCGGGCACCGGCCCTGGGCAGTTTTCATTACCGCACAATGTATCGATGTTTGGCGATGGGCAAGTAATCGTCTGCGACCGTGAGAATCACCGTGTTCAGGTGTTCACTACCGAAGGCGAGTTTGTGAAAGGTTGGCATGTCCATAAGGCTGTGGCGTGCTTCACAGGCAAAGGCGAAGACACAAACGTTTACATATGTGAACAAGGCCCTCCACCTGTGCAGCATGGGGTTCCAAACTTGGGCCACAAGATAGGTATCTATGATCGGGATGGCAACATTATTCAGAAGATTGGGGCAAGTCTTCCTGGTGAGGAGCCAGATCAATTCAACTGGTTGCACTCAGTGGCGGTCGATTCAAAAGGTGATATTTACGCAGCAGAGGTCAGTTACGTGGAGGTAGGCCGGCACCAAGACCCACCACGCGAGATGGTAAGCCTGCGCAAGTGGGCACGGGTCAGTGGGTGATGTTGATGGATGCAGGCAGATTCAATGAGCAAGTCGCGATCGTCACTGGTGGTGGACGTGGGATTGGAAAATCAATTGCATCAGAGTTTGCTATGCAGGGCGCTCGCGTTGTCGTAACTGCGAGGACAGCGAATGAGGTTGCGGACGTAGCTCATGAGATAGCCCTTGCCGGTGGTGAGGCGATCGGTGTTGTCTGCGATGTGTCGGACGAGTCCAGCGTTCAGGAACTTGTCGATGAGGTCATTTCACATTGGGGACGAGTTGATGTACTGGTCAACAACGCTGCGATAAATCTTCCGCATATTGATGTGACTGACATAGAGCCTGATGCGTGGCGAGCTGTCTTAGACGTGAATCTGACCGGCCCATACCTTTGCGCTCGCGCCGTCATTCCGAAGATGAAGGAACAAGGTTCGGGCAACATAGTTAACATCTCCAGTATTGGTGGTCGGCACGGCTCCAAAGGCAGGGGGCCGTATCGAGCAGCGAAGGCCGGACTTATCAACCTGACCGAGACCCTGGCGGCCGAAACTTTTGAGTATGGTATTCGAGTTAACTGTGTGTGCCCTGGCGGTGTGGAGACGGAGATGCTTCGGATGATTGGTGGCGTCCGACCTGACCGACAACTGATCAAGGTCGCAGAGATGGCCAACGTTGTGTTGTATCTGGCATCTGAGGAGAGCGCGGCGGTGACGGGGACATCCATAGACGCATTTGGCCCTACTCACCCGCTGTTCCAAGGTCAGATGTTGCGGTAGTCGCTTTCGTCATCAGGTTCGTACATATGTGAGAACACGGTGATCAATAAGGGCAACTACGTATAACTATGATCAGTAAACCATGTAAGAACTGCAGCTCATGATGCTGACCGAGGTTTCGTTCTTCGTCCGAATCGGAGTTCTTGCGATATGAGGCCTAAGCCCCTGTTACTTCTTTGCAAAAATCGAAGAAAGATTTTTTTCGTTCAGTATTTATACGCCAATTGACCGGTAAGCATTGGAACCCGTTTTCATAATCACCGTAGAAAGGTGTGCCGCCGGCTCCGGTCGCTGGATCGAAATATCCCCATCCCGAGTGCCGAGATAGTGCAGCCATAAAATTGTTAAGCGGTTGATCGAAGTTGAAGTGGTCATCTTCGTTGAACAAGATCGGCATAGGTGTATATGTTGGGACCCTACGCACGTTGTCTACGGATTTAGACACATCGTTGGGGTCCACTAACCCGTTTCCGTGAAGAAGTATGTAGTCGCAAGATTTAATCGCTTCTGGTGAAGGGGAACTTCGTCTTGTCCAGCTCGTGCTGACGAGCAGGCGGTTGTCTCCTACCGAGACGCTCTTTGCGAGATCAATTAGTTCGTGGATCCGATCTTCTTTGAGAATGGGATGTTCGTATGTCGGAACATTAACCTCATTGTTTATTTCAATAGTGACGTTTGTATAACCCTTTTCTAGGACCCACTCACAGGCGTTCACCACTCCCTGTTTGACTGATCGAGTGTCGGCAAGCCGCTCATCTTGTCCTTGATAGAAAAGCCCCAGTATCACGACCATCCCCTGGGCGTCGGCTGCATCGATGAGGCGTTCTGCCCGTTCCATGAAGGCTTTCTTGAGGGAGCCGTTGGCATTAAACGCACCAGAGACCCAGGGCTGGGATTCAACCTCTAGCAGTAGGCCGGCCCAAATGTCCTCGTCTTTTGCATCGGGGTGATCGGCGTGGATGCGCTCTCGGAGTTCCTGTAAGTTATCCGGATCGCTTCGGTAGTAGCCGAGAGGAGAGCTGTTCTGGAGATTAAATGGCAGGCAGTTAATGCCATATTGCCTGTATTCCGGCAGCATGGCTATTAGCTCATCGGTGTTGCGGTCGGCGTCCCAAACGCCTGTATCTGGATATTTCCAAAGCCCAGCAGTGAACGGGTTCTCATCGTCGAAAATACCGCTGGCCATGCGGCTGTTTATGAGGAGACCTTCAATCCTGCAACCCTTGTACTCCCTGCCAGGGAACGTTACTTTTCCGTTGATCAGCCAGTCCTCACCATCAATGGAAACAATTGTTTTGCGCTCTGTCATAGATGGGCCTGCCTTTCATGTCTTCTATTGCCGAGGAGTGAAATCTTTGGAATCGGTTGGACCTTGTCAGCTGAGATATCCAGACCAGGAGGATATCCTAATCGACTCCTCAAACCCCATGTCAGCACAAAACGGAAGGCCGCACTATTGCCTCTGGTCAAACACGCTATAACCGTAGAACAAAACGTAATTACACCTATGCGGGACGGCACGCTTTTACGGGCCGATGTGTATCTTCCAGATCGGGTAGTCCCGATAGGACAGGTAGGCCGGATAGATTCTTCAAATGGATTTCCGACACTTGTTTGCAGGACACCGTATGACAAGTCCCGAGAGAGCGACGTTGAACGTTATCGGGGACTAGCAAATCACGGATATGCAGTGGTGGTACAGGACAAACGCGGACGTTGGGAATCGGAAGGTTTGTATCGACCTATGTACGGTTCCGAGTTTGACGATCCAGAGGATGGGTATGACACGGTTGAATGGGCAGCTGAGCAGTCATGGTCGAACGGTAAGGTTGGAACATTCGGATACTCTTATCCGTCGTGGGCCCAATGGATGCTTGCACCACTCATGCCGCCACATCTTGTGACTATGTTCACTGGTGGCATGGGCCCAAAGACGACTGACTGGGAGATGGGTGGTGTATTCCGACCGGGACGGGCACTTCAATGGCTAATAGGGTTGATGGCACCGGACACCCAGAAGTGGCTGGATGAACCTCAAGGACCGAATACGGTCGCTGATTACCAGGCCATTGCACGTATTGCTAATCGAGAGAAATGGCTTTGGTTCTTGCCATGGAGCGAATTGCCTTTAGAGGCCATTGGCGGGTTGCGCGAGGGCTTTCAGGACTGGCTTCAAAACCATCATAAAGACCGTTTTGGTTTCATTGGAAAATTCTCGCAGATTGATCTACCGGTTTTCCATCGGACTGGTTGGTACGATCGACTCGTTTCGACTACAGATATGTACAACCACATGATCAGTGAAGCTCCAACTGTTCGTGCTCGGTCTAACCAGAGATTATTTATAGGGCCGTATTCGCACGCCAACGAAATGCCGAGTGTGACGGGGGACATGGACTTTGGTCCCAACGCTGAGACCGATTGGGTAGAGTTGGCGTCGTTCTGGTTCGATTACTGGCTTAAGGGCTCACAGAACGGCGTGATGGATGGTGATCCGGTCAATATATTTGTGATGGGTGCTAACAAGTGGAGACGAGAGCAGGACTGGCCACCCAAGCGGATCGTGGATGTCGAATTCTTTATGCATTCACATGGAGGTGCTATGACACCTGACGGTGACGGGAAGTTGTCGCCAGAAGGGCCCGGTGCCGAGACTGCAGACTCTTATGTTTATGATCCACGCGATCCAGTGATGAGTTTGTACCTTCCAAATGGACAGGATGGACCGTTTGATCAAAGTATCAACGCACACCGTCGGGATATCCTCGTATACCAGACTGCGCCTCTGGCCCAGGCGATAGAGGTGACGGGTAACCCGGTGCTTAGACTGTACGCGTCCTCAAATGCTATAGATACTGATTTCACAGTTAAGTTGATTGACGTCTACCCGGACGGAAAAGCAATAAACCTCTGTTATGGATTCCAGCGTGCCAGGTTCCGGAATGGACTTGATGAACCCATAGAACTAATGACACCGGACGAGATATATGAGTTCGAATTGGCCTTGTTGCCAACTAGTAATCTGTTCAAGGCAGGACACCGAATACGAATAGATATTTCATCTAGTGACTACCCGAACCACGACCGAAACCACAACACTGGCCGAGAAGACTGGCAGGATGCGGAATTATCTGTGGCGCGCCAGACAGTGTTTCATGACGCTGCACGGCCATCGAGGATTATCCTGCCGGTGATTAAGGCATAGGTATGGAATACAGGAGGCTTGGTAGGACCGGTCTTAAGGTTTCTGCGCTCGGCTATGGCACTGGGGGAGCGCGAAAGTTTGGTGCAAATGAAGGTATGACGTCATTAGAGCGTCATGCATTTATTCGCCGGGCTCTGGATCTTGGAATTAACTTCTTCGATACGGCCGGAGGTTACGGTGATTCCGAAAAATACTTGGGAGAAACCCTCAGAGGTGTGCCAAGAGACTCGTATGTCCTTGAGACGAAATGGGGCGGAGGTGAATGGCTTGTTAATGGCGGGATCACCCTCACGAATTCGGTAGAACGCAGCCTCAAACGTATGCGGACGGACCACATTGAGATTTTTCTGTTTCATATGATCGACGAAGCTATCTACGAGGAGCACAGGGATCGTCTGTACCCTGAGGCAATGCGCCTTAAGGAAGAGGGCAAGATTGGCTACATAGGCTTTACGCAAACGATCAAGAGAGAGCCGAAGTTTGAGGGTGTTGTCAAGGCACTTACTGCCAATCCAGAGATGTGGGATGTAGTGATGTTGAAGTACGGGATCATGAATCAATGGGCTTCAAAAGAGGCATTGCCACTAGCCAAGAGGCATGACATTGGTATCGTGAATATGGCCGTGGTCCGAACCACACTATCGAATCCGACAGCGATGGAAGCACGGCTGGCGCAGTGGCGCGCGGATGGGACCATATCGAAGGACGCGCTGACAGGCTGTACGCCTTTCGACTGGTTACTTTCCGGCGATGTCGGGTCCTTAGCGGAAGCTGCGTACCGATTTGGTCTAGACGAAGACTCTGTGACGTCTGTTTTGACTGGCACCTCATCGATAGATCATCTGGAGGCTAATGTTGCTGCGATAGATCGTGGACCCTTGGCGGCAGCGCACGTGGCTCGATTGACTCATTTATTGGATCGCAGTTGGTCTCCGGATTAGGCCTTTGGGTTGATCTGTCCGGCATCATCGAGGATAGTCAGTAAGCATTCTCATATCACCACCCAGTGTTTCGATGCAATATCACCGCGTGCTGCTCGACATACGAGACGGTTCGTGGAATAGTGCGCCGCTATTAACGTATGTTAATTAGTGCAGGTTGTTGATGGGGATGATGATGTCGATATAGTCCTGACTATTCCTAAAACTGGATCTTGCAACTCCGTAAATATCAAGGAGATGGCTAATTTGGGAACATTGATTAGACTACCGTTCAAACTCGTGTTTTGGATCATCAAAAAGATCGTTATTGGGATACCGATAATGATTGGAAAATCGATTTTGACGGCTCTTTTGATGGCACTTCTTCCTTTGATAGTTGTCGTCGCTGCTATTTACTGGTTCATTACTACACAGATCTGATTTAACTATCGACACAAGTCGCATAAACGGCTGATCTGAAAGGCTCATCGGGATCTCCCATGAAAATCACCGACATAACGGTCAATCTGCTCACCACCGGTAGAACTCTCGTCCGAGTGTTCACAGACGAAGGCGTGAACGGTATAGCAGATGGAGGGCGTTCTCTTGCGGTTACACAGGCCTATTTGGATGAGATAGTTAAACCAATGCTGGTGGGCAAAGACGCCCTGCAGCCAACGAGGCACTGGGAGGCACTCACGCTCGGTGACGGGGAACACGCAACTCGGTTGCCTCCACAGATCGTCGGGTCTATAGACATCGCTCTGTGGGACATCATGGGCAAGGCCGCGAATATGCCACTCTCGTCATTGATGGGAGGTGCTGCGCGAACCGACATCCCGCTCTACTGGAGCCAGGGTAACGGCTGGAAGAAGACACCGGAGCAGATGTTATCCGATGTTCAACGGGGTTATGAACAGGGGTTCAAGTTCTTCAAGGTACGTATGGACTGGCGAGATTACCGACAGGATGCAGACCCTGAGAAAGACTTCCAGATCTTCAAGACGGTCCGAGAGTGGCTCCCCGACGACTGTCCTCTCGGCTTCGACGCCAACAACGCTTATTCGGTTTCAACTGCGATCATGCAAGGCAAACGTTTACAAGATCTGGGGTGTGCCCATTTTGAAGAGCCACTTCCTCAGTATGATTTGCCGGGTCTAAAACAGGTTGTAGACGCACTGGACGTGCCAATTTCAACTGGTGAGCAGGAAACATCCCGCTGGCGCTTCCGTGATCTGATTGATCAGGCAAATCCAGATATTCTCCAACCGGACATACTGAATGTTGGAGGTATTTCAGAGGTGAAGCGGGTATATGAAGTGGCGGTGATCCGGAATAAACCGGTGATGCCTCATAGTCCGGTTGCTGGGATCAATAGCGCTGCTTCTCTTCATGCCTATTCTACGGTGGGTAATGCTATCCGCCCGCACGAATTCTCTGATGAATTTTCTGGTGACCTCGACCAGATAGCGTCGCTGTTTAAGGATCCGATAATGCCCGAAGATGGCAGGATTCAATTGCCTGACCGGCCAGGACTCGGGCTTGAGCTGAATGAAGCCATTTTGGCAAAGGCGATCGTTGGTTAAGAAGGTAAGCAGCCTCTTGGCAGGGAATTAAGTGCAACCCGGACGGTGGGATGACCGCGACTAACACTACCGATGAACTTGTGGAGAATCTGCATCGCAGGTCCCTAGTGGTCGATACGCATATCGATACTCTTACTCATATCATGTCGAGGCAACCAAATTTTGGAACCTGGCTTGATGTAGGGCATGTGGACATACCAAGACTTCGTGCGGGTGGGGTCGGCGCTGCAATGTTTGCTATCTGGGTGGACGACGACCTGTACGACGATGTTGGGTCTCTTAAGTATGTAATGCAAGGCATTGACGCTATGCGTAGGACTGTGGGCGAGTACTCTCACGTACTTGAGATCGCTTACACAGGCGATGACATTGAACGCATCTATCTTGAAGGGCGGATCGCTGTCCTCCTTACCATCGAAGGTGGTAACGCTATATGTAGCGACCTCAGCGTCCTCAGGGAACTACACCGAGCCGGAATTCGCTCGATAACTCTGACTTGGCAGTACGCTACTGCCTGGTGTGATTCCTGCAACGATGAACCCCATGACGGTTTAACAGATATGGGGAAGGACATCGTCAAAGAGATGGGCCAAATCGGTATTTTGCCTGACGTGTCGCACATATCTGATAAGGCCTTCTACGATGTACTGGAAGTCTCTGAAGGCCCTGTGTTTGCTTCACACTCTTCGTGTCGCTCCCTTCAGGATGCTAAACGCAATATGACCAACGATATGATTCTTGCGCTGGGGCAGTCTGACGGTGTCATCAACATCAACTTTGCATCGCCATTTATTGGTGGCCCAGATCATCCGCCGTTTGTGCCACTCCTAAATCCTGAACGATCTTTGTTTCGGGACCAGTTTGAACGTATTCACAAGCCCGATGGTAAACCAGGTGCCTCAATCGACAGACTTTTAGATCACTTCGATCTGGCTGTGAAGTTGGCTGGAGTAGACCACGTTGGAATCGGGTCTGACTATGACGGAGTGTCTTCCGTTCCGGTCGGGTTGGAAGATATAAGTCGATTGCCCAATCTCACGCGTGGCTTGCTTAATCGTGGCCATGATGAAACAGCGGTAAAGAAAATACTTGGATCAAATAATCTCAGATTGTTCAAGAAAACTTTGCATTAACGCAGAAACCAAAGTGTTGAGAGAAAGAGACTCATGTCAAAGATCACGTCCGTGAAAGCCATTCCTATGTCCGATCCGGTACCACTTGAACGGCAGCACAGGAACGACCTGGGTACCAAGGTCAAAAGCGACGCGACATTGATCGTGGTGGAGACTGATGACGGTTTCAAGGGCTTGGGTGCTTCGCTTGGGAGTCCCGAAGTAATCGCGGCAATCGTGCAATTCGAGCTTGGTCCAGCAGTGGTCGGTGAAGACCCGATATTCTCGGAATTTATCTGGGAGAAGATGTATAACGGCTCTCGTTGGAAACCTGCTCTTGAGAGAGGGAACACCCAGCCGCAGGAGGGACGTCGTGGAGTGACGATCGAGGCTATATCCGGGGTTGATCTGGCGGTGTGGGACGTCAAGGCCCAGATTATGGGCGTGCCAATTTATCAGGCGCTCGGGGCTGTTCGCGACAATATACGCGGATATGGCAGCGGTGGTTGGGCACCTGGCGAAGAGGCAGAGGCCGAGATGGCTGGCTATGCCGCCAAGGGATTTGATGCCGTGAAAATGCGTGTTGTCGGCGGTGACGGTTTCTCTATAAAGAACGCCGAGATACGTATTGCCGCTGCCCGTAGAGGGATTGGCCCAGACGTGGAACTGATGCTTGATGCTCACGGCGCGTTCCCTGTGTCAACCGCAATTCAACTCGCTAAGGTGATGGAAAAGTACAACGTGGCGTGGTTTGAGGAACCAATTTCCCCTGACGATCACTCTGGCCTTGCAAATGTACGTCGTTCCACGACTACTCCAATTGCAACCGGAGAGCGCGAGTTCACTCGTTATGATTTCCAGTCGCTATTCGATAATCAGGCCTGTGACATTGCGCAACCGGACATCGCACGGGCTGGGGGATATACGGAAATTAGACGTATTTCAGCGCTCGCATCTGCTCGTGGTATCCGCGTGGCTCCCCACGCGTGGGGTATGGGAGTTCTGTTTGCTGCCAGCATCCACGTTGCAATGTCGACGCCGAATTGCCATATTCTCGAGGTAAGCCAGGGATACATGCCGATGATGTACGAACTCTTTGAAGAAGAGTACGACGTTCGCCCAGACGGCAGGGTTTACGCGCCAACAGTGCCAGGGCTTGGATTCACTCTCCGAGATGATGCACTGGAACGGTTTAAATACGTCCCGGGCCCAGAATTCGTCTTCTGACGGAAGCAGTTACAGGAGTGACCGGGATCGGCATCTACTTTCGGAGATAAACTGTCCGCAATGTCTCAATATGCCCCTTCAGGAGCCTTGTTCACGGACCTCTATCAGTTGACGATGGCTCAGGCGTACCTGCGTTCCGGGCAGACCGATGTAGCCACTTTCAGCCTGTTCGTACGCAATCTTCCTTCCAATCGTGGATATCTGCTGTTCGCTGGGCTGGAAAACTTAATCGACTATCTCGAGAACCTCAGGTTTACCGACGAGGATATCAACTACCTCAGAAGTACCAAACAGTTCGGCGAGGACTTTATTGAGTATCTGTCTGGTTTTAACTTTGAGGGTAATGTCAGGGCTATGGATGAGGGGACACCTTTTTTTGCCAATGAACCGGTAGTGGAAGTAACGGCTCCGGTGATTCAAGGTCAGATAGTCGAAACTTACCTGCTCAACCAGGTGAATATGCAAAGTTTGTTTACTAGTAAAGCGGCTCGTATCGTTCACGCCGCCAGTGGAGCAGATGTGGTGGATTTTGCGTCCCGCCGCGCCCATGGCACTGATGCTGCAAATAAGTTTGCCCGGGCGAGCTACATTGGAGGTTTTGCCGGCACCAGCAATGTTCGCGCTGGTGCCCTGTACGGGCTGCCCACAATCGGGACTATGGCGCATGCTTTCATCACTAGTTTTAATAGCGAAATCGATGCGTTCAGAGCCTACGCAGAAGCCTTTCCAGATACAACTACGTTGTTAGTCGATACGTACGACACACTAAAAGGTGTAGACGCGGCAATTACCGTTGCCCATGAGCTTGAGTCAAAAGGTCACCGCCTGGTCGGAGTACGACTTGATAGCGGTGATTTGAGTAAGCTCGCAAGTATCATCAGGGGTATGTTGGACGACGCGGGTTTGCCATTTGTACAGATCGTTGCCAGTGGAGGTTTAGATGAATTTTCCATCGATTCGCTGGTCAAAAGCGGTGCTCCCATAAACGCATATGGCGTCGGAACAAAAGCAGGAGTATCTGCCGACGCTCCATGGTCAGATGCTGTTTACAAACAGGTCGCTTACTCAGGAAATTACGTTGCTAAACTAGGCATGGGGAAGGCTACTCTTCCTGGGCCGAAACAGGTGTGGCGGTGTTACAAAAAGGACGACCATAAGATTCTGCACGATCATCTAACATCAGCAGATGCCGAGCCACCGGAATCCGATGCAACGCCTCTGTTGAGTGAAATGTTGCGGAATGGAAACCGCCTTGGCTCCGCGCCTAGTCTGGAATCTGTTCGGGAGAGGGTTAGATATGAGATATCTAGACTCCACGAGTCAACTCGGAACTTGTCTGGGCCTGATACGGTTTCAGTAATGGTCTCGGCTGCGCTAACGAGTTGGAGACCCAAGCCCTAATCGCTGTTTTTATCGACGCACGGTCGGTTAGTGACTGCTACTTCAAGTGGAGTGGCCGTACATCATGGCGCGGACCTTGATCCACTTGAACATCAGGAATTTCCTCATCTCAAGTGTCACCTCGGGGGCCTGCGACACGAGATTTTTCGCAACTAAAAGCTCCACGCCTTGATATTGAACAGGCTCGTAGAATTTCAAGTTCGCTTTACGGGCATAGGTGTCGACTGACACCTTGGCATGGCCACCTCAACCGACGGCAGCCAGATAATCGAGAGCGATAGGTCTACCAAGACCTTTTATATGGTCACGCACTTCGTCGGTCATAAGAATATGCATAAGAGTTTCTTCTGAGTTGGATAACTTTGTTCCAATAAGATGCCGCATATGCGTCCCAAAATCCGGTCAGCGACTTCTGTTACCCGAATGTACCTTCAGATCGCAATAAAGAGACTCTGTCCACGGAATAACCGAGGACTTCTTTCAATACTTGCTCTGTGTGCTCTCCCAGATTTGGTCCAGGTGTTGGCTTTTCAATGACGCCCTCTGTCTTTATTGGCGAAGCGACTTGTCGGATGGTGCCATATTCCGGGTGCTCGACTTCTAAGATCATCTTACGGGCTAGAACCTGCTGATCCTGTAGAGCGTCGGCGACAGAGTTTACGGGCGCGCACGGGACGCCTCCTCGAAGCCTGGAAAGCCAGTCTTCAGTATCCCTCTTCTCGAACTCCGTCTGGAGCTCTGGGATCAACTGATCCCGGTTCTGTAGCCGGGAGGAAAAATTGGCATATCTAGGATCTTTCACCATGTCCGGACGTCCCATTGCCAACACAAGATTTTCGTAGAACTTTTCTTTGGCACAGAACACCACTATCCATCCGTCCCGAGTACGGAAGTTTTGGGAAGGCAGCAGGGTTTGATGACTGGAATTCTCCTGCCGTTTTGGTTCCCAATCACGGTTCAAGGTCCATGAAGCGAAGTAGGACAACATGGCGATACCAGTATCAAGCAATGAAACATCGACATTCCGTCCGATCCCCGTACGCTGCGCGTCAAAGAGTCCGATCATCAGTCCCAGCACGGAAGCATATCCACCGGCGAAATCGATTATTGAGACGCCACACTTAGCGGGTGGTGCGTCTGGCTCACCAGTCAGCGACATGTACCCCGCGTAAGCCTGGATTAGGTGATCGTAACCTGGCTCAGAAACGCGTGGTCCGGTGGACCCGAACCCAGATAATGAACAACAGACGACCTTTTGGTTAAATCGGCCAAGTGCTTGGTAATTTAATCCAAGCTTCGCTGGAAGGTCTCCTCTCAAGTTGTTATAGACGCCGTCAGACTCTTTGACGAGATCGTGAAGGACCGACATGCCAGATTCGGTACGGAGGTTCAGAGTGATTGACTTTTTACCCCTATTGAACGCCTGGAAGTACAAGGAGTCGCGATCTATTTCGAAGGGAGGAACGTAACGGGCTACATCGCCCCCGGCCCCCGGATCCTCTATCTTGATTACCTCTGCACCCATGTCCGAGAGTACGGTGGTTCCGAATGGTCCTGCTCCGAACTGTGATATCGCCAGAATTCTGACGCCTTCTAATGGGGGTCGAATAGACATTCTGGTCTCCTGAACAGGTTGGTTTGAATTGGCGTGTGACGCAACCTTTTGTTCATTTGAGTTCTAGGCTATAGAACAATAAGTTGTGTCCCTTGAAACGGTTTAAAGTTGAAATGGTGCGATCAAGGACTCACTGTGCGTAGCAAAGAGGTCTAACGGTCATCAGGCCGCATATCTATACCGATTGGTTGATCCTGTTGTTGTTCACGAATTTCCAGAGCTTTCCTGGCGGCTAGGCGGAACATCTCTAACGGCTGTGCACCCGTGAACCAGAACTTATCGTCAATAAGGAAGCCAGGAACGCCAGTCACACCAAGTTGCATTGCCTCATCGCTCTGGTCCTGAATCAGACGGTCATATTCGCGCGATTCCAACCTTGGACGAATGTCATCCCAGCAAAGTCCGACGCTTTTTACTATGTCAGCTAAGACATCAAAACTGCCCAGGTTCATACCTTCGTCCCAGAACGCTTTGTAGGCAGCCCTATGGAACTCATCGGCCTTGTCGAACCTTTTTGCGTACTCTGTTATAGCCTGCGCGTGGATTGTGTAGGGGGTCAACTTTGCCCGCCGCATGACGATGCCTTCTTCTTTAGCTAGCGTGGAGATACGAGGACTCAGGCCGCCTTCAATTTCACCGTGGCGCGGCTGTCGTGCCTTGCCTTCTGGTGGTATCTCCGGGTGAAGCATGAAAGCACGGTAGTCGAATTCGATATTGAATTCGGTCGCCAATTTGTCGAGCCGAGCCAGCCCGATATAACACCAGGGTCAGATGTAGTCGTACCAGACTTTAAAAACGATCGGCGCATCAGGCGCTTTGAGTTGCGGAGCTTGTTCCAGCGACATTCCTGAATCCTGACAAATAAAGCGCGACCAAAACCGTAAAGATAGCACTATGGCACCATCGTAAAGGGGAGTTATTTCGAGTTGGGTGAAATGGGTATTTAATCAGAAACGAAAACCCGTGCGATCACTCCATCGTTGCAGAGTGCCTGTGTAAGAACAAGCGTTGTATATATTTGGCGACGCGTTTCTCTTTGGATGATTTCAGATTGAGCCAATCAATGAGGATTTCTTCCAGATAGAGCAAGTGCTCTCTCAAATCCGTCAGCGTCTGGCGGCGCCAACACTTCTGGTCCGAACGCGCCGACCTCCCTGGCACGGTCACCACAAATTCGTTGGGCTGCGATCAGGGCTGCTTCAGCCAGGTCTTCCGGTAGGTCGAGTGTCTGACCGGTGGCAGCGGCCAGATCCCATGTGTGGATCAACGTCTCAAAGAAGGAGATATTTCCTGCCATATACGCAGACATTTCGCGTGTTCCGAAGAATGTCCGCCCCTCAAAAGAGTCAGGCGTGTCCCACTCCGATGCCATTTTTGCGCTTAGATTCTTCAGTGCTGAACCGGGGTGTTCACCGAGTAGGTCTTCAGGCTGTACAGGGGGGGCAGCTTGTATTTTTTTTGCGGCCTTTGCTGAACTGTCAAAAACCCCGGCCATATGAATCACCAATGAACGAACGTCAAAATTATCACAGGATGTCGGCAGAGACATTTGGTCTTTACGTAGTCCCACCATTACCTCAGTGGTAGCTGCGGAAGCTAGTGCAATTAATTTTGGCGAAGACATCTGAATTTCCGTGTTTCTGCGTGCATTAGTGACGCGCTGGATTAAGGCTCATAACAACAATGAGTTTACACTCCTCGATTACTGATACTTTCGCCTATCGGTTATAAACGAGATCGCTGATAGGATGGCCTGAGCAATCTACCCTTCCACTAGCTCTATGCGAGTGCCTTAAATCAAATTTAATGGGTAAAACTTACTGGCTTCTCTCATTGACCGAAGAGAATTTTCGGGTCACAAGGGAACAAGAATTCGCCATTCAGGGGGTTGACACACGCCAGCGACGTAAAGCTGTCCGAATGGCTGAAGACGATCGAATGATCTTCTATATTTCAGACCGCAGGATGTTCGTAGCGTCTACTACGTTGACCTCTGATCATTTTGAAGACCACGACCCTCTATGGAAATCTCACCGGGAGGAAGAAGATTTTCCACATCGTGTCAAAATGCGAGCAGATGTTTTGGTCGATGAGGAAAAATGGGTAGATGCCATGGAGGTTGGCCCCCGCTTGGAGTACGTTCGCAAGTGGGCACCAGACATGTGGAATCTAGCGCTGATGGGTAGCCTGCATATTATTCCTCAACGTGACTTTACAATGTTAGAGGAAGAGTTGAAGCGGGCTAACGTCAATAAGGGTAAGCAACGCCGAGTTCGGGGTAGGAAGGGGAGACGAGGGAATAGAAGACGTACCGACAATACCCACTGGCAGCTTGCAGTCAACGAATAATGTTGTGTCAGTCGGAATGATGGCCAGCTGATTCGTATCCGAACCACACGAGTTATCTATTTGCAAAGGTTAGTCGCGGTATCCGGACTCTGTGAGGCTAGATTTGATCGGATCATGCTCACCTTGGCCAAAATTATCATCGTAGAGTAGGGCCAAACGCGAAACTTCCTCATCTGGGACGTCGGCAAGATCTGCCGAATCTATGAATTCATCCAACTGATCTATCGTGGTCATCGTTGGGATGCAGGACGCTACGATCTCCGGTTTCAGTACGAACTTTAGCGCGATCTGCGCAACGGTCCCTTCATTGTTCTCAAACAAGAACTGGATCTCATCCAGTTTGTTCAGGCCCTTCTCAAGCCATTGTTTTTTCCGGTATGTCCTATGGTCACTGGGATCGAACTCAATCGGAGTGTCCCGCGTGTATGTTCCGTCTAGGAGTCCGGATGCATGGGGTACTCGGCTGACTACTCCAACGTTTTGTTCTTCTGCCACTTGAATAAACCGACGTCCAGGTTCTTGCTCGAACACGTTGTATATGATCTGAGCAGGGACTTGGCGTGATTGGAGCGTGTACTCTCCTTCTTCAACCCAGCCGATATCTGGACCCACGGCAATTCCGTATGATCGGATTTTCCCTGCTTGTACAAGGCCATCCAGTGTGTCGAACAAGTCGTCTCTTTCAATTGCAGAGAGTCGGGCGTTATGCGCTTGGTAGAAATCAATATAGTCGGTACCCAACCGATTTAGGGAGCGGTTGCAGGCCTTGACCACAAACTCGGGGTTCCATTTCTGTGGGCGTTCTTTATGGCCTTCACGCTCGGCATCTAGGTCGTATCCGAACTTAGTGCCGATAATGATTTCTTGGCGGTGGCCAGAGAGGGCATTTTTCATTATTTCTTCGCCGTAACCCTCACCGTAGGTATCGGCTGTGTCGAAGAAAGTAACGCCCCTATCGAACGCTCTGTTAAGCAGTGCTTCACCTGCATCTTTGTCGACAGGCCCCCACCAACCTGTAGAAACACTCCACACGCCGAAGCCGATCGTCGAAAGTTTTAGGTCTGTTCCGGCTAGGGTCCGGTATTGCAAGGTGGGCCTTTCTTGGGATGAGGTTTCGGGAATTGTGGGTTAATGATCTCAAGCAGTTTTTCGAGCAGAGGCTATAGCACCCCTAACTTCTTTAACTTGCTGTTCAAAATCTTTGTCCGAGATCACGGGTGTCATTTTCCCAAGTGGCACCTCGGATTCCAAATTTACCCACGACGTACAACCGCTATATTCGGGGAGCACAGGTATTGTGGTCGGAATTTCGGTCTTGTAGCAGCGCAAGATTATGACGTTGAGTTCATGGAGTGGCTTCCAGTGGACCCGTTTAAGCGCATATCCTGGCGCCCATATATGGAATGGTTCCAGTGCATCTGTGGCGCTTTTGGCTTCTGATAATTCCAGTTCGATTACTTGTGCCACTTCGGCATAAAGGCTCAAAGTGACTTTTGAGGGATCATGCTGTTGTTCATTTCCGAGGAGGGGTCGGTAACGCGGTTTCAGAAGGTCAGCGTTTTGATGAAGGTAACCCGGGAAGAATAAAAAACGATTATGTTCGATCTCGAAATGGAGATTCGGCTCATGTATTCCTCCTTTTCGGAGGATGACGATTTGTTCACCGCGTGCTAGCGCGTCAATAGTGGTGGCCCACTCTTTGAAAGCGGTCCGGCACGTATCTGACTTAATTCCGATTCTATTAAGCATTGTCATGGATATCGGTCTCTCTATATGGGCAAGGAATCAAATTATACGTGGGAAACTTTGTTCAACGAAGCAATTGAACCTGTTAAATCGGATCAAATCAGTCCTGAAATACCCACTAATGCCACTCACAAAACAGAGGCCACAGAGTCCGATCTAGAACCAAGCATTTTTAGAGCGTTCGCCGTGGTAGATTCCATGACTTCCGCGACACTTATAGATTTTAATTCCGCAAGTTTTGCAGCCACGACTGGCACATCTTTGGGCTCAGTCCACTTTTCGCGGTTGCCCTTAAATGGCTGCGGATAACAGTCGGTCTCGAGGACGATCCATTCGAGTGGGATTGCCCGGGCCACCTCTTGTAATTCAGGAAGGCGTAGCAATGGCTTGGCCAATGAGATGTAACAGCCAAGATCGATCACAGCCGAGGCTTCACGATGGTTCCCTTGGAAATAGTGTGCTGCTCCTCCAAGTGCCGATACGTTTTCATCACGTAGAACTCTGATCATATCTGCCGTGGCGAATCTCATGTGAAACACAACAGGCAGTTCGGCTTCATGGGCAATTCCGAGTTGTGAACGAAATGCTCTTTCCTGCATCTCTCGATCTGGTGAATGTTCCTGGTAATCGAGTCCGACTTCGCTCATGACCATCACGTGTTCGTCGGTCGCCATATTGCGGAGTTGATCCAGATCTTTTTGAGTGAGTTCACCTGTAAGGTCAGATGGATGTACGCCAACTCCAGCAAATACGCTATCGAAATCCCGGGCAAGTTTCAGACAGCGAAGCGTGCTTTCGACCGTCACTCCGGACGCGATTATGGCCCCAACTTCCGCGTTATGAGCGCGCTCGAGTAACCCGGGCAACTCTCTCGGTTCGTATTGGTCTATATGAGTATGAAGGTCGATGAACAATTGATCATTTCCTGTCATCCATTTGGACAAGCCCAGTATCACGTCATATCAATGTCGATTGCCAAGGCGATATTGAAGTGCGATACGTACACTGATGTCGTGACGATATATCGTACTGTCACCTCGTCAGGAAGACGCGTATTTCATTGTCATCAATATATTCTGAAAATATATTACTGAAGACGGCCAAAACATGGTTACTGATATCGTTTGTCTCAGTGCTAATGGTTTGTGTGGGTATCGCATGCAGTTCTTCTGGAGAGGACCCGAAGGAGGATGTGGTGACCGTCACTTCACTTCCGCTCGCAACGTCGACTCCGACCTCTGCCAGTGCTCTTGTCGTTGGTCCCGTAGCGACCGCTAAAACTTCTAACCCAGCGACCAATATCGTGCCCCCGGGGGAGTTTGGTGGTGGGATGTTGAGGTTTTCCGTTCCAGAACCAGGCCCACACTTCGATATACATCGAGAAGTATCTCCGGCAATATCTACCTGGGGCATCGGCCTGATCTACAGTCGTATTTTTCGGAATGCTGATTCAGGGTCGGCAAATCTAGTCGAGTGTGAACTGTGTGAGAGTTGGGAGTACGTTGATGCTGATAATCTCCGTATCAAACTCAGGCCAGATATAACTTGGCAGGACATTGATCCCCTTAACGGTCGGCGTCTCGTGGCAGCTGACGTTGTTTTTAGTTTGGATAGGCAGCGTGCCCCTGGTAATCCGAACGGCGATCTCCTGACTGGAGTAAAAACTATCAGTGTGGTTGACGATGTCACATTTAATATGAGCCTGACTCCAGGGGGGTTAAATGCAGACCTTCTTCTCAACTTAGCTGATGGTCGCACCAGAATTGTGGCGCCTGAGGCAGTCGCTATCAACGGTGATCTTATTCGGGGTCCCAATGTGGGCAGTGGCCCCTGGGTATGGGTTGAGACCACCGCACAGACTGCAGCGTATAACCGAAATACAGACTACTTTGAATCAGGTGAGCCCGGGATAGACGGGTTGCGTATTTCCTATATTTCTAATCAGGAAACCCGTATGGCGGCATACCGCACAGGGTTATTAGACATTGTTGACACGGTAATAGCCGCCGATGTGACAAAAGCGCATAGAAGACTTAGCGGTGCTAACTCGGTGCTAATAACGACCCCCGGAAGTGGAGTTGAGATTGCGCTAAATACTACAGAGGTCCCTTTCGATTCACTTTTATTTCGACGTGCGGTTTTCAGGGCAATGGATCCGTGGGAAGACATCGATCAAATCTGGGACGGTGGTGGTCTAGTCACACTCGGGATACCTGTGCCGCGCTCCTCATGGCTTTTGAGTCAGGATGCTATGCGTACGGCATTTGCTGATATTGAGAGAGCGGGAGAACTATTATCTCAATCGGGTATCAGCCAGGGCTTACCGATTGAGATCACAGTAGGACAGTTCGGGGATCGTTATCTTCTACAGGCACAACGAGTTGCACAGGCTTTAGGTTTATTGGGATTCGACACCACTATAAGAGAGGTCACGACACGAGAATTCGCCGACGACGTTTGGATTGGTGGTGATTACCATGTCTTTGTGGGTGCACAAGCGCCGGTAGATGGGGTCAACAACGATCTTTTCTCGATACATCACTCAAGCGGGCTTTGGAATACAACAGGTTTCTCGACGGATGAACTCGACGAATTGATCGAGATGCAAGCGGCTCAAGTCGATCAATCTGATCGGCGTAGGACGCTTCTTGATGCCCAGTTCAGAATACTAGAAGGGGCACATAGATTCACGGTCTCAGCCCGGCAGACTTACTGGCTAGCCCGGGAGTGGGTCGGAGAATTTGACCCGGACACAACGCGTGGTGAGAACTCCTGGTTATCGAAATTGACTCTTGCAGATCATGAGGAAATTTAAACCAGGGACCGACTAGCTACTATTCTCTGTTTTCCACTTTCGGAATTCGGCTATTGTTTCATCATCTGGGGGGTAGTACTTTCCAGGGGACAGGTTCTCCGTGTCGAGACGAGCTCGTATCCATTCCTCTATTTCGTCATACTCGATAGCTTTTTTTGCGATGTCAGCGGCGACCGTTCGTGGAATCACGATTACCCCATCGTCATCCGCATGGAGATAATCTCCTGGCTGAACAAGCACGCCATCAACGGCTATAGTCCCATTCGTTTCGAAAGGGAAGCCATAAGTCGTTCCCAGGTTCGAGGTGTTGTCTAGCCCAAAGAATGCTGGACCATAATCCTTGACTACATGCATGTCTCGGACGCCGCCGTCGCATATTAGGCCCTTGATGCCGCGCTGTTTGAGTCGTAGAAACTTCACGTCGCCTCCGATGGACATACGCTTGTCACGCATCGACTCCATAACGATAACGTCACCGGGTCCAGCCTCCTCAAAAGCCGCGTACTCTGGAGATTCTTCGCCACCTGGTTTAAGGGCTTCGACGTCTGCTCGAAAAGGTACGAAACGGACTGTTACGGCCCGGCCTACCAGTCGTCGCCCGGGTGTGAGGTTGCGGACGTTCGGCATGTACATGTATTGGGGCGCAAAACCGTTTCTGGCCAGCACGTCCAGTACGGCAGTGGAGTTGATCGCCATTAAGCCATCTACTAATTGTTGCGTGAGCGACGCGGCAGGAGTTGGAGTGTGGTTCGCCATGCATGGTCCTTCTGTCAAAGTGTCGTCGCTGCCTTCATTTGATCGATGGGGTTCATGGAGCAGCGCGAGACACTGAGATTGCTGATGTGGGGGTGACGTTGGAATTATACCGACGTCTTATCTCCGTCAAATCTTAGTTGCTTGAGAACCAGTCCCAGAACTTGGATGCTTGTGAGACTGACACCTCTATGTCCTCCTCGATCAGATATCTCTCAGCTACAAGGGCCTCGCCAGCTGCCCGCACCTGTTCCAGGTATACATCTTTAGACTCGTAACGCTCCTCAATAGACGGCCGTGGATCTCCGTTCATCTCCCGATCAGCTTTCGTTGCTGCAAAGGGTACGGTAGCGCCAGCGAACACAAGTAACTGGGTTTCGCCTCCGGTCGATGGATGTCGCAATGTCCATCCTGTTGTTGCTGCTATTGGCACGGCAATCTCCGGCAAAGTGACCCCGGCAACTTCGTTACCGTCGGCGTTAACCGCTGATACTAGCGAACCGAAAACTTTGCCTTCGCGTGGAGGAAAGGTGGTCACCTGCTCACGTGTTTCTAGCAAGCCGAAGTCACGACGCTTTGGGTTGGCATGGTGTTCTGGGTAGGCGGCTCCAGGAATGTGATTGAATACCGTACCCGGTTGCGTTACAGGCACAGCAGTGCCATCGTCTAACCTTGGATGTCGACTTGGTGGTGGCTCCTCATTGTTCACAACCCATCGATCCATGTTGTCCAGGCATGCGCGTAAGAGTGGCGTGTAGTCGATGATGTTGCGCAAGTTCTGGGAACGGTCCTGTCCTTCTTCACCTGCTGCTGCAATATCGGCGGGCGGCCACATCCCGAGGCCGTGTTCCGTGCCGGTGAAGTGGTAAACACGGGTGTACTTTCCAGGATCAACGTCTCGCGTTCCGTCCGGATCGGTGTGCAACAAGGACGCGTCCCCGCGGTGGTACTCTGCCGAGGTGTTCGTATAAAAAACTTTCACTTTGCTTCCACGCTCATCAAGTCGGGCGTGCATGGAGCCGCTTTCTTCAATCTCTGGGTCCGTTGTTGGGACGCTCGTGAAGGGAAAGAGTTGCGTAAGCATGTTGTTTCGGTCTTTTGAGTTCTGGCCAAAACGCTGATTAAACTCGCCTCGCATGCCACCTGCCACATTCGCAATAACGCCGTCGAACGCCTCTCGTCCGTCTTCATCCAGGTTCATATCGTTGTAAAGGTAAGTACGGAGATAACGCCCGGTCTGCGATCGCCCGTAGGCATAAGCATGATTTACACCGGGGACAGGTGATTCCAGAGCAGTTGTGCCGTGCTTGATCCACGAGGTTACATCGCGCAGTGCGGCGAAGCTGAGGCCCAGCAAACGTGCCCCGACGGTTGTGTAAATGACCTGATAAAGGCGGCCCTTACTGAAGGGGACTTCTGAGCAAATATAGTCGGGATCAGCGATATAATGTCCATCGTCGCCTATCCTTCCAAATCGCCATTTACTACGTTCTATGGGATACGGTTGGCCATCCGGTTCGTCACGTACCTCCAAGGATGCACCGAGTTCATTGATGTCCGCTGCCGGGTAAGCTCTATGACCCTTATCAGAGAGAAGGAAATTGCGTGTGTCAGTAGGCGACTGGAGTTGTGAGTAAACCGTGCCGGTTATTGGCTTGCCATCTAGCCCCACGCCATCAGGACTATTGAGCGTGAACAGTGCGGGGTAGGGTGGAGCGTCTTTTTGCCATCCGCAGGCTACTACGACGTATCCGTTCCGCATGAGGTATCCGTCGCCAGCATCTACCTCGATATCGATAGGCGTTGTTTCGTCGATGGAAGGTCGTGTTGCACGGTTAAAGTTGGGAAGTGCAACCCGATTCCCACGGTTTACAACGTCGAGCATCATTCGTCCGCTGGCCTTGCTACGATCTACCGGCAGTAGTATTGATACTTCGGCCGAGAACTCGACCCGTCCTTCGGGGTTTTTAGGGGCGAGACCAACATCCGTGATGCGTTCGTTTGCCGAATGCTCGGGATCGATGTCGAAATGCAGGGTGCCGCGTAACTCTTCGTACGGACCGACATTAGCCCACGATTTTCCATCGGCAAGAGGCCGGCGGAACTTCAAATCGAAACGATTTACAGGCATTAGTGATTCCTTGGGTTACAAGTGCATATGTACGAAAAGTTAACCGTTTGGTCAGACGGCATGATAATTCCAACGTTCACCCGCATGATCGATTAGGGCCTCGATATCCTCGCGCAAGATGTAACCCTGGTTTGCCAATTCTGTGGCGGCGTCATGGATTTGGGATAGGTAACTATCTTTCGAGGGGTACCTTTCCTCTATCGAAAGGCGCGGGTCTCCTGAAATTCGTCTTGCTGCGTGTGTTTTAGCGAACGGGATAGTTGCACCCATAAACACGAATAGCTGGCGTTCACCACCGTTTCCAGGGTGTCGCAAATTCCACCCGGTGTGGGTTGCGAGAGGCACTGTGACATCCGGCATTCTAATTCCGGCGATTTCGTTTCCGTCGCCGTCTACGGCGGAGACAAGGGAACCGAATGGCTTGCCGGAAACAGCTGGCAATGTATGGGTTTGGTTTATGTTGGGATCCATGCCGAAATCAAGGCGACGTGGGAGAGCGTAACGATCAGGTACTCCAACACCCGGGATACGTGAGAAGATTGGCTCCAGATCCTCGGGCGGAACCGCGGTGCCGTCGGACAGTCGTGGATGGTTGCTCGGTGGTGCTGGTACCCCTTCACTTACCCATCTGTCCAAGTTAATCAGTGCACCGCGCAGAGCAGGGGAGTAATCGATTTCGTTAAGAGAATTCTGCCCGCCTTCTCTCATCATGTCGTTGTAATTAGTAGGCGGCCATACGCCGAGCCCGTGCTGTGTACCCCCGAAGTGATAGATGCGCACGTTTTCGCCGTGCTCTACGTCACGGGTACCGTCCGGGTCGGTGTGGAGCAGTGAAGCGTCACCCCGATGGTACTCGGCGGACGAGTTTGTAAAGAAAACTCGACAACTTGAGCCTCGTTGAGCAAATCGATGGAGCAATGCTCCCGTTTCCTCGGTCTCCGGATCGGTCGATGGTTGGTCTGTGAATGGAAACAGATGGACCATCATGTTATTGCGGTCCTTGGAGTTCTGCCCGAAGCGCTGGTTGAACTCTCCTCTCATACCCCCGGCGACGTTGGATATTATGCCGTCCAGCGCCTCACGACCCTGTTCGTCCTGGTTCAAGTCGTCGTAGACGAATGTCCGCATCAGCCGGCCGGTCTGCGAAATTCCATATGAGAAAGCGTGATCAATCTGCCCCCCGAGTGGATTGCCGGCTTGCACAGAATCATGCTTTATCCAACTGGTGCAATCCCGAAGGGCGGCGAACCCGAGACCAAGTATCCGCGCCCCGATTGTTGTGTATGCCGCCTGGTACAAACGGCCTTTTTCGAACCCAGCATCCAGGGATACAAAATCGGGATCTGCGACATATTCGCCATCGCCGTCGATTCGGCCGAACCTCCACTGGTCCCGAGGGATTGTTGTTGGAGGTAGATCTGGCATGTCACGGACAGTCAGAACAGCACCAGGTTCATTTATGTCTACGGCCGGGTAGGGGCGGTGATCCCGGTCTGAAAGCATCATGCTTGCGACGTCCTCACCGCGCTGGAGTTGTGTCCATATTCGCCCGGTAATGGCGGAGCCATCTAGATCGATGGCGTCCGGGGAGCGCATCCCGATTAGTCCTGCGAACGGTGGCAGGTCATTTTGCCAGCCGCAGGAGATGATGGAGTAGCCATGTCGCATCAGGAAGCCGTTACCGGGGTCAATCTCAGGGTTTGCATTCTCGGGGTGGACACCACCAAACAGGGGACGTATGCCAAGATTGAACATGGGTACAGAAACCCGGTTGCCACGGTTCACTACATCTAGCAGCATTCGCCGGTTTCCTCGCGAGGGATCCACAGGGGCGACGATTGATAGATCTGATTCGAACTCTACTAATCCGTCTGCATTTCGAGGGGCTAATTTGACGTCAGTGATTCGCTCGTTTGCCGGGTGTTCGGGGTTGACCGCGAATTTGACAGTGCCCTTTATTTCTTCATATGGACCGACATCGCCAAACTCTTTCCCGTCAGCTACGAGTCGCCTTAAATTGATTTCAAATCCGGTTACTGGCATCTGGTTAGGCTCCCTGTTCTCTTGTGAACCAGTCCCATCGAATACCTGCCTGCGCTATCACTCGTTCTATATCCTCTTCAAGCATGTATCGGCTGGTTACTAGTTCAACTGCCTTCTCACGTATCAATCCTAGATACTGTTCTTTTGAGGTGTAACGTTCAGCAATCGATCGTCTACGGTCGCCGTTCGCTTCGCGCTCAGTTCGAGTTCTTGCAAATGGCAATGTGGAACCTCTTGGTCCGCCCGTAAGCCCGATTATCTGGTCTGGCGCGCCCACTTCCGGATGACGAAGATTCCAGGGAGTTGAGGTCGCGAGAGGGACTGAAACGTCTGGATGCGTGATCCCTCCAATTTCATTCCCGTCATCATCTACGGCCGACACTAACGAGCCGTAAGGCTCCGATGGAGTGGGCGGCAGGTTATACACGGCGTCGCGCCCCGGATCCACACCGAAGTCGAGTCGTCGTGGTACAGGAACGTGTGTCGGGAACTTGACGGGTATCCCGTCGAAAGCTTGTGCTAATGAAACGGCGGGAACGGCTGTACCGTCGTCCACACGCGGGTGCTTTGAGGGCGGCGGCTCCTCCCCGTCAACGATCCATTCGTTGAGTCGAACCAGTAACGCTCGCATAAAAGGCGTGTAATCTACTGAGTTAAGCAGATTCTGGCCTCGCATTCCGTCTGTTGCTTGCGTGTCCGTCGGTGGCCATATTCCAGGCCCGTGCATGGTGGCAGAGAAGTGGTAAGCGCGCGTTGACGGGTGGTCTTCCACATCGTGCCGACCGGATGGATCGATGTGGACCAGTGACGCGTCACCGCGCCAGTATTCCGCACCGGTGTTAGTGAAGAATGTTTTGGTTTTAGAGTTTCGGTCGCTCATACGGTCCAGGATCCCACCGGTCTCCTCTGTGACCGGGTCTGTAGAAGGCGATGCACTAAAAGGGAACATCTGAGCTATCACCGAAGGAAGATCTTTCGATGGTTGCCCGAATCGTTGGTTGAACTCTCCTCTCATCCCACCACCTACGTGAGGCAGAACACCCTCGAACACTTCACGTCCCCTCTCGTCCTGATTCAAATCCATGTAAAGGTAGTGCCGGAGATATCGAGCACTTTGCGAAACTCCAAATGCGATTGCATTGTCTATCTCCCCCGCGGTTGGGTTACCATCTTCAGCTAACCCGTATTTTAGGAAAGACACTGCATCTCGCATCGCCACATATCCAAGTCCTACGATGGGTGCACCGATCGTGGTGTAGGTGAGCTGGTACATTTTCCCAGGCTCGAATCCATCGGCCATGTAGACAAAGTTGGCATCCTCTACCGGCTGGCCGTGGTCGTCTAGGGCAAAGCTCCATCGGTCTCGTGGGATGATACGCGGCTCTAAATCTGGCTGATCGCGAACCGTGAGCAAGGCGCTCGTCTCAAGGGTGTCGGCGGCGGCGTGTGGAGTGTGGAATCGATCTGCCAGCCGGAGATGACGCACTCGAGTCATTGGCTGGAACTGAGAAAAAATCTTGCCGGTGATCGGCATTCCTCTATCGATAGCTTCAGGTGCATACAGTTTCATGCGCCCAGCGAGTCTAGGTGCATCAGGTGACCATCCGCACCAGACTGCGGTATAACCACGCCGCATTAAGAAACCATTACCGACTTCTGTAGGTGGGTCTTCACCTGGCATAGGGATAGTGGGCGTGGCTCCGTTGAACTGCCCGAGCATTACCTTATTGCCGCGGTTAAGGACGTCGTACACAATGGTTCGCCGTCCATGCGATGTATTTACCGGACGCATCAAATGGACATCAGCGGCAAACTCTACCCCGCCAGCCGAGTTCTGGGGGGCAAATTCGATGTCCGTAATTCTAGAGTTGGCTGGGTGGTCGGGATCGACAGCGTAACGCAGTATTCCACGCACCTCTTCGTACGGTCCTACATCGCCAAAAGACTTTCCATTGGCCAGAGGTCGTCGACTGGTGATTTCAAACTGAGTTACGGCCAAAAAAAGGCTCCTTTAAGAACGAACCATATGGTTCCGAATTGTTAAACGACGGGCAGAGTCTACTCCGCCGCCAAGAGTCGCGCAGGATTATTGGGGGTGGTGAATCTGATTGAGCGGCGTATCATTCGCTCTCTCGACAAGCATATTTCAGAGTATGGAGCTGCACATGCCCACGATGATGACCGGCAAAAAAGCGTTGCTGGAGATGCTCAAGGCTGAAGGAGTCGAATACATATTCGGTAACCCGGGCACAAGCGAAGGGCCGATCATTGATGCTCTCGAGGACTATCCGGAATTCAAATACATTCTGACGCTGCAGGAAGGTGTGGCTGTAGGGATGGGCGATGCTTATGCACGTGCGACTGGGAAAGCGGCTTTCGTGAGTTTGCACATAGACAGTGGCCTGGCGAATGGTTTAAGCCTGATGCAGGACGCGTTTACGACAGGCACTCCGATGGTGGTAGTTTCTGCAAACTATGACACTCGAAAATTGGCGGAACGCAAGACAGATCTGGCAGAAATGGCGCGCTCGGTTACCAAATGGAGTGTCGAACTGACACACCCTGACCAGATACCCAGCGTGATGAGACGCGCTTTTAACGAGGCAAATTCACATCCCAAAGGCCCAGTGTATGTGGGTCTCACCTCAAACGCACTCGATGGCGAAGCGGAGATGAATATCGTACCTTCGACCCCAGTCTACGACGCCGGTGGTCCAGATCCTGCTGGGATTGAACAGGCGGCAGAAATTTTATCGACTTCCGAGCGCGGGCTTCTGGTCATTGGTGATCGAGTAGGTGAGGAGGACGCGGTTCAAGAAACGGTACATATCGCCGAGCTTCTGGGTTTGCCCGTATACCAGGCACCTGGGGGCAATGTTGGATTCCCAACCAATCATCCCCAGTTCATGGGGTCACTGGCATTGAGGCGATCAGAACATCGTGAAGTGATCCGACGGGCGGATGCCATGCTCGCTGTCGGAGCAGATATTTTTTCTGACCTCTTCTACTTCACAGACATTCAACTACAAGAGGAAACAAAGTTAATACATATAGATCCCCGTCCCGGAATGGTAGGGCGGTCTGAGCCCACTGATATCGGAATACTGGCTAGTCCTAAGCTCGCTCTACCTGCTCTTGGGAAGTCCATAGAGTCAAGACTGGATGCCTCTCGACTTGCAGCAATCGACGATCGTCGTAACGCGGTACACGATGCTCGATATGCCGAACGTTCAGCCTATGAATCAGCAGTTGCTGAAAAGTGGGACAACGCCCTCATGACGCCAGCCCGTATGTTGTCGGCGTTATCCGAAGCGTTGCCCGCAGATACTGTGGTTCTAGACGACTCGATTAGTTCGCGCCCTGCGGTTAGGCATTACATCCAGGGTACAAAGCCAGGTGACCTGATCGGAGGGCGGGGTGGGGCTATCGGCTGGGGGATCGGAGCAACCATGGGTGCGAAGTGCGCCAATCCGGACCGACCTGTCGTCGGAATTCTGGGTGACGGTAGCGCAATGATGACTATCCAGGGATTATGGAGTGCAGCAAACGACAATATTCCCTGTGTATTCGTTATTTGTAACAACGGGATGTACCGGGTCCTGAAGGTCAATATGGACATCTACAAAAAAGATGTTCTACAGGAAGAAGAAGCTGGTAGCAGTTACCTCTACATGGACTTTCCGACACCGTTTGATATAGCGGCGATAGCCAACAGTATGGGTGTTCATGGAGAGCGGATTACTAAGCCTGAAGAAATTAAACCAGCTTTAGACCGGGCACTGGAGTCTGGAAAGCCGGCTCTGCTGGATATGGTGATAGATGGGGCGATGTAGATTCAATGACGAGTCTGCAGAAGTCGGGATTTCTGGATTCGGGTAACGGTTTCTATTTTGGTTATTTGGTTTAACCGTTGGGCGCAGGCGGAGCGTTTGGGTCATCTAAGTAATGGTGAACTATGTCTGGGGCTGTCACCGTAACTCTGATGGACGGCTTGTTTCCGACGGTCATTAAATTGTGCGAAGTGCCACCAGGAACGAACACAAGGTCACCAGGCTTTGCGGTTATTGGCATTTGGTCTGAGATGGTGAATTCTACTTCACCTTCAATCACAGCCCACCACTTGTCCATGTCAGGGTGCCAGTAGCTACGATTTGTGGTTCCGGGCAGTTCGTGTGTGATCAGGAGTCGGTTGCGGGAATCCAACACGGCCAATTCTTTCCAGTTGGACTTAACTCCGTGCCTCTCGACCAGAGCCTTCATCGAGGTATGAATTAAATTCGGGGAGGTCAATCCTTTGTCGACAGGAATTAGCCGACTGGGTGGGATGCCTTTAATGTCGTGATTACTGTCCGGGTGTGTAATGCCCAGACGTACGGCTTGTTTCCCTTCGATTGGTCGAATGTCGTGCGCGTAACCAGCAGGGGCGGTCATGATGTCTCCCCACTCCGCATCAACTGGTTCGTACTGACCTATCTGATATCGCGTTTTCCCATCAAGAATGATCCAACATTCGTTGAAGTCAGGATGGATGTGTGGGTCTGAGGGTGTTCCCGGAGGACCGGATATCCAGACTACGCGATTGCGTCCGTCCTCAAGTGGTACTTCTGCCCACGGACTGTTCTGCGCATGGCGACCCATTATTTCACTGTGGCGCGTGACCGTTAGATTTTTTGTCTGAGCAGTGTTGGCCATCTGGTGGACCTCTGAGTTCTGTTTATTTGAGACACTGATCGTGTTGATGACATCTTATATTGAAGAATCTTAAGACGTTGATCGCATCCAAGTGAATAGACCTCCCATTAAGGCTCAGAATCGTGTTTAATTTGTCAGATTGAAAGGTTAAGAACAAGACTGGGGAGTCTATGTACGAACTGCGAAGAACTTACGTCACGCTTCCTGCTCAGGAGAGGCGTGTTGCATCTATTCTCCAACGCATGGGGAAGATTCTTGTTGACGCCGGTGTACGTAATCCGTTTCATGTTTCGTTTAGTAACGGAACTACCCCGGGGGACAAACAGCTTGTACGTATGACATGGACTTCTGATTCGATCGAATCTACTTACAGGGGCGGTCGAGAAAATCCACCTGAATACACAGCCATGATGGCGCTACGTAATGAGCTAACGACGGACACGTGGATTGAGTTCAATGAATTGATGGATGACGACAAAATAATCGATCGGTAAATTAGACAATTCTGCAGACACGATAACTAATAACTGAGAAATTGGAGAGACCATGTACGAACTACGTCGGACATATGTGACACTCCCGGGCAAAGAACGGCTTGTTGCTTCTATTCTTCAAAAGGCTGGGAATATGTTGGTGGAAGCGGGAATGCGCAACCCGTTTCATGTTTCTTTCAATGGGGGAACAACGCCAGGCCAGAAACAGCGTGTTCAGGTGACATGGACTTCCGAGAAACTTGAGTCACCTATGAGGGCAGGGAACCAGAATCCTGAGGGTTATGGCGAGTTCATAAAAGACCGAGATCAGTACACGACTGATACCTGGCTGGAAATCAGCGAGCTCATGAACGACGAAAAATTAGTCGACGCCTAGGGTTTCTCACTTTCATTATCACCCTACGATTCCATCCTGATTTATTAGAAGAGGAGTCTGGGCTGAACCTAAAGAATGGTGGTTCACTCGACATTAACCCTCGCCAACTCAAACCCCATGCGACAGGAAAGTTCATGCCCGGTCCAATTACAGCAGCTGATCTAAAAGCCTGCCTACCTGACGTGACATCATCCATGTCGTTCTCCGGTCTTGATGGTCCGATCACGATTCATCGTGATGAGTGGGGAATCCCGCATATCAATGCTCAATCGGAGAATGACGCCTTTTTCGCCCAGGGCTTTGTGACTGCTCAAGATCGCTTGTTTCATATGGATTACGATCGGTTCCGCTCGCTCGGAAGATGGTCTGAATGGGCTGGTCCAAGAGGGTTAAAAGAGGATCGTTTGATGCGCCGGCTAAGTCTCGAGCGGGCGGCGAAGGCAGATCTCGCGGCGAGTAGGCCTGACTCTCAGGCTATGGTTCAGGCGTTGACAGATGGTATTAATGCCTTCATTGACACTACAACTACCTTACCGATCGAGTACAAGCTAGCGGATAAAACTCCGGACAGATGGGAACCCTGGCATACGTTCGCTGTGTACAAAGTCCGAAATATGCTTATGGGGACGTTCGATATGAAACTGTGGCGGGCGCGGATCACCAACGCGCTCGGTCCAGAAAGAGCTGCCTCACTTTTCCGAGGCTACCCAGTTGATCACCTGGTAACAACACCACCAGGCGTTGAGCATAAGGGCGCTAGGTACGACCCATATGAGGAACTCGCAGAATCGTGGCAACAACTCAACCAGATCGGTGAAATTGACAATGGAAGTAATGCATGGGTTGTCAGCGGGAAATGGACTGAGTCCGGTCAACCACTTCTCGCCGGAGACTCACATCGTGGGCTAGATACGCCCAGCGTCTATTATCAAATTCATATGACTACACCAGATTGGTCTGTTTCCGGATACTCAGTCCCTGGGGTACCTGGCGCACCTCATTTCAGCCATACAGAGCACGTGGGATTTGGGATGACTCATGGAAATGCTGATTATCAAGATCTATTCATAGAGCATTTCCGTGAAGTCTCTGGGGGCCTTGAATATGAGTATCGCGGTGGCTGGTACCCGGCGGATGTTCGCCTGGAAGTTATCGACTGTCTGGGACACGAACCGCTGACGATTGAGGTTGTGATTACACGTCATGGTCGTATTGTCGCTGGCAATCCGCGTGATGGCCTGGGGTTGGCGTTCAGCCACACCGGAACTAATGGGCCGACTAAATGGATGGACGCCGTGCTGGACATACTCAGGGCCAGTGATGCAGATGAGCTCGAACAAGCTGTTAAAGAGTGGACAGAACCAGTAAATAACTACATGTACTGCGACACTAAAGGCAATTTTGGGTACAGGCTAAGGGGGCGAATACCGATTCGAGACGTTGCCAACACCTGGGCTCCGGTGGATGCAACCTCGGGGATCTATGAGTGGGAGCGAGAGATTCCATGGGAAGAGCTACCACAGATACGTAACCCCGAAGTTGGATACGCAGTGACCTGCAACCAGAAGGTGACGACTGACGAGTACCCCTATCACATCAATCATTTCTTCTCGAACGAGTGGCGTGCCCGTCGGATTACTGATCGTATCAAGGCCGTTCCAAAAGGTCAGATGAACGTGGAATCAATGGGTGCTATCCACGGTGACCGTATTTCGATACCTGCAACATGGGTTGCAGAACGTGTGGCCGGGCTCGATCTTAAGAGTGGGAACCCCCAATCTGATGTCACCAATGCTCAGAGACTGCTAACTCAATGGGATGGAGAGATGGGACGCGATGATGTTGAGCCGACGATCATCGCTGAGGTTATGTCACAGATTCAGTGGGAAATTGCAACCCACTTATTTGGACCTATGGTAGATGAAGTCCTAGCGGGAACTGGCCGAGGGGCCCCGTCTCACTGGGCCGAGCTCGTATCTCACGTATGGGAAAGCCTTAAAAATGATGATGATGAGTTCCTGCCACCCGGTCGTACCTGGGATGATGTTGTACTGGACGGCCTGAATGGAGCAATTCGAGAGTTGGCGGGCCGATTTGGAGGCCCGATGTCTGGTTGGATTTGGGGCAAAGTTCACCACACAAAACCAGTTCACCCCCTGTCCGCCACATTCCCTGAGATGAACGGAGCACTTGATCCTCCTGAGATTCCCATGGGAGGTGGTATAGATACTCCACAAGCCGGGAGTTTCGCTCAGGGCAATAAATACGTAATAACCGGATTGTCAGTGAACCGGTACATACATGACCCGTCTAATTGGAAGAACTCGAAGTGGGTCTCCCCACTGGGAGCCTCAGGGCACCCGGGTAGCCCCCATTACGCAGATCAAGCGCCGATATGGGGTGCAGTGGACTACGTTCCACAGCTCTGGGACTGGGAAGAAATAGCATCTCGAGCTGAGACCACCCAGAAGTTAACGCCAGAGTAGGTCGCTACTTCGATCTGATCTGTATTCATACGTAGGATTTCATGGTGCTGACATAAAATTTTGACGTAGTTCGGCCCGTATACGATAGGAAAAGACTAGGACGTTGGCCTACATCTAACCCGAAATGGCTGAGTTGGTCGGCCATAGGCTCGAATATCTGCCACGTGACCACGTCTATATATAAGCACCAGATGTGATGATCTGGGCTCGTATCTAGTTAATTAGGACTAGTGATAGTTTCTCTCGTCTTCCAACGTTCTGAGATTGCGTGGAGGGTACTGATCTCCGGTGTACTTAGAGAATTTACTTTCGTCCAACTCAATTCCAATGCCCGGGTCTGTAGGCAACTCCATGTAGCTGCCTGCTGGCACAAGTGGTTTAACCGAAATGTCATCACATATGTCCTGGTTATGCACAAAATATTCATAGATCAGGAAATTTGGCATAACGGCAGAAGCTTGAAGTGCTGCAGCGAGTCCGACGGCCGTGCTGTTGTTGCCATGTGGGGAGACTGCGATGTAATGAGGTGCAGCCATGTCGGCAATTTGTACTAACTCGAGGATTCCACCGCAGATGCAAATGTCAGGATTGAGTATGTCTACGGCACGCTGGTCGATCACGTCTCTGAACTCTTCGCGTGTGTATAGCGCCTCACCTGTAACGACAGGTATATCTGTCGCGTCTCGAACCTCACGAAGTGCCGGCACGTGTTCTGACGGATTCGGCTCTTCAAACCAGTAAGGACGGTATCTCTCAATCATGTGGGCGAACCTGATCGAGTTCATTGGCGCGAGGCGTCTGTGTATCTCGATAAGTAGCTCGACCTCCCCTCCAACGGCGTCGCGTACAGCTCCAACAACTGCAGCTGCCTCTTCAAGCTCGTCATAATTTGGGTACGCGCGCCAGGGGCCGGGTAGGGGGTCGAATTTGAGGGCCGTAAAACCTTTATTTACAGTCTCTGTTGCTGCCAGAGCCCATTCTTCTAGTGTCTTTGCTCCGCCATACCAGGCGTTCGCATAGAGTCGTATCGCTGGCCTGACAGGGCCACCGAGGAGGTTGTACACCGGTTGGTCCACAGCTTTGCCCACTATGTCCCACATAGCAATCTCAATACCACTCAACGCGCACCAAAGGTCCATGCCTCCACGTTTTGTGGCGAAGTCCTCGTAAGCGATGTTCATCCAATGGCGTATGTTGAACGGGTCGCGTCCCTCGAGATATCGGCCTAACTGTTCGATATGTGCGATCGCCGCTGTGTCGCGGTCAGTCTGTGTGTAGGCCTCTCCCCATCCCACAATGCCGTTATCAGTGGTCAACTTTACGAACAGCATGTTCTTCCCGCGTGGGGGATGGACGATAAAGGTTTCAATGTCAGTGATCTTCATTGGATGATCTTTCCTCAGAGATTTGTGCACTGCACATTTTGATGGGCTGGAGACGGTATCTTATGGCTTCCAGATCGTCGCTGCGATGTATCTTTCTCCCTCAGGAGAGTCGTTGTAATAGTAGATGGTGACCACCTGACCATCGGCGCGCTGGATACATCTCGGATAACCGATGTCGTGGTTGCCACCGTTGTCCCTGATGATTAACGGATCTGTCCAGGATGAGCCGTTGTCCTCACTTAGCACGGCATGAATTCCATATGGATCATCTCTGTATCCATAGGTGAGACAGATACGCCCGTCAGCCAGACGGATCATCGACGGAGGGTTACCACCGTTACCGGTTCTTGGGGCAGGCGTTGATATCGTCGCCCATGATTGTCCGTTGTCTTCACTTCGCATCATATTAATGGAGTCGTTATGGCCAGATGAATCACGGGATCTTATCGCCGTGATGATCCCGCCATCCTCCAGTTGAAGTGACGCGGGCATGATGTCAAATCCATCAGGATTCTGACGGAGCCACGATATGAACTGAAAAGTTTGTCCACCATCAGACGTTCTAGCGCAAAATACCCGACCCTCTTCACCGTCAGTCTTGGTGGCAGTAAGAAAAAAGGTCGCTGCTTCTGATTGATCCACGATGTAGTCGGTTCTGGCGGCGATTCCCAGTTGATTGAACATTGGAAGAGCGAAAGGCCCGTTCCAGCTGGCACACTTGTCGATGGAAGTATAAAACCAGGATTCTGCCCCTGCTCGTAAACCGGTGCGTGCACAAAGTAGTGCGAAATCTGGATGGGTGAAGTCGATACCGCCTTGATGCTGTACAGGTGGGTTGGACAGTGATGCGACTGGACCTTGCGATTCGCTCCTGTGTTCATCCGTCGATATTCCCATGTTCCCAGGTGCTATCAGGGGAGCTATGGAACTGTTCCATGTCATACCACCGTCAAGGCTTCTTGCTTGCATAGTGACAAAAGGTTGTTCTCTGTCACGCGCATGGAATCCGCCGTCATTATTGTGATCGCCCAGAGTGAAACCGGTAACGATTTCATCACCCCAGTGCCATATGCCGTAATTAGCGGGCCATCCAGCGTATTTACCCGGGGCCCGGTAGACGGTGCGGTGTTGTATATGCATATCAAGGAGCTCCGTTGGCATTGGAAATTCTGCGACATACTAACCAGTATTCCATGCTGTCTGCGAGGGCGATCCAACTTGCTTCCAATATATTTCCCGAAGAACCAACCGTGTTCCAACTAGCGTGCCCGTCTGATGACTCAATCACTACCCTGACTACGGCGCCCGTGCCCCCACCTTCCGCAACGACGCGAACCTTGTAGTCTGTCAAACGAACGCACTTCAGGTCTGGGTAGGACTGGAGCAAAGCCTTACGCATCGCATTGTCTTGCGCATTTACAGGTCCGTTGCCCTCTGCGGCAGTGTGCTGTACGTCCTCCCCGACACGGATTTTGACGGTGGCTTCTGAGAGCATGCCTCCTGATTCTGTCACCTCGGATAATCGAGCGGTTCGTCGATTTTCGATGAGGACCATGAAATCAATCAGTTCGAATGGAGTTTCGTAGTTTGGGAGATGTCTCCGTATCAGAAGTTCTAAGGATGCGCTGGCACCCTCGTAGGAGAAGCCACGGTTTTCCAGTTCCTTCAGCTCTTCGACGATCTCTCGGACATCTTGCTCAGTTAGATCCTCTTCCAAGCCTAAGTCCCTGATTCGGCTAAGCACATTTCCTCGTCCGGATAACTCGGACACTATGATTGCATTTCGATTTCCAACGGTTCCTGGCCGGATGTGTTCGTAAGATTCTCGTTGTTTATTAATTGCAGCGGCGTGTAATCCACCTTTGTGTGCAAAAGCACTTGCTCCCACATAAGGCTGGAATGCTTGTGGGGACATGTTTAGCGTCTCGGCGATGAAGAGCGATGTGTCTGTCAGTGTCTTCAGTTGCTCGTCTGAGATCACATCGACGCCCATTTTTAATTTCAGATTGGCAATGATACTGGTCAGGTTAGCGTTGCCAGTTCTCTCTCCATATCCATTGATACAACCTTGTATCTGTGTGGCTCCGGCCTGCCAGGCAGCCATCGATAAAGCTACGGCCGTATCTGTGTCGTTATGGGCGTGAATCCCAATGCGGACTCCAAGTGGAGAAACGAACTCAGAGGCGCTCCTAACGATCTCGACCACTTCGTGTGGCAGGGTGCCACCATTCGTATCACAGAGAACGACGGTCTCAGCTCCGGCTTCACTTGCGACACGAAGGGTCTGAAGCGCGTATTCTTTGTCGTACTTATAGCCATCAAAGAAATGCTCCGCATCGAAAACGGCCCGCCTGTTCCTTGCGGTGAGGTGTGACATCGAGTCGGCAATCATGTGAAGGTTTTCTTCCACGGATGTGCCGAGAATCTCAGTCACTTGCCATGCTGATGCTTTTCCGACAACCGTAACCACGGGTGTCTCGGTACGAAGAAGGGAGATGATAGCTCCGTCATCATCCACTTTTCCGCCCACCCGTCGTGTGCTTCCGAACGAAGTGAGCACCGAATGCTTCAGGTTAAGGTCGCGTCGTGCTCGCTGAAAAAATTCGTCATCTTTTGGATTTGCGCCTGCAAATCCACCTTCGATGTAGTGAACCCCGAGGGAATCGAGCCTATCGGAAATTGCCAGTTTGTCGTCAACGGATAGTGAAATCCCTTCTTGCTGCGTCCCGTCTCTGAGCGTGGTGTCATATATCTCGACCTGTACGGCCATTTCGGTTGCCTCTTTATGCGCACGTGAGGTCCGGCTATAAGTGAATGCTGGACCACAAGTAAGTTAAAAATCTGGCGAGCACAAAAAAACCCGCCCCTGAAGGGACGGGATAAAAAACAGGCCCGCGGTACCACCCTAATTCTTGCTGACGAACCCACTCGCCAAGCAAGCGCTTGGTTAAGGGCACAATCATGCCCTCGTGATATATAACGGTCACGAACCCGTTTACGCCTACTTGGCCGGTTGGCCTTTCAGGCAAATGCTACGGAGGGATGTTCGTACGGACGGTACATACCTGCTCACACCGCATCAGGCTCGCTCGATGTTCCGTTACCTAACTACTCGTCTCCGCAAGGCAAGCGACCGGTTATTTGCTGCAGGTTGCAGTGCCATGCTTAGAATCAGGCTAGCATCGGTTTCGCCATATCGCAACGGAATTTATGAGAGGGAGATTTCGTCATTTAGTAAACCATATGGTTCCGCTGTAACCCCAATACACCACCGGATATGGCACTATCTTTGGGTGAATGAACAGCCGCCATACCGCACAGACGCAGATTACCTCGATAACCTGACCCATAAGATATTCATCTCAGGGTTCTCGGGGGATACTGTAGAGAGACGGTGGCCTCACTTTCGCAAAGTGTTCTACGCTTTTGATCCAGGTATGGTGGCCGAGATGCCAGATCCATTGATCGAACATGTACAGCAAGACCCTGGCGTGATCAGAAACAAGCGCAAACTGCAAGCCACGATTTCAAATGCATCTATGTTCTTACGTCTCAGTGAAGAATTCGGGTCATTCCATGAATATCTGCGATCGCTTGACCACCTACCCTATGAGTTAAAGGCACTTGATATTCGCAACCGTTTAGCTTTCGTAGGTCCGAATACGGTGTACTACTTTCTAGCTGATGTTGGCGAGAAAGTCCCGCGTGTAAAACCTGAAGGCGTGAGATCTAAGAAGAAAAAGGTGTGAAGGAGCCGGATACTTGTCAGATACCGACCTGAAAATTGGCATAAATCTAAGTGAGGTGGCCGACACAGCTCGTCACGCCAGAATGTCCGAGGAAATGGGGTTTCATTTCGTCGGAGCCGGTGAGCATGTGATGCGCGACGATCCTTCGGGTCCAACGCAACTTGCTTTGTCCGCTTTGGCAGTTGCAGCAGGTGCAACTGAACGCGTCGATTTACTTAGCTCCATTGTTATCGCCCCTCTCCACCACCCGGTTTTACTTGCGAAAGAAGCTGCCATCGTAGACCTCGCTTCGAATGGCCGATTGATCCTTGGTATTGGGGTCGCAGGTGAGTTCCCTGCTGAATTTGACGCGATGGACATCCCGCTTAATCAACGTGGAACACGCACTGATGAGGCTATCGACGTTGCTCGCGCTATCTGGGCGGGACCGGATGCATCTCACCACGGTAAGCGCTTTAACTTTGATGGTTTCACGTTATCGCCTCCAACGACCCACCCGGGTGGTCCCCCGATCTGGATAGGGGGCCGGGGCGAACCTGCCATGGCACGGGCGGCACGCGCTGGTGACGGCTGGCTGCCCTATCTAGTCACTCCATCGCAGTACGCTAAAGGTGCAGGTCAGGTTCAAGATTTGTTGGAAAATCAAGGGCGCGGTGATGAGACAGGATTCGGCTATGGACTGCATCTCATGACGGCACTTGGTGAAACGCATGAAGAGGCTCGTTCTGCAGCATCCAAAGGTCTGGCTGCCGCATATAGATATTCTGGGAGTTACGAAGATCTCGCTGAGCGGTATGTATTACTGGGTCCCCCGGAAGAGGCAGCGGAGCGGATAAATGAATATCGAGAAGCAGGTGCTGGACATATTTTGTTGAGCTGGGTCACCCCTTTCGATCAGATAGATGATCAGATCAGGATCGCGGGCGAGGGCTTATTGCCGTTGCTTGTTAACTAAAAATCATGCCATTTCTCACTTGTACCCTTTCCGAGGGACTCGACTGTATCTACAATGATTGAACCTGCGAACGAGTAGGTCATTCGATCCAGGTCTATCGATTTGACGTAAAGTGAATCAAGACCACAACCGTACGGGGAACGCCTTGCCTGAAGATCAACGTGTAGACCTTGGGTTAGTGCAATCCATCAAACCTGCAACCGTCGGGGAACCCGGGCGTCGGACCTTCAATATCACTGCTGAAAGTGACCGTGGACAGGCGATAGTCTGGATGGAGAAAGACCAACTTCTTCAATTGTCACTTGCGATACGCCAACTTTGTGAAGAGCAGGAAGCACCTAATCCACCTGCGGCGTTCTTCCCCGAATATGCGCACTCCGGTGAATCTGTATCTGTAGAGTTCAAAGTTGGTGACATGCGTTTAAGATACGACGCTGACACGGACGTTTTCACGATGGAGGCAACTGATCCGGGCAATCGAGATGATGATCGGAATGATGAGGAAGAAGTGGCTGTTCAGTTCAGCTTTGGTCGTTCGGCCGCCGAGGACATGGCTGAGGAAGGTCAGAAGATAGTCGCTGCTGGGCGACCGATATGTCCCTATTGTCACAGTCCCATCGAACAGGATGGACATTTGTGCCCAAAGACCAACGGTCACAGCAAATCGGGGATTCCGACGGAGTAAACGCCGTCGAACACTCCATCTCTTACCTCGGATGACGCTACAAGATAGTTTTAACGCACCCAAAGGACCCAGTCTCGATGGCTGTTCCGAAGATGACATACTGGAACTTCTTCGGACGTCTCAAATAGGTGAGATAGGGTTGCATCCGAATGGTTCTAATTACGTTTTTGTAGTTAGATTTGAGACCGATCTAACTGGGGATGTGCCGCTTATGGGTGTGTACAAGCCTCAGGCCGGAGAACGTCCGTTAAGAGATTTTGAGCCAGGGCTGCATCGGCGCGAACATGCCTCTTATCTGTTAAGCCGAGTGCTGGGCTGGCCTTCGATCCCGCCAACGGTAATTCGTGATGGACCCCACGGCGAAGGCAGTTTCCAACTCTTCATCCACGCGAATGAAGAAGACAATTATTTTTCGATGAGGAATGAAATACCTGACAAGTTTGAAACCATTGCTGGGTTCGACATCGTGGTCAATAACGCCGACCGTAAGGGTGGAGCATGTTTGAGGGATGCCGATGGGAAGGTTTGGGCGATAGACCATGGTTTAACTTTCAACCCTGACGCCCGAGTCAGAACGGTGATGTTCGAGTTTTGTGGTCAGCCGATCAATCCCAATATGGTCGAAAGTCTAAACAAACTGAGACCGTTATTGTCCAATGGTCCTGAGGGCTATTTAGCTGGGTCTGTGGGATTGCAGACCGACCATATTCCAGCTTTAAGGTCGATGCTGTCGTCCGGAGACATGGAGGCGTTGAAAACTCGGATCGACGCCATACTTAAAGACCCGGTGTTCCCTCTTCTGGACGAGTATTACAACGTGCCATGGCCTCTAGTCTGAAACTTTAAGACTAGAGGTCAAGGAAGGGCAGTGCTACTACTTGTACCGGTCCGTTGTCACTAGTTAGAAGCGTTCCAGGTGTAGCAAATCCCTTTCGAACGTAGGCCAGTGCAATATCCTGCCCGGATGAGGGTGATTTCACGGCTGATGTTATCCGACCTATATCGCGGTCCGTATGTCTTAATTTTGAATCTTTGGATAGTCTCGAGCCGTCGGTGGATACAAGTCCCACAATTCGGCGTTGTATCTTGTCATAAGTGTCGAGTCGGGCGATTACTTCCTGTCCCATGTAGCAGCCTTTGGTGAAACTGACAAATGATTCAAGGCCGGCCTCGAGGGGATTGTTGTCTTTCGTAATCTCGTGATTGCGGGTGGGTAGGCCTCGCTCGATGCGTAGAGTATCAAAAGCTTGTTCGTCTGCTGGGACTGCTCCTGCCAGCAAAAGTGCTTCCCAGACGTTTATGAAATGAACCCGTTCCGGGATTAGCACTTCGTAGGAGCTCAACGATGGACCAGGGACATGGGCTAGGTCTACAGACACACCGCCGATCACTACTGGAATCATTTTCTCATCTTCAGGAAGATCAAGCCCAAGTTGTGCGACATCAGGTCCAGAGATGCTTATCTGAGCGGAACATTCGGTATAAACGGCAAATTCGCAGTCTTCGCCAAAATTGTACCGGTCAAGCCACTCGGTAATCGTACTTTCGGCTTGGACTCCAGTTAGGATCACGCACTCTGTAGCACTACGCCGTACTACGGTGATCAACTCGAGTACCCGCCCAATATCTGATGTTAGAGCAGTTACTACTACGTCACCATCAGACAGGCCAATAGTTTCGTTCGTTGAGAAACGGTTTATCAGGTCAAGTGCATCAGCACCGCTCGTTTGGATACGGCCCATGTACGACCGGTCGAGAATAGCGACACCGTTGGACAATGCCTCATAACCTGACTCGAGCTTAGTGATACTCGCAGGCACGTTTACCCCTTAAGCGGAGAAAGAATTCCCACATCCGCACGTACGGTCCGCGTTCGGGTTGTTGAAGACAAACCCTTTACCATTCAAGCCGTCGGAGAAATCAAGTTCGGTTCCGGCGAGGAACACGTAACTCTTCTTTGGGACGTAGAGTTCGAGTCCATGGTGCTCGATTACTTTGTCGTCTGACTCCGGGCCAGTAACGATATCGAGCATATATTCCAAGCCGGAACAACCGCCACCTTTGACAGCAACTTTAAGGCCGAAATGATCCATGGCATCGCGTGCCGCGTACTCCTTCACCTTTGAAGCCGCTTTTTCGGTGATGAAGATGGTATTTGCAGGTATGGCTGGCTTGGAAGCGCTGACCAACGTGACCTCCCGGAGCCTTAAGGCCCGGATTTAATAACTGATAACTGGTTACTCGGGATATCCAAGGTTGTGAGTTTATTCTAGCTATCACTAGCAAACGGGTCAAAAGGAACTGTACACAGACTTAATCGATCTAGAATGTAGTCAACATTGAAATCTTGCGTTTGTATCACACAAGTAATCTATCGAAGCTATCAATGAATTGTGAACTGAGACCAGGCCTGTGATTGAAAATACAGGGAAACCGCACATCGTGGTGGTCAATCATCAGGCCGCGAACATACATAGTGTCGGCAAAGCGCTGGAATGGTGCGGTGCTGACGTAGAGGTCACGGATTCTTCGGAATCATTGATGGCGGCCGATGGTGCTGTACTCCCTGGCGTTGGTGCTATGGATGCAGCGATGCGTGCTCTTGAAGAGTTGGATCTCATTGAACCGATCCGAGAGTTTGCCCGCTCAGGAAGACCGATGCTATCTGTGTGTCTGGGTATGCAACTACTTTTCCCGGAATCAGATGAAGGAGAACGATCTGGTCTCGGTCTTGTGGATGGCCAAGTGTCCAGATTTGATGTCGACAAACCTGGGCTCGATGGTTCTCGACTCAAAGTACCTCACATGGGCTGGAATTCTATTAACTTCGTCAAACCGGAAGAGGATCGTCACCCTGTTTTCAGGGGTATTCCAGAAGATTCTTACTTTTACTTTGTTCATAGTTTTCACTGCCAGCCCTCGAATCCTGCTGATGTGGCAGCTACTACCGCATACGGTGGACCTGTCTGTGCTGCAATAGCGAAAGGTGAATTAGTTGCTACGCAATTTCACCCGGAAAAGAGTGCAGACCTTGGGTTGAAGATTTACACAAATTTTGTGCGGCATGTGGCAAATCTGAAGTCGGGCCGAATAAATTGATACCTCATTACCGTCCCTTTACAAGGAATGATTTTAGATGGACGTGATCCCAGCCATAGATCTCCGAGGCGGCAAATGTGTCCGCCTGCACCAGGGGGATTACTCTAAAGAAACGGTATTTGACGACGATCCGTTTTCGGTTCTACAACGCTTTGAGGCGGCCGGAGCTCAACGAGTAAATATTGTTGATTTGGATGGCGCACGCGATGGTTCACGGGGGAATGCTGATTTAGTTCGGCGTATGGCATCAGGCGCGATGATTCCACTTCAGGTTTCAGGAGGTATACGGGACGCAGAAACGGCGATGGAACTTATTTCCGCAGGAGTGGCACGTGTCGTTTTTGGTACAGCCGCCGTTGAGGTCCCTGAAGAGGTAAAGACTGCTATATCCGAGGTAGGAACCGAAAGTATTGTTGTCGGTATAGATGCACGCGATGGAACGGTTTCAACCCGAGGATGGACTACATCCACCGACATTCGGGCACTGGATCTGGTTCGGGAGATGGCTGATATTGGTGTGTCGCGTATCCAGTACACAGACATCAATCGTGACGCTACACTGGCACACCCCAATTTTGAGGCGGTTGGTGAACTACTCGATAGCACTACCTGTCGTATCCTTATAGCTGGCGGTATTTCTACTATCGACGATCTCCTGAGTCTGAATAGCATGGGAGTCGATGGGGCGGTACTGGGCCAGGCAATCTATACCGGTACCATCGACCTTGCAGAGGCGGTCTCTGCGGTCCGGTCCCGATCTTGAAAAGTCTCGATAACGAACTGGAATGCAGAAAAATATGGCCACAAAGTTCCCTGTCGAACGTGCTGATGACCTCCTTTCGACATCTGATCCGGGTGCGGTAGACCCGAATCTCCTTATCGCGGAGTTGCCACTTAGGACCGATATGACGGTCGCTGACATCGGCTCAGGGCCCGGTTACTTCACTGTGCCTTTGGCCAAATATCTTTATGACGGAACGGTGTACGGAATCGATGTACAGCAAGGAATGCTTGACCTGATCGATTCGCAGGCAGAAGCGGCACATGTAAATAACATCGACACAGTATTGTCCAAGGAAACGAAGATCCCACTTGATGATGCAACTGTGGATGTTGCGCTTATGTCCAATGTGCTTCACGAAGCCTCATCACCGACCCGGCTGATTCGAGATGTTGCAAGGATCGTTAAAAAGGGCGGATGGATCGCGATTATGGAATGGCGGAAAGAGGCCACCCGATTCGGACCCCCACAGAAAGAACGGGTCGATCTGATGGAAGTGGAGAAACTTATTGGAAAATTAGATCTCCCAATAAGGGCGAGACGGATAATCGCTGGAACCCGTTACTTAATTCTGGTCGAAAAGTAGGGAGCAATGCTCGCTCACCGAATTATTCCGTGCCTGGACATTGATAACGGGCGGGTCGTCAAGGGCATCAGTTTTGTGGATCTGCGTGATGCAGGCGATCCGGCTGAACTGGCGCGATTCTATAACCATGCAGGCGCCGATGAATTAGTGTTTCTAGACATTACGGCAAGTTCGGATGAGCGAAACACAATGGTAGACGTAGTTCGCCGTGTTTCCTCGGAGGTTTTTATCCCTCTCACAGTTGGGGGTGGACTACGATCTATCGAAGACATTCGACGCATGCTAGAGGCGGGAGCAGACAAGGTTTCTCTCAATACAGCCGCCATAAACCGCCCGGAACTAATTTCTGAAGCGTCCGCTGAGTTTGGTGCTCAATGTATTGTCCTTGCCATAGATGCCAAGCGCCTTAAGAAGCAGGGGCAAGGGCTATCCGTGGGCCATCCGAGTCTCTCCGAGGCATTGTCGTGGGGGGTTTTCACGCACGGTGGCCGGAACTCGACACGATTGGACGCTGTGGAGTGGGCAGGATATGGGGCTGAACTCGGTGCAGGAGAGATACTCATAACCAGTATGGATACCGATGGACAGAAGGATGGTTACGACATAGAACTCTTGCGGGCCATCTCGGATGCAGTCTCAGTTCCGGTGATAGCCAGTGGTGGAGCCGGAAATCTGAACCATATGTATGAAGCCTTGCATGAGGGTCGGTCTGATGCCGTTCTGGCAGCAAGTATTTTCCATTTTGGTCAGTACAGTGTTTCTGAAGCGAAGCAGTATCTTGCCGATCGAGGACTGCCAGTACGTCTGCTCACCAGTTAACCAAACTCTTGTTGTGAGGCGCCTCACCGTAGTCCAAAAGGAATCTTAGTCTCAGAATGAAACCACAGCACAAACCCGACGCAATAATGTTCGACGTCTATGACACCTTGTTTTTGAACGATCCGGAGGCTTGGCAAATCGCCTTCCACGCAATCGCACAGGAACAAGGTTTGGATATTTCTGGTTCTGACCTGTGGAAGCGCTGGAAGAAACATGAGGTCGGATTCAGAGCTTGGCGTACAAATATGGACGATCCACCAAGTTCACCACCGTTCAAGACCTATGAAACGGCTTGGCGCGAGTGCTTTGAGAAAGTTTTCGAGGAAGGTGGAATTTCAGGGGATGCTGCTCATGCAGCCCACAGGTCTGTTTTGCACATGTCGCATAGAAAACCGTTCCCTGAGACTATCAACGCGCTCACAGAATTAAGCAGTCGTGTGCCCTTAGGGGTCTTCTCAAATGCTGACGATGCTTTTCTACGACCGATGCTGGACGAGTATGGTCTGACATCAAAGTTCGAGGTGGTCGAGTCTTCTGAATCTGCCGCTGTCTACAAACCGCACCCAGGTGCATTCAGACATATGCTTTCTGCGATGCAGGTGGAACCAAGTCGAACTTGGTATGTTGGTGACCATCTGTATGACGATATAAGAGGCGGTTCTAATGTCGGGGCGACGGCTATTTGGATTAACCGTAACGATGCTAAGCGTGGTACTAACGATGCCAAGCCCGCGTATGAGATCGTCAACTTAATGGATCTTGTTGAATTGTTCGATCGATCTAAGTAATTGAATCGGGATATGTGCTTAAGTCACTATGTGTCTGCATAAGACTGACTTTTAACCCCGAAATTAGGCTCTGACAAGCTCAGGCATAACATCTTGTAAAGTCCACTTTTAACTTTGCCAGTACTGGCAGACAGGAAACCCTATTGTGGTGACGCTTACTTTTGACGACAGGGGACTTATTCCGGCAATCGTGCAAGATTCCGTGGATGGTCAAGTTCTTATGCTGGCTTATATGAACTCGGAGGCGTTGCGGCGGACGGTCGAAGGACCAGACGTCTGGTTCTACAGTCGAAGCCGCCAGGAGCTGTGGCACAAGGGCGAGACCTCCGGAAACTTCCTCAAGGTTAAGTCCGTATCTCTAGATTGTGATGGTGATGCAGTGGTAGTGAAAGCCGAGGCTGTAGGTCCGGCATGCCACACGGGTAAACCGAGTTGTTTCCACACACAACTGGACCTCAATACGTTGGTCGAATCTGAATCCACCGAACGTGTTGGACCTGGTGAGTTAGCCCAACTGTTTGCGGTGATCGAAGGACGAAGGACAAACCCAGCAGAAGGCTCGTACACGACTGAATTATTCAGGGATGGGGTGGACCGTATAGCGCAGAAGGTTGTAGAAGAAGCGGGTGAATCAGCAATTGCTGGAGTCCGTGGCGACCCGGATAGAATCGCCTCCGAGATTGCTGACATGCTTTATCACACGCTGGTTCTTATATCCGCAACAGAGCTCTCACCGGACGTCGTGTGGACCGAACTACGTGCTCGCAGAGGGTAAGTAACTACTGAACAAGATTCCAATCGGTCAATCGGTTGTTTCGGTCCGATTCGACCTGTTCGGGATTCTCTCTCCATTGTCCAAATTAATGGCGGCCGTTATAGAGGCGATTGCGATCTCGCATTGCCCATCATCGGGTTGTTTTGTAGTAAGGCCTTGAAGAAGCAGACTGGGCCATGCAACCACCTTCACCCACCACCATTCTGAGTGTCTGCCGTTGAAACGTATGATCTCGTAACTAACCGCTGCAACCACCGGGATAAGGACGATGCGGGATGCAAAGTGGATCCACAGCGGGTCACGAGGAAAAAACATGAAGGCGATTATCGAGACTAGAACGACAGTAAGCAGGAAAGCCGTACCGCAACGAGAGTGAGCGGTAGGGTGACGTCTTAATCCTTCAGGTGTAAGGGGGTCTCCGTTTTCAAGGGCGTGTACTGCCATATGTTCAGCGCCGTGATAACCGTACAGTCTCTGAATGTCGGACATTCGCCCGATCAACCAGATGTAACCCAGAAACAACACTATCCTGATAAGGCCTTCACCTGCGTTCGCAGACCAATCATTCCATCCGAAAGACTCCAGGCCCCGGGATAAGAATAGCGGAATAATGAAAAAGACTATTATCGCGAGCGTCAGCGATATGGCTATCATCCCACCAAGCGCGAACCCACCCAGGGTCTGTTGTTCCTCATCTGATTGGTCTTCTTCGCTCTTCTCTGCTGGCATCGCAGCATTCGCTGAGAATGCTAGTGCTTTCATGCCTAGAGTGAGTGTTTCGGCCAGCGCTGAGATTCCACGTAGGAATGGTATGCGGCGCCATTTACTCAACCATAACTTACTCTGCGGGAGTGGTTGAACCAGCACCTCACCATCTGGTTTCCGGACAGCAACAACGGCGTCACTCACCCCACGGATCATTACGCCCTCTATTACGGCCTGTCCACCGTAGAGCGCACCTTCAGGAGGTGTTTCGGCCAACGGAATATTCCTCCTAGTTTTGGTTGATCATTAAGTTGCTGGTCATTTACACAACGAGCCTGCACGTGTCGTGCAGGCTCGTATGTTAAGTATTGTTTTAGAGCCGGAAAGACCGGCAGATATTAGTCTGAGTTTTTGGCTTCGTCGCCGTCTCCGGTATCTTCAGACTCTTCTGTTTCGGCCTCACCTGTTTCGGCCTCACCTGTTTCTGGTTCACCGTCAACGTCCTCCGACGGTGCCGATTCTCCAGCGAGCAAGGCAGCCTGGGCAGCAGCCCTTGCTTCTTCTCGCTCCGCGGCTGCTGCTTCTTCAGCTTCGGCCTCTGCAGCCGCCGATCGTTCAGCCGTTTCTTCTGCCATTCTGGCAGCTTCCTCAGCGCTTCCAAGGTTGAACCGTCGCATGAGCCGTTCGACACGGCCTTCGGTGTCAACAATACGCTGTTCACCGGTATAGAACGGGTGGCAGTTACTGCATAGTGCTACCCGCAGTTCGGCAGACGTAGAACCTGTAGTCCACGTGTTACCGCAAGCGCAGGTGACCTGTGCATCGGCGTGATAGTCGGGATGTATATCTGTCTTCATGTCTGGCTTTGATGTCCCGTGGGTTCACAAAAGGATCTAGGAGGTAGTTACCGCTACTGGGTAGACTGCCGCCCGTTTCCGTGTTTTTGAGTCTTGTTCATATGCAACTTGACCGTCAACGAGAGCGAAGAGCGTGTGATCTTTTCCGACACCTACGTTCAGCCCAGGACGAATTGGTGTTCCACGCTGTCGAACGAGAATAGTACCGGCCGTTACGTACTGGCCACCGAAGCGCTTCACTCCGAGTCTCTGAGAATTGGAATCGCGACCGTTTCTGGACGTGCCGCCACCCTTCTTATGTGCCATTTATTAACTCCTCCCTTGTGTGGAGGTTGTTCTAACCCCACTTGGGAACGCAAGGTGTTCCGTGATCGGGGTTATGAGATTGATATCCCCTGAATGATCAGAGATGTGTATGGCTGACGGTGGCCTTTTTTGACGCGTGACCGTGTCTTGTTCTTGTACTTAAACACCGTCAATTTTTCCCCCCGTCCGTGCTCGGTGATCTCTGCCGCCACGGAGGCTTTCTCTACAAGTGGACTGCCAATTTTGACAGACCCATCGAGGGAGGTCATTAGTACTTCACTAAACTTGACGTTGTCGCCGATTTCACCATCGAGTTTTTCGACAGAAACAGTATCGCCCTCACGGACCCGATACTGTTTCCCGCCTGTTTTAATAATTGCGTAGTCAGTCATTTCACCAGCCTAACCGTACAATTCTACGAGTGCTAGAGGTCCGTGGTCAACGAATATCGCGGGTAAATGTTTGCCGTAAACCTAGTTTGCGGCCTTGAATTCTTAGATGCACACCTAGAGTTGTCTGAATTAAGTGGGATTATTCCCGTTGAGTTACGGCGCTACTAGTCAAGCTCTAGCTGTCCGAACTTGCCGGTGTAGTAGAGCAGGGGATCACCATCATTCTGAGTCACCTCGACGACTTTTCCCACGAATATGGTGTGATCTCCGGCGTCATGAGCGGCGACAACTTTGCAGGACATAGCGGCCAGTGAGCCACTTATCACAGGGGGACCATTTTTACGGCCTTCTAAAGGTACCTCGACATCGCCTGTGCGGTCTTTCGCGTCCCTTACGTAATACATGGCTATATCGGCTTGATCGTGTCGGATGATACTGATGGCAAACCATCCGTTCTCGGAGATGTGACTGTGGGTATTGCGGGACTTGTCTACACATACTAGTGCCATCGGAGGATCCAGTGATACGGAGGTCACTCCATTCGCAGTCATACCATGGATTTCACCATCGGGCTGTATTGAGGTGACGATGGTGACGCCGGTGGCGAAATGGCCCCAGGCATCACGGTACTCACGTTGTGGGATAGGGTTTTCTGACGCCAGGGTTTTGTCCTCCCAGAATGTGACAGCTATCCGTTTTTAGAGGCGTTAAGGGCGGATTATATGGCCAAGGATGTTACAAGTGAGATCTCATTGAAGAGATTTATTTGTTTTGGACTATGATGCCGTCTCTCATAGCTGCCTCGATCTGATCTGATGGAACTCCCGAGTGGTTAGCGTCCGAGAGAACGAAACTGGAGCCTGTTGATTGGAGAGTCGAAAGATATGCTGCTAACCCCGGACGGGTGCTCCACCCGAATTCGTAATCGTGATAAACCCGATCCTCTGAAACAGTACACCAGGGAGCAAGGGAATATGTTTGTTCCAGGTGTTCACTTATCTGAGTAGTCTGAGTGGTGTTATTGGTGATGGCTTCGACGTATCCAAGCTGCATGGCTTCGAAAGAGTATTGATCAGCAAGTAAGCTGCGAATTCCGTTGACATCGGTCATGCCACTTGAAGCTTTCTCCACGGCCTTAGATGCTGCCTTTATGTCACCCCATGGGAACAGGTGGACATCCGGGTGGTCCGGGAGCTCTCGAAGTGCTCCTACAGTCGAAGCTACTACTGGTGTTCCACATGCTAGGGACTCGTAGGCAACGAGGCTGAACGATTCTATAAAGTTGCCAGGGCACAAGGTGACATCCGCAAAGTTATAGGCGTATGGGGTTTCTTCACCTTCCCACCACGGTGCGAACTCTAGCGATTCCATGACGCCTGCTTCAGCCGCCTTATTCACTGCGTTGCTGTAGAAAGAACGGGTTTCATTGGAGCTGCTGGCATCTACGTGCTGCGGTACAAGTAGTCTAACGTTCCGGTCGGACAATTTTCTTTTCAGTGTCCCTGCAATCTGGATCGCCTCAATGATTCCTTTCTGCGTGTCTGGACGATGAGGCCAAAGTAAGATGAGATCATTGGGTCCCCGCTCACGGACGCCACGGGGGATCACGGCAGATTCGGGCCGGTAAAGGTCCAGATCAATGCCATTCGGGACGACGGTTACCTGACCTGGTGAACCACCAGGTACTGCCCCGGCGGTGGCCTCAATACAGCGCTTGAGGTATTCCGAAGGAACGATCGTCTGGTCAGCATTAAACCCGAACGCTGAAATTAAAGCGGTTTCGTAATGGAAATCGTGGAAGGAACGGACTACGCGAAGGTCTTCAGGGATAATCCCGCGCAGATAAAAAGTGTCGGCATGAAGATAAACGGAGTCTGCCCAATCAAAAACCGGAGCAATGGCCATGGCACTCTGGAGTATTTTGTGGGGCGCCACTTCCCAGGGATCAGGAAAGTAACCTGATAGTTGTAGTGAAGGTTCGATGCTTATTTTTGGAGCCAAATCAAAGCCACCATCGTTCTCGGGTCGCCATGAACAAACAACTCGAACGTCTGCCCCGGCGTTAGCCAATCCGTGCAGCACACCTTCCAAAATCCGCTGGGACCCGCCATGGACCGCACCGGGCAAAATGGGGGCTATTGATACGACTGCGACGCGTTCAAGCATCAGATTCAGACTTATCGGACCGCCGTCTTGGCGACCCGATAAACGACCTAGTCTTCGTCGACACTTTCCATTGTTTCTTCTGGTGCATCTTCGGGAGAAGTCTCTGTATCAACCCCGTCGACCTTGGATTCAGGCGTCTCCTCAGCGGCTTCCATCTCTTCTTCAGTTAGCAGTTCAGCGGGAGCTTCACGAGTCTTCATGGCCCGGATAGCACTTACGTTATCGCCAGTACCGGGAACTGCCATGATCACGCCTTGCGTGATTCGACCAGTCTCTCGGACCTGACCTAGACGGACTCGTATTACCTGTGCCTTCTCGGTCAGGATAAGGACAGTGTCGTCTCCATCAACTTCACGATCGATTACCTGAGCTGCAGCAACTCGCCCATTTTTACGCGCAATTTTTAGCGTTATGAGCCCCTTCCCGCCACGCTTCTGCTGGCGGTAACGACGCATTTCAGAAAGTTTTCCGTAGCCACGTCGGGTTACTACCAGAAGAGATCCGGTGGGCCTTACCACGTCTGCGGAGACAATTTTGTCGTTGCCCTGCAAGGCCATTCCGCGCATTCCACCCGCTGCACGTTGTCGTGCTCGGATATCGGTACTTGGGAAACGAATTGCCATGCCCTGCTCGGACACCATGATTATGTCCTCTTCAGGTGTGGCAAGAACCACCGACTGAAGTTCGTCTCCGGCCTTCAAGTTGAAGGCGTTAAGACCACCTTTGCGGATGTTGGATATCTGCGGCAAATGCATGCGCTTGACTTGTCCAGCCACTGTAGCCATCACCAGATACTTATCTTCGCGAAGGTCTGAAACAGTGACCACAGCGTTTACCTGTTCGCGCGGTTCCAAGTTGATTATGTTTGTTACAGGGGTACCACGAGAGGTACGCGATGCATCAGCCGCAAGTTCAAATGCCCGAGTTGCGAACACCCTACCGCGATCCGTGAACATCAGTAGAAAGTCATGGGTATCGGCGACTCGGAGGTGCGGCGTTACGTCGTCCTCCTTGGTCATACGCTGTCCTTTGACACCCTTACCGCCCCTGTGTTGTGCACGGTATGTGGCAAGCGGTATGCGCTTTAAGTACCCGTTGGCACTCAGCGTTATGACTACAGTTTCATGAGGTTCAGTGTCCTCGCGCCGCCATTCACCTAATTCCTCTGGGTGAACGACGGTTCGTCGGTCGTCCCCGTGTCTCCGTTTTAGGTCTAGCGTTTCCTTGCGCACAACCGCATAGACTTTGTCTGGTGAGGCCAACAGGTCTTCTAACTCCGCTACCAGAGTCATCAGTTCCTGATACTCGGCCTCGATCTTGTCTCGTTCCAGGGCTGCAAGGCGGCGCAACTGCATGTCCAGAATCGCCTGAGCCTGTACCTGAGACAGGTTGAACTCGGTCATGAGTCCGTTGCGCGCTTCCTCTACGTCTGCAGAACCCCGGATAAGGGCTATGACTCTGTCAAGGTTCTCCAAGGCGGTTCTCAAGCCTTCGAGAATGTGCAACCGAGCACGAGCTTTGCGGAGGTCGAATTCTGCACGACGTACTACGACCTCACGACGGAACTCGATGAAGTAACGGAGTGCCTCTTTAAGAGTGAATACCCGAGGCATGCCATCTACGATAGCAAGCATGTTTGCGGAGAAGCTGGTTCGCAATAATGTGTGCTTGTAAAGGTTGTTGAGGATCACCGAAACGGATGCGCCGCGTCGTAGGTCCAGCACGATCCTCATGCCTTTACGGTCGGATTCATCCCGGACCTCCGAGACGCCATCAATCACCTTGCTCTTGATCAGATCGGCGATCTTGGCTACCAGACTCGATTTGTTGACCTGGTATGGGATCTCGGTAAATAGCAAGCGTTGGCGATTGTTCCGCTTGACCTCTTCTATCTCATGACTCGCCTGAACCATGATCCGTCCTCGTCCAGTGGCGTAGGCGTTTCGGATTCCCTCATTTCCGTAAATGTGGGCACCAGTAGGGAAATCAGGTCCTTTCACGAACTCCATCAAATCGTCTACTGATGCATCTGGTCGGCGAATGAGGTGTGCGATGGCGTCACATACCTCTCCGACGTTATGAGGCGGGATGTTGGTGGCCATTCCGACCGCAATACCGGACGCTCCGTTGACCAACAGGTTGGGAAGGATTGACGGAAGTACAAGAGGCTCTTTCAGGGAGGTGTCAAAATTATCAGCCCAGTCCACCGTCTCCTTGTCGATATCATTTAGAAGTGTCATAGATATCGCGGCAAGTCGAGCTTCGGTATACCGCATTGCAGCTGGTGGGTCGCCATCAACAGATCCAAAGTTCCCTTGACCGTCGACAAGCATCGACCTTAGTGAGAACGGTTGTGCCATACGGACCATGGCGTCGTACACGGCTGTGTCACCATGAGGGTGATACTTACCGAGCACTTCACCTGTGATACGGGCACTCTTCTTATACGAGGATGTCGGTCGTATGCCCATGTCATACATGGCATAGAGGATGCGCCGCTGGACTGGTTTCAAGCCGTCCCGTATGTCGGGCAACGCCCGAGAGACAATGACGGACATTGCATAATCCAAGTAAGAATTACGCATCTCGTCACTGATATTTATTGGGCGGACTTCACCGATGTCCTGACCTACCACGGCGGGGCTCCTGAATTAAGGAGTGTGCAGTCTCATGCAAACGTCGGGTTGCATGTTTTTAGACTGCGTAAATAGACGTGTTCAGCGCGATCGTATGAACACGATTTAGGCATCCTTAATTTTACCTTTTTAGACGTGTCCAAGCAAAGTTTTTGTCACCGTGCTGTCATTCGTACGGGCAACTCCGCGCGCCCGCGCCCGCGTGCGATGCTGGGAAAACGTAGCTCTTGACTTAACCTCCGGTGGATCTCTCGACAAATGCGGCCATGATGTTGTCGAATCGATCGGGCAAGAGATCAATTCGATTTAGTGGCCAAATCACACCCATGACCCAGTGATTTCCCGGTAATTCGATTGCTTCAATTGCACCGGTCCCCATGTCGTAGGCACTTGCCATGAGAGATGGAGACCGCTCGGCGTCCCGTATCGCAAATGCCCCTGCGCCGGTTGTGGACACGGGACCGCCGGCGCCTATCGTGGCGGCAAGCTTCCCTCCCAGTGTGAGAAAAGTACGCATGTTGCCGAGTTCAACAACCTTGCCTCCTCTTCGAGGGCGCGGCTCGGTGATAACGGCGTCCGAAAGTCGGATCGGAATTTTCCCGCCCATACAGACATTAAGGGCGTGCATGCCCCAGCCAACACCAAGTACCGGGATATCGGCCTCTATCGCTGTCCTAAGCGCTGCAGGGGGTACTTCAGAGTCAGAACCGAACACTGATTCTCCGGTCACAAGTAGTCCCCCGGCATTTGACGGAAGATCCGATTCCGAGTTGAGGATGGTGGGGGATGGGCCGAGATCACCAAGGATTTGGGCAAATTCCCTGGGGTCCTCACCAGGGGCGGTTACTAAAGCGGGCACGGTCATTTTTGTTTGGGTTCACTAACAGTTCTGAGTGGGTGATGGGTTTTAAAAAGGGATGTCCCAAAGTGGATACCAGTTCTCTGTCGATCGCTCGACAAGCATTCCATGCCGGCTCATTAATTTTGCGAGGTTCAGTTCGGCAGGATGGTCCCTATCATCCGATCCGCGCGGTATGAAGGGGTAGAACGTCTTGCGATGGTACGTGTATAGCCAATAGGCCGCTGATCCTGCGTAGTGAGTGTTCCATACGGCTGCTATCAGCAGGGAAGGATCTGCTTCAATCGCAAGCGCGTTGCCTACTGTGAAGACCGAATTTGTAAGGTCTTCAAAATTCCCATCCTCAAGAATGACCCAGCGTGTCCCGTGTTCGTCCTCCTCGACATCATGTGACGTCTTGGTAGCACCTGCGCCTTCATTAAGGACTCCTCGCAACTTGCCCTCTATGTTGTCTACAAACGGGAAGCGCCCGGTTTCAGGCGGCCGAAAGAGGACGCCTGCGCGACGGCCTGGAAGGACATCGCCTGCACTTTGCATGCGACTCTCCGCAGCGATAACGGTTTTGATGGCGTCCCAGTCTGATTTGGGAACCGAAGGACCACGCTTAAACAGGAATGCCATTTAATTATCTAACCGGGAGGGTTGTGGGGCGTTACGCATTTCATTCTCCAATTGTCGTAATCGCATAATTCGATCTTCAAGTGGTGGGTGAGTGGAAAAGAGACTTTGCACTGAGTGTCCCTTCAGTGTTGGGTAGAACGCTAGAGCACTTGCGGACGTCATTTTGCGGAGGTCATTCGAGGGCACCTGTGCAGTTGCACTGCTGATCTTTTCAAGTGCCGTAGCTAAGCTTCCGGGATCGCCAGTTAGTTCAGCCCCACTGTGATCAGCGCCGTATTCCCGATACCTCGAAAGTGTCATGATCAGCAACTGTGCGACAAACTGAACCAAAAGGGTGCCGACCAGAAGCATCATCATCGCACCACCGTTGGTATTTCTGTTGCCGCCAAATCCACCGAACATCATCCGGAAGAACATCATTTGCATTACGAAACTCGCAACGGTCAAGAAGAAACTGGCCAATGTGATTACAGTCACGTCTCGATTCTTGATGTGGGATAGTTCGTGACCAATCACGGCCTCTAATTCACGATCAGTGAGTCGTTCTTGGATACCGGTGGTGACTGCAACGAGTGCATTTTTGGGGTTGCGGCCGGTTGCGAAAGCATTTGGTGCTGCACTTTGCATGATTGCCACTTTAGGCATCGGCATGTCCGCCCGGTTTGCCAGGCGCTCGACCATATCGTATAGGACCGGCGCTTCGTTCCTTGTTATTTCTTTAGCTCCGGTCGATTTCATGATCATTCGGTCTGAAGCAAAATACTGAATCCCGGCCATCGCCGCTGCGAATCCAACAACCAGCACTAACGGTATTCCCGCTGATATGAGTAGAAGAATGAAAAACGCATACACTCCTGCCAACATGACCATGGTGAGGTACATGCGATTGCGGAGCCCGCTATCACGGGTGAGTTGGACAACCTGATTCCTTGCCATACGTATCTCTTTTATCACTACGCGAGGTGAGAGCTGTTGCACAGTTGTATGTTCAGTCCAGAGGGTGTTTAGAATCGTGGACGGGTAACAACGATCACAGCACAACAAATTGTAGGACAAGGTATACCGAGGGGCTAGTTGACTCAGTATTTACAGTAGTCTTAGCAACGATAAGTTCGTCGCTAAGTATTGATAGGTGAATGGTGACCGGCAAAGTTGATTTCCGATAACAGCAAAAATACACCAGGTGTGTACGACCAATCCGCGGAAGTCCTGGATGATGGGACGTTGGCAGAGATTGAGGAATTTGCCGTCAACGTGATTTTCGAAGCCGGGAAACTCGTCTCGGCCCGTTTCGGTGGTGAGCTGGACGTGGAATCAAAGGACGGAAATGGGGCAAATCCGGTCACGGATGTAGATCGAGCAAGTCAGGCTCTTATTGCCGAAATGGTCGAGAAACGGTTCCCTGACCACATGGTTCTGGGCGAAGAAGACGCACCTGATAATGAGCCAGATGCGAGAGACTTTATATGGTGTGTGGATCCGATTGATGGAACCACCAATTTTGTAAACGGACACCCCGTATATGCGGTGTCTGTTGCTGTTCTGCATCTAGGGCAACCGGTGGTTGGTGCTGTTTGGATTCCGTGGCCATCGGATGGTGGTTTCGAGATTATGCATGGCCGGAAAGGTGGAGGTGCTTGGATTGGCGACAACAAACTCTCGGTAAAGAGGCTGACGCGTGGTGAGCCACAAAGGCCGAAGAGAGGGTGGCTTTCTACGATCCCGGGAAGTCTGCGGTTTATGTTTCAGGTCAAGCGCGGAATGCGCGGGAATTTCGGGGAACCCAGAACCACAGGAAGCGCTGTCTATGAACTAGCAATGGTCGCTAGAGGGGTGCTGCAATATGCCGTTACAGGTGCTGTGTTCTCATGGGATCTGGCAGCGGGGACGCTACTGGTGTCGGAAGCTGGTGGAGTTGTATTGACGCCATCGGGACCAAACGACAGGGCTGCAGGTGATTGGAAGTTAATGGAAAACTTTGCTCCTGGATTTGAGAACGACCAGACGACAACAAAACGCATTAGGAGTCGGCGTCGCGTTGTGCTTGTAGGTGCCCCTGAAGTTGTCTGGTTCGTTGCAGAGCACCTCAAGCCAAGACAACTTGGTCGATTTCGTCGCTACTGGAGACGCCTGACAACTTAGCGACGGACCAGCATCTCGCCACCATCCACGAGAATAATCTGACCGCGTATCATTCGCGCGTCGTCACTGCAAAGTAACGCCACCACCCGGGCAACGTCTTCTGCGGTCACCACTCGACCTGCAGGAGTCGGGCGCTGTGCCATTTCGTAAGCTATTGAACCTTCCGGGAACGCGTCTACTGCATCGGTTTTTATGAAACTCGCCGATACAGCGTTCACGGCTATATTTTTTTCTGCAAGCTCGATCGCTAGGTAACGTGTCAATGACTCCAGGGCCGCTTTGGAGACACCGACAACAAAATAATCGGGGAGTACAGATGTGGAACCCGGACTGGTGATATTCACGATAGTTCCACCATTGCTCATCAACTCAGATGCAGCTACGGCGCATTTCCAGGGGGCTTTTGCGTTAATGTCCAGAGTCCAGTCCCAGTGACGGTCTTCCAATTCAGTCGCTGGTCGCATTACTCCGGACGCAGCGTTATTGACCAGGATATCCAAGTTGTCGAAATTGGTTCCAATCTTTTCAAAAAGACTCTGTATCGCTGCATCGTCTCCGAGATGAGCACGCACACGTAGGCAACGGACCCCAAGCGCTGATATGGCCTCCTCGGTCCCGCGTGCTGCTGAGTGATTTCTGAAATAGTTAAACGCTATATCTGCCCCTCTGGAGGCTAGTTCCAATGCAATGGCACGTCCGATACCTCGTGACCCGCCGGTCACAAGCGCTACCTTGCCTGATAGATCGCCAGATTTGGACGACATCTAATCAAAGCTCCGTGTTGTGGTGATCACTCATGTGGTCACACTGGTTAAGATCGGTCAGTTGGACCCGGAAATAGCCATACCGCCATCGGTACGCAAAATGATTCCAGTGGTGTATCTAGCGGCTTCTTTTGCCAGGAACTCCGCGGCGACTGCAACCTCGTCAGGAACCCCGAAACGGCTCATAGGAATCCAGGTCATGATCGTATCTTTAGTCTTCTGAGGCAGACCATCTACTGTAGCGGTCTCGATGTATCCAGGAGCGATCGCATTGACGGTGATGTTCCGGGATGCTAACTCCTTGGCTAAGGAGTAAGTCAGAGAGTGGATAGCGCCTTTGGATGCCGAATAGTTGGCCTGTCCAATGTTTCCACTGATTCCTACTACAGATGATATGTTGATGATTCGACCCCAACGGGTCCGAACCATCCCTGGAACAGCGCGGTGACAGCAGTAGTAAGTGCCGTTCAAATTAGTTTGGATTACTCGATCCCAGGCCTCATCTTTCATGCGGAGGATCAAGGCGTCATCGATGATACCTGCGTTGTTAACCAGTATTTGAACAGGGCCGTAGGCCTCTTCAGTAGTGCTGAACATCGCCTCGACTTGTTCGCGCTCTGCAACACTTCCCTGGACGGAGATTGCTTCTCCGCCTGCTGATCTAATTGTCTCTACAACCTCCTCAGCATCTTCCGGGTGAGAATTGTAGTTAACGGCGACACGGTGTCCCATAGCTCCAAGACGGATTGCTACGGCTCGCCCGATCCCTCTCGATGCGCCGGTTACCAGGGTGCTGCGTGACTCTTCGGCCAACGTGTTGTCCTGTTCTGATGCTAAGTGCTGGCCATACCACGAAGTCTATTCAACTCCGTTTCAGCCTGCGCTACGTATTTTAAGGCTACTGTCTGCCGGGCTGTTTGTACCGCTCGGCTTACCGCAGACGCCAATGCTTTACCGTGTCCGACGACAGCCACACCCTTGACTCCAAAAAGCGGACCACCGCCGTGGGTCTCGGGAAGATTCGTCAAATCGTAAATATGTGAGCTGATCTTTTCTAGGTCGGCATCAGGTATGCGTCCATCCATGATCTCTTGGATGTTGTGCGCAAGAGTTTCGCCAATGCCCTCAGTGAGTTTCATGACGACGTTTCCGACGAAACCGTCACACACGACTACCTCTGCTCGGCCATGTGCAATGTCATTAGCCTCCACATTCCCAATGAAGTTAAGACCACTTGTTATAAGCAGTTCGGTAGCTTCCTTTACCTGGGTGTTCCCTTTGCCGGACTCCGCACCCACGCTCAACAGGGCTACCCGAGGGTTCTTTTCGCCAAATACGATTCGAGAAAAAGTGGCCCCCAGCGCTGCATAGTCAGCAAGTTGTTGTGGCTTGCAATCCACGTTGGTGCCTATATCCATGATTATCGTGCCCGGTGCAAGTCCGTATAGAGGGCCACCCAAAGCGGCACGCTCGATGCCTTCAAAGGTTCCGAACACGACCGTCGCAGCCGCTATAGTCGCTCCGGTTGACCCCATGCTTACTAAGGCCTTTGCTCGTCCGTGTCGGACTGCACTGGCAGCGCGAAATATTGAGGCGTTACGCTTCGTCATGTAAGCGGTGGCCGGGGCTTCTCCCTCCGCCACTACGCCTTCAGAGGGCTCCGTAGTAATGGGTAGGCCAGCTACATCATGTTTCGCTAGCTCAGCTTCAACGGAATCTGGATCGCCGACGAGAATAATTGAGACACCGCCTTCGCGCGCTGCCTGCACAGCACCTAGGACAATCTCACCAGGTGCGTTGTCACCGCCCATAGCGTCGACCGCTATAGGGATCAAATCCTCTGTTCCATTGGATGTCAAATACTTTTCCCGAAGCTAAAGGGCCCCTGTAGATTTATTCCCTGTTGACCGGTACGAACGCCTGCCCTGTGATCACATCTGTCCCATCATCTTTCTTCACGCTTACGTTAATTTCTGCCACGTGCACACCGTCTGATTCGGTGACTTTTTTGATATCCCCTGAGACGTGAATCACCTCACCTGGAAATACCGGTGCGCGAAAGCGTACTTTAAGTGTGCCTCCGGACGCCCAGCTGTCTGGGAACGCGGTAGCAAGCATTTCTGAGACCATGGCGAGTGTAAGCATACCGTGCGCTATACGGGTGCCGAACGGAGTTTTTGCTGCAAACTCTGCGTCCAGATGGATCGGATTATGATCGCCGGATGCGTCGGCGTAAGCCTGAACCTGCGACTGCGTTATGGTCCGGTCAATGGAAATAAGCTTTTCGCCTGGTTGAGTTGTCATGAAGGGTTGACCACTATCAGGCTACTTGATCTTGCAACCTGCGAACCTGCATGGTCCAAAAACTCCATTTCCACCGTGGCAAACCAACTACCTCTCCGTTCATTGTTTGATTTCAAAGTTGCCTGAATTTCAAGGGGTTCTCCGGGAGTGATCGGTCGGTAAAACATGACCTGTTGGGAGGCATGAACTACTTCAACCGTGCCATCTGCGAGGCCTAGGTGCTGAATGAATCGCGACAGTCCCGCTGCGATAACAGACATCGGTGGAATCTGTTGGGACGGGGATTTAGAAGAGTCCCCAACTGCTCTGGCATATGCCATGCCTTGATCCTCAGTGATCACCAGAGATTCAGGTGGGAATTTATATCCAGATTGAAGGTCTTGAATTGACATAAGGTCTCGGAGACCTGAAGGCCGTTTTATGACTGGGGATGAGACTTGTGTCCCATAATTAGTAAAAGTCTAGAAATGCCCCTGTGAAGGCGCAACGACCAATCAACAACCCTCGATTAGTTTTCCTATTCAGATGTGCCTCGGGTCCCCTGCATGTCCACTGCTTCAGATATGAGCCTGGAAGCAAGTTGATATGACAGCTCGTTCCGGTAGTCCAAGTCTGATATAGCCAGAACACGGTACATCACCCCACTAGAAACTCGTGCATCCACACTATCGCCGAGTTTTGGCACCCGTACGCGGAGAGCTTCAGCCATGGCCGCCGCCGCCGCAAGACCGCTCCTGTTTACAAATACCCGAGTCATTACCCTTCCTTCGTAGTAGAGGGAGAGGCCAGACGTAGTTTGTTTCAACGTGACACGCATATGGGCGCGAGGTCTCTCAAGCACTTCGTAGGCATGTTCTAGGGCTTTTGATCGTGAAATCGCCAATAGTTAAACGCTCCACCCACAGGCCACAGGGCAAGAGTTTTGTATTTCTACTGTTCAACAGAAGATTATAATCCGATCCATTCCGATCAGACTTACTTCGATCTCTGACCCTACTACTGGGTATCTACCGGAGTCTTTTCGAGCATTTCCCGTATCTCTAGCCCGACGCGGTCGCGCGTCATGGGACCAACGTACTTTTTAACGATCTCGCCTTCCCTGTTCAAGAAAAACTTCTCTGGCAATCCAAGGACACCCCATTCAACGGCTATAGCACCTCTGGGGTCGACCAAGATCGGGTACTCCAATCCATACGCGTTCTTGAACTTACGGGTTTCACTATCTACATCCCATATGGCAATTCCGACGAACTCCACGTCCTGGTCTTGGAAATCTTCATAGGCTTCTTGCAGTTCAGGTGCTTCTTGTCGACAAGGAGGGCACCAGGAAGACCAGAAATCCACCATTACGATCTTGCCCCGGAGGTCTGAGAGTCTTAGCGTCTCCTCCTGGTCGATCGTATTGAGGTTAAAGTCACTGCGAATCTCTGATGAAACCTGCTTTTCACCGAGCGTGTTATTTACGGCTATACCGCCCGGGTTACCGTCATTCTGTATGACGGCCCAGACCAAAAGGGCAATTAGTAATCCAGCTGGTATGGCGACGACGAATCCGACGATTTTCCGTTGAGACATTGGGGCTTTCTGCGACGGCGAATGGGTAACTCTTACTTAATTGGATGGCATCGATTACTTTCCAGAGGTTTTGTGATCTCTCCGAAATGTACTTTGTACGTGGTTGAGCCGGCTAAAGTTAGGTGCGAGCAGGATCATCTTCAGACAGGGTCTCATCGTCTGAAGCTTCTTCCTCCAATTCGCCAAGTGCTTTAGTTGTTAGGACGTTTCGAATGTTTCGATGTTCGTCGGCCCCTATCTCACCATTTTCTAACCTTTCGTCAAGATTGATAATTTGACGCAGGATTTCACTGTGCGCGTCAGGAGATAGTGCGATGGAAAGTTTCTGGCGTCGGTTATTTATGAGTACGTATATGACCAATCCGACCATGGCCGCAGCGATGGCAATTGGGAGCCCAAAAATAACGATGTTATCTCCAGGCAGTGATTCATTCATTCGTATAAATATTCCGGGCTGAGGGAGATTTTCGACGGTAAAATCCATCTTGAAGCCGGGCTCGTATCCAGTACCAGCGAACTCTGTGTAGACCGTATTCCCCAGTTCGGTTGTTCGGGTCACGGCCATACCGTCTCCCAAGACATTTCCATACTCCGGTGGAATTAGGACCCTGACCTCATCGGCACCAAATGCAAGAGTTCGCGTGAAGTTTAGTGAATTTCCAGAGTAGTTCACGGCGTAACTGTAGAGAATCTCGTGCTGCCCTGGTGGGACAGGGTTTGTCATAGCGAAACCAGAGTTTATTTCCAGTAACTGTCCCTGCGGGAGAACACTGTCTACCGCGAGTTCTTTGAATCCCTCGGGAAGGCTGAAACGGATCATGTTTAGGCCAGTGAAGTTGGGATCTGACGGATCTGGCTTGAACGTTTGGTCACCTTCGTTGCGAATTGTTACGAGGTCAAGCACGCCCATGATTCGATCAGATCCGGTTGCACTCGGGATTATGGTGGCGTGAGCACCAACCCGAATATCTTCCATGGAATCGGTTGTCTCGTAAATTATCACTTCTATGTTTTCTGGAGTGACCTGGTCGGCGATAAAAATCTGGTCTTTGACGCCCTCGTATTCCCATGCGAGTCGATACTCCACACTCTCATCGTTATCCAGATTGCTGAACTCGAATAACCGATCGTTGTCATTGACGGTTTTGACTTGCTGATCAGTGATCTCACCATCTCTGAGTCCCAGTAATGCGACTTCGAAACCGTCCGGAACCATTCCTCCTTCGGTTTCGTTTCTGACTTCTCCTGAGATCCGGTCGACCGTGGTTTGCTGGGTCTCAGCAGTCTGAGTACTCGTGGCCATAAATATTAAGATAATGGTCATTGAGGCCAATATCGTTACAAATTGAAGAGTTGTGCGGGCGTTAAGCCATTGCGAGACGATCACTTTGACCTTCAATTATGGTCCGACTCTGCACGCGTGTTATTCCCGGCGTGTGGTTCGGAATCCCGGGATGTTCGCATAGAGGCGATTTCTTCTTCGAGAGACTCTAGCGATACTCTCTCTAGAGTTTGCATAGAATCATCCTCGTACCCAATCTGGTCTAGCAATCTGATTGTCTCGGCCGCTCCTATCCTGAGTTCCAATAGCTGGTCTCGATAGTCTTGGTTTGAGACGGAATTGGCGGCGTGATCTGCCTGTAACTGGTTGATTTGATCGTAAAAATCTTCCCTCAACCTTGTCAGACGCTCTAACTCACTGGTATGGCGCTCTGAGATCAAGGACCCCGATCGTCGAATAAAAGGGATAGCAATCACGACGATAGATAGAAGTGCGATTAGAGCGCCTATTACTATCGGCATTTCGATTCAATCTTTAGATGTGTTCGGCTCAAAATTTACAGACCTGTAGGTCTTAATGTACCGGGTCGTGATGGATGTCGGGTACCTGCGGGTACAGTGCGACGTTCATGGGCTGGTGATGGCCAGAGGGCGATCATGGTACCGAGTACGAAGATCGGACCTGATACCCACAACCACCACGCGGCAGGGTTAATGCTGATCCTTAACACTACCCTGCCGTCTTCCAAAAATTCACTTGGGACTATGTACAGATCCTCTAACCCAGGATTTAAATAGTCGGGCAATCCGGGAATGTCTACAAGTGGATTATTGTGAACGGCAGCTCGAACTGAGGCAATGTTGAAACTGGGATAAAACGCCCGCCAGGGTGCCAGAGTGGCGATTTGTTCGTCACCTTTGAAAACATTTACGTTTGCCCACTCCGATATGCGGTCCTCACGTTGTTCGTTGTCTGTGTCGACGTATTCGACACGATATTCGTCCAGAGTGAAGCTATCTCCTGGGGAAAGCACTACATCAGCTCGCTGATCAAAGAAATTAGTTCCAATTACGCCGATTCCCAGCGCCACTATCGCGATATGAACGACATATCCACCGTGCCTAGGCCGGTTTCCATTGACCATACGCCACCAACCCAAGACGAAATTGTGCCCAGATCGATGTTGCGCCTTGGTGCCTCGATACCATTCCTCGAGTACGGCGGACATCACCAGCGCCAGCGAGCCGAACCCTATTACGGCCCATAGTTGGTGCGAGCCAGAAATCCAGATAAGAACCATCGTTCCAAGGCTTATCGCAATCGGTATGGTGAGCCATCGCTGGACACTCGAAACCGTCGTTCGGCGCCAGGGCAGTAAAGGGCCGATCCCCATGAGGATAACAAGTGCCAACAGGATGGGGCCGTTGATCTGGTTGTACCAGGGCGCGGAAACAGTCACCGTCGCGCTATTAGCGAACTCGGAGAACAAAGGGAATGTCACTCCCCATAGTGTGACAAAAGTGACGCCTAGGAAAAGGAAGTTATTAACTAAGAATCCTGATTCTCTCGACAAGAATGATTCGAGAGGCCTGTCGCTCTTGAGGGAGGGATAACGCCATAGGAAAACCACTAGAGAAAAGACCAGACTCAGGATCATAAATCCTAAGAAGACTCCACCTATGGTGGAGGCACCAAAAGAATGCACCGATACGACCGGGCCGCCACGGTTAATAAATAACCCGAATTGAGACAGTACAAACATTAGGGATAACAGGGCGACGTTCCACATTCGGAACATACCCCGTCGTTTCTGAACCATCACGGAGTGGATAAAGGCGGTCAAAACAAGCCACGGCATTACAGCAACGTTCTCGATTGGATCCCAACTCCAGTACCCGCCCCAGCCCAGGATTGTGTAAGCCCACCACGCACCGATTAACAGCCCCGCGCTGAGCAACGCCCAGACAGCAATCGCGCTTACCCGGGCTGCGTCCAGCCATTGATCCCGAGTTTGTCCGGCGATCATAGCTCCTGCTACGAAAGAGAAGGGGATTGCAACCCCCACGAGGCCAGCCATTTGAAGGGGAGGATGCACGAACATCCCTGGGTGTCTTAAAAGGGGATTTACGCCAATGCCACGGTCATTATTTAAAGGTGAGGGAGCAAAAGGGTCTGCAAGTGTGATCATGACGCCGACAAAGAATAGGGTGATGCCCATCAGGATCGCAATTATGTATGGCCTGGACGGCTCAAGGCGTTTTGGAGAAACATAAATGGCGATCATCGACATAACCGTAAATATTGCGGTTATGTATAGAAGTGAGCCTTCGTTTCCCGCGTACATAGCGACCCATGTGAGAGCCTGATCCTGGGTTCGGTCACTGTGTCCCCTCACGTAATCGATCGAGAAGTCGTGTGTGACAAAGGCGTATACGAGTGCGCCCACTGCGACGGCAAGGGATACCCCTGCCATGTAAGAACTGCGACGGGCGCTCATAATGAGATCGTTCGCTTGTATACGAGCGCCGACCACGGACCCGACCCCTGCATAGGCAGTGAGGGCGAACGCTAGGAGAAGGGACATAGTCCCTAGTTCTGACATTTACTCTCCGGTGCTCTTGTTATCCGGTTTATCTTCGGGACTTTCGACTTGATCAAGTGCTAAATCTCGATCCACCTCAGCAAGGTAATCAGTAAGTTCACGGTCGGCTTCTACACTCACCCTTGCTTCCGCTAGGGGTTTTGGGACTTTTCGCATCTGGCGCATTATCAGGAGTAGTACTACGACACCACCTGCTACAGCAACGGGGGGGATGACCCAGGTGAGAAGGTTGAAGCCAGATTTAGGCGGAGCCGCAAGGACACTATTGCCGTACCGAGCGACGAAAAAGTCCTTGATCTGTTGTTCGTTCTGACCCGAGATTAACTTCTCCCGCAGGATGCGTTTCATGTCCTGACTGATCTGAACAAATGACTGGTCCAAAGTTTCGCCAGGGCATATCGGACAGATCAACTGGGTTTCGAGATTCTGTGCTCGTTTCTCAAAATCACGGTCCTGATCTGGGCCAATTGATATTGCGGGGACCTCATCTAAACCGACTTGAGCGTGAACAGATGACTGACCGAATAGGGTTAGAAATATCACCAACAGGACAGCCGTTATAGAAGCGGTACTCTTATCGACGTTGTAGTTCAATTTGCCTGTATTGCTTGCAGAACTTCGGCATCGTGATTCGAGGTTCTTTTTTATGTTTCCGACGGATGACATGTACCCATAGTAGCTGTCGGGCAAACGTCATAGGGATTCTTATCCCGTTCTGAAACAGGTCTGGTTACTGGCCCATCCCGGTTTCAGAGGTGTCGAACATGTACCGGACAATGTCCCAGCGCTCTTGTTCAGAAAGGATTGGCCCAAACCTGGGCATCACAACAATTCCGTTTGTCAAAATTCCGAACACAGCGTCTTGTGACAGCCGGGTACGCGATTCCTGCAGGTTTGGTGGGTTGGTGTAAGTATTTCCACCGTCAGCATAAGTAGAGTTTGGTGATGTGATGTGCGCGGCTGCAGGACCGTTCCCTAGACCTTTCAGACCGTGACAGGCAGAACAGTTGACCCGGTAAAGATCTGATCCAGCTTTCGCGTCATATGGGTGCGCTTCGTTAGCCGGTAGGACATTTAGTACTTCTTGGGTGTTTCCGTCGCCGTTATAGGCCACCGCAGATGCCACACCACCAAGGCGCGGAATTTCCTGTGACCTGTGTGCTTGGGAATAGTGCATCTCGGTGAAAGTTTCGATCGGATAAGCGCCACTCTCCTGAACACATGCAGCCGCCAGGAGGCCGACAGATGCAAGCGCGATGAACAGGATCCGACCCTCAAACAGGGATCTGGATTTAAGCGAGATGTGTGTCATTCTGAGACTCAAGCCGTTTTGATCTCCAGAGCTCCCGCCGTCTGTAAGACTCCGCGAGCTTCTTCAACTTTGTCGTCTTCGCATTCGACGACCACACCGATATATCCCTCGGTAATCCGAGCGTCGTAAGCTCCCAGGTTGAGGTTCGGGAGTCTACTTTCAAAAATAATGCCGACTACTGTTGCTATAACAGCACCTAGCATGGTCAGTTCGTAAGCGATGATTAACATTGCGAACACAGCCAGGATGGGCTTACCACCAGTGACAACCGGATAGGCAAGTTGAGTCCCCGCCGTGAAGAGTATGGCCAAGGTAATTCCGACCATCGCTCCGAAGAACGGAAAACGGAAAAGCCTATGCTGTGGGACGTGTTCGCCGAACGCTCCTTCTGGGTACGGCGTGCCTGTGAGCACGTCGAAGGTACCGAGCGCGAACCCGGCGGATTTTAGTCCGTCCATCGCGTCGGCTCCGGCATCAGGATTGTCGTACAGCCCTAGAACGCTGTTTGAAGCTGCCATCTTGCGTTACCTAATCCAATTCCCTGATTACGGCAGGCATGTTCACGCGCCCGATCTTTACATCGGTCGTGAATACCTGACTTTCTTTGGTTTCGAAAAGCGGTATTAAGGGGAAAAACTTAGAGAACAAGAGCATCAACATTAATACCCATGCGAATGACCATAGTAGGAGACCCAATTCAAGGGGGCTCACCTGGTAGGAGTCCCATGTGAATACGAATGGCTGTTTCCGTGATAGTCCGGGAACAATGATCAGGAAACGCTCAAGCCACATCCCTATGTTTACGAGGATAGAAGTCCAAAACATCATGGCGATATTGTTTCGGACTCGTTTAAAGAACCATAAAGGAACCGGTATTGCGAAACCCGTTAGGAAGAAAATTATGAATAGCAGGTTCCATGGCCATTCAAACATCTGCATCTCGCGAAGTGCACGCTCGGGCGCTTCCAGGCTGTAAACACCGAAGATGAGCTCTGAGAACGTGAACCCAAGCCAGGCACATGCCACGACGATGAGAAGTCTCGCCAGTGCGTCAAAATGTTCAGGCCGTATGTAGTTATCCCAACCCCATAACCAGCGCATCATTGCCATCATTGTGACAACCGCAGATACACCTGAGTGGACCGCACCAACGACGAAGTAGGGAGCGAATACGGTGGAGTGCCATCCTTCGACAGACGGAGTTACAGCGAAGTCCCAGGACACAATGCTGTGTACTGAAACGAAGATTGGAAGCATAAGTGCCGATAGCAGTATTCCTGCAACGGTCTGCAGTCTCCACTGGCGTGGGTTGCCTCGCCAGCCCAGTGAGGCAACAGTGTAGAACGAGTGTTTCCATCCCGTAGTCCTGTCGCGCAGTACACCTAGGTCTGGCAATAGAGCTACGTACAGGAATAGCGTACTACCCGTGAGGTAAGTACCGATTGCAAACGGGTCCCATACCAGCGGGGAGCGAGCATTCGGGAATATTCCACGAGCGAAGTCATACGGAGTAATCCAGTAAAAAATTCTCCAAGGTCGGCCAGCGTGGATGAGCGGGAAGAACAAGGCGGTCAACAGTGAGAAAACCGTCAAAAGTTCTGCAGCTCTCGTCACTGGCCTGCGCCACTCAGCCTGCGTCAGCCTGAGGATGGCCGAAATCATAATTCCTGCGTGGCTGATGCCAACCCAGAACACGAAGGTCGTTATGAATAGGCCCCAGTAGACGGGCCTGTTCAGACCGGTGACCCCAAGGCCTCGGTTGAACATTATGCCCATAAGCGTGAAACCGAATAGGACCACTACAAGAAGGCCGAGAACCGTAGGCAGCCACCATTTGGGCGTTGCAAGGTTCCCACGCAGAAGTTCGTGGTTTATTGCTACTTCGTCGAGTATCCGTCGCTGTTGCATTAGTCGGGTTTACCCACCAGCAGTGCGTGGCCCCTAAGGAACCGTATTGGTTTGGATATAAGACGTGATTGCTGCATCTCCCATAGGGATACAACAGGAACCAGTCGGGTCACAAGTAGGATCGACAGCAAACCTAATGCTGGCAGGCCTAGCATGATGAAATAATCGAATATGTCCGGCCATACCGTATCAGGCATCTCTCGAAGAACTTGTGCCTTAGCCAGTTCTAGGTCGTCCGGTAGGGCGCTCCAGGAGGCGACGTAGATTCGTATACGGTCCAAGAACATGCCTAGCAATATTATTGCGGCTGCGATAGGTGGTCCCCATAAGCTATCGCGTACCTTGTTCCAGATCATCACCCACCATGGAATGATGAACACCATGAAGAACACGATCCAGAAGAGATATATGTAGGGACCAGATACCAGCAGTTTGATAGTCGATGTATCGGTTTCAGACCGACCGTACCAGAACACTATGAAGCTAGAGTAGAAGAAGTAAAACCATAGCAGGGTGGTCGCAAGCATGAACTTGCCCAAATTCCATGACTGCTCTTGGCCTATGAACTTATTCATTCCCCCCCAGCGTCGGGCTGCCCATACTCCCATGATTGCGAAAGCTAGGCCTGACTGGAAGGAGTTGATCGCGTGATAGAAGGGGAAGACCGAGTCCTTCCATCCTGGGACCAAGCTCACAGCAAAGTCCAGGCTGAACGTGAAATGTACAAATAACAGTGTGGCGAAGTACACGGCGCCAGTGATACCTATCCGCATCCGCAACCATTCCCACTGTGTACTACTACCGTGGAACCCTCGTGCGAGCTTCTTACCCCATCGCTGCTTCCATCCAGTGCCATGGTCCCTGATAGCAGCAAAGTCGGGTATGGCCATTACGTAAGCCATAGCCAATCCGACCAGCGCCAGAGTCGCAAGTGCCAGGACATTCCAGAAATGAGGTGAGTAAACGGGAGCGTCAAACCATATCGTACGTCTTCGCACATCTTCTCCGAGTACCTCGGAGAACTCTGTGAGAGGTGGAAGTTTGAAGACCAGCGGGATCGTAAGAAGTGCCACGACGGCTACGCCCACTGACGCTAGAGAGGCAATACGAGCGACTGGACGTATCCAGTTAGCTTTAGCGAGTGCCGGTGCGATCGCGACCATTGGTGCGCCACCAAATACCGTAAGCATCCAGGCTACGGTCGCTGCGTAGTAGCCCCAGTCTTCCCTCCCGTCGTAATTAACGAAACGGAAAACAATTCCAACAAGACCCAAGATTGACAGAGCAGCCAAGATCCACATGAATAGCTTAAGGCCGCTGCTTGTAGCAGTCCTGCCTTCGCCTGCAAGCGCGGCAGTAGCTTCAATGTCGGACGGCCTTTCATCGTGAGCGTCCGTTATAAGGCTACTAGTGGCCACCGTTGTGTCCTCCGGTTGCATCTACTTGTGCAAGGTAGACAACGTTGGGGTCGGTGTTCAATTTATCGAGGAGGGTGTACTTACGATCGTCATTCTTCATGATCGATACGCGACTGTTTTCGTCTTTGAAGTCCCCAAAGACCAATGCGTCGGTCGGGCATGCTTCTGTGCATGCCGTTTGTATGTCACCGTCATGGAGGTCCCGACCGTCCCTGGCCGCTTCTTGGGAGACACGTCGAATTCTCTGCACGCAGAAACTGCATTTTTCCATGATTCCACGACTTCTAATCGTGACATCTGGGTTTAGTTGATTTCTTAGACTCTTTGGCCAAGTAGGCTCCCAGTAGTTAAAGAACCGTACGTTATAGGGACATCCGTTACCGCAGTATCGGGTACCCACGCAGCGGTTATAGACCTGGACATTCATACCTTCCGTGTTGTGGTATGTCGCGAAGACGGGGCAAACAGGTTCGCAGGGTGCGTTGTCACAATGCTGGCACATTATCGGAATGAACCGCGCTTTTACATCGGGGAACTCACCTTCCCAGTAGCGCTCCACTCGAATCCAAGCAAAAGTACGTTTCTGTCGGAATATGTCTTCGGTTGAGAGGGGGATGTTGTTCTCCGTCTGACATGCCATTACGCATGCCTGACACCCAGTGCAACGGTCAACATCGACCGCCATACCCCATTTGTGGCTAGAGACCCTCTCTGCAGCTGTAACCATTTAAATTAAGAAATCCTCAGCTACTCTGGATTAGATATGTGATGTAGAAACGCATCGTGATTATGGTGCTGGGCATCTTTCGCCGTCTGGCCCGGCTCAACCACCAAAATCGGAATTCCCGGCTCGGCCTCGCGGATTATCTCTTCCGCGTCACCTTCAAATTTCGGGAACTCTTTCTTTCCTCCGGACTTGCTGACCAAGGCACGGGTTGCGCCCCAGGCAAGAGCTCCGGTTTCCGACTCTTTCTTATCGACGAGGATATTCAAGATATTCTCGCCGCGATCTTCAGCATAGCGTCCGCCCACGTCCTCGTGATGCCCCTGTCCGATCGGGATAGCTATCACATCTGGGGATATGCCCGGGTGTGGGTATGCCTGCACCCTGATCTCGCCCGCGGTCGTGCGTATAGTCAGCCAAGTACCCTCGGTGATACCCAGTTCCTTGGCCTTTTCAAAGTTTATCTCGGCCCATGTCGTCCACGCTACCGTAGTTATCGGGTCTGGTGTTGACTGCGCCCAAGGGGTGGCGGCGTTACGTCCATCCAATATGGATTGGTGAGCAAATGGGACTATGGTGAAGACATGACCTTCGACGCCCTCTTCTAGTTCCGACATTCCTGGCCCGGCCGCCTTGGCTAACGGGGAGGGAATACTAGAGGGCGCACTAGACTTTTCAATTGCATCGACATCCCACCATCCGCCGCGTTGCAGTACCCCGTTCATGAAGAGGCGCTCGTTACCGGCCGTTACAGAGCCCCGGCCAGTCGCATATATATCCCCGACGGCATCGTCCACGAACTGTTTGACGCTGCTCACTGAAATTCGAGAGCCCGCGGCCTGGATAAGCGTGTCCAAGAAGTTCCGGCTATCGAAGAGTTTGTTTCGTGTTTCACCGTCAATTGGGGCATTCACTACAGGCTGTCGGAAACCGACTACCTCGTAACCTGGACCAGGTTCTGGAACGTCGAGCCCCCAGTTCTCCAAGTAGGAGTTCTCTGGAAGGATCAAATTAGCATGCTCGGAGCTTGAGTCCAGGACACCGGTAAATGCAACTACATTCTCGACCTCGTCTAACGCTCCACCAGCGTCTACAGATCTAGGTAGGCCGTGAACGAGGTCGACTCCTCGCGTAATAACAGTCTTAACGTTTCCTGCTCGCCACTGCGCAAGTTCTTTTTCCCATGCTTCAAATGATGCCCCTGTTGCCGAGTCAGGAAGTCCTGCAACCCCGGCCGGGTTAAACATTACGCCACCCTTTTGGCCAACGGATCCCACAAGAATGTTTAGGGCATAGATAGCGGTAAGGTTGAATACGCCGTTAGTCTGTGCGCCCGCCGAACCACCACCGAAGGCAATGCTCGGCCCGTTTTCCGCGAATTTGTGTGCAGCATCGTGGATTTTTTCAGATGATATTCCGACTCGGTCAGCAACGAGGTCAGGAGCGAACTTCTCTAACTCTCCTTGTGGAATATTTGCCGTATACGCTGCAATGTTGGCTGCATCAACAAGACCATCTTTAACGATGACGCTGGCCATGCTCATGGCCAAGTCTCCCTCGTATCCAGGGTTGACCGTTAACCATTGATCTGCGGCTGCTGCCGTCAAAGACATCCGGGATTCAGCATGCATCATGTATCCACGATGGTCGCCGCCGCGGAACTCTCCGTATTTGGTGCTATATCGGACCGGCGATAGCCAGGTCCCAAGCCAGTCAGAACCGAAGGACAAAACTGTATGTGCGTTGCCGATGTCAAATTCAGGAATCCTGTCCTGATTGAATACGACCTTTACAGCTTCATGTAGGACACCCTGTTCTATCGGGTCGAAAAACATCAGCTTGCCATTAAAGGCGGAAGCGACGTCCCCTGCGATCTTGGCGTCTCCGCCGCGAATCGGGTCAGTCACGATTGATAGACGGCCTTCAGACTTCGACATCCAATCTGCAAGAAGACTGTTGGCCTCGTCCCAGGAGATTCGGACCGCAGGTTGGCCCTTCGCTCGTCGACGCATGGGAGCGTCGACCCGATCCGGGTGGTAGAGGGATTGAAGAGCAGTGTCTGAATGCACCGCGTGCTTGCCGCGATTGACAGGGTAGTCGGGATTTCCTGCTATCTTTTTTGCTCGCCCCTCCATGACCCTGACGATCACACCAAGTCCCGAATCATCTGTCGTGGCGAACCAGCTATCGGTTCCGTTTACAAGGTCTTCAGGCAGATCCAAGGGTGCTTCGACAAGTAACTCGTCCGCAGGCACGCCACACGCGCTGAAGATGACAGCTCCAACAGTGGAGCCGCCAGCAAGGGTCATGAATTCCCGTCTAGAGAGCTTCATGGGCTTCGGGTCGCCGTCTCTTCCTTAGATTAGTTCGTTAACTTACGTACCCGAGATCTGGGTACGATCCAATTCAGCTATTAAAAGTGGCAGGTTGCGCAGTCTGTCGGAGCATTATTTTTCCTGTGACAGTCAACGCAATGACCCATTTTCAACGGTTCTACTTGAGCTACCTGCTCTTGGGCCTTTACGTCTCCATGACATGTAGAGCAGACCAGAGACGGCATTACAGATCCGTCTCCACTTGCGCCGAGAGCAGCGGAAATAGCGGCTTCGTCGCGGTTGGCTATAACGTCGGTATTAGATGAAAGAAATCTTATATGCGGTTCATGTACAAATCTAACGTGGTCTGGCAAGCGATGAACACGCTTCCATTGGATGGGACTAGGGTTGTCACCTAGCCCTATCTCTCTGAGGAGTGTAAGTGGCTCGCTGTCCGTCGCTCCGATAACTCGATGACATGTCAGGCAGGTTTCTACCGGTGGTATTCCAGCCGCATTGGTGTCTGTGACCGTCCGATGACAGAACGTGCAATCAAGACCGATACCCGTGAGTTGGTTCCCATTACCGTCCATCTTAGGGTTCCCGTCGGCGTCAACCAGTGGCTCATTGTCGGCATGGGGGATGTGTGGAAAGGCGATCGGTTGTTCAGGGCTTTGGTCGAAGCCAAGCACCGGGAGAGGGTTGCCAAACCACGCGGTGATGATGAACACCATGACAAAACCCATGACGGCAGTTACCCCGAGTCCACCAAGCGCGAGTACAGGTATAAGTACCTTGACCCAAGCTGGGCGCCCGTTATCCGTTTGAGGTTGCTCGTTCAGTGTCTTTTCACCACTCGCCGCAAGCGACGTTTTCTAAGTTTGTCTGACAGGTTTTGATTAACTGTTTTAGTCTGTCGCCCTTGGCGTTTACTGGTACCACCTGGGATAGCGCTCTGCTATCCATCCAAGGTTATCGACGATGAAGTAGATGTTGACAATAGCCACTATTATCGCAATCGTTCCTATTGCGTAGAGGATCGGCCTTAGGCGAGATGCCTTGGTTGGGAATGTGCCGCTGTCCACCCCAGACGGAATAATTGCATGAGCGACACCTAAGGATATCGCCGCGGTTCCCATCAACAGTAAGTTGACCCACAGGAGCTTTAGTGCAGCTCCGTTGTTTGACCAGTCCTCTAATAGAAGAGGAGCGGGATCCGGCATCGGTTTCGGCGGTCCATCCTACTTGTTAGGCACCCGGCCGGAAGCCGCCCGGGTGGTTTAATAATGTTGTAACGGTCAGGTTTGAGGAAGGGTTCGCCCAAACGTCCTGTGAAAACTATCATTTGCGGGATTTGTGTGTCAAGACACAATCAGACCGCTAGATGCCATCAACACTTTTTGTGACATTGCGTCAGGCTGCTAAAACTCGAGGTTCCTTGCGGGTCCTGACAGACCGAATTTATAATCCCTCATGCCTTGTTGCCCGAGGCTTTATGAGTGGCCGATTCAGATGTATCAAGGCCGTATAGGCAGAGTGGATTACTTGCAAGAGCAGGTTCAACCGGAACAAAAAGCGGTCTCACGTAGAGGTTTCATTGGAGTTGCTGCGGCAGGATTGGCTGGGGTTATTGCTGTGGCTGCCGCTGGCAATAAGAACCCGATTGGAAAGATTTTTGGCAAGAAGACATCTGGTGGCTCAAAGATCGGCGGTGGCTCTATGTTCAAGCCGCGAGATCCACAGCCGTAAGGCTCGCTAGACTAGGTTACTGGGTGCCTGAAGCATCCCGAATAGGGGAATCAGGATCTAGAAGCATGTAAGGCTCTCCCCATTGTTCTCCAGAATTAAGGGACCATTCCCCAGAATTCTCTGGTTTTATTCGGAGACCGTAGTCTCCACCAGCTACCAGAAGAGAAACCGCAGCGCCTGAATCTGTTACTTCAACCACTGTTACGGGACAGGGGCTGCCGTTGTCATGGCTGGACCATCCTACGACGATGTGTGGTCCATGCTTGCCGGATACTCCAGGTACCCACAACTCTTCAATATGACGTTCTTCTGTCCTAGTCTCAAATGTCTGAATAGGGTTGTATTCACAGTTGGGACTCTCTTCGACGTCTATATAAATACGTCCCATTTGGGAACTCCTATCTGCAATCCCATGACAGATGAAATTTTGGGTTGATTCAAACTAATCTCTTTGTTGTGCCGGTTTCGGATTTTCCCTAAGAAGTTTTCCCTGCAGGTGTCGGCGAATTTTTGGGAAACGACTTGACGGTACGTCTTGGTCAGCCCCGTATCAGGTATTTATTCAATGAGATTTCTCTTCCGTTGCGTATCGTAAAATGTTGCCAAGTCGATGGCTCTGATTTCTAAACATCATGTTTTGATGAAACCACTGGTCACGATTATTCATCTACCTCGCATAAAACGGCGTCGAATCGGGACATTGCGCGGAGGTCTTTGAGAGGGTAGATGCCGGTCGAGTGACCATCTGTGAACATGAATGCCATTGCATAACGGCCAACCAACATCTGGTCCACAATCAAAATGTCGTCCGGTACAGATGCTGGGGCCAGAAGTTGGCGTCCCGTCATTTCCTCAACACAACCGGCGCACCCGCACTGAAGCCTGAGGTAACGGAATGGGTATCGACATGTCATACCGTCTCCCCATTCAATTACGACGTGTTCCGTGTTGATCGAAACGTTTTTTAGGGTTAAGTCATCGGGCAAACGGGTTGAACTCCTGTGGGATGATTCTCGTAAAGGTCAATCAGGCTAGCATGTAGATGCGACTAACTAACCACCACTGCCCTAAAGCGTAATGATGGCCCCGCATCATCCGAACATGGGGCTCGACACCTAGCGACCTTAATCGTAGGCTTGATCGCTCTTAAGATATTTAAGACGGTCCATCCATAATGCTACTTGAGACCGTATGGTTAGCCGAACTTAATTTTCCAATTAACTAAGACAACGAAGACGACAAGGAAAAGGAGAAGCCACCATGACAATGGACACTATCAGAGTTGGTTTGATTGGCGCTGGTGGTAATACCAGACTCCACCACGCTCCAAAGTTGGCAGCAATTGAAGGAGTAGAAGTGGTGGCAGTGGCAAACCGGAGTATGGCTTCGTCCGCCCGGTTTGCCGACGAGTTTAATATCCCGAATCCGGTTGATAACTGGATGGACATAATCGACGACGAGTCGATAGATGCCATTTGTATTGGGACCTGGCCATATATGCACTCGGTGCTGACTATCGCAACTCTTGATGCCGGGAAACACGTGCTTGTTGAGGCACGAATGGCAGCGAATTCGACAGAAGCCCACGCAATGTTGGATGCATCCAAAGAACGCCCAGATCTCGTTGCTCAAATTGTTCCAGCACCGCACACATTGCCTGTGGATCAACAAGTCATTGACATGATCTCCGATGGTTATATCGGTGATCTTGTCAGTCTGGATGCCCGTATTGGCACCGGTCGATTCCCTGACTGGGAGCAGGAGTTGCACTGGCGTGATAACCGTGATTTCTCCGGCAACAACATCATGAGTATGGGTATATGGGCCGAAGCGATTATGAGATGGGTGGGTGATTACTCAACGGTGATGGCATCTGGTCAGAATGTAATCAAGTACAGAGTTGATAGTGAAGGAAGACGGCGGTCAACTGGAAATATTCCCGATTGCATAGACATAATCGCCGGACTTGAGGCCGGAGGCCAGGCGCATATTCAAGTATCCAATATTTCCGGATTTGGTCCTGTTGGAGATGTATGGATTCACGGTACCGAGGGTACTATCCGTGTTGTTACTGAGGATGGTGTCTTAAACGTCTACAGTGGCCAACGCGGTGATTCCCAACTGGGCAAAGTAGACATACCAGCGGATAAAGTTGGGGCTTGGCGCGTGGAGGAAGAGTTTATCAACGCTATCAGGGGAATTGAGCCGGTCACCCACACCGACTTCACAAGTGGGGTTAAGTACATGGAATTTACGGATGCCGTTACGCAATCAATGCAGATGGGAACTGAGATAAGTCTTCCACTCTAAGTTTTTGACAGACCCAAACTGTAATTAACTTTAAGGCGCGGATACGGTCCGCGCCTTATCGCGTCTGGGGCAGGAAGAGTTCTACAAATTCTGGCACCTGCATAGACTCCAGTTCCTCTGGGCTCTCTGCGAGTGATAGGACTCTCTCAACCTGTGTGGAATTTAATCGGGTTCCAAGATTGTTACGTAGTTTGTCGATCAGTTGCGGTATTGCTTCAGCGCGCCGCCGCTGATGTCCGAGCGGGTATTCGACCTCGACTTTGTCGGTTGATGATCCGTCTTTGAACGCGACCTGAACGGCATTAGCGATTGATCGCTTGTTCGGGTCGAGATAGTCCGCGGTATAGCGAGGGTCTTCAACGACAGTCATAACATCTCGCAGAGCATCCACTTTAGGATTATCTGCTGTTTCGTCTTCATAGTGATCAGCGTTCAGATTGCCGTAGATAAGTCCTATAGCCGTCATGTACTGAATACAGTGATCTCGATCTGCTGGATTGTCCAAGGGGCCCGACTTGTCGATTATCCGGGCGGCCGATTCTTGCGTGGTTATAGTGATAGATTCAATTTGGTCGAGTCGATCCTTGACTTGTGGATATAGTAAAAATGCTGCTTCTACCGCGGTCTGGCCATGGAACTCGGCCGGGAATGCGATTTTGAACAATACGTTCTCCATCACGTATTCGCCAAACGGACGGTCGATCGAGAATTGGTTGCCTTCAAACCAGCGGTCATAAAATCCCCATTCGGGGGCCGAGAGCGCGGTTGGATAACCCATCTCCTGGGTCATCGCCATAAGAGCAAACCGCACACCGCGACTTGTTGCGTCTCCTGCCGCCCAAGATTTGCGGGACCCTGTATTTGGCGCGTGGCGGTATGTACGGAGCGTAGCATCCAACCATGCTTGAGAGACGGCATTTATCACCTGGTTTCGGTCTCCGCCAAGTAGCCCGGTGATTACTGCGGCTGTTGCAACTTTGACCAGCAAAACGTGGTCTATACCGACCCTGTTGAAACTGTTATCCAGAGCGAGAACACCTTGGATTTCATGTGCTTTTACCATAGCTATCATGACATCGCGAACGGTGAAGGGAGCCCGACCCTCAGCAGCTCGTGTGCGAGAGAGCCAATCAGTGACAGCCAGAATCCCACCGAGATTGTCAGAGGGGTGTCCCCACTCGGCAGCAAGCCATGTGTCGTTGAAGTCTAGCCATCGGATAATGCATCCGATATCAAAAGCACCCTTTACAGGGTCTAGTTCTAAGTTAGTGCCTGGTACGCGCGCACCGTTTGGCACCGTTGTGCCAGGTGCGTATGCACCCAGGTGCTTTGTGCAGTCTGGATAGTTGAGCGCAAGTAGACCGCACCCAATGGTGTCTAGAAGGTCATAACGAGCTGTGTTTATTGCTTCAGCGTTCTCGACGGTGTAATCGAGTACGTAGTCGGCTATATCGGCGAGAAGTTGGTCTGGCTCAGGTCGTGCGCTGCTGCTGGCTACGGACAATGCAACTCCTATCTCTGTAAGTCTTTTGGTTTAAATAACGGACGATTTAGAGGTGGGCTATCACGAATTTGGTGCCGATATTCCCAGTATCGACGGTACTTCTTCGACATGATCAATGATGAAGTCGGGTTCGGGTGATCCCCATTTCCATATGCGACCACGTCTCACCCATGCCGTTATCAATCCTGAGCGGGCAGCCCCGTGGATATCCATAACCGGATTGTCTCCGACAAACAGTGTTTCAGAAGGCTCAGGGTTGTTAAGAATGCGGAGTGCCTCAGAAAATATCTCTGGCTCGGGTTTCTTGTGCCCGAATTCTTTGGAAATGACTAGACAATCGGGTTCAGGTTGTACGCCCATGTTTCGTAACTTCAGATGCTGCCAGTGGGTCCCATTTGTGATGATGCCCCAAGGAATTTCTGCTATTTCTAGGGTCCGCAGCATGTCTAGCACACGTGGCTCTGGCTTGTAACCGGGTGCCTGTGTTCGACGCATCCAATTTTCGAACCATTGCAGGCCCCGGGGGAAAGTCCCGGAGAAATTCTTTGAGGACGGCGGAGCAGAATCCCCGGCATTCCTAAGTATCAGACTGATATGTTGAAGAAACGGTGGCCAATCAGCCAACGTCTTGTCTAGATCGAACAGAACTGCTTTCAGAGGACTAGTCAAATAGTTCAGTCCTGTTTAGCGCTCTTCGATTGGAATGTAATCACGCTGCATGGGTCCCGTGTATTCTCCGGCGGGCCTGATAAGCCTGTTTGTGGCTCTCTGTTCGAACACGTGTGCTGACCAACCAGATGCCCTGGCGATTACAAACACCGGAGTGAACATGTCAGTTGGGATACCCATGTGGTGGTAGGCAACCGCTGAGTAGAAATCTAGATTCGTGAAAAGATTTTTCTCTCGCTTCATAACCTGATCAATCCGTTGTGCCACGTCGTACAACTGCATACTCTCTCGTTCCTCTGAGAGTTGGCGTGCCCACTCCTGAATTACGGCAGACCGGGGGTCGAAATCTCGGTAGACGCGGTGTCCAAATCCCATGATCAATTCACGGTGTTCTAGCATTCTCATGACGCCTGATTCGGCATCTTCCACATTAGTGAAGCTGGACTGGAGTTCCATAGCCGCCTCATTTGCACCACCGTGCAGTGGACCGCGTAAAGCCCCAATGCCGGCAACAATGGCAGAATGCTGGTCCGCTAGCGTACTGGTGACAATCCGTGACGTGAAAGTCGATGCGTTGAATTCGTGCTCGGCGTAAAGGATCAGCGATGAATCCAGAGCTCTTTTTTCAAGGCCTGATGGTTCATCCTGCTTGAGAAGCGTTAGAAAGTGTTCTGCGATCGTGTCTCCACCGGCGGTCTCGTCAATTCGATTGTCGTTCCGCGTGAAGTGGTACCAGTAAAGCAGGATAGAGGCCATGCTCGATGTAAGTCGGTCTGCTACCCAAGTCTGGCTCCGCTCGGCACCCTCCGGTTCCATAGTTCCAAGAGCAGAGGTTCCAGTCCGCAATACATCCATCGGGTGCGCATCACCTGGAATCTGTTCCAGCACCTTTTTTAACGCTGCAGGAAGTACTCGCATAGATACGAGTTGTTTCTTGTAATCGGATAGTTGTGATGGGCTTGGCAGGACATCGTGGATTAGGAGGTATGCGACCTCTTCAAAGGTCGATTTGGATGACAAATCTTCGATTGAATATCCTCGGTATGTAAGTCCATGGCCTTCTTGACCTACTGTTGAGACTTTCGTTTCTCCGACAACAACGCCGGCAAGTCCGCCAGATCTTCCACTACTGGTCATTTCGTTTTCCCTCCGATTCGGCTGCGAACATCTCATTGATCTTTTCTTCGAATTCACGGTAGTTCAGAAATTCGTAGTATTCCTCTCGTGTCTGCATATAAGGAATCGTTGACGCTTGGGTGCCTTCTGCTCTGATCGTTTTGAACACATTCAGAGCCGCCGCATTCATCGCCCTAAAAGCAGAAAGTGGATATAGGGCTATTGCTACGTTGACACTTGCAAGTTCTGCTGTGGTGAAGGCAGGAGTCAGGCCGAATTCCGTCAAATTGGCGAGTACCGGTATGTTGACGGCATCGGTGAATTGTCGGTAGTCCTCAAGGTTGGGCATCGCTTCTGGGAACAACATGTCGGCACCTGCTGCCTCAACGGCCCGGGCCCGTTCCAATGTTGACTCCATCCCTTCGACGGCAAGCGCGTCGATACGAGCCATAACGACGAACTCTGGGTATGGCTTGGCATCCACGGCTGCGGAGACTCGGTCGACCATCTCTTGTATGGATACAACCTCTTTTCCAGGACGGTGGCCACATCGTTTGGCCTGGACCTGATCCTCTATATGGACCCCAGCGGCACCAGCTCGGGCCAACTCCACTATTGCTTTATTAATCATGAAGGCGTTCCCCCAGCCTGTGTCAGCGTCCACAAGTAAAGGGAGATTGCTGGCTCCAGTTACGCGGCGTACGTCTTCGACGACCTCGTTAAGTGTCGTCATACCTAAGTCTGGCAGACCATAAGAAGCACCAGCGACACCCGATCCGGAGAGGTAGATAGCCTTATATCCAGAAGTTTCAGCCATGATGGCGTGATAAGCGTTTATAACGCCGGGAATCTGGAGTGGTGTCTCATCCTGTATTGCTCTTCGTAGTTTTTCTCCTGCGTTAGTTGCAATTGTGATAACGGACTCCTTAACGTTCCACTGATTTGAATAATGGAATATTCACCTGGAACTAATATCGTGCATGAATGGCTCCGGATCTTGAGTGTCATGAAACTCCGGGACTAATCAGCGTCGACTCAAATCGGGTTGGCGCGCAGTATTTGTTTATCGACTACACGTCATAGATTTGCAGGACCCTCTTCCACGGTGACATTTACTATCTGAGGAGCGTGAAGTTTCAGAGACATCGTCATGAACATCTCGACGTTATCCCTGGTTGGAACGCACTCTGGGCATTCTTCGTTAATGCCCGGAAGATACTTCACGTGCAGCGACGTTTCACCAAGTTCTACTAGCTCGAGAGCACCGCCTTCGCTGGCGACCATCGTCTCGATATTCTGTAGAACCATGTTTATCTGAGGATCTGAAGTGGAAGCGACCATGTATTGCTCCTAGGGTGCGGCTCTCAGAGCAGGGTAGCCCATAAATATGTCTATGGTTATCGGCAATTATAGGAATTGGGGTGCCGAGGGGTAATGCCTGCTAATATCCGTCACATTAACTGAACGTAAGAACGGGAGGCTCAGTGCCTTACGCAGATAACAACGGGGTGCGAATCAACTACGAGTTCGCAGGGGCCCTAGATCGACCACCTTTGATATTGCAGCATGGGACGTCTGGTGATCTGAACACCTGGCGAGATCGGGGTTTTGTAAAGCGTCTGGGAGATTCGTTCCATTTGGTCTTAATCGATGCGCGCGGGGCGGGTTTGAGCGATAAACCACACGCTATTGAGGCATATTCACAGGAAAATAGGGCTTCTGATGTTATCGCTGTTTTAGACCAAGCAGGGATTCGACGCACGCACTTCTTTGGGTATTCAATGGGGGGGCTCATTGGAGCAGCGACCTTACAGCATCACCCGGAACGATTAATAGGAATTGTTTTGGGTGGTTACAACCCATACCATCCGAGGTCTCTTGCAACTCCGGCCGAAACGCAGGCCGAGTTTGATGATGAAATTAAAAACCGAGTGGGTTTGACAGACGCCGATCGGGATAGACTATTGCGAAACGACGTGATTGCACTGCACGCCTCAATAGCCTCTTGGCCTGGTTCGGAAAGCCCTGAGGACGTGCTTCAAAACGCAGTCCCGAAATTGTTCTTCTGTGGGACAGAGGATCCATCATTTGATGGAGCAATGCGTGCAGGAGAAGAAGCCAACGACTCGCGGTTTTTTTCGATCGAGGGCGCTGACCATGGTGCCGCAGGCAACGCTGTCGATATCGCAGCTCCCAGAATCCTCGAGTTTCTCGAGTCCCTTGCAGATGCGAACATCGCCAGAAATTGAGCTTTAGGGGAACATTATTTTCATACTAAATAATCGATGGGGGATCGACGAATGACGTCATCAAATCGATTAAGTATCACTCTAGGTGATGCCATTTATTCGCTGCGCGCGATCCGAAGAATAAAGCCGGATCCGATTGCCGACGATGACTTGAAGACGATTCTGGATGCGGCGCGACAGGCACCGAATGGCGCTAACCGACAGCCATGGCATTTTATTGTCCTAAGAGACTCCGAAATCCGAACCAAGTTCGGAGAACTTTTTAAGGTGGCATGGTGGGCCAAACGGAACGACGAAGGGTTTTTCAAACCCGAGGACATACCAGACCATTACAAACTTGCGATGGGCCTTGCCGATAGGATAGGGGAAGTGCCTGCGATAGTGCTTGTTTGCACAACGGCACCGGGTGGCCGTGAGTCGGTGATTCCGGCGACGCAGAATTTGCTGCTTGCCGCGCGTGCTCTGGGGATTGGAGGCACCATAACCTCCCTGCATCCCAACGTTGAACAAGGTGTACAGAAGCTGGTCGGAATCCCCGACGGTGCCAGTGTTGTGTATTGCATTCCCCTTGGTTATCCGGAAGGACGATTCGGCCCGGTCACACGTAATCCACTTCATGAAATCGTGTCGGAGGATACGTGGGGGATGGCACCAGATTGGGTTTAGTGCTGAGAGAGTTAGATCCTAGACGGTGGGTATTTGGTAATCGGTTGATGAGCCGCAACGGTGCACCCAACGGAATGAATTCTTGGATCCTGCATGGCGCAAATGGTGTGATGCGATCGTCAAAGTATGTGGTGACCGAACGTGCCAACAACGGATAGTTCTACTCGACTTGTTGCAATCACTAATCAGACGTAAGCGGATGACAGATTTTACGAAAAGGGGTATTTGAATGGCTAGAGTGAATCGGATAATCGACTTGTGGGAAGCTGGCCAGCCCGTGTACTACGTTGGAAGACACACGGGCAACGAGTTGACCTATGAAGCCGGGAAGCGCATGGCTAAGACTTGGGCTGATTACATCAACATTGGCATGGAACACGGCGCGTTCGACATGGCTGGGCTAGATCGATTCATGCAGGGCCTGGTTGATGGAGGGCCAACCAACAGCGGACATCGCACACCACCGGTAATTGTGGAGGCTCCTGTAGACGGTGGCTCTATGGAATCGATTAAATACAACGCGTGGCAATTTCGACAAATCTTGGCTCGCGGCGTCCACGGGATACTTCTTTGTCAGGCTGAAAATCCGGCTGCTGTTAAGACATTTGTTGAGGCTTGCCGGTACCCGTTTCATCCTCTGGGGGTCGGGGATGGACTCGATCATGGTGAACGTGGCAACGGCGGACAGGCATCTGCCGCTCCTATATGGGGTGTTTCCAATGAGGAGTATCTTGAGATAGCAGAACCTTGGCCGCTGAATCCGAATGGTGAGCTAACTCTTGGTCTCAAGATCGAGAACAAGAGGGCACTGAATACAGTGGAGGCGACTCTAAAGGTTCCAGGTATCTCCTTTGCCGAGTGGGGACCTGGTGATATGGCACTTTCCCACGGCTATCACTCCGCTCAACAGCCACCACGGCCACCGGAGTTGGAGGCAGCGCGGACGCGGGTCCGCGACGCCTGTTTCGCAAACGGAATCAAGTTTCTAGATGGCGGGCCTCCGGAGACGGTGGCTGATCGGATCGATGAGGGCGTGATGATCGCTGGTTCGTTGGAAGCGACCGCTGAAGTCGGACGGGTCCACACCAATCGTGCAGACATCATGTCTGTATAGACCTCGCGAGTTTGTAAACAAAAAGGTCCCCGTTAATCGGGGACCTTTTTGTTTGGTTCTTGGCAAGTTCTACAGGGTATTTAGTATCTCGTTGAAGGTTTTGCTCGAACGCATCGCTGCTCTGGCTTGATTCGTATCCGGCTTATAGTAACCACCGAGATCTTGTTCCGGTCCCTGGGCGTCGGTGAGCTCTTGAAGAATTTTTTCCTCATTTGAATTCAATTCCTTCGCAAGAGGACTGAATTTTGCTGCTAGTCCGGCATCTTCTGTTTGGTTAGCCAACGCCTGCGCCCAGTAGAGGGTCAGATAAAAAGTGCTGCCACGGCTATCTAACTCGTTTACAACCCGAGAAGGTAATCGAGAATGGGTCAGATAGTCAGAGGTGGCCGCGTCCAGTGCATCTCCAAGGGTCTTGGCTTGCGAATTGTTGAACTGCTCTGAGAGGTGCTGCATAGACGCTGCGATTGCCATGTACTCGCCCATAGAATCCCATCGAAGGTGTCCCTCCTGCTCGAACTGTTGGACGTGCCGCGGCGCGGAGCCTCCGGCCCCGGTTTCAAAAAGTCCGCCGCCGTTTAGTAGAGGAACCACAGAGAGCATTCGTGCGCTGGTTCCCAGCTCGAGGATAGGGAAAAGATCAGTCAAGTAATCACGAAGTACGTTGCCTGTCACTGAAATCGTGTCTTCGCCGTTGCGGATTCGTTCCAATGAGACGTTGATCGCATCAACGGGAGCCAGAATACGAATATCCAAGCCATCTGTGTTGTGGTCACTCAGATAATTATTGACCTTCGTTATCAACTCGGCGTCATGAGCTCGTGTGCTATCTAACCAGAAGATTGCAGGTGCACCGGTCGCTCTGGCCCTGCGGACCGCTAGTTCGACCCAGTTGCGAACAGCAACATCCTTAGTCTGGCAGGCTCGCCATATATCTCCCTTCTCGACGGTATGTTCTATGAGCAGGGTTCCAGTTGAGTCGACAACTTGGATTGTTCCATTAGAAGTTGCTACAAAAGTCTTGTCATGAGACCCGTATTCTTCAGCTTTTTGAGCCATCAAGCCTACGTTTGGTACGCTTCCCATACTTGAAGGATCAAACTGGCCATTGGCCTGGCAATCTTTGATCACGGCATCGTAAATACCGGCATAACTGGAGTCGGGAATTACGGCTTTGGTGTCCTGCAATTCGCCTTTTGAGTTCCACATTTGTCCGGAATCCCGGATCATCGGCGGTATAGACGCGTCGATGATAACGTCGCTCGGAACGTGGAAATTGGTGATGCCCCGGCCGGAATTGACCATTGCGATACCCGGGCCTTGCTCATATGCAGTCTGGATATCTTTTTCAATTGCGGCACGTTCTGTCTCTGGAAGGGTCGCAATCTTGGAAAGAAGGTCGCCAACACCGTTGTTAGGATCCACGCCGATTCTTTTGAAGCTGTCGGCATGCTTGGTGAAAACCGTTTCGAAGTACGCCCATACGCCATGCCCGAAGATAATCGGGTCGGACACTTTCATCATCGTCGCCTTCAAATGAAGTGAAAAAAGTACATTCTTTTCTTTGGCATCCTTGATCTGCGCCTGTAAGAAGCTGATGAGCTCTCGCTTACTCATGTAGGTAGCGTCGAGCACTTCACCCTCAAGCAAAGGGAACGGTTCTTTCAGTATTGTCACCGTACCGTCGGCACCTGAATGCTGAATCGTGACTGATGTTGCGTCGGAAACGGTGACTGCCTTTTCGTTGTGACGAAAGTCGCCGTTCGTCATCGCAGCAACATGAGTCCCGGAGTTTGTCGGCCAAGGGCTCATGTTCGGCGGATTAGCCTTTGCAAAGTCCTTAACGGCCTTTGGAGCTCGTCTGTCTGAATTGCCTTCCCTGAGGACCGGATTTACAGCGCTTCCCATCGCAACATCGAATCGAGCCTTGGTCTTTTCTTCATCACCATTGGACGGAGCCTCTGGATAGTCTGGCAGAGGGTAACCTTGTTGCTGCAACTCCGCGATACAAGCCTTCATTTGTGGGACTGAGGCGCTGATGTTTGGGAGCTTGATGATATTTGCTTGTGGCTCTTCAGTGAGGTTGCCGAGCTCAGTCAAATCATCTGAGACTTTTTTGTCGCCAAGTAGATCCGGGAACTGAGCGAGGATACGTCCTGCCAGCGAGATGTCACGGGTTTCTACCGACACTCCTGCTGCTCCGGCAAACCGGGAGACCACCGGTAGGAGGGCGTGGGTTGCGAGTGCGGGGGCTTCGTCTGTCCATGTGTAGATGATCGTGGGCGGCTTGCTCATATTTATCCAGTGGGTGCTCAGGTTGGTGGAACGTTAGATTGGCGTCTCAGTATAGGCAGGAAAACGGTTCTTGGGTGCATCGGAGCAATTGCGTCGACCGGGCCGGGAAGGATGATTTAGAAACCGGTCGACGTGCCTGAAGTTATGAGTTAATGGTTTCTACGGCATCATCCAGAGCACGAGCCCTCAATTGGCCGCACCCAGCATTGATGTCGATACCTTTTTCCTGTCGTACGGTGTTCGGAATCCCGGCATTGCGGAGGATGTCACGGAACACTGAACTCCTACGATCGTTCGGCCGTTCATACGGACCATTTTCCGTCGGGTTAACTGGAATCAGGTTGATATGACACATGAGACCTTTTAGGAGTTCGACAAGTTTACGAGCGTGATCAGGGGAATCATTCTCGTGGTCTAACAATACGTACTCGAAGAAGATACGGCGGTTCGTTGTTTCGACATAATCACGGCAGGCTTGGATGAGACGTGCTACCGGGTAGCGCTTGTTGACCGGCATGGTTCTAGATCGAGATTCATCGTCTGGTGCATGTAGAGAGACGGCGAGGTTTATTTGGTAAGGCTCCTTTGCCAATTTACGAATCTCTGGGACGAGGCCTACAGTCGAGACTGTGAGATGACGGGCCCCGATGTTCATCCCCTGGCCATGGTTCATGACCGCAATAGCCTGGATAGTGTTGTTGTAGTTGGCTAGCGGTTCTCCCATACCCATGAAAACGACGTTGGTGATTTCTGTAACCTCGTCTTTTTTAGACTTCCCTGAGGCCACATCAGCGGCGTTTTCTGTGCGGATTATCCTCCGCATGTGCAGGACCTGTGACACGATCTCACCTGGAGATAATTGCCGGCGGAAACCCTGTTGTCCGGTAGCGCAGAAGGTGCAACCAAGAGCGCATCCAGCTTGTGTGGAAATGCATACGGTTCGTCGTGCCCGTCGATGTCCGTCCAATCCGTATCGCATTAGAACCGTTTCAATTAGTTCTCCGTCCTGGAGTTTGAACAGCACCTTGTCGGTGGATCCGTCGGCAGATCGGAGTTCTACCTCTGGGGTGATGGGTGACACGCGGTATCGTTTGGTGAGTTCGGCCCGAAAGGGTTTTGCAAGCGTGGTCATATTGTCGAAGGACTGAATACCCTCCTGATACAGCGAACGCCAGAGCTGGCGTGCGCGAAAAGGAGGTTGCCCTAACTGCGCTACGATGTAATTAAGGTCATCCTCATTTACATCTAGTATCGAGGGGAGCATGACTTCTTCTGATGAGTCCGAAACATTAGTGGAGTCTGTATTTTCCGGGGCGATAGTCACTGTCGGACTGGTCCTTTGGTAGAAGCAGATCTGAAGCGGTTCAGAACGGCATCGAGCTATGTTCAGCGTGGATCCCCAGAAGGAGTCTTATCATGGGTGTGGCTGAATGTAATGAACGAGGTTAATTCAATTCTACGACCGTCGTTACTTTATGGGTTGGAGGGATTTTCTCGAAAGATAGAGAAATTCGGGGCCTTTGGTAATCAGAGACCATTTATGTGTCGCTGGTATACTTTTCCCCTTAATCCTCAGTAGCACCGCCGTTTTCCCGTCGGTATTTTGACGGTTGTCTAAGTGGCTGGCACGCACGTGGACTCCGGGGGCAAACCATGGCACGTGAAGAATTTGATCGCGATCTGCAACATCTCGAAGCAGAGTTGGTATTACTTGGCGCTTTGGTGGAAAGTTCCATTTTTAGCGCTTTGAACGCTATCAAAAATCGTGACCTTGAGCTTTCCCGTAAAGTGATTGAAGACGACGATTTAATTGATGAAAAGCGGCATGTTGTCGAAGACGCGTGCATGGAACTAATTCGCCGTGAATCTCCAGTTGCTGGTGATCTACGGCGAATCGTAAGTTCACTCCATATTGCGGGTGAATTGGAGCGTATGGGTGACTACGCCGAAGGTATAGCAAAGATCAGTTTGATGATGGGGCCGGAACCACCTCTGAAGGAATTGATTGATATACCCGCTATGGGAGAACGTGCGGTACACATGCTCAAGCAAAGCCTTGATGCGTTCCTGACCCGTGATGAGGGAGAGGCGAAAGCCGAGGCACTGGCCATTGGTCCGGATGATGACCAGGTAGATGACCTGTACAGAAAAGTGCGAGTTGATCTTCTTGCGTTGATGAAGGCAGATCCAGGAAACGTCGAACGTGGAACCTACCTACTGTGGGCTGCTCACAACGTGGAGCGGATAGCGGATCGTGCGACGAACATAGCCGAAAGAGTTGTATACCAGGCGACAGGAGATCGTGTCCGAGTCGGGGCAGGCAAAGAAGAGCGTGTACTGGAGACACCTGGTTAGTTAAACCTTATCGCCCCTGGAGATAGACGCGTCTAACGGGGTCTATGCAGTATTTACCAGTATCGGTTCACGCTCGGTATCTTCTGAAGGCGGCCAGATCCGAGGAAGTGGTGTCGGCGCTTTGAAGGACGACTGTTTCTTTAATGTTAGGACCGAGGAGGTTGGCCGCTGTTCCGAGTCCTGTGCTTTTATCATTCCCTCGCGCTCCTGTTTAAGGACGCGATGTACCGTACGGGTGCTGACGTCGAAACGCTCGGCGATTTTGGAAACGGAGAGTCTCTCAGCGCGTCGGGCGGTAATCATGGCCTGATCTCGACTCTGTCGGTTTTCTCTTTGCAACCATCCAGGGTCATCGAACTTACAGATGGGGAGAGGGCAGTTGAGACAGGAGAACGAAACTTCACAACCGTCATCCCGGAAGGTCATGTTCTCTGGAAGGGTATCTGAACGGACGAGTTTTATTGTATTCATGGGCTACTTGCTCTACGTCGTCTGAGTTATGGATAAGTGCGGATTAGTTAATGATCCCGGCTACCGGGTGTACGGTTGAGTCAAAGTGGCGTTGGATCCCATCGCGCCATTCTTTTGTGAGATTTGACCGGCGTACTCGGTCGAAGAGGTTTTCTTGTCCGTTGTCTGACCTTGAGGCTGTGCTGTAAAACACTGTCGTCAGGCCAAGCGTTGATGCTCTCGGGGCGACTCGTGTCCGGAACCAGCTGGTTGGAATCAGGTCGGCAGCGATAACTTCCAACAACGTGTCGGGTCGGTTTGGGATGCTAGTCGTTTCGATTGAAGGTGTATCAACACTTATGAACATCTGCCACGATTCCACTAGCCTGATACTTCGCCCTCCTTGTGAGGACCACATACCGGAAAGTCCGGAACCATCCAGAGCCTCTGTAAGCGAGCGCATCGCGGGGTAATTGTGCTCTAGGAAAGAGGGTGCGACACGGGCAGAAATGGATCCGGAACCCATGCCAACGGTCATTAACAGCAATTCGATTCGGGTCGAAATCTTGATCGCTTCAGCTTCTGATCGGACAGATATCGAAATCGTTTCGCCTCGTTTACTCACGACGCTGTCGATGACGGCACGCGAGAAATCATCAGAAGCGTTAATGTGACGGGAAGGCTCAGTGACGGGGGTGGTTGAGGCATCGCGGTCTACGTAGGTCTGTGTGGCGAGCGGTGGCATGTCTTGTAACCTCTGAGGCTTGGATTATCAGATTAATGTTCCGACAATTGGTTTCACGGTATTCTCGGAACAGTATTGATTCGGGAAGGTGAAATAAGAACATCTGTTCGGATAATAGAACAAGTGTTCTGCGGGTGTCAAATGCTCACACGGTACAGCGTATTGTGCTCGTTTGACGGACTGTAATAGCGCACCTACGCTTCTCGTCTCGCTTCACTACTATCCACTCGAGACAGGATGCATACGGCCATATGAATGCCGAAATAATCGCGATCGGAACGGAACTACTACTTGGTCAGATTGTGGATACCAATTCAGCGTGGATTGGGCAACGATTTGCGGAAAACGGTATTGACCTTCACTACACGAGCACTGTTGGCGATAGCCGGTCCCGGATGTTGGATAGCCTGGAACGTGCACACGCCCGCTCTGAAGTCGTGATCACCACAGGGGGTATCGGTCCTACACAGGATGATCTGACCAGAGAGATTGTGGCGAGTGTGATGGGCCGTAAGGTAGTAGTTGATCCGGAATCTCTTGTGGAATTAAAAGAGCGATTTCAAAAACGCGGATTCATCTTGACTAAAAACAACGAGAAACAGGCTGAAATTCCAGAAGGAGCTCGTATTTTTCGAAACCCCAACGGAACAGCACCGGCATTCATGGTGGAGGACGACTCAGGCGTGATCATTTCTCTTCCTGGCGTCCCATTTGAGATGAAATGGCTGGTAGATAACGAGGTGCTGCCTTTCATAAAAGAAAAGTTCGATGTTACCGATGTGATCCAGTACCGGGTTTTGAAAGTGGCTGATATCGGCGAGAGCAACGTTGATCACCTTATCGGGCACCTGATGTCGGATGATGGAAATCCCGGGGTAGGGACTATGGCACACCCAGGCCAGGTAGACGTTCGAATTGCGGCTCGTGCCAGTTCGGATGATGAAGCTGAAGAGTTGATCAGTCCCCTTGAAGATGAAATAAGGAATCTTCTCGGAGACAACGTGTTTGGGACCGAGGAGGACACGCTTGAAAGTGTCGTTGGAAGGCTGATGAAAGAAAGAGGTTTGACTGTTGCTACCTGTGAAGACTTGGCCGGAGGGGCGATCGCTGATGCGTTCCAGAAAGCGGCTAGTCTGGCGTTTTTAGAGGGCAACATTGTCAACTCCAAGGAGGCGTTGAAACGCCTTTCGGAAGCTGGGGGTGAAACGCCTCCGTTAAGCGATGGTCTGGATCGGGCAGTGACACTGTCTCGCGCAATAAAAGTGGTATCTGGTGCCACACTGGGCGTCGCTGTGCATGCTGTGGAAGAAGGCGATCAGCAAACTGAAAACCTTGGACGAGGCGACACGTATATTGCCGTTACATATGAGAATGTCACCTCCACGCGGCACATACGCTCGGCTGGCAGAGGAGTACCGGATCGCCGACGAGCGACTCTAAGTAGCTTGAGTCTCGTGCGGAGGGTCTTACTTGGACGCACCGCAGAATGACGTAAAATTTAAATTGCGCCACAAGTTTGGTGTTTTGCTACTTGGCTAATATCGCAGGAGCGTTCCAATGGCTCTTGGGCTTAAGAATTATTGGATCCCACTGGCCCTTCTGGCGACTACTCTTATCGTAGTAGCCGGGTGCGGAAGCTCAAATGCTGAACCGACAGTAACACCCGTTCCTACAGCAACACCTGTACCTACTCAAACCCCCGTGCCCGCGATCGATGTAACGGAACTGGGGGTTGATATAGACGAGTTGTCATATCTGGGAATTATGGAATCAGATTTACAGTGTCTGGCGGATGGTTTAGGGGCAGAAATATTCAACCAGCTGTTCATTGATGACCTGATCCCGTCAGACGCCTTGTCCATTGTCCCCACTTTGTCTGATTGTAAGATTGATCTGGATGGGTTGATAAAGAATGCGGATAGTCTAATTGCAGAGACTATGGGTCCTGATTACAGGGGACTCGACAGACTGTCACTCACGCCTGAGCAGATCGCTTGCATGATTCTGGTGACCGACTCCAAAACGTTAGAAAGCCTCGTCGCCGGAGAGATGATTCAGATCTCCACTGAGCCAGTTATGGAAGCATTCGCATCATGTCGTATTAGTCTGGCCGATCTGGCCGATCTGGCCGCAGAACCCAGTTTGGAAATCACATTGGACGAAATAACCAGTGCAGAACCTACTGCTGAGGTTCCAGAGTTGCTTCAGGAAGCACTGAATGTTCCAGGGATTCTCGAAGTTATTGAGGATGATGACATAGGCGATGCGGCCACTGTTGCGGACGATTTGCCCTTCACCGAAGATCAGATGGAATGCCTCACTGCAGAGATTTACCCTGAGCAGGTTATTGCGTTAGCAGCGGGTGAGGTAGATCCGTTAAATATGTTGTCTCTAATCGGTGTGCTGAGCAGGTGTGGTGTAAGTGGGGATGTTCTCGGAAACTGACGAATAAAATGTCTGAATAGTATTCACTCACTGCTAGACTCAACCGGTTCAATTGCAAATACGATCTGGATAAATACCGAGGCATCATTGATTAGTCCGACTAACGAACCTGCGGACAACGACCCGAACAAGGCCCATCACGCTGGCGTGCCGATTACAGAGAAGGTCTGCTTGGTAACAGGTGGTGGACAGAAACGCGGTATCGCTGTAGCAGAGGCACTGGCGATGGCCGGTGTAAAGACAATAGCTCTGACCTATGCCGAGGAACGCGAGCCAGCGCATGAACTTTACGTAAAGATTCAGTCGATGGGTGTTGGGTGCTTACTAGCGAAAATGGATGTCACTGACAGGAAATCTGTTCGCAAAGTGCTCCTCTGGGTCAAAGATCAGGTGGGACAGATAGACGTGCTGATTAACGCTGAACACATTGCATGGCCTGATGACTTTGACACTGCATCTCCGGGAGACCGTCTTCAGGCGGTTGGTGTAAATATTCGTGCACAGGCGCTCACGGCGGATGAAGTATTGCCGTTTATGAGCATTCAGAGAACCGGAGGACTTGTTATTGGAGTTGGAGTCCAGGACGAGATCACTTCAGCACTCGATTCGTTCGATGATCCAGGAGTCCCGAGATCAGTCGCTGCGGCGATATTCCCAATGAGAGTACTCGCCGCATCAAGGCAGGTGACAATAAGTGTGTTGCCTTTTGGTGAGCCAGATACAGTGGCGAACGCTGTGGTGAGATTGGCGACCGCATAGTTCGCTCAGTATGGTCATTAGTTCCAACTGGGTTGCTGATATGAAGAGCGACTATCAATGTCCTTCCGAAAGTTAGTTGGGGAATTCGATTGCTGCTCTTATTCCCATGAATGGGGCGACGATTATTAGCACAATGCCTATGGCCAACCGCAGGTTATTGGTGTTCATCTGACCTGTACGGAGGGCTCCCAGGTAACTTCCGACCATCCCCGTGATTCCCAGTAAAGTAATTAGGAGTATGTCGATATCTCCGTTAATTAACTTTCCCGCAAATCCTGACACTCCTACGAGCAACCCAATTATTGTGTTGGTACCTACTGCGATTCCTGGATGCAGCTTTAGAACATTTACCAGGGCAGGCATCCGGACTGTGCCAAGAACCAAGCCTGCGGCGCCACCCATAACACCTATGAGGAAACCTACCGCCGTCTCCAGTAATAAACGCTGCTTGCCGGGAAGTGGACTTTGAATAGATTCTGGATTCACGTTTTCTGACTCATGGAACCTGAGGGCGCGGAATAGGGCTATAAGTCCTGACCACAAGAGCACTAGTGTCACAAGGGACAGCAAAATCCATACGCTTATTGAATCAGATGCTAGGCTGCCCACAAATGCGCCAATAAAAGAGGGCACCCCTATTAAGATAACCACCCGAAACGCTATTCGTCCGGATCGATAATGCTCCCACCCACTTGTTATAGCTGTGACGCTACTGACGGCAAGATTTACCCCGGCCGCAATCGGAACACTGATCCCAAAAGCTATCAGGATCGGTAGTCGAACAACCCCAAGGGCCATTCCAACCATACCTGAGACGTAGGCCACGACGAATGCTAGGACAGAAAGAAGGACGATCTCTATTATCGAGAGGTCAGACATAGCGCTGTCGGACCAAACGCTCAAAATCATCATCATTTGTTGAGGATCCACGGTCCGGTCACCTGTGAATTACAGCGATCCTGATGCAATCTGCATTCTTCTCCGGATCCCTCGTTACAGATGCGATACAGGCAGTGGAGGCTGATCGGTGATTGATCGGTTGAGCGCGTCATTACCTCGAATCGATCTAGAGTGGCAGTTAACACCAGTGAGCGTATCTGGCTAGTTTCTTAAACATCCGGTTCTTCCAGATCAAGTTCATCCAGCATCATTTCAAGTTCGTATATCTGGAACCGGTCAGGCTTCACGGCGGGGTGTCGCGCAAAAGCAGCCTTGAAGATCCCTCTACGTACGAGAATTTCTTTGTAAATCCAGTTATCCAGCCCTTGTGGCTGCTTTAACGTGCGTATAAGTGCTCCGTATCTCCGGAACTCCGTCTCTGCTCCCTGTTGATCACCGTCATTCCAGCGTTCCCACACATTGACGAAAACGTCTGGAATTACGGAACCTGGCATTGTTCCAACCGCACCTCGTCGAAGTTCCTCAAACAAGAACGTACCACCAGCCCCACCAAACAAAATGAGATCTTTCGCCCCATCATTAGCCGCGTCACGTAGAGCTGCAGTCTCCGCCATACGTGGCACTGTGGGCGCGGTCTCAACCTTTATGTAACACAGATTTTCGCGTCGCCTTGCGATTTCAATAGCCATGCTAGGGGAGATCTGAGCCGTTGCCTGGTCTTGTTGGAAGATAGGGATATCGACCGTTGTGCCAACGCGCCCGAAGAACTCAACAATCTCGTTAGACGGCATGGGTATGAAGCTGGGAGGTCGGATCATAAGTGCATCTGCCCCTAGTTCCTCCGCACGCTGTGAGTAATAAATCGTGACGTCCGTGCCCATAGCTCCGGTGTTCATAACGACAGGGACCCGTCCATCTGCCTGCTTCACGACAGTACTAAGGATTTGATCCCGTTCAGGGTCAGTGAGCTTGTAGATCTCACTTGCAACGGCTATGCCAACTCCATTGGACCCGACGCTGATCATCCACTCAACCTCTCGTTGGAGGTCTTCAAAATCGATCTGACCCTTTTCATTGAAAGGTGTCGAGAGCATAGGGACAATGCCCTTTATAGTGCGATCAACCAAGGTTGTGCTCCCTGTTCCTGTAGATAGGTGTGGGTGTAACGAGCAGGCTCATGGGTAGGTTATTTGCCGATCAGATCTAGTTCTTCGAGAATCGAATCTAGCTCTTTGAGGGTTTGGTCGTCCGGTCTCGGGGTAGGTTGCCTGGGCTGTGATGTTTCTTGGAATATGCCGCGTCTGAACAGGATCCGATCATTAATCCACATCGCAGTACCCATACCCTGAGCGATAGTTCGATTGAGTGTTGCGTAGCGGCGGTACTCGGCCTCGGCATCTGCTTCATTGCCGGCCTGGAAGTCGTCCCAGACCCGGGCGTAGACATCGGGTATCACTGACCAAGGCATAGAACCCTGTGAACCTCGACGAGCTTCCTCTAGAAGGAAACCCCCACCTGCTCCCCCAAAGGGAACGAGCCCAGATCTCCCCAGTCGTGCTGTCAACTCAGCTATACGTGGAACTGATGGAGCAACTTCAACCTTTATATAACAGAGATTTTTGTGGGCGCGTGCCATCTGTATAGCAAGGGCCGGAGGGACAGGTGAACCACCTACATCCTGCATGAAAATGGGAACATCAACTGACTCGGCTATGGCTACGTAATATGCCTGGATATCTGCTGCCGAAAGCTGGCCAAATGAAGGCGGCTTGATCATTAACGCGTCGGCTCCCTGATCCTGAGCCGCCTTCGCGTAACTGATCGAAACGTTGGTACCTTCGTGGCCCGAATTCATGACGACTTTGAGTCTGCCTTTAGCGGCTTCGACGACCGTCTTGAGGACGATTCCACGTTCGCCATCCGAGAGCTTGTAAACCTCTGATGCAAGTGCGATTCCGACACCGGGCAAACCGTGTCCTGCTATCCAGTCGACCTCATGTTGCAGATCCTCGATCACGATATTGCCTTGCGGATCAAAAGGTATTGCAAGGATAGGAAAGATACCGCGCATATCGCTGTTGACCATCGAAACTCCTCATCTAGGGTCGGCATAATTCTCGAAAGAATGGGTCGATGCTAGAAAAACTTGTCTAAGAAACGAGTTGTGGGACGATGTTTAACAGAATTCCGGCCACGGTGGCCGTTCCAATAACACCGGCAATGTTCGGACCCATCGCGTGCATAAGGATGAAATTATCAGGGTCTTCTTTGCTGGCCATATCTTGGACCACACGAGCCGCCATTGGGACAGCCGACACACCGGCTGCGCCGATCATCGGATTGATCGGATGATTACGATTGAGAACGTTCATTACCTTTGCGAGCAAAAGTCCGGAAACAGTCGCAACTATAAATGCAAACAGTCCCAGTAGAAATATTCCGATTGTCTCCGTTTGTAGAAAGACCCTCCCCGGCATAAGAGATCCAACCGTCAGCCCGAGGAGGATGATAACGATGTTCATAAGTTCGTTCTGCGCAGTATTCGCCAGTCGTGGCACAACCCCGGATTCACGAATCAGGTTGCCGAACATCATGATGCCAATTAACGGCACGGCCTGAGGGACGAGTACTCCAATTACGATAGTCGTGACAATCGGGAAGATAATTTTGACGCGGCGAGAGACGGGTTTGGCCGAGTACTCCATTTTGATACGGCGCTCTCGTTGTGTGGTCAAAAGCTTGATGATGGGTGGCTGGATAATCGGAACTAGTGCCATGTATGAGTACGCAGCGACGGTACTTGCTCCAACTATGTCAGCTACCTCTATGCCGTTGTTTACCCCGTATTCGTGCATTTTGTTAGATATGAAGATCGTGGTTGGACCATCAGCTCCTCCGATGATCCCTATGGATGCGGCTTCGAGTAGTCCGAAATCGAAAACACCGGTGAATGACAGGATTAATGCGCCAAGCAGTGCTACAAACACTCCGAACTGGGCACCAGCTCCAAGTATCAATGAGCGTGGACTTGAAAGAACTGGTTCGAAATCAGTTGCAGCCCCAAGGCCCATAAATATAAGCAGTGGCATCAGGTCATTATTTAGAGCGTTCTCCTGGAAGAATCGGAGCAGGCCTTCTTCGCCATCAGGTCCAGCCTCCCGAGTTAGTGCCTCCAGGGGCATGTTGGCAAATAAGATGCCGGTGGCAATTGGAATCAAAAGAAGAGGTTCTTTTTTTTGAGCGATACCCCAGTACAAAAGGAACCCGGCTATTGCCCACATGATCACCATGCGGGGGTCGTTGCCTATCTCGGTAAAGCCTGCCCAGAGAGATTCAAATTCCATAGTTGTGGATTACTCGAACTCGACCAGTATTTGGCCGTGTGAGACGGTATCTCCGTCAGAGACATGGACCATAGATATCGTGCCATCCCTGGTGGCACCGATCTGTTGCTCCATCTTCATTGCCTCTATCACACAGATAAGATCGCCGCGGCTCACGGTATCACCGACGGAGACGGGGACGGAAAGTATGCGGCCCGGCATTACGGCAGTCATAGTGTTCGCCGATGGGCCTGGTGTTGGCGTGGGCCGATCTTGGGTTGTCGAACGTGTCGAACGACTTACCACCCCGGGTTTAACGGAGGGCGCCGCGGATAACTCTCGCACTGGTGAGTTAGGAAGCTCTACGTCGTAGTCGACACCGTCGACCTTAACGCGGATCGGTGATGATTCAACACCACTCACCTCTACATCGTGATCAGTGCCATCGACGGTGATTTTGTATCGGCGCGGGCTCATCTAGAGGGTCTCCTCCGTTGGTCCATAAGATGACGACGACCCGCTTGTGTCCAAGCGTCATCTGATGCCGAGATTTGCGGACTCTGGACGCCGTGTCGTATTTGTGATTCGTTCTCCGATAATGCAAGGGCGGCTGCTATGGCGGCCACAATTTCACCCTTGGGGGACATGTTGGTGACTTCTGGAGATGCCGACACCACGACATTGCTCTGTGCGGCGTCGAGAGTTACGGATCCTGAGCCCCATCTCTCCGCTAATCTCTCGAAAAGGCCTAAAACTTGGATGGTGAACATTAAAAGTACTAGGACGCCTATGGTGACGCCCATTCCGATTCCTGTTACCAGTAATCCATCCTGAAAAAGCTCAGCGTTCGACGTGACCCGTCTCCCTGTTTAATTTAATGACGCGTTGACACCCGGATGATTCATTGGGATGCCCCATTTGAACAATCCATCGGAACGGGGATAAATCTTATCAGGGCGGCGACTTTTTCTCACCGTGATCGGGCGGATTGAAATTATTCCCCGGAATCTAGTTCCACGCTGTATCTAACTCCGTTGACAGTGGCAGTTGATCTTCCGTCACCACCAGACATGCTGATATCAACATGAAAGAGATTTTCACCAATGCGTAGGTCGTATATGTGTTGGTTGTCTGAGGCAGGAATTTGGTCGAACTTGATGTCGCGCAGGGAGACCATTTGCTTTTTGGCTAGCGCCACAGATTCGTCGACAGTTATACGTTCGAATCGGATCCTAGAGCCTGGAGTGGCCTGGGCGATGAGTATTAGGTCAACGCTTGCAATAACACCAATTTTTGCATAACCGCCGGTGGTCTGATGGTCGGTGAGCATGATGATGGGTTTGGCGTCACCCGGAATTTGAATTGCCCCGGTTACTACACCGTCGGAAACGATGTCATGGCTGTTATCTAAGGCTGGGATCTCCGGTCCATCAAGCCGGCAACCCATCCGGTCACTCTGGTCGGTGACAGCGTACGTAGCGCTGAAAAAAGTATCCAAGGCTTCTGCATCAAAATGATCGTCCTGTGGACCTATAACAACTCGGGCAGTGATCTTTGTTCCGTACATGGGTAAAAGGTCTTCTGGGATCCTCCTACCGAGCGGAATGTGGTTTATCACAGGTCCGACTGGGATTACATCATCTGATTTTAGTGTGCCTCCGTCCAGGCCTCCTAAGCCTCCGCTTATATGTGTGGATCTCGAGCCGAGGACTGGAGGGGTATCTATACCCCCAGAGACGTTTACGTAAGCGCGCAGGCCTGATCTTGTGGTGGCGGGCGCAACCAGTGCAAGACGATCGCCATCCGCTGCACTGATCGTTTGCCACATAGGTACGGTGTAACCGTTTAGGGACGGGCTTAAATCCGCACCCGTGACCGCGAATGTAGTTGCACGACTGAATTCGAACTCTGTGGCCCCCAGAGTTACCTCTAGTGCCGCTGCTCTCTGATCGTTTCCGACGAGCAAATTTCCTAGTCTTAATGCGTAGCGGTCTGCTGCACCTGATACAGAAACACCGAAACGTTGATATCCGGTCCGCCCCAAGTCCTGAACGGTCGACATAGGACCTGGAGATATGACTCGGATGGTTCCGTTCAAGATTTCAACTCAATCATTTTGACTTTGTACTCTCCGGAGGTGACCTGTTCCGATACTCGTTCGGCGTCCTCTTCCGTTATTGGATTGAACCGTATGAAGCTGCCTGGCAAGAATGGGACTGGTGGATTCACTTCCGGATTAAACAAAGACACCGGTGTGTTACCGATAAGCCGCCATCCTCCGGGAGAGGCCTTGGGATACACCCCCGTCTGGGACCCGGCAATGCCTACGGATCCGGCAGGAACACGTACACGCGGGGTTGTAAGACGGGGAATAGCGATACGATCATCCATGCCCCCAAGATAGGGGAATCCGGGAGCGAAACCGAGCATGTATACGCGATAGTCAGACCCAGAGTGAATCGCTATGACATCCGCAGGGGTCATTCCCGCGTGATTCGCAACGTCTTCAAGGTCTTGTCCGTATGCACCACCATAAACCACAGGGAGTTCGTAGACGCGGCGGAGTGTGTTCTCTGTTCCATCGCTAGAGTCGTTGGTTTCAGTGATAAGGGCGCCCAAAAATTCAATCATTTCGTTCGGGGATGAAACTTGGCTGTCGTAATGGACGAGCAGAGATCGATACGTTGGTATCAACTCCAGTATGGAATCATTCCCGAACGCGTCTATGGCATCAGCAAGGCCGTACACGTGGTCATTTATTACAGGATCGATCCCATCGCCATATTCGACTATTAGCGCGTCTTCACCGCTTACGAGAATGCGTACTTTTGACTGTGCTTGTATGGACACTTTAGGGGATGAACTCGCGCATTGGTCGAATTTCAATTCCTTCTCTGTTGAATGCCTGTCTTAACCGTGCCGCTAGTTCAACGGCCCCGGGATTGTCTCCGTGTAGGCAAATCGAATCCGCGGCGAAGTCGATATCAGTTCCGTCCACGGCGGTTACCCGACCTTCTGTAACGAGCCTGAGCGATCTGTCTATCACTTCGTTGATGTCGTGTAAGACGGAGTTGGGTTCTGAACGCGAAGCGAGAGCACCATCGGGGGTAACGGCTCTATCGGCAAAGCACTCTCTTGCTACGCGCGCCCCGGCTTCTCGAGCCACCTTCTCCCATTGTGACCCGGCCAACAGTAACTGGATCATAGTCGGATCGAAATCTAAACCCGCCCGCACTATAGCTGCCGCCTGTGCCGGATCCCGAACAGCTTTGTTGTACATCGCACCGTGGGGTTTCAAGTGTTGAAGTTTCTTATCGTTGGTGAAGGCGGCCAACGCACCCATCTGGTAGGTCACGGCATTAACAACTTGATCTGGAGTCATATCTATGTCTCTGCGTCCAAAACCGGCTAAGTCTGGATAGCCGGGTTGGGCTCCTATTCCGACACCAAGTGACTCCGAGATCTTAACTGTAGAAGCCATGACGTCCGGATCTCCGGCATGGAATCCGGTGGCCACGTTCACAGATGTGACGTGTTTAACCACCTCTTCGTCCAGACCAAGTTTCCAAGAGCCGAAAGACTCTCCAAGATCGCAGTTGAAATCGATGATGGTCGGCATGTGTGCTCCACAATTAGTTGTTTAGGGAACGTTTCGCGCACCGTAGCACAGGTCTGAGATGAGGTGAACTCCGGCGAGGACATGTGAACGTTGCGGAAGTGAGGTCGTGAGTTCGTTATCTCGTGACTGGTGTTTAGAACATTACAGTGTTAGAAGCTAGGTAGCAGCTGCTGAATTGATAAGTTGCTGTGATATTCTCACGTTCGCCCAAAATCAGAACCTTTTAGTTTATTAACGCACGGCGGAATCGGGCCGGCGAATTCGGAAACGGAGCCATAAATGGCCAAAGTCTCAGGTAGTCAACTGATAGCTAAGTCACTCCAATCACACGGGGTCGACACTTTGTTTGGTATTGCTGGAGATCACTTTCTCCATCTACTCGATGTGCTGGTAGATGAGCCATTTCGTATGATCGACACCCGGCACGAGGGCGCTGCGTCCCATGCGGCCGACGCCTACGCTCGTACATTACGTCGACCAGGTGTTGTGATGTCGACTACCCCGGGTCACGCAAATGCCTTGCCTGGACTGGCCAACGCGATGCATTCGCAGGCTCCAATTATTAATATTGCCGGTGCCTCTGACTCGCGAAACCTGGGGCGGGGTGCGATGCAAGAGTTCGACCAAGTCGGCGCTGCTGCACCCATTACGAAGGGAGCATGGCAGATTCCCAGTGCCGACCGAATTCCTGAGTACATCAATTTGGCTGTTCGTACCGCTATGACAGGAAAACGTGGTCCAGTCCACCTCACGATCCCGCAGGATGTACAAGAAGGGATGGTAGACGACTCGGTCATGGAACGATATGGGATCGGTGAAAACAGCATGCCATTGACGGTATCAGGAGATCCGGCCCAAGTAGCCGCTGCCGTCAATATTCTCAAGAATTCAAAACGTCCTCTTATTATTGCGGGAACTGGAGCGGGCGCGACTGCGATGCCTGAAGAACTTCAACGTCTTGTAGAGACGATGGGTATTCCTGTGACCACAACGGATAGTGCTCGAGGACTTATTTCCGACGATCATGAATTGTCGATCGGTTTTGGATACCTCCCCTTGAATCGGGCAGTCGCACGCATAGGAGAGGCGGACGCTGTAATGTTTCTAGGGCAGCAGATTGACTACACCTGGGGGCTGGGCGGGACTCCACCGTTTGCCGAAGGTGTCAAACGGATAATGGTCGATCCCTCTCCCTATCACATGGGTACTTCTCGTAGTGTGGACGTCGGCATTCTTGGAGACGTTGGGCCCGTCATAACGCAGTTGGCTGATGCGGCGGCCAAAGAATCATGGCCGTCTTTCACTACATGGAATAAGTCGCTCCAAGACGAGCGTGAAAAACATCAGGCAGAACTTTCAGAGCTTGCGGTTGAGGCAGACCCGCCGCATCCGATGTTCGTTTCTGAAACTCTCCAACGTCACATCACCCCTGAGACGCCGATGGTGTTCGACGGGGGTGACTACGCCCACTTCTTCCGGGCTTCAGTCCCAGCTCGTAGGTCTGAAAGATGGCTTTATGTAAGTAGTTTCGGAATGATTGGTATCAATATGCCTTATGCCCTAGGCCTGCAGGTCGCACTCCCGAATCACCGCGTTGTGTGTGTGACAGGTGATGGATCTTTTGGTTTTCATGGCATGGAGCTTGACACTATGGTCCGACACAATCTGCCTGTGGTCACCATAGTTGGTAATAACAGCATCTGGGGTATCGACTGGCAAATTCAGAAAGGTCTATACGGTCGCCCGGTTTGGACAGATTTGCTCCCCACCAGATGGGACACAGTTGCTAAAGGACTGGGCGCGTACTCCGAGAACGTGGTGCACGCAGCTGACCTTGACGGAGCTATGAGTAGAGCGTTTGCTCAGGACAAACCGGCGTTATTGAACGTGAATATCGAGCAGGTCATTAGCCCAGTGGCTGAAGAGGCTGTTGGCAGGAAACTTGGGGCTCACGGGTAAAAAAGCAGCATGGGTGTCTTCACGAACTCGCGAATGGTCATCTGAGCCATGGCAATTCGGATAAGGACTAAACATTGAAAATCGGAATAATGGCTGCGGGTGGTGTTGGTGCCTACTATGGCGGAGTACTTGCTGAGGCGGGTCGAGACGTTTGGTTGGTGGCGCGTGGACCGAACCTTGAGGCACTTCGTGATCACGGTCTCATGATCACGAGTGTAGGGCGCGGTGAACGCGTGGTACAAGTAAACGTTGGTTCGCCTTCGGAGGTAGGGGTGTGCGATTTGGTCCTGTTTTGCGTCAAGCGATATGCGACCAAACGTGCAGTCCAGGACATGCTACCTATGCTCGGTCCTGAAACGATCATCCTCTGCGTACAAAACGGTGTTGATGCGGCTGAAAGACTTAGGGACGAGTTGCCTGGAGAGAATAAGGACAAAGTACTGTGGGGGTTGACCTACATCGTCTCCCACATGGAGGGTCCTGGAGTTGTTGATCAAAAAGATGGACCAAGGCGCATTGTTTTCGGAGAGCACGCGGGTGGTCTGAGTGAACGTGGGCTTAAGGTGCAGCAAGCATTAAATATTGAGGGTATAGATTCTGTATTCTCTGAGTATGTGCATCGGAACCTGTGGAACAAGTTCATGTTTATCAACGGCCTCGCAGGTATGACAGCTGTTACGCACCGCACACTGGGTTCCCTCAAATCGACTCCGGAAGCATGGTCGATGTTAAACAGGGTTGTTGATGAGGTTGAATCCATCGGTCGGGCAAGTGGTATAGATCTTGATGGTGAGCGAGAGGATGTGATGGCATATCTGGGACGCCTTGGTCCAGAAACACGTTCTTCTCTGGCGGTAGATACCCTCGCAGGCAATCGGTTGGAGGTAGATTCCCTTCACGGCACTGTAGTTCGTATAGGTCGAGACCTCAGTATTGATACACCAGCGTGTGAATTTATATACGCAGTTCTCAAGACTCAGGATCCGGGCGCGTAGGGCCTTGTCCTATATTCCACCCATTCGTTTTCCACATCTCTTTTGGGTTTAGTGAGGTATCGAGATGGCAGTCGTTGATTTCACTGTTTTAAATCGTGAGCCGTATGCGGATGGCATATCGTTTTCGGACACGGGCTCGTATGAGCAGGTGGATGGTGTCCTGAATTTTGCGGTTGATCCTGTGCATATATCCAACCGTATGATCGTGGACCTGGACAAGGCTCCGAGGAATCCTGAAGGGCGGGTTGAGTTCAAGGCGGATTTTTCGGTTGTTATGCCACATGACCCAGATCGCGCTAACGGACGTGCACTGGTCGAGCTTCCGAATCGAGGACGTCGGCGTATTGTCCCGGTTTTTAACCGTGCACCGGCCTCCGCTCCGGTCGCTCGCGTCGCTCACCCTGGAGATGGGTTTCTTTTCAATAAGGGTTATACGGTGGCATCCATTGGTTGGCAGTGGGATGTTATGCGCACTGATTCGATGATGGGACTAGAACCGCCGTACGCTGAGGGGATAACCGGACAGACGATAGTAGAGATCAGGGTCAACGACCGCCGCACCACCTACCAGCTTTCTGACCGAGGTATTCACGATCCGCTCCCAGTTATCGATATGTATGATCCTGATGCCAGGTTGCTAGTACGTGAATACGAGGATGATGAAGACAGTCTCGTATCGCGTGAAGCCTGGAGTTTTGCTCAGGAAACTGGCTCTGGCGTCATACCGAGCCGGACACATATTTACATGAAGGATGGCTTCGAACCTGGGAAAATCTATTACGTTATTTATCAGACAGATCGAGCGCCTATCGCGGGAACTGGCCTGCTCGCCCTAAGGGACGTCGCACCATATTTACGAGCGCCTTCTCACATGAATCCGACTCCTGGGAACTTCAGAGCCGTGTACGCTTGGGGTGTATCGCAAACGGGTCGCTTTCTTCGTCATTTTATGCACCTTGGTTTGAACTCTACCGAGGGGGGCGAAATGGCATATGACGGCGTACTTCCGCATGTAGCGGGTGCTAGGCGGGGGGCGTTCAACCACAGGTTTGCTCAACCCTCCAACCAATCAACCCCGATATGGGGCCATGTATTCCCTTTTGCTGATCAGCCCACAAGTGACGTTCTGACGGAGGAATCCGGCGGACTACTGGATTTGCTCAGGATAGGGAATGCTGTCCCGAAGATCATCTACACCAACAGCTCCGCTGAGTACTGGAGAGGAGACGGAGTGCTGGCACACATTGATACCTCTGGGGGTTCTGATATCCAAGAAGCACCAGAGAGTCGCAGTTACCTCTTCGCCAGTACGCAACATGGCCCGGGCTACTTGGGTCAGGACCGTTTCAATGCAGATAATTCTGGGGTGCGTCACGAGCTAAATATTACTGACTATTCGCCTCTCCTTCGAGCAGCACTGGTCAATTTAGATCGCTGGGTGATGGACGATGTAGAACCACCCGCAAGTCAGCATCCTCGCCTGTCCGATGGCTCGGCAGTAGAAAAAGCAGAAGTACTGGCCACTTTTCGGGATATTCCAGACTTTGTGGTTCCAGACGTTGATCGACTGTTCTACCTCCGCACGGTGGACTTGGGAACTCGTAGTGAGGAGGGTGTCGGTGAATACCCGGCCAAAGAGGGCGAGTATTACCCGTCCCATGTTTCTGCCGTGGATTCGGATGGCAACGAGACCGGGGGCATACGACTACCGGAGATCGCAGTTCCTGTAGGAACTCACACTGGTTGGAATCCGAGAGCACCAGAGACTGGATCGCCTGAGCAGATGGTTCCCATGACCGGATCGACGGCGTTCTTTTCAGTGACCAGGCTACAGCGAAATCAAAACGGCGACCCACGACCGTCCATAGAAGAGCGATACGAGGATCGGGACGATTACTTGACCCGAGTGCGTGCCGTTGCCGAACAGTTGGTATCAGATCGATACGCGTTGGAGGAGGACATTGATCTGATGGTTTCCAATGCATCAGATCGCTACGACGCTGCGGTCGAAGTCAACTCGAAGTTAGATCAGTAACCGGCGGACAATTTATATATGGCGGCCTGACACAGACCCTTTTTGGCAATCAAAGAGATCAGTTCAACCAGCGTGCAGCTTCTTTTGCATGGTAGGTGATGATGATGTCAGCTCCGGATCGTTTTATTGATCCGAGGATCTCCATAGCTACCCGTTCGCCATCGAGCCACCCGTTTGCTGCGGCAGCCTTAACCATCGCGTACTCGCCACTGACGTTATATGCAGCAAGGGGAAGATCCGTGATTTGTCGGGCTTCCCTGATCACATCTAAGTATGCAAGCGCAGGTTTGACCATAACAATGTCGGCACCTTGATTGATATCTGACTTTATCTCAAGCATGGCTTCGCGACTGTTTCTAGGGTCCATCTGGTAACTGCGCCTATCTCCGAATTCTGGCACAGAATCAGCAGCTACTCGAAATGGTCCAAATAGCGCTGAGGAGTATTTGGCCGCGTATGCCATGATCGGGACATTGAGAAAATTGTTAGCGTCTAATCCTTGACGTAGCGCCGCTATCTGGCCGTCCATCATGGACGATGGAGCGACCATATCTGCCCCGGCCTGTACGTGTGATATTGCTTCCTTTGCCAGTAAATCCAGGGTGGCATCGTTATCCACCGTTCCGTCAGCTAGGACTATCCCGCAGTGCCCGTGATCCGTGTACTCGCAAAGGCATACATCGGTTATCAGCAGAATATCCGGATGACCCCTCTTGGCCTCTCGAATTGCCTGTTGGATGATCCCATTGTCAGCGTAGGAATCAGAGCCAACAGGATCCTTTTCTGCAGGTAGACCGAATAGGAGAACCCCTGGAATTCCCAGAGATTCGATTTCGTCCAACTCTTCGTCAAGACGATCCACAGATACCTGGTAGCAGCCGGGCATAGGAGGGATTTCTTCCTTGACGTTTTTCCCGGCTGTGATGAAGAGTGGGTATATGAAGTCATCCACGCTCACACGGGTTTCGCCGACCAAGCGGCGGATGTTGGGTGTTGTGCGGAGGCGGCGATATCGTTCGAAGGCTGACGGACCGTTAACGGACATCCGAGTCTCCATTCGAGAAATATTCGGTTATTGCACCCGCCAGTGATTTCATTGTTCGTTCGGGCGCTACGATGTCCACTCTAATCCCTCTGTCTCGTGCACGCTCAGCAGTGATCGGCCCCATGGCTGCCGTAGTCGTTTGATTTATAAGATCAGGACCACCCGCCAGATCGACTAAATTATCGACGCCGGAGGAGCTCGTAAACGTTGTGATATCAATGCCTGGATCGGAAAAGGCAGCCGTTACCTGCGCTCCGGAGTTCTCAGGCTTTCTGGTCTCGTATCCGATTACACGGTCGACTTCTGCGCCCAGTGCCTTAAGGCCGTCTGAAAGGACGTCACGTCCGATGTCCGATCCGACTACAAGGATCTTAGTGCCGTCCGTAACTTGAGGCGTCATATCTCGCAAGACGGCTTCAGACACATACTCATTTGGAACAAGGTCCGGGATAATACCCATCTCTTCCCTGACGGTAATACCAGTGGCCGGTCCAACTGCCGCCACTTGGACGTTTCCGAAAGAACGTCCGTCAATACCTAGGACATCCATACGGGCACGTATGCCTCTGGCTCCATTGCTACTGGAAATAGTCACCCAATCATATTTGTGGATCTGTTTGAGCGCAGTGTCCAGCACTGACGGGTTCTTTACCGGGACTATGCTTATTGCAGGGAACTCTACGCACCAAGCCCCCGCAGATTCCAGCTCGGTGCGAAGACCCGACGCCTGGGAGCGGGTGCGTGTAATAAGGACACGTTTCCCAAACAGAGGGCGATTATCAAACCAAGCTATGCCTTCACGTAAGTCGACGACGTCTCCCAAGATCACCGCTACTGGTGACCCGAATCCAGCAGCCTCGCCTATCTCAGCTATGTTTGAAAGCTTGCCTGTTACGCAACGTTGTCTCGGCGTAGTGCCCCACTGAACAAGTGCTGCTGGTCGGTCTGGAGATGAACCTCGTGCGATAAGTTCTTTGGTTATAGAAGGAAGGGACCGCCAGCCCATCAGAAATACAAGCGTTCCAGATAAGGCTGATAGTGCATCCCAGTTGATCTGAGATTCCGTCTTTTCGGGATCTTCGCTACCGGTGACTACGGTGAAAGAAGTTGCAACAGCGCGGTGCGTTATCGGGATCCCAGCATAGGCTGCAGCAGCTATGGAAGACGTAACTCCGGGTACTACCTCGAACGGCAGTCCCGACTGTGCTAGGGCCATAGCCTCTTCTCCTCCGCGCCCGAACACAAACGGGTCTCCGCCTTTCAGACGGCAGATCGTTTTGCCTTGGGAGGAGAGTCTAATGAGGAGTTCGTTTATCTGTTCCTGATTCATACGGACATCGCCTGGGCCCTTACCGGCGTCGTACATCTCTGCGTCGGGGCGAGCTTCAGACAGTAGCCCCGGGTCAGATAATCGGTCGTACACCACGACGTCTGCGGCCTGTAGTCGGACCATGGCCTTTACCGTGATTAGACCAGGGTCACCCGGGCCTGCGCCCACCAGAGAGACAAGTCCTGGTTCAACCACGAATGAACTCCAGAGCACCCTGATTGATCATTTCTTCGGCCAAGTTCGTGCCTATTTCAGCGGAGTCTCTGGCAGATCCAGATGTTATATGCGTCATACAATCATCGCTATTTATTCTCCCGGCAAATCCGCGAACAGTAATTTCATCTCCATCCAATGTCGCGTAGCATGCCGCCGCTGTAGCGCATCCTGCACCCAATCGTGCCAAGAAAGATCGTTCTGCAGAAGCAGCAGAGCGGGTGTCTGAATCATCTATCGATGCAACAAGATCACGTAATCCGATTGCGGTTGAAAGCGTTTCCACTGCAAGCGTGCCCTGGCCGGCGGCCGGGATGAATGACTCGGGATCTAGCAGTTCGGACACCTCGTTTATTCGACCCATTCGATCCAGGCCTGCCGCAGCTAAGACAGCTCCGTCGTAGCCACTTTTGTTGCCTCCTAGGGCTTTGGCCATTCGAGTGTCCACATTGCCTCGAATAGGTAGAATTTCGATGTCGTTTCGTGATGCACGTAATTGTGTAGCCCGTCGAGGACTGCTCGTTCCGATCCTTGCACCAACAGGTAGTTCATACAGACCACCTTTAAACCGGCTCACTAGGACGTCGCGCGGGTCGCCGCGCTTGGGCAATGCCGCCAGAGAGAACCCTGCCGGAAGTTGTGACGGCATGTCCTTCAGGCTGTGTACGGCTATGTCAGCTATTCCATCTTCGAGTGCTGCCTCTAGTTCTTTAACAAAGATAGACACCCCGACAGATTCAATTGGTGATCGTTTATCTCTGTCACCTGCGGTGCTAATTCGAATGACCTCAAATTCGACGTTTGGACAGTTGTCCTGGAGAAGTGAGACAACCAACATAGTCTGAGTGACAGCCAAATGACTGGCACGTGTGCCGACGCGTACGTGAGATATTCTGCTGGCAGTCATTTGATGTCCATCAGTACTATCACGGGCATAGATCCATATGGTGAAGTCTACGGTTCAGTCCGCAGCGTGTTCTTCAAGTGCAGAAACTAACATAGCCCGAGCACCGTCCACGTCTCCGGATTCGAACTGTTCTAACATTTTGTTGGTGATTGAATCGGCCCAGTCGTCTGGAGTTATTGGAAGTTTCCGTCCTCTGACTTCGACTCGTACATCGGCGAGCATCGGTCCCATGTCTGCCCATCGAAGGCATTGACAGTAATTCTTATCGGTCATTCGTTCCCTAAGTCTGCGTGCCAGCGCTGGGCTCGATCCGGCAGTGGAAACGGCGACCGTGACATCCTGCCGGTGGATGATCGCCGGAGCGATCCAATTGCAAAGAGGCGTCACGTCCATCACATTGCAAAGAACATTACGTTCTTTTGATTCCTGTTCTATCGCTTCATTGATCTTTTTTGAGGACGTGTCCGCGACGATCACAATCCACGCGCCTTCTATATCTCCAGCTTCGTACTTCCGGTGTTCCCAATTTATAGCGCCTTCTGAGGCAAGTTGGACTAAACCGGGCAACGTGTCGTTGTCCGGGCTATAAAGGGTCACCTCACCACCGCAGTCGAGCAGGTAACGGACTTTCCGTTCACCTTCGTGATCGCCGCCAAAAACAAGGCACTTACGATTACGAATGTCTACAAAGATGGGGTAGTACGCGGGCACTTAATTCTCCTTCTAGGGGATTATTAAAGGGGACGGGGAAGACCAGGATTTACTAGCTAGTCTCCTGGATAATTCAAGGTAACCTGAAGTTAGCCGCTCGTTATTTAATCTTGGACGAAGTACCGGACACGGGTCTTCTTGTACTCCCGTGAGGAGTAAAGGAGCTGGTAGTCCGTTATTCCGGTGGCATCCGATATCTCTTTTGCCAGTTCTTCACATCCTTCCTCGGATGTCGCATGAAGCATGGTGAAGTGGGAATACTTCCAGTCGTGGAATCGGGGTCTTTCGTAACAGTGAGTCACAGACCGTGACTGGGCCATGATATTTCCGACCTCTTCGGAACGATCTTCTGGAACATTCCAAACCCCCATCGCATTGGCAGCGAATCCGGCCCGGCGGTGATGGAGCACTGCAGAGAATCGGCGCATGAGTTTCCGGCTCATCATGTCGTCCGCGTGGGACACCAGACCTTCCATATCTACGCCAAGTACTGCACAGATATCGTTGAAAGGCTCGGGAATTATCGGAAGATCTTCCTGCATTTCACGAACAAAGGCTATGTCGAAATCTGTCAAGGCTTGTGCCGTGTTCCAATCGGCGTCAATTTTCGGCTGATCTTTGTTTTTGTCAGCCGGTTCATCGGGTTTGAAATAACTGGTGGCGTCGGACTCCTGCTTCAACATGTCGAAGTTGACACCGATCTTAAAAAATCTAATCGTGGGCATCTTCCGCGTCGCTTCGGAGTTCGTGTCCTTAGCCATTTTTTCTAAGGTCACGTCCATGTCTTCAAATGGCGATACAGCTAACGTAAACCACAGGTTGAAATGGCCATTACGAGCATAGTTATGGCTTACACCGGGGTGCCTATTAACTATCTGAGCAGCCGCATCCAGATTATTTTCGGGTATACGCATTGCGACCAGGGTCGTCTTATAACCAAGTCGTCTAGTGTCGAAGATCGCACCGATCTGTCTGACGACGTTCTTTTTTTTCAGCTCAATGATCCTCTCCATCACTTCGTTTTCGGTGATGCCGAGGTTTTTGGATATGTTCAGATAGGGCCGGTCGACAAGTGGGAAATCAGACTGGATGACATTGCATATTTCGCGGTCAACCGTATCCATGGTGCGGGTCGTCATTAATTCTCCCGTTTTGTTGCGATTGGTTCGTACTTGTGAGGCCCTTGTGTGAGTTTCAAATCGCCCACGATTTCTATTTTACCTTCACTCAGCCAAAATACCGCCCCGAATTTGGACGTTTTGTCCACTCATTCACAAAGCGTACAGTTCTATCTTAGTTTCGTTGTAGTCCACATACGTCAGTGTCCGATCTTCTATTTAGTTATCTTGCGGTATAAAGCGGACACTCGACGTACCTGATTCAGACGATAGTCGTAAGGTTGCCGTCAATTGCCAGAACGCCGGCTAGGTTCGCAACTGAGTTTCTTGCGCTACGTAGAGATTTTCTGAAGCGCCAAACCTCCCCGGGGTGCTTAAGACTGTGTCGGAAAACTGGTCCGAATCTTCCGCCCGATGGGGTATCGGGGAATTTTGCAGCGAGTCCCGGCAAAGTATCGTTCACTCCGTAGGTAATGGCCCGGACTATCAGGCACGGGATTCCAGCGTTGCTTGCCGCTGCTGCGACCCAGTAACTCTCCCTGTCAACGGCCGCAATGCCGTACGTCTCTCCAAGCCACGCTGATAGACCAGCTGTCCGGACAAGAGAATCTACCGTAAGGGTAGGGGCTGTCATGAAATCTATCCCAGCTATTTCGACTGTGTCGCGTGTCTTTTCTAGTAACTTGCGGTCAGCCGAAATGTCGCGTGTCGTTCCGAGATATTTTTCTTCATCGTTTCCTGTGTTTAGAGATCCAGGTTCCCAGTCGAAAGGTTTCCCGCCCAGGTATTGAGTGCTTGTTGATAGAACCAGATCACCTATGTCAAGGTTCGGTGAACATGCACCAGAAAAGCCCACGGAGAGTATGGATGCAGGTTTTTCAGTGTTGAGCAACCAGTCCATACCGCGCTCTGTCTGATCTTTACCGGCACCTGTCAGTATCGCGGATACCGTGTGGTCCCGTCGTTGGTATGCAAGGGTGCCATCCGGTGATCGTCTCCGTCTCCATGCACTTCTGCCACGTGTCTTCCATGGCCGCCACCCTCCGATACGTAAGACCGCTGCTAGCTCCTCTGCACGTGCGGCGACCAGGGCTAGAGTCATCAGGCCTCCCTTACCAGGAGATACTCTCCAAGCTCAAGTAATTCTCTTGATGCGTCATGACTCAATTTAAGAGAACCGATTCGTTCCCGGGCGCGTATCCATCGAGCTTCAGCTTGCTCTTGACACCAGCGATGGGTTCCGACTCCATCCATCAGATTTAGCACTCGGTCAACGGCATTGGGGCTGATCGCTTCTTCGGCGTATATGCGTTGAAGTTCACTTCGTTCTACTTCGGGAGCCTGCTCGAGAACGTGAACGACCGGCAATGAGTTCTTTTTACGTGTAATGTCCGATCCAATTGGCTTACCTAATGCAGGCCCCCCCCATATTCCGAGGATGTCATCACGTATTTGGAATATTCGTCCAAAATCATCCCCGATGGCCCGCAGTCCTTCGACGATTTGATCAGACTTGCCTGCACCAACAAGAGCCCCTAGTTCCATAGACCCCTCTATAAGGGCGCCTGTTTTTCGCTCGATCATGGCCAGGTAATCATGAACCGTTACATCGGTTCGTCCTTCGTATGAAATATCAAGGTATTGCCCCTCCATCATGGAGAGGTATCGCTCGGTGAGGATATGTCCAGCGGTTACGGCCGTCGCTACACCGGCTTCCCTCAAACGTTGAATCGCGATATCGCTTAAGGCAAGCAGGTTATTGCCTGCCACAATGGCCGTGGGTTCACCCCATATGACCCATAAGGTAGGTCGGTGATGGCGTGTGGTGTCACCGTCCTCGATATCGTCATGAATAAGCGAGAAATTATGTGCTAGCTCTATGGCGACAGCGACAGGAAGTGCATCTTCAGGGTTACCTCCTACCGCCTCACAAGCTAATAGGCACA
>JAYGCF010000072.1:0-33238 GCA_046583495.1 Dehalococcoidia bacterium
TCGTGGTATTCAAATACCGGATTTCCTTCCACATGCCCGGGATCCGTAGCACGCAGACGAGTTGGATCCGTGTACATGCTCATAACCTTCTTGCGCACGGTCTCAGCATCATCACCAAGTTGGATCGTGTTTCCTCTACTCTTGCTCATCTTTGGCTGACCATCCGTGCCTGAAAGCCTTGGAATACGGCCTATCAACGTACCCGGCTCCGGAAACACCGGGTCATCTGGGGCAAACAATCGATTGAACTTGCGCGCGATTTCACGTGTCATCTCGATGTGCGGAGCTTGATCCTCTCCCACAGGGACAAGGTCTGCCCGGGGCAGCAGAATGTCCGCTACCTGGCTCATCGGGTAGTTAAAGAACCCGACGTTCAACTGCTCTGGACGCAATTGCTCCGTCTCGGCCTTAAGAGTCGGATTCCGTTGCAACATGCCAAGGGGTGTGATGAAGCTGAGTAGCATCGTGAGTTCCGCATGCTCTGGCACGTAACTCTGCATCACGAAAGTACTCTTTTCTGGGTCGAGTCCTACCGATAACCAGTCAATGCCAACTTGTAGCACCGAGTCACGAATCAACTGAATGTCGTCTATATGGTCGCCCAGCGCCTGATAATCAGCAATCAAAAAGTAGGCGTCGTATTCATGCTGTAACCTGACCCAGTTTTCAAGCGCACCAACGTAATGACCTATGTGAAGCTGGCCCGTCGGGCGAATGCCCGTCAAGATGCGCTTTCTTCCGATATTTTCGACGTTACTGGCCATTCTCACCCTCAAACCCAAAACTATTTGGGCAAAAAAAATCCTCGCTCCCTAATAGGGGCGAGGTTTAAATAGCCACGCGGTGCCACCCTAGTTACCGAAACGCATAGCGCTTCGACATCTCAATTAGACATCGATTCTTATCTTTTCTGCTAAAGAGAAAACCGAGGTCTTGGACTCTTATAACGGTGCCCACTCCGGCCAAAGCTAGTCAGGTGGCCCATTGCCATCCCTTTCGCCCCGCGGCTCCCGGGTCCATTCAACAAGGTTCGTGGCACCGGACTCACACCAACTCCGGCTCGCTCGTTCCCGTGACCCTGCCTACTAATCCCTATCACAGCCATTACGAAATTCGCTTCTCTACGAGTATATGTAGCTACTTCTCGCGTAGTCAAACTCACTAACATGGTCACAAGGCACATCAGGTGTCTTCATTCCCGCGTTAATGGTTATGGAATCGGAGCACTTAATGATCCACAATCAACGTTTTGGTTTTCTGGTGAATACCAATTTAATTGACATGGGAGCAATACAAGTATGAATGGCGCGCTGCGCACGGGAATTGCGATCGTAATTTCGACAATGGTTTTATCGGCGGTCGCCTGTGGTGAAGATGCTCCTCCTGACGTTGAGTTCGCTCCAAGGTTAGAAGTACTCGCACCGGTCGATGAGGCGGAATTAATTACCGTCGGTGGGCAGCAGTCACCGGTTTATCAACTTAGAGTCGTGTCCGGGCTACCAAACGCTTGTGCAAGCTACAAGAACACAACCGTAAAGATCGTCGGTACCGATATTGTGGTCGATGTTCGTAATACCCTGCCCCAAGATAGTCGGGTGATATGTGCTGCCGTGTATGGGTTTTACGAACGTACCGTTGACCTACCAGGGCTCAAACCGGAGACCGACTACACAGTTACGGTGAATGATCAGGTCCAGTTGAAGTTAACGACCGAGGCCAAGTTGGATGTCGGCATGCGTTCTGTGCTTGCGACGCTTGTAGATTTCCGGCTCGAACTCATGAACGAATTTCCTCTTCAATATGAGTTCGTTGCCAATTCCGGGCTAGAGTCCTCATGTATTGCACAAGGTGAGGTAACCCAAACGCGATCCGGTGGCCGATTATTTGGACATGTTCTCCGAATAAGCCTCACAAACCTGGAACAGATCGACTCGACAACAGAGTGCATACAAGAATTCACACCATATGAAGTACGCGTTCCGCTGACCGGAGACTTCGATCCAGGGTCAGATTACATACTGCAACTAAACTTCGGGAACCAGTACGACTTCGTCGGTGGGCAAACGAATCTTAAGCTCAAACCACCTAGCGGATGATCATACCCGGGGTGTACTCGGCGGTTTCCTCAAATGGATACAGCGGTTTACGACGATGAGTAAACTTAAAACTGTTCAAGTCAGCGCTCGAGACGCCAGGTGTGTCTGCAAGTACGATTTCACGCGCAATCGGCTCATATGCTGCCCGAGGAGACACAACCCCTTTAGCTACCACTACGCGATAGTTCTCCGGGAAAATGCCCACTGAGTACATCTGCTGACGCGTCATATTCCCGACGCCGCGTTCAGTGTGAAGTAACAAGGTGTTACCTTCTGCAAGTCCATTAGTTGGAGAAAGGTCTAAAGCCACACTAGGTCCGTAGTCGAAGAACCGGAATCCACCATGAATTGGCGTAGGCTCCTCGAATCGCCCATCCGTGATAGCCCGAACTCGCCCGCTAACCTCGACCGGTTCTCCGTGAAGAGTATCCGTCTTGCCACCGACTTTTAAAGTTACCTGTGCCCCAGGCCCTGCTGTGACGCATTCCTGAACCGCCTGAGGGTCGAACAGACTCATCAGTAGATTGCCCGCCCCCTGCTCCTGTGCCTCTACCAAAAGGTGTGTCGAATCAGCCGAACCACCTCCCCCAACGTTGTCTCCCATATCCATCACTACCGTTGGACCTTCACCAACCGGTGCACTCAAAGCCATAGCCATGGCTTCTTTGGGGGTTGGAGTGTCGTTTCCAAATAGATTTCTATTGGCCCACGTGCGTTCAGCAAGCCATTGTGCTCCATCGCGCGCTACCTCCTTATCCCCATCCGCTACAACCACAAATGAAACCCCCATCTCGATCACATCCGCATATGGATAACCCTGTCCGCAACTTGCCGATAGAACCCCGGGCCGTTTCAAAACAGCTCTGACATCTTCCATCACTGACTTCATCGGCTCGAGCTCAGTCGGTTGTTTCGAAATGTTTATCACCATCGGCAATTGTTCAATCCATTGAACGGGTTTAACTTCGCCTCGAATGGTTTTTACCAAAATCTCTGAGGCTTCTACAGCACGAGGTTTCGGATCAAGGTGTGGGTTGGTTCGGTAGACAACAGTCGCATTGACAGCTTCTACCATCGCTCGGGTGATGTTGGAATGCAGGTCGAGACACATCACGATAGGCGTATCAACGCCAACGACTTCTCGTACAAGGCGGGCAATCTCACCGTCCATGTCCGGGTACTCTTCAGATACGGCAGCACCATGCTGCCCAAGCAGTATTCCATCGAACGGCCCCGATGTCCGCAGCGCATCGAGCATCTCTCCCACAATGCGGTCAAAAGCGTCCTTCGTGACCGTTCCAGTAGGTCCCGTAAATGCATGAACCAGAGGAATAAGATCGAATTCGAAACGACCAGCCCCTTCAAAAAAACCCGACACCGTAGAGTTGGCCGTAGAGTGCTTTGAAGTTATTTCCTCTCCACGGAGAAGCTCAAAGTTTTCGAACGCTTCGTATGTGGTGGGCACGGATTGAAAGGTGTTCGTTTCGTGCGCCATTCCTAGGCAAGCAATTCTCAAGTTTATGTCCTTTGACGAACTATACGGATGAAGCGCTGAGATTCTCTATTTTGCTCGTAGAATTATCAGACAGTCGAACTCACTGTGGTTTGTGGATGATCTGCTTATTTAACGTTCAATTCACACTCAAACCATCCGATACGTACGTTCTTCCTCGTTTGGCTCCGCATACTCCAGCTTCCAACGCTTTTCGATAGCAGCTCGCCAGTCTTCGGCCAGTTGCCTCAGCTCTGCAGTGACTGTCGGTTCCACATCCGACAGATTAAGCTCCTCCCCGGGATCTGTATCGAGATCCGAAAGATGAACTTCTGAAATCGGATCAGCCTGTTCGACAAGCTGACCGTTTAATACCAACTTCCACCGGCCACGCCGGACCGCGGTCTGACCGCCGATCTCCCAGAAAATAGGCCTTTCTGGGATGGATGTTTCTTCGATCACGTGACCCAGAAGACTTGTCCCATCGATTTCGTACTGACTCAAATCGATTCCAACGGCATCCAAAACAGTCGGAACAACATCCATTGAAACTACGGGTTCGTTAGAAACGCGGCCTCCTGCGATTTGACCTGGCCAGTGCATGATCCCTGGAAGCCTGATACCACCCTCAAACAGGCTGTATTTGTGACCCTTCAATTTTCCAGACGTGCCACCGTAATACGGGTCCAAATTCCCGTCGAGCCAGTTACGAGATTCGCGGGAAGGGCCATTGTCAGATGTAAAGACCGACAACGTGTTGTCCGCAATACCAAGATGTTCTAGCTCAATCATGATCTTTCCGATGGAATCATCGACCACCGATATCATCGCTGCCATTACCTGCCGATCCCATGGAAGGTGAGCGAATCGATCCATATACTTTTCCGGCGCATGCATCGGGTAGTGCGGAGCATTGAAGGGAACGTATAACAAGAAAGGTTCATCTCGATCGGACATATCACGCATGTATGCAATCGCTTTTTCGGCGATTAGATCAGTGAAATACTCCCCGTTCATCCACACCTCATCCCCGTCCTCCCACAGATCGTGTGTGGGGTTCTGTCCTGGCCCTCCCTGGTTAGCACCGTAATAAAAAATATGAGAGTAATAGTCAATGCAACCAGCAAAGAACCCGAAAGAATGATCAAATCCGTGGGCCTGTGGCCGTGACTGATCTTGCAGGCCAAGGTGCCACTTCCCCGACAGAGCCGTTTGGTACCCATGGGTGCGCAGGATCGTGGCAAGTGTTGGCACCGATTCCGGCAGGCCAGCAGTCGAGCGATGCCCACGAAGAATCTCCCTGATCCCAGCGTTACCTGGATATCGTCCCGAGAGCAGTGCCGCACGAGATGGGCTACACACAGGACTGTTCGAATACCAATTCGTAAACCGAACCCCATCCCGTGCCATGCGATCCAGATTGGGCGTGTTGAAATCCGTTGCGCCCATACACGACAGATCACCGTAACCCTGATCATCCGTAAGGAAAATAATGATGTTAGGTCGGTTGCTCGGCATTTAGTTAGCTTTCCTATCTGGTGGCTGAAATGTACGACGCAGACCAACGGATATTACATCAGTCCCCAATCAGGAACGGATTAGTTCAAATGCCACTGATTTTTTTGCTGGTCGCTCGAAGTCCGGAACCTCTTTGCGTTGCGCGCAGTCTTGTGACCCCATAGGCTGAACGAGGCTCTAAAATCTGTTCACCCCTAAACTTCTCCCCCATTCAAGTGTCACAAGTCAACAAGCCAAGCAAACACGTACTAATTATCGGCGCAGCCAGTGGCATGGGCCTGTGGGCCGCCCGTTACTGGTTCGCGGAGTTGGACGATGTCGGCTGCATCACACTTTGTGACCTGGAATCACTTTCCGGAGAAGCACGTTCTACGATGGCTGACGCACCGGCAACTGTAGTGTATGCACGAGCGGAATACGCATCGGCGGGTTTGACACTGGTCGATTACGAGACCGTTCGTTCCATCGACAACGCAGCATTACAACGCCCCGAACTAAAGAATATGGACCTTGTGGTCCTTGCGACACCCTTGTCCGTGACCGACGTGGTCATGAATAGCCTGCGAAATAGTCTGTCTGCGGGCACGTGGCTAATCGACATGGCCTCAGTTAAAAGCGCCCCGCTCCAACAAATGATTGAAAAGAGTAACCCCGACATTTCAATTGTGGGGACACATCCCCTGTTTGGCATAACGGGAGATTCGATTTCAGGGCAAACAGTAGTTCTAGTTCCGACATGCAGAGACAGCAATTCACTGGTGGAATGGCTTGACCACGGTTTGACGCAACTCGGTGCAAAGACCCTCAACGTCACAGCCAAAAAACATGACCGCTACATGCTCATTGCCCAGACACTGACTCACTTCGCCCTGATGGCGTTTGGACAAGCTGTGACTAAATCCCTAGAGACCGATGAATCCCTTGAAGAACTCCGTACCTTTGGGACTCCTCCTTATCTATCTATGGGCAATATGACAGGCCGATTGTTAAGCCAAAATCACCAACTTTATGCCGCAATTCAACAGGTCGACGGGGCAGACCTGATCCGTGACTCCTTTGCTAAAGCCGCACAACAGTTAGCCGAGTCATTTGATACCGGTTCATTAAAAGACATAGAAGTTCACATTGGAGAACTAGCCGAATCGTACGGAGTTAAGGAATTGGAAGACTCGGCGCGTCTCTCGGAGAAAATGTTCCTGCCAAACCAAGCTGACGACCCAGATACGGGGATTTAATGACATGTGCATGATTACGACGCGACTAACTCGATGACATTGCATAATTACTCAACGCTCGAGTCACAAAACATACTCGGACGTATATTCCGTAAACCATCGCCAGCGTGAATTCGGGAGACACGATCAATTTGGCTGACTTATCAAATGATTCAAACGGCGGCGAGCCGTCTGCGACCGATCGCATAGCAGCTGTCAAAAACACTGCACTGGATAGCCTTGCCGTTGCAGATTCCGTTGACAACCTCCAAGAATGGCGCAACCAATTCATTGGCCGCAATGGCGAGGTCACTGTTCTTCTTAGAAGTGTCGGATCCCTTCCCGTAGAAGAGAGATCCACTTTTGGGCAAGGGGCTAATCGCCTTAAACAAGAGCTCGAGAGCGCCTTTGATTCCCGTCAGGCTGAAATCCGCGCGCTGGCAGGGCCGGTGGATGCGCTGGATATCTCACTTCCGGGTCGCAAACCGTCCCAAGGGCGACTACATCCGATCACCCAAACCATTCGCGAAATCACGGGTGCCTTTGGAGCGATGGGATTCCAGACCGTTGAGGGCCCCGAGGTCGAACTAGATCGTTACAACTTCAATGCCATGAACATCCCAGACGATCATCCTGCACGAGACATGTTCGATACGTTCTGGCTTGATCGCACCGACGAAGATGGTGCACGCAACATTTTATTGCGAACCCACACATCCCCAATGCAGGCAAGGGTCATGGAGGCTCAAGAGCCTCCTATTCGCGTCGTTGTCCCTGGTCGTTGCTATCGCTATGAGGCGACTGACGCGTCCCATGAATGGCACTTCAACCAGGTGGAGGTGATGGCCGTAGATGAAGGCATTACTTTCGCCGACTTAAAGGGCACACTGTTTGAGTTTGCTCGACGGGTATTTGGACCACAACGTAAGGTTCGTTTCCGTTGCGACTTTTTCCCGTTCGTTGAACCCGGGGTTGATATGGCCGTTGACTGTTTCAACTGTGATGGTGATCCATCATGCCGCATCTGCCGTGGATCTCAATGGTTGGAAATCATGGGTGCCGGTATGGTTCACCCGCACGTGCTAAAGCGTGCCGGCTACGATCCCGAGCGTTACAGCGGCTTCGCTGCGGGTATGGGGGTCGAACGAGTGGCGATGCTCAAGCATGGGATCGACGACATTCGTCATTTCTACGCCAACGACATGCGCTTCCTAAGCCAGTTCTAAACCCTAAATTCCAGCAAATAGTGAGATTATCGAATCTCACCTTCAACCAACGTCTTTGTACAGCGAGTTCCGATGAAAGTTCCAATATCCTGGCTTGAAGATTACGTACCAATCAACGTACCTCTCGATGACCTAGGCCACCGTCTCACGATGTCCGGTACTGAAGTAGATTCAATCGAGCAGACCGGCTCATACGAAGGTGTTGTCGTCGGACTTGCAAAAGAGGTCAGGCCACATCCTGATGCAGACCGACTTCGTCTCGTCCATGTAGACAACGGTATCGAAAGCCTCGAAGTCGTCTGTGGAGCACCAAATGTGAAAGCAGGACAAAAGATTGCCTTCGCAAGCATCGGCGCTGTACTAACCGACGCCCACACCGGAGAACAGCGCAAATTGCGCAAGTCCAAAATCCGTGGCGTAACATCGAATGGAATGATCTGCTCGGAACGTGAACTCGGGATGAGTGAAGAGCATGAAGGCATACTGGTCCTCGCCGACAATGCCCCCATAGGTATACCTCTGGGTGAATATTTGGGCGAAACAATACTCGATCTTGAACTAACCCCTAATCGTCCGGACTGTCTGGCCGTAATGGGCGTTGCCCGTGAGATCGCAGCACTCACAGGTGAGGAGGCGACAGCCCCATCATGTGATTACCCTGAGACGGGACCGGAAATCAAATCTCTAGTAAAGGTGGATATCGAAGATCCAGATCTCTGTCGACGATACACCGCGACCCTCATCCAGGGCATCACTATCGGTCCTTCTCCAGACTGGCTGGCAAAGCGACTGACATCGATTGGGGAACGTTCGATTAACAACGTGGTGGACGTGACTAATTACGTCATGTTTGAGCTTGGTCAGCCTCTGCACTCATTTGACTTCGATGAGTTAAGTGACGGACGCGTAGTGGTCCGACGCGCTCGGCATGACGAAACTTTACTCACACTCGATGGCAACACACGGACGCTCACATCCGACAATTTGGTTATAGCAGATGCCGGAGAACCTATAGGCTTGGGCGGAATAATCGGAGGGACCCAGTCTGGAATCACTGATGGTACGAAATCCGTGCTCCTCGAAGCCGCCAATTTTGACGGTCCCAACAACCGTCGAACAGCAAATAAGTTCGGCATCCGAACCGAGGCCACACTTCGATTCGAAAAAGGTTTGCGTCCGGAACTTGCAGAACATGCTGTAAGGAGAGCCACAAAGCTGATCCTTGAACTTGCCGGTGGAACCGCAGCCTCGGGAATTATTGATGAGTGGCCAGACAACGCCGGGGCTGTTCAGCCCATTGAATTACACGCCAGTGCCATTAAAAAATTACTTGGAGTCGACTACGAGCCTCAAGTAGTGATATCCACGTTGGAACAGCTGGGAATGAACGTCGTGTCCAGTAACAACACATACATAGTGACACCTCCCTACTGGCGCCCAGACATAGTCATTTACGAAGACTTAATCGAAGAACTGGCCAGGATTATCGGATACGAGATGATCCCGACCCTTGGAATCACGGGTAGCATACCGGCGTGGGAACCGAGCCCGGAACGAGACCTACGTGAACGTATCAAAGACATCCTGGCCGATTACGGGATGCAGGAAACGATATCCTACTCACTAACCACCCCTGAATCCGAATCTCGATCCCGGCCACCTAAGCTCAGCGTTGAACCGTTGCGAGTCATGAACCCGCTCTCCACCGAACAAGTTACGTTGAGGACCACGCTACGTCACAGCATTCTGGCCGTACTCTCCAGTAACGCACGCACCTGGCGCGGTCCACTGCGCATGTTTGAGTCCGGACGAGTTTATATAGACAAAGGAGATGGCGTAGGTCTTCCCAAAGAGCCGGAGAAATTTGTAGGTGTCGTCGCCGGACCGAGCTCTAATATTGAGTGGATGTCCAGTGAGCCCAAACCCTCGGATTTCTATGATGCTAAAGGCATAGTAGAGGCACTTCTCAACGAATTCGACGTCCATGCTCAGTTCATCCCTGCTCAGGAGACCACGTTCGAACCCGGAAGATGTGCTCGTATCGTCATACCTTCAGCCGGCCAAGCTGAGATCGGCATTCTGGGAGAAGTAGCCTCTGAGGTACTTGCCACATTTGATATCGAGACTGCTCCAGTCGCGATGTTCGAATTGGATGTAGAGTCCATTTCAAAGTTACCCGAGCTACAAAAACTGGGGCAACAGCATTACACACCGTTCGGCCGATTCCCTGACTCGGAACGAGATCTAGCATTATTGATCGACGACAGCGTCCCTGCAGCCGACGTGATTGCACTGGTTGAACGTAACCGACTTGCGATCAGCGCAAGCATATTCGATGTTTATGAAGGTGAGGGCATACCCACTGGTAAGAAATCTCTGGCCGTACGAGTCGTTTACCAAGCCAATAATCGCACTCTGACAACTGATGAGCTCACAAAGGCCGAGACATCGATCCTTCGGGCCCTGCACCACAACCTGGGAGCCGAACTAAGAACCCTATAGAGACTCGAGCCCCGGTGCAGGCTACTCACCGGTAAACTGGTCCTAGTTGTTCAGAATAATAAGCCGCCCATTTTCATATGCACAAAGACCATTCTCAGGAAAGACCTCACCGCCACCATTACGACGCCGAGATGCTGGACGTCGAGGAAGCGCTTGACCGAATCCTGACTTACTTTTCTCCTCTCCCGGCAGTAGATGTCCCATTGTTGGACGCGCGAGGTCAGGTACTTGCAACCCCGCTAATTTCACCGATCAATATTCCCCCGCTCGACAACTCGGCCATGGACGGCTACGCCTTGCGGGCAGCCGACCTCAACGGCGTAAACGCAGAAACTCCGGCTGTCCTCAACGTGATAGGACACGTCCCAGCAGGAACAGTATCCGATCAGTATGTCGAACCGGGGACAGCCCTCCGCATAATGACCGGTGCCCCTGTCCCAGATGGAGCCGATACGGTCGTGGCCTTTGAGGATACCGATGAGGTCGATCGTCGAAACACAGGTGGGTCAATGGCTTCCGTCGGTGTCCGTATCGCGCCAGAGATCGGAGAAAACATCCGACCTGCAGGCGAGGACGTGCAACAGGGGGTCACAGTCCTTGAAGCAGGTGCGGTTTTACGGGCTTCAGAACTAGGAGTAGCGGCTTCATTGGGAATGGAAACCGTGCCTGTAATCCGCAGACCCGTCGTCGCTGTACTGGCCACTGGAGACGAACTGCTAGAACCAGGAGAAATACATCAGCCTGGTAAAATCTACAACTCAAATAACTACTCGGTAGCTGCCTCAGTAAGTGACTTCGGAGGTATACCTAGAGTTATTGGGGTTGCACGTGATACCGAAAGTTCGCTAGAGGAAGCGCTGGCAGCAGCTCTGGACGCAGACATGGTTATCACAACAGCGGGGGTTTCCAAAGGTGACTATGATTTCGTGAAGGATGTTCTAGCACGACGAGGAGAGATAGCATTATGGTCGGTCCGAATGCGACCCGCAAAGCCGCTCGCATTCGGAGCATTGGACGCACCAGGCAACCGCAAAGTCCCACATCTCGGACTACCAGGAAATCCAGTTAGTGCTCTAGTAGCCTTCGAGCAATTCGCACGGCCTGCCATTCGTAAAATGATGGGGAAGGACCTGACACCAAGACCGACCGTCACCGCAATCCTTGACGACCCTATAACAAACTTTGATGGACGCCGAGTGTATGCACGTGTTGTTGTATATCGCGCTGATGGCACATACCGAGCAAAAACTACCGGTAACCAGAGTTCTGGTGTCTTGACCTCGATGGCCCGTGCAAATGGCCTGGCGATATGCCCAGATGACCAGGCTAGACTCAACCCAGGCGACGCCGCCACCGTACAGATGCTGGACTGGCCAGAAGACGTGTTCTAGCCTTGAACACTTGAAACTAGATTTCAAAGGCGCCATCGGCATTGCCGACGGATCGGCCAATATTCAATCAACAAACAAATCATCGGGGAGCACAAACATGAGTGAAGAGCAGACGGCGCGCACCGTAACCCACCGTTACGCCGTCGACGTCAAGGCATTCGAAGCGTCTGGCAAGTCGTTTCCTTTTACAGTGCGGAATCGACGTTGCTGGCAGTGTCAACAAGTGTTGGACGAGATGGAAGTGGTCACGGGTGATTCAAAAGAGCACATGAAAGAAATCGCAACATGCTGCTCGACCAAGCCTGATTATCTCCTCCCCGGCACACCGCTGACAGAAGCTATCTTTCGTTTACTTATCGCCAACTCCAATAAGCCAATGACAGTCGAGCAATTGCGGGAAGCTCTGGGAACGGCATGGTCCAGTGTTCTGTACATGAAGGACCTGTCCGATGAACTTTTGGCCAAATTGGTTGAGAGCAAGAACGACTACAGCATCAGCGCTGTGCCGGTAAAAAAATAACCGGCACAAGGTTTATTCAATCTGATTTGCAAATCGGAGCACCCGACCAATAAATAGCGTCTCGAAACCCATGGGTTTGTATTGAAACTTGACGTTTACATCTGCTTGCAACCTGGAAAAGAAACCCCCTAAAGGATCGCAAGCCAAATCTCCAGCCAATCAGCCGACTATTTAGTCCTATATGCGGACGCGGAGAACCCTGCAGTCAGGTTCAATCATCGTCATCAGCCTGGCGCCTGCGACGTTCCACACGAGAGGGTTCGGGTGGCGGAACAGGAGCCGAACTCATGGAAACAGACTGTTTTCGTCCGCCGGACTTCTTCTTCTTGTTTTCTTTTTTGCCCTTGTCGCGAGATTTCGCCATTACTTGGCCTTCCTAGTTAAAAAGGACGCTGTCTCATACTCAAAAGAGAAGACAGTAAGGTTTGAACTCAAGTCCGAGTTTAGCAGACCTACCGGGTCATACCGAAAGATGAACATTCTCTGAATTTGGCCAAGTGTGCCTACCGTCCGGAATGAACCTTACGTTTGTAGCGCGCGCCCTTCGACTCAGATTCGTACCACTTAAAGAACAACACGGTCGCTGCTCCGACGAGTACAAAATTCCCGGGAACCCACATGATCAGACCGCCTATGCTCTGATCTTCCTTGGCCCCGATTCCCCAATGCAACGGGGTCGCCTCATAATGCGGGTACAGAACCGTGTCCACCAGGGTTAGCCATGCGCCCAGTGCGGCGCTTGGCGTTAGGACAACAATCAGGTACAGCAGGCGTTGTGGATAGCTCAAGAGAGATCTGACTGGTGCAGGACCAGCAATAGGCCACCAGAAGAGCACAGCTACACCGAAAAACATAAAGTGCTCTAGATAATGGATCAACTCGTTATGTATCGCCATTTCGTACAAAGTCGGTAGATGCCACACATATATGGTGAGTATGTATACGGCGATCGCCACTTTTGGGAAGGTTAACTTCCGTAGCAAAAGTCCAGTCTTCCCTTGCCTTCCAAGCGATCCGGCTACTGTGAATCGAATATCTGATGGAAGTGACCATAAATAGGCCGCTACCGGACTAGAAGCGAGCATCAAGGGAGCTGCAACGAGGGTCAACAAAAGATGCTGAATCATGTGGAGGAAGAACTGATCTTCCGCAAGTGCATCAGCTGGCCCAACTAGAGAGAACGTGAGAGCCGAGAATCCAAGAAGCGTAAGAGTCACCCGGCCTTTTGATATCGGTGCCCCACCACCAGTAGCTGCACGAGAGTTCAACCGATACAAGCCAAACAGGTAGGCGCCCAACAGGAAAAGTAAAACTACTGTTGCAGGTGAAACCAGTACCCATTCACCCCAAAAAGCAGCGAAGGAATTGAGCGGATCGCGGCTTTCACCGCTGGTGTGGAGGAGAGTCAAGGACAGAGTTTCCTGCGTGTATCAGACGCCTAAATGACGTTTGCGCGGCCACGAACGATTGTAATTAGCAAATCAACCGTCCAATCGTATTCCTGTTTTCCCTGACTGGGTGGTCCGGTTACGGTGCGATTTGAGGATCTGGAGCGACTTTTTCTTGAACCGTTAAGAGAATCATGAACACGGCTATAGCAATGACAAACCCAGACCCAAACACCAACGTCAATATGCTTTTATCAAATCTAAGATGCATGTAAAACGCTACGACGATAACGAACTTGGCCACCGCCAACAACAGCATCATCGGGACAAAGAACCACCCGAACACGTCAAGCGTGAAGAACCAAACTTCCAAGATCGTCAGAATGGCCAGGATGACCCCAATGATCGTGTAGAAGATAGGAGTCGCGTGCCGACCGCCAAAAGTGATCCGGGTATACCAACTCGCTACCTGAGGGCCCGCCTCGCCAAACGGTCCTTCATTAGGCGGTTCTGGCGAGGCCGCGTCCACTTCAGGCAACAGAAAGTATCGGTCGCCGTCGTGGTAGAAGAGCTTACGCCAAGCTGTTGAGATCGGGTTTGTCATAACTGTTCCCATTAACCCCCGACGATAGCCGCAGCGTGTTCGATCGTATGTATACCTTCTCCGTCACTGTATCCAATCAGGTAAATGACGGTAAAGATGACAATCCACACGATGTCAACAAAGTGCCAGTAAAGGCCAGCCATCTCAAGGTCTTCAGAAGAGCGGCTCGTGAGAGCTCCTTTGAAATGCACGAACGCCATACCGAGAAGCCACAGGACTCCTATAAAGACGTGTAATCCATGAAATCCAGTAAGTATGAAGAACGTTGTTCCGAACAAGTTCTGGTGAATCGTCAGGCCTTCATTTACAAACGTCGTAAATTCGACTACCTGGAACCCAAGAAAAATAAGACCAAGGAAACAGACCGCAAGAATCCAGAAACGCGCCAGACCTAACTTGTCCTTCTGGACATAGTTCAAGGCCAAGACCATTGCCAGACTGCTCATGAGCAAAACGAACGTACTGACCGAAGTGATCGGAATGTCCAAGACCTCGTTAGGATACGGCCCAACGATGCTCTCGTTTCGGTAGATCAAGTACGTGGCAATGAATGATCCAAAGAACAGACAGTCTGATGCCAGAAACACCCACATCAGCAACTTACGGTTGCTAATGCCGGTATTCGTGTCAGCGACGTGACCTGTTTCTTGTGTTACGGCGGCTTGCGCCAATTTCGTTTCCCTTAATCTTTCGTTCGTTAATCGACCAGGACTTAGTCAGTTACTAGTGTCCACCTTCTTCAGTTACTGGTTCCAGAGACCATCCTATGAGCCCCCAAAGGCCAATTACAATTCCCGTAGCACTAAGCCACGGGAATTGAATACCCGTTCCCGGAATTTGGACATTGATCTCCATGAAGCCGATTACCCCTATGGCAACGCCCATAGACAATACAAACGGGTAATAGGACATGCTTGGCAAATGGATACTTCCACCGCCGTGCCTGTCATCCTCAGGCTCCTGAGCCTCGACGTTATCACCCTGCTCATCGTGTAGAAGTTCTGGGTGTTTCGTGTACCAGAAGTCGTCTAGTGACTTGACCTGCGGGATCCGGGCAAAGTTGTAAGCCGGTGGCGGGGAGGGAATGGACCATTCAAGCGTACGTGCATCCCACGGGTCGTCTTCAGCTTCCTGTTTGCTGGACATCGTTCGAAAGATATTGATGATGAAGATCAACACGCTGATAGCAAGGATCAAGGAGCCTGCCGAAGCGATCATGTTGCTCATCTCCCAACCCATACCATCCGCATACGTTGAGATACGCCGTGGCATACCGTTCAGCCCGATCCAGTGCATTGGACCAAACGTGAGGTTGAATCCGATCATCATCATCCAGAACTGAAGTTTACCGAGCCCTTCACCTAGTCGCTTCCCTGTCATCTTTGGCCACCAGTAGAAACCTCCGGCGAACAAACCCAATATCGAGCCACCAAATAGGACGTAGTGGAAATGAGCGACGATGTAATAGGTGTCCTGCTGTTGTGCATCAGTAGGCGGTGACGCATGTGTAACACCACTTAAGCCACCAATGATGAACATCGCAATAAATCCCAGCGAGAAGAGCATCGCCGTATTCAGTTGCAATTTCCCGCCCCAGGATGTTCCGATCCAGTTAAAGATCTTGACTCCTGTCGGAACCGCTATCAACATCGTCGAGATAGCAAAGGCCGAGTTTGTGGCCGGACCCAGGCCTACGGTGAACATGTGGTGGCTCCACACAAACCAACCCATAAATCCAATCACTGCTCCGGCAAATACAACCGCCGGATAACCGAAAAGCGGTTTGCGTGAGAAGACCGGTAAGACCTCAGACACGATACCCATTGCCGGCAAGATCAGGATGTAAACCTCTGGGTGACCAAACAGCCAAAATAGGTGCTGCCATAGGACGGGGTCTCCGCCTGCGACAGGGTTGAAAAAGTTGGTGTCCCAAATACGGTCTAGGGAGAGCTGAACTAGGGCCACAGCGATGATCGGCATCGCAAGTGCCAGCAAAATATTAGTAACAAGAGACATCCATACGAACACCGGCATCTTCATCAGCCCCATACCTGGTGCTCGCATGTTCAGTATGGTCACTACAAAGTTAAAAGATGCCGCTAGAGACGCCACACCCAGGATGGATAGACCGATGGCCCAGAAAGTGACACCGTCACCAGGACTGTAAGTTGCCCCCGTCAGGTTAGCGTACCCAAACCACCCGGCATCGGGCGCACCACCTAGGAGGAAGCTTAAATTCAGGAAAATCGAACCTGCAAGGAAGGTCCAGTAACTGAAAGCGTTTAGCCGAGGAAATGCCACATCACGCGCACCAATCAACAACGGGATCATCCAGTTGAAGAACGCTGCGGACATTGGCATGACGACAAGGAAAATCATGGTCGTGCCGTGCATCGTGAAAAGCTGATTATAAAATTCCGGCGAGATTAGATCATTTTCAGCTTGCGCGAGTTGCGCCCGAATGATCAATGCCTCAACGCCACCGAAAAGGAAGTAGACGAACGCCGTTATGCCGTAGAGCGTGCCAATGCGCTTGTGGTCAACCGTGCCAATCCAGCTCCACAATCCTGTGTAGCTACTGGGGCGGCTAATCAACGTTGGAAAAGCGATCGTGGTCAACTATGGCCTCCGGTGTGTAGGGCTTTGGGAATTCTGCTTTCCAGCAGATCTCTGAGCACCCGTTGCACCATCAATTTCTTAAAGCGACTTCAAATAAGCGATTAGTTCGTCAATTTCTTCCGAGGATAATGTTGCATCAAAACCCTGCGGCATAACGTTTGGGAACCCTTCAACTACAACAGCTCCAGGGTCAACAATAGATTCCCTCAGATAAGCGTCATCTCCTCTAGTGGACACCCCGGAAAGCCCAGGCCCTACTATTGCATCACTGCCCGTAGAGTGACAACTAGCGCAGTTACCCGTAAAGGTCGCCGATCCACGCTCAACTGCAGTTCCTCCCACTAAACCAACTGAAGATGTTTCGACAACCGCATCTTCAGCAATCGGCTTCAACTCAAGAAGATATGCGGCAAGCTGTCGAACGTCTTCCTGTGTCAGCGACCCATTGCGGTAAGGCGTCGCCAAGTCCTTCATCCGGTTGCCTTCCTTGAGTTCATCAGGATCGGCAATCCAATCCATGAGGGAATCCATATCAAGATCTACAAGGCCGGCACCTAAAGTCTGACGCGTCCCGAAATGGGTCAGGTTCGGGGCAGGGATTACAGTAGTCCCTTCAGGGTTATCTAGGAACGCAGTCCTAAGACCAGCCAACCTAGTCCGTTCGTTGCGTGCATTGGGACCCTGCCATGTGTTTGTGGCGTGACAGCTACTGCAGTTGGTAGCAAAGGTGGTCTGCCCTGCAATGGCATCAGCACTGACAAGTTCCACTGGGGACCTACGCATAGAATCCATCCAAGCGTCGAACTCAGCAGGCTCCTCTGCTTTTACGCGGAAACGCATTTTGGCATGGGCTTCACCACAAAATTCTGCACACTGCCCAAAGAAGAACCCTGCCTCATCAGCTTTCATAGCCAGTTCCCGGACATCCCCTGGGACAATGTCCAGTTTTCCTGCAAGCTTTGGCACCCAAAAACTATGCAGCACATCATCGGAATGCATGGTGAAGTTGACCCACTGGCCCACAGGGATGTGGATTTCGTTGGCGGTTACGACATCCTCGCCCGGGTACTCGATTTCCCACCACCACTGGTGCGCACGAACATTAATATCGAGGACAGGACCCTCGTCAGATGGTGGCCCATTCTGGTCGTATATGACCTTCACAGTGGGAACCGCAATAGCTATCAGGATCAAGACCGGAATTATGGTCCAGATTACTTCTAGTCGGGTATTCCCGTGTATTTGGTCTGGTAGGGAATCATCAGACCCTCGACGTCGGAACTTGATGATGGAGTAGATCAATGCCCCTTCCACAAGGAAGAACACCGCTACTGCAATCCAGAATATAAATATGAAGAGGTCGGCCTGGGTATCGGCGACGGGGCCGCTAGTACCAAACGTAGATTGGGCGTCCTCTTCGTTGCACGCGATTAGTAGTGCAGGGACTAGAGTAAGTAAAAATAGAAAACGCGAGCGCCCAAGCGAGAGCAGTCGACGCAAATTCATTGCGATTATATGGGTCCTTCATCGGAGCAGTGAGCGGTATTCAGGGCGCAGGTCCAAAAGCTAGCGGAACACCGTTCGTGCTTTTTTGAACAATCGGCGAAAGGATAGCAGGTGCAATTTAGGCCTGCAACAGACAATCGCTTCCTAAAACGCTCAGGTCTCAGATAAGTAAAAGGTGGTACAGGACCTCGAACTGCTTGAGTTACTGGAAGATATCCCCTGGGAATCAAAAGAAAGGTGCCATACAAATGGGCTACAACGACTCCGCGATACTTGTAGTAGCAACCCGAAATCCCGGGAAAGCGCGCGAATTCCGTCAACTCCTTAGTAGTTTGCCTTTTCGAGTGTTGTCCTTAGACGACGTCGGGGTCGATATCGAAGTCGAAGAAACAGGTGATACGTTTAATGCAAATGCCGAACTCAAGGTAAGGGCATACCAAATGGCATCTGGTGAACTGACGATTGCCGATGATTCCGGCATCGAGGTCGATGCATTGGGCGGCGCACCAGGCGTTTACTCGGCTAGGTTTTTACGCGAGGGTCAAACGGATGAAGAAGGCCGCGACTATCTACTAGAGAAAATGGCAGGCGTTCCTGACGGGCATCGGCAGGCCCGTTACAGAGCCACAATTACCATATTGGGAAGACAAACAGGCGGCGAGGTACATTTTTTTGAGGGCGCATGCGAAGGCACTATTACCCAATATCCAATTGGCAACGGCGGTTTTGGCTATGATCCCATCTTCTGGTTGCCAAAAGAGCGTAAAACGATGGCCGAGCTATCCCCTCCCGAAAAAGACTCAATAAGCCACCGCGGAATTGCCGTCCGCTCGGCGTTAGGATTTCTAAAGACAATTACTTGAATAGTTACAGCCTGCACGCCCGGCGTACAATTACAATCCATGAAATCTGAAAGTTTCGACGACTCTACCGATATATTCGGCCGTCATCTACGCGATCTGCGAATTTCGGTAACCGACAGGTGCAACTTCCGTTGCCCGTACTGCATGCCGTCGGAAGTCTATGGGGAACGATACGAGTTCCTGCCAAAAACCGAGATCCTGTCCTTTGAGGAAATCGTGCGCTTCGCTCGGCTGTTTACGCGTCTGGGCGTACGGAAAATTCGACTCACCGGAGGGGAGCCACTCCTAAGAGTCGATCTTCCTCAGTTAATTGAAAATCTCGCTGCCCTAGACGGAATCGAAGACATTGCTCTCACTACTAACGGCTACCTATTAGCTGATCAAGCCCAGTCACTTAAAGATGCCGGTCTTACCCGTATCACCGTTAGCTTCGACAGTATTGACGAAAATGTCTACAAGACTATGAACGGCCGTGATTTCGGTACCGAGCGAGTGCTATCTGGTATTTCTGCGGCCCAAGAGGTTGGGCTGGCACCTATAAAGATTAACTCGGTCGTCCAGAAGGGTGTTAACGACCACACGATGGTCGAGCTCGCATCTCATTTCAAAGGCACCGGCCATATTGTTCGATTTATCGAATTCATGGATGTCGGGACCGTAAATGCGTGGGATGCAAGCAACGTTGTGTCTGCAAGTAAAATCGCGCAGGCAATCAACAACAGGTTTCCAATAACTCGAGCCGAGCCCAGCTATCCTGGAGAAGTAGCGACCCGTTGGTTATATAACGATGGATCGGGCGAAATCGGCATCATCTCATCCGTATCTGAGCCATTCTGCGGAGATTGCACACGAGCTCGGCTTAGCACTGATGGGCAACTTGTTACCTGCCTATTCGCCGCTGGTGGAAAAGACCTGAAATCTCCACTGCGTTCAGGTGCCAGTGATACCGAGCTTCTTGAACTCATCACCGGAATCTGGACATCGAGGCGCGACCGGTACTCAGAACTACGAGCTTTTGAAGCGGGACAACATATTCCCACGCAAGAAAAAGATGTCCAAGGCCCACGTGTAACCGGCGCGCCGATGCCAAAAGGTATTAAAAAATTGCGCGATAAAAAGGCCAAAATTGAAATGTATCAGATAGGCGGATAGCTCCCGCTATCGCCCATCTGCGTTTTCGGTCCAGTCCGAAGCCGATACCGCGTACACAACCATGTCTTCGGATGCCGACGTGCCTCGATCTAATCGTTGCATAGTAAACCCAAGTCTCTCTGCCAACGACCTGGCCCGCATATTGCCGGCTCCTGTGTGAATACTCACTTGATCAAGGTTGAAGTAGGGAATTGCTGCGTCTACAGCAGCCTGGCATGCCCTGATCATCAAACCTTGACCCTCCCATTGCCCACCTATCCAATACCGCACATCAGCCGCTGGACACTTATCACCTAGGTTAGATAACTCTATATTGACCACTCCAACTAAGTCTCCAGAATCGTACAAAAATAGCGGTGACCCTCGATCAGTGTCGACACTTATAGAGTTTCGGATCAAGGCGGCGGCATCTTCTTCCGTCCGCACACGCTTTGACCATCCAGACCACCAATCAAACCTGTCCCTGTTTGATCTAAGTAATTCATAGAGCTCAGCTGCGTCGACAGTTCGAGGTCGACGCAATAGCATTCCGTTATCAATCAATATCGGGGGGACCCCAAACGCCAAAGGCCTCCCTGAAGGGTCTACGTAACCCATCTCTTGAGCACCCTGCCAGTCAGATGCCAACATCGAGTAAACAGCTACATCTGCGTAACCATCGGGTAGCTTGAGAGCCTGTCTTTCAACGCCTTCATACACAAATCCCAACCGCTGTGGAATCGCCCGACTACGAGTGTTGTCTACCGCAGCACGAATCACGACTCGGTTAATACCCTGGACTCGGAGCAGGTCATCCACCACCGCAGCACAAGAACGAGTTGTGATGCCGCGCCCCTGTTCCTCTTCGATCAACCAGTAGCCGACATCCGCCGCGTCGTTCAATGTCTCAATTTCCGTTGTTATAACGCCGACGGGACTTCCATCCAAAACTATTAATAGCGGCGTCTTGCTCCCGCTTCCTTCCATTCGCTGCTGAAGCCAGGAGCGTTCCTCATCAACCGTCTTAATCGTGATCAGGCCCGGTAGCCATTTGCCCAGGTGCTCCCGGTTAGAATCAATCAAAACAAACAACCGGTCAGCGTCCGACATACTTGGCGGCCGCAGAATTATCTCGCTATCTACTCTTATTTCTGTCATAAAAAGTCTTTTTCCGACTGATTTCGGCACACAACAGCATTTGAGTATAGCTAGGATTACGAGAAAGTCGCCAACACGCGATAAACTGACACCTTGCAAATTCCGCCTTGTGTCAAAGAACTTCAAGCACCCTGAATTAGCACCCGAGGAAAATATTTGAGCTATCGACTATTCACGGATGGATCATGCCTAGGCAATCCTGGACCTGGCGGTTGGGGCGCCGTTCTACGTCCCGATGGGCAGGACGATATCGATCTGTCCGGCGGGGAGCCTCATACGACAAACAATCGGATGGAGATGACCGCTGTTATCCGCGGATTGGATCAAACCCCGATCGGTGCCGAGGTTTTAATTACCAGTGACAGTTCATACGTAATCAACACTATGACCAAGGGCTGGAATCGAAAGGCTAACGAGGACCTTTGGGCAGAAATGGACCGCGCTGTAGGAGAGAGGCACGTGACGTGGCAGTGGGTAAAGGGACACGCCGGGCACCCAGAGAACGAAAGGGCCGATCGGCTAGCCGTGGGTGCGGCTGAATCAATTCGGGAAGGCAAGTCATCCCAATCAACCATGCCTATCTCATCAAACCCCTCCACCATCTCCGAGAACCAATCAAACCTGACCGGTACAGCCGACAACGATGTATCACCTCACCTTACGCATTTAGATGAAACGGGAACTGCCCGAATGGTCGATGTTGGTGACAAGCCTGAAACGGAGCGAGTTGCGATAGCTGGTTGTTCAATCACTATGCAGCCCAAAACCCTAGCACTGATCCACTCTGGAGGATTTGAAAAGGGTGATGTGATTGGGATAGCGCGTGTAGCAGGTGTAATGGCCGCCAAAAATACCTCAACCATGATCCCGCTGTGTCACCCGTTACCACTCACACAGGTACTCTTGGAATTTAATGACACTGCGACGAACAATCGCATTGATATCACTGCTACAACGAAGACAACGTATAAAACAGGCGTTGAGATGGAAGCGTTGACGGCCGTAAGCCTAGCGGCCCTAACCATCTACGATATGTGCAAAGCAGCGGATCGCAGTATGAAGATCAGCGATATTCGCCTCTTGAAAAAAACGGGTGGCAAAAGCGGTGATTTTGAAGCAGAAGCGCCTGAATCTTAAACTCCAACTAATCTAGGTCACCAATAACCGCTTTCGCTTTCAATCCCTCAGCGGTAATAAAGCCGTTCATGCTGACCGTCCGACATGCTCATATAAACAGCTTGTAGGCACCTTCGACCGTTGACGCGTATTCCGAGGCGGGACTACCATCGTGTATGGACCTGTTGGCAGAAGAACGTCGGGACAGGGCAACGTAGCTCAGCTGGTTAGAGCGGGCGCTTCATAAGCGTCAGGTCGCTGGTTCAAGCCCAGCCGTTGCCACCACCCACTCCTCTTTGCTTCGATCGGATTAGCAGATCTCGACAGATAATCCCGGGCGGTTAGCTCAGCTGGCTAGAGCGCCTGCTTCACATGCAGGAGGTCACAGGTTCAAGTCCTGTATCGCCCACCACTCGTTGTAAACGAGGACCGCACAGGTCCATGATCACTTGGCTAGATTAGGCTTAGCAAGCATGTATCGGGAGAGCCCTGGTTTGCAGACTTTGTGGGGGGCTCAAAGAGCGAGCCTGTTGATGCCTTTGGTCCTTCTAAGCTGAACAGGCGACTATTTGTGTCGATTCAAGGATATGGCCCGACTCCACCATGACCGGATGTAACTCTTCATTGTTCATAAATGCATCGAGCGCATCCATGTTCTGGACCCGGACAATCCAGTAGCATTTCCTTTCGTCTTCCAGCGTGTGGCCGACATAAACAACCTCGAACCCGGCATCTGATATGAAATGGCTGGCGCCATCATAGACAGACTTCCATTCGGCGTATGACTTGCTGATATCGAACGTCATGATGACAGTGACCATGCTAATGCTCCTTTTTATTAATTGACTTTTTCTAAAGAATAAACTTCATCCACACAATTAAATTTCGTGTTCCATGCTTGCATTTCTTCAGACGTCATTAATTCCTGAAAACTTTGCATATCAGTTATGTGAATCATCAAAGTAATCTTCCCTTCTCTTATGACGCCTATATCGTAATCAGTAAAAAAATTGGCTGCCTTTTCTTTGGTGGCATTAAACATGCTTAAATAGTCATCAGTGGTACCGTCGAAGGTTGATACGACGCATATATTCATACTTTTCTCCTAAGTATTAAACTACAGTAGAGTTGTTTTTGAACTAGAGGTTAACTCTAATACTGAAGTTATCCAAAGCGTAGTCATTGAACTAAAAAGAGGAAGAATATTCGATAAAGTTGCAAGTCACATATCAAATTACAATACAGAAATATTGTGAATAATCGTCAGAAACCTAATCACTTTTTGAAACTACTCTACGGTAACGGACTTCGCCAAGTTCCTCGGCTTGTCCGGATCCAAGCCGAGCTCAACGCTCGTGCAATACGCAAGTCTCTGCATAGGGACAAGAGATAACATCGGCAGGATCCACTGCGGTGCGTCGGGAACCCATAGCACTTCGTCTGCCAGATCCCCCATGATTTTGTCACCGTGCGTAGCAAGTGCAATCACCTCACCACCGCGCGCCTTCACTTCATTGATATTGCCGACCATTTTGTCGTAGAGCGCCCCGCGCAACGCTAATGCTATCGTTGGCATTTTTTCAGATATAAGTGCTATTGGGCCATGTTTCATTTCACCGGCGGGGTAACCCTCAGCGTGTAAATAAGCCAGCTCTTTCATCTTGAGCGCACCTTCCATCGCAATTGGGTGTAGAGGCCCACGCCCGAGATAAAGTAGGTGCCCCTTATCGACCAGTTGCTCCCGGGCCAATCGCTCTGCCTCCCCTCCGTCATCTATCACTTCTGCGATCAAGCCCGGCAGTCGGGCCAGGGCTGATATGAGATCTCGCGCCCGTTCGTCTGAGAGGTTTCTTCGCCTGATGCCAAGATAAATCGCCAGTTGATAGAGGACTACTAGAGAACACATCATAGTTTTAGTGGAAGCCACACCGATCTCCTGGCCAGCTCCCAGGTATAGGGTTCCATCGGACAATAGCGTAGCCTGGGTCCCCTCCGCCTCGACCAACGCCAGTTGTTTGGATCCAGCCCTATTAGCTTCTTCCATCAACGCCAGAGTATCCGCAGTCTCACCAGACTGGGTGATTGAAATAACTAATGTCCGATCATTCAACGCCGTTTTGCGATACCTGAACTCCGAGGCGTTTTCAGCCTGAGCCGGGATCCCCACCAACGCTTCGATGACCTGTGCACCGTAGATACACGCATGAAGGCTTGTGCCCATTCCAGAAAGCACAACCCGATCGAAGGATCGAATCACTTCATCCGTGAAAGGCACTTCTGTAAGATCGATGGTTCCACTATCAAAATCAACCCGATTCCGCATTGCAGACGATACAGCTTCCGGTTGTTCAGCGATCTCCTTCGACATGAAATGGGGATGCTGGCCTTTCGCGGCTGCGTCGAAGTTACGGCCTGTCTTAAACACAGGTCGGTCTAAAACTCTCCCGGACAGGTCTGATACCTCAACTTTAGATGGCTCAATAATCACGACCTCGCTGTTTCGAAGATAAATCACATTATCCGTGTGCGGAAGTATTGCCAGGACATCGCTAGCAAGTAGATTGAAATCTTCGCCCACACCAACAACTATCCCCCCCGCGTTACCAAGCCGGACACCTACGATCTTTCTGGGTTCATCCGCCGATGTCACCACAAATGAAGATGCCCCCTGAAGACGTTGGGCCGCTTTGCGTACGGCAACTGGCAAGGAGTCACCACAAGTAAGACACCTCTCAACAAGATGAGCGATTACCTCGCTGTCGGTTTCAGATGAAAACTCGACTCCCATGTCTGATAGTTCGGCACGAATCTCTATGTAATTTTCAATAATCCCATTGTGAACCACTGCAACCCGACCATCGGCGCTGGTATGAGGGTGTGCATTTTCGACATTTACCCCACCGTGTGTGGCCCATCTCGTGTGGGCGATCCCAACATGTGAAGTCCCAGTGGCAGTGAGTGGGACGTTTTGTACCAGGCTTGCCAACTGGTCCACCCCAAGGGCCCGTTGGACGTCAATCCGGCCGCTACCGTTCTGAACACCAATACCGGCGCTGTCATAGCCGCGGTACTCAAGGGTCCTCAGGCCAGATATTAGTATCGGGATTACCGACTCGGGGCCGGCGTAAGCGATGATTCCGCACATAGGCGGCGAGTTGCTCCGTTATAAAGGGTTAATTGGGTGGATGGGCATTAAGAAAATGCCTTTGTGAAGGTAAAAGGCCCTTCTGCAGCTTCGGCATAGACGCCACGGTAACTCGGCGGCAACAACAAAGCCACACGTCCCATAATTTCTGAAACAGCGGTTTCTATTTCGGTTTTCGACAACTTTCTATTCTCATTTAAGAGAAAAGGTTGTCCAATCCGCACACGGATTGTGCCCTTAGGTTTAAACACCCTCAGCCATGAAGTCATCTCTTCGACTCCGGTTATCCCTACCGGGAGAATCGGTATGCCAGCACGAGTAGCCAAGGGCACGATACCTGATGCTGCCTTTTTCATAGCACCCGGATTTCGTGTGCCTTCGGGAAACAACGCTAGTGTGGCATTTGGCCGTTCAAGTTCCTTAAGCGCCCAACGAAGGCCTGACAGATCCATTTGCCCGCGCTTCAGCGGATGAGCTCCATAAGAGCGTAGGAACCACACGCCTAACGGCGTCACGTTCTTGAAAATTGAATCTTTCGCAAGAAAACGAGTATTCCTACTCAAGGTCGCCGCAAGAATCGGAGGATCAACATTGCTCTGGTGATTAGCAACCACGATCAACGGGCCGCTGACGGGTATATTCTCGAATCCCTCAACAGCATAGTCGGAGAACATCGAAAGCGTGAGTTTCAACGCGTTATTCGAGATCCGATGTAGGAGAAAACCCATCAGGTTCCCAATCTCCAGGGAGTTTTTCCCCGAGCCATTTCCTCAAGTCGATCTACCACCTGGTCAAGATTAAGATCATCCGTGAGGAGATGAATCGCATCATCCGCCTGTTTGAGCGGCGCAAGTTCTCTAGAAGAGTCCAGGTAGTCCCGGCGCGTCAGGTCATCCAAAACCGTTTGGTAGGAAATCTCGGATCCTGACTGCTGTAATTGTCTATATCGACGACTGGCTCGCTCTGTTACCGATGCATCCAAATAAACTTTGAGCCCGGCACCACTCATCACTACTGTCCCAATGTCCCGCCCGACCATCACCACCTGACCAAGTGTGGCAATCTCACGTTGTAGCTCTACGAGTAATTTACGAACTCCGGGAACAGCAGACACAATGGACACAGAACGATCTACCTCGGAACTACGTAGCTTGTCTGTAATATCGCCAGAGTTGACGAGCACTCTGCACTCTTCTCCTGCATTTCTCGTCAATCGCAACCCTGATGATGCCATGATCCCCGTAAGCGCTTCGGGATCGTCCAACGGAATTAGTTGCTGTAATGCCAGGTAGGTCACGGCACGGTACATAACTCCCGTATCTAGAAACGCATGGCCCAGGCGACCAGCGAGGATTTTGCCGGCAACCGTTTTCCCCGAGGCCACGGGGCCATCAATTGCAATAAAAGGTGCAATTACGGACGACAAATTACCTCCATCACCCAGTGAAGACGCTGGTCCATCAGGACCAATTTGACCGTGGCGTGATCCTAATACAGGGGTCGTACTCAGAGTTCAAAACGAGCCGCTAGATTCTGAAAACGGAATTGCTCACTGCAAACAGTCTATAGACAGCCCGTGTCACAATCGTTCAGAGTAAATTTTCAGTACGCCCGTTAACCCTTTGTATTGACTTACTAAATTTGATTTTTCGAAAATCACGAGGCGATGGGAACATTAATCGCCGTACGATTTCGGCCCCATGGCCGATGCTTTTCCCACAGAATAGATTAACTAGGAGCGCATTGATTGAGCATATTCGACGTGGTACTGATTCCTGTTTTTGTGATCGGTGCCCTTCTCGGCTTAAAGTGGAATCTCGTGCAGTCCGTACTCAACTTCTTGGGCGTTTATGTATCGTTGTTGATCGGTGCGCAATTCGCGGATAACGTCGTCGAGCGGTTCACTGATGACATAGAGAACGAGTCCGTGACCACCGCTATTGGATATGTGGTGATTTTTCTTGGGGTCCTGATAGTCGCCCAGATCGCCGGAAAAACCATCCGGGCGACAATGTCCCTCGTGGTTCTCAACTGGGTTGATAAGGCCGGAGGCGTGGTGGTGGGTGTGTTGATGGGAGCGATTCTCGTCACAGGAGTCGTGACTGTGATGGCACGAATCGCATACCCTCAGGAAGATGCAATTCTCGACAATATCAACGATCTTGCAGCGTCAGCGTCTTCCGGCAGAAGTATCGAAGCCCGGACAGAACGCCTTTACCAAGAGCTTGCTGATCGATATGGACGGGACACCCTGAAAGAATGGCTGGATGATTCGATCATCGTACCGAGAGTTCTTGCTGTGAGAGATAAGATTCCCGGCGACACTCTCGGCCTTATCCCGGGGGAGTTCGAAACAGCACTCAATACAATGGAAGCCGACCTTGCGGATAACGTCGATAGTTGAGCACAAATGTGCGAAATTCCGTCTGAGCAGGTATCTTTGGCTCCCTAGATAGAGATTTTGGGCCCTGCTTCAACGGAAGCAACAGTCAACCCGAAACGGATTTTTAAACCCCAAGCGATGCTTTAGCTTCACTTATTTTCCGGCATCTTGGGAGGGCTACGGCGCGTGAACCGATCCCCAGTTTTGCTGCTGAACCAGAATTATCAGCCGCTAAACGTTTGCGATGTTCGAAGAGCTTTCGTGTTGCTCGGCCATGGTAAGGCTGAAACGCTTGAGATCACCGATGAAGTGATTCGCAGTGCATATGAAGAACACGCAGAGCCATCGATCGTACGTCTTCTGTACATGGTAAAGCGACCTTTGCACCAGCGTCGTCTCTCGCGACGGGAAGTGTTCATCCGTGATCGGCATACCTGTCAGTACTGCGGAAAGAAAAGTAATCGCCTCACATTGGATCACGTTATGCCTCGCTCAAGAGGTGGCGAGCATTCCTGGAATAACGTTGTTAGCGCCTGTGATAAGTGCAATCACCGCAAGGCAGGTAGGACACCTCGGGAAGCAAACATGCTACTTCCGCGCGATCCCGCCCCGCCACGCCCGAACCCATACGCCTTCTTCGATGCCGGCCATATCCAGGATCAGTGGCGACCGTATCTGCCATGGCTTGATTTGCAACCCGAGGTGGATAACGATTTCGCCTACTAGCGTCCGAATACCCTTTTTGATGGTTAAAGGTTTTTGAGTGCACGCCCGGTTAATTTATAACGAGGCCGTTTAAGCATCTAATTTTGCCAATAACAATCGACGTTCCACTTCCAATCATTTCGCAGTCAAAAACGGGAAACTCAATTGATCTCCCGCGGTATTGTCTCCGTCACCAGACTCTAGAAAAACATTCCACTATTTCGTCCAGCGCAAGCCACAATCATCTCTTTCTCAAGACCCCCAGCCGTCCGAGTCAATGTTCGAAGCGTCATCGCGTTGGCCTAAATTCATTTTCTCGATTATGCGAGAGGGAATCGACGGCAACTCCAGTAACAGCACCTCAAGGACCACCCTAGGCATACCGTTACGTCTGAGTCCATCGGTAGCTTTTGCTATTGCCTCTATCGCCAGCTGTGCATCGTTCGAGCCCGCATGTGAAGCGGCTTCAGACAATTGGGCTGTCCATTCAATGTTAACCACCGAGTCCGTAATACCGTGCTTTAGCAGCATCATGTCGCGCCACACAGACGTCCATAGTTCCAATTCCCGCAAAACTGTCACACGATTGCGCCCGAATTCCCTAGCTATCTCATTTGCGTAACGAAATCTCACCTCGATATCGCCAGCGCTTGTCGTGAGAACCCTTAGCACCCCTTGTCTGTAGCGATCTAATGTTGTCTCGTCCGTCAACGCGGCAAAGGCCCGACCAGGGCGCCCAGCCGCAATTCGTGCTAGATGCCCAGCGTCCTCTGAACCCATTCCACCTCGTTTAACCAATTCACGCGTGATCTCATCCGTTGTCACGGTGTGAAGTTCAATTGGTTGGCACCTTGAGATCACCGTGGTCGGAAGGGAATCAGCGGCTGGAGCTAGGAGAACGATAATCACATCCTCTGGCGGTTCTTCTAAGGTCTTCAGAAGTGCGTTCCAACTTGGGTCATTCATTCGATCCGCACCATCGAATATGACGACCCGGACCCCGCCTTCAAAGGATTTTAGGGACACCACCTTTTGCATCTCACGTACATGATCAATACCGATTAAGGTCCGGGTGGAGTCTTGTGATGGAGTACTTGTACCAATCGGAGTATGTGGATTTATGACCGTGACGTCAGCATGCCTGCCTTTGGAAATCCGATCACAAGGCCCACACTTGCCACATGGAGATGCCACATCGCTCTCAAACATGTCACCGGTGGGAGTGCAGTTAACGAGTCGAGCCAGGTCCAAAGCCAATGTCGCTTTTCCCACTTGGTCTGGACCCGTGATTAAGTACGCGTGCGCAATGCGCCCACTTTGTTGTGACCGCTGTAGATACCGACGCGCCATACGGTGGCCGATAGCCTGCCACTCCCCGGCAGGTTCGCTAAAAAAAGCTGCCCTAGTTTCATCTGGCGTGGTCATGAAATGCTCACATGATGCTCGACGCAAGTAGGTCGTCATATGTTTCACGACGACGGATGAGTTTAGCTTCACCTTTGTTTACGAACACGACTGCAGGCCTCAGTGTCATGTTGTAGTTACTCGCCATGGACAGGTTATATGCGCCAGAAGAGGCGATCGCCACCACATCACCGGGCGCGAGGTCTGGCATCGGTGCATCCTTCACCAGAAGGTCCCCGGACTCACAGTACTTACCCGCAATCGTCACTTTCCCAATAGATGGCTCGATGGGGTCATTCGCTTTGACGATCGAGTAGCCCGCTCCATAGAGTGCAGGCCGGATATTGTCGCCCATTCCACCGTCCACACTCACATACTTCCGAATACCTGGAATATCTTTGGTCCCCCCAACCGTATACAAGGCCACTCCAGCCCTTCCAACAATGGCTCGACCCGGCTCCAAAATCAGCCTCGGCTCATCCAGGCCCAGCCTTTCGCAGGCCTCCCTCACCGCGGCACTGATTGCCCTCGCATAATCGGAGATATCCGGGGCAGGTGCATCAGAGACGTACCCAATAGCAAACCCTCCGCCCGGGCTGAATATGCGTTGATTCAAGCCGTTTTCACGAAGTTTTGCCACCAACTCCATAACATAAGGAATTGCCTGCGTGTAAGGTTCAATCTCGAAGAGTGGTGAACCCAGGTGGAAATGAACCCCATGCACATCTAGGTTGGTTTTAGTGAGAGCGTACTTGATTGCTTCTTCTGCCTGTCCCGTCTCTATGGGGAACCCAAATTTCTGATCCAGAACACCCGTCGACGTAAGTAAATGCGTATGACCATCAATACTTGGTGAAACACGGAGCAAAACTGGTTGTGTAACCCCTTTTGATTTCGCTACTGCATCAAGCAGATCAATCTCATACATGCTGTCAACGGTGATCAAGCCAATCCTGTATTCGAGTGCTTCTTCCAGCTCAAGACGACCCTTATTGTTGCCGTGGAAATTGATCTCTGTCGCCGGGAATTTAGCAGCACGAGCGATCGCAAGCTCGCCACCCGTCACCACATCCATTCCGACATGCTCTTCCTCGAGGATCGCTGCCAACGCTGGCGTGCTGAATGCTTTGGAAGAATAAGAAATATGTGAATCCGGATAATTAGCGTCAAACCCGCTAACAAAAGCCCGACACATCTCACGGATCGTGTGCTCGTCGTACACGTAAAGGGGGGTGCCATAAATTTCGGCAAGCGATACAACGTCGCACCCACCGATAGTCAAATGACCCATTTCGTTCAAATCTGACGTCATCGGGAATAGTTTCTTGTTGGGAATTTCGGTCAAAAGTCGCCTTTCTCCATCCATCGGTCACCTGGGTATATTGAGGGAGCTACATGTCCATAGACGTCCCTCGTATTTCGTCAAAGAGATCGTAGGAAGACGATTCGAACTTCGTCAACGTGGAAAGTCAAAGAGTTTTCCGTCAGTTCAGTGTCTATACTTCGATCATAAGATCCCACATGTGGGCCAACTTAAATCCACTCTCAGTCAGGAATCTTCACATAATGTCACAGCAGTCGGATGTCAGACTAACAAGTCTGGCCTCCTGTGCCGGCTGAGCTGGCAAGTACAGTCAGGCTGACCTGGCGCAGGTTCTGCGTCAGCTACCGAACATCATGCCCTTCGACCCCAACGTTCTAGTTGGATTCGATACGGGTGATGACGCTGCCATATATCGCGTCACCGACGAAATCGCTCTGGTACTGACACTCGACTTTTTTCCTCCAATTGTCGACGACCCATACGACTACGGAGCTATTGCTGTCGCCAACGCCGTCAGTGATGTTTACGCGGTAGGAGGACGCCCAATCGCAGGATTAAATATCGCCGGTTTCCCAGACATCCTGACTCATGATGTGATCGCCAAGATCTTGGAGGGAGGTGCGGCCAAGGCTGCTGAAGCAGGATTCCCGGTACTAGGGGGTCACACGGTTCGAGATGATGAGCCGAAGTATGGCATGGCGGTGACTGGATTCGTGCACCCTGGCAAACAGGTCACTAACGCCGAGGCACAGGTTGGGGACAAGTTAGTCATCACCAAGCCCCTCGGGAACGGAATCATTGCCACGGCAGGTAAGGCACAGGTAGCTCAGCCGAATGTCATAGCGGCTGCCGTGAAATCAATGTCGACATTGAACCGAGACGCGGCAAACGCAATGGTTGCTGTAGATGCGCACGCTGCAACGGATGTGACCGGGTTTGGTCTCGTCGGCCACCTCCTGGGCATGACCAAGGCTAGCAATGTCAACGCTAAAGTATGGCGTAGCTCCCTCCCGGTACTTGACGGAACCTTAGATCTCATCGACGCCGGTATGGTTCCAGGCGGCACTCACCGCAATCTAAATTCCCTCGAAGGAAATGTTAAGTGGGCAGATGATCTCACCGATGCTGACCGATTTCTCATGGCTGATCCTCAAACTTCAGGCGGGATGCTAATTTCCGTTGGTGAAGATTCCCTCGGTGAACTTCTTTCAAGATTGCGAGACCTGGGGACCTTGGCGGCGGATGTCATTGGCGAAATTGTTCCCGGGACAGGTATCGTCGAAGCCCTCGATTAGCCTAAACATACGGCCTGTTAATCGAGTCGCGTGGGACCGTCCATTACCACTCTACATACCGATGATATAGGCCTTCAGATAACGTTATGATCGTTCAACTAGACCTTGCGACACCCAAGCGGGTCTTCATGCCATTTACATCGATATCCTCAATATGCGCTCCTGTTGTTACTACCCCATAGTCGAGTTTGTCCGCCAGAGTCTCACCACGCACGTAGCTTTCGTGAGCTCTCAAGTGCATGACTAATTCATCGGGTGCTTCCACAAACAGGTTTATACGATCGGATATTTCAAGGCCCGCCGACTTTCGTAGATTCTGAACACTATGTACCAACTCACGAACGGCACCTTCAGCTTCCAGTTCAGGGGTTAATTCGGTTCGCACCCCCGCTGCGTACCCCCCGTCAACAGACACAGCGAAACCCTCAAGACCAGACTGCTCAACAAGAATCTCACCGGGTTCCAGTGTGAACTCACCCAGTACTATCTTCTCACCCCGATTCGAGGCACCTGCCAGTTCAGATGGGTTGGCAGAGTCAATAGCCTGTCGGATTTTTTGAAGATCCCGACCGTACTTTGGCCCGAGCACTGGCAGATTCGGAAGTACCGATACGCTAAGTAATCCACCCTGTCCACGA
>JAYGCF010000022.1:0-3301 GCA_046583495.1 Dehalococcoidia bacterium
CGCCGGTGGTGAGCACGAGTTTACTCACTACGGATTTGGCGAAATCGCTAGAGCCGGTGCATTGGACCTTTGGCAACCGGATATCACATGGTGCGGTGGGATCACAGCGGGCATCCGGATCTTAGACATTGCTCGCCAAGAAGGGATCCCTGTAGCGCCGCATCGAGGCGGCGAAGTATGGGGTCTTCACCTCATCGCAGGTTCGGATTGTATTGACCTTGCCGAAGTGTTACCCGGAATGCGAGGTGCTGACAGGGACGATTTATGGATGGATGAACCTTCCGCAGTGAATGGATTTATCTCCCCGACCGATGCATCTGGATTCGGTGTCCGTTTGAATGAGGAAATGCTCTAATTGCTGTAGGAAGGTCTTGCCCTAGTGAAACCCCTACAGCAATTAGGAACTAAGCCCTCAGTTCGCCCATGATCCGTTCACAGGCCTCCATATAAACTGTGGCATCCACGTTGTAAGCGAGGTACTGCACCCCGTTGCTGAGCAACCATCGCCCCATATCAATGTCTCGTGCGTATGAGCCGACTGCCTTGCCAGCATCCCGTGCCTTACCGCAGGCCTCGACCAGTGCTTCCTCCACAATCGGGTTCCGCACATCTCCAGGGATTCCTAGTGATTGAGAGATGTCGTACGGGCCAAGGAAATAGACATCAATTCCATCCACCTCCATGATCTCGTCTAGATTATCCAGGCCGCGCTTACCTTCGATATGTCCGATCACTACGGTTTCTTCGTTCTGTCGATCGGTGTGGCGTGGGGCACCGCCTTTGAAGTAGTCCCCAGCACGTGTGAATATCGAAAGCCCACGTTCTCCTATCGGAGAATACTTGGCCGAGTTAACGAGTTTCCTGGCATCGTCCGGGTCGTTAATTTGTGGGACCTGTACGCCTGCGGAACCAATGTCCAGAGCGCGTAAGATCAACCGCTCATCGTTATCCCCCACACGGATGATCGGCGCAACATCGGTTCCGTCGGCTGCGATCACCATGTCTGCGGCCGTCTCCATACTGATCGGTCCGTGTTCCGAGTCTATGATGCAGAAATCCATTCCCGCATACCCGAGAGTGTCGACCATGGTCATTGACGGTACGATTACGAAAGGCCCGATGACCGTTTCGCCGGCGCGCAGTTTTTCTTTTAGAAGTCCGCCACGAGATCCCATATGGATTTGCTCCGTTCGTAAATCGATCTGAACAGTGTTTTATGGAGACCCCGCCACCGCTAGAAGAGGCGGGATACCGATAGTTTATCGGTCAACTGAACTCAGGTGAACTTCGCCTTGGCTGAATACGCCAGGTCGTGTGGAAAACAGATCCTCAGGTTCTGTGTACTATGCCGATACGAAGGTGACAACGAGCTTTCATGTGTGCCGTTACCTATCGATCGTGGGATAAATTGCAAAATCTGACATTACGAGAAATTCGATTGACTGGCCCCGTCGGGTGGGTGCTACAAGGTTGATTCCTTCCCGGGTAATAACGTCTTTTTCGTCCCTTTCTAATCGCAACTTTCGTTATTTGTGGTTCGGGCAGGTCGGAGCGGCCACGGCCATGCATGCCGATCTTGTTGCACGTAGTTGGCTTGTTTTTGAACTCACAGGATCGTCTCTGGCCGTCGCGGGCGTAAATGTGGCGCGTGCTGTTCCAATGCTATTGATCGGTTTGTTTGGTGGTGTTGCGGCAGACCGATGGGACAGGAAGAAACTTCTGGTCATTATCCAGATCTGGAGCCTGTTACTGAACGCCGCTATGGCGATCATAGTGATCGGCGGATGGGTGGAGATGTGGCACATCTACACTCTAGCGTTCCTGCTCGGATCGGGAATGGCGATGAATCAACCAGTTCGGACATCGATAATTCCGCAATTGATTCCGAAAGAACAACTTCTGAATGCCGTTGCGTTGAATTCTATAGCCATAAATGCGACTCGATTGATCGGCCCGGCAATCATCGGGATTGTTATAGCGGCGTGGGGTGTAGGGCCGGCGTACGCATGGTCTGCCTTCGTTTACGTAATAGTGATATGGACAACGACACGCGTGGAAATGCCACCGATTAGTTCGCTTGCTAAACACGGATCTATGATCGGGCAGATGGTAGAGGGCTTTAAATTTATTGCAACTAACCGATTGGTTCTTGCATTGGTTTTGTTGGGCCTCGGTCCGCTCGCGTTTGGGTTCTCACACCAGACACTTCTTCCAGCGCTGGTCGTGGATGAGTTGGGACGTGATGCTGCAATCATGGGTTTCATAATGGCGGTCGGTGGGATAGGAGGGATTTCTGGGGGCTTTTACATGGCATCTCGCCGGGACTTGAAGAACAAGGGGACGGTTATGCTGGTTTCCGCCACCGTCTATGGAATTGCGCTCCTCTTGTTCGCTGGAGTCAACATGGTAATGATGGTGTTCCCGCTCATAATTGCCATTGGTATATCGCAAACGATTTTCCGCTCAGCTAACACCACTACGCTTCTCGAAAATACACCAAATTACCTGCGTGGTCGGATCGTATCTGCCACCTTGCTAGACACGGCACTGGCACCGGTGGCGGGCATTATTGCAGGGGCGGCCGCGGACACGGCTGGAGTTCCAGTTGGGTATATAACTCTCGGGTGCATGTGTCTCGGGATTGTTGTTCTATCGCTTATCGCTTACCCGAGAATCCGAAAAATCTGACCTTCCAACAAATCATCTAGTCGGCTACAGGGGTCCCGTATGTAGCTTGTGACAGAATCGTACGAATCGTCTCGTACCAGAACTTTATGTCTTCCACATGTAGAGCGAAAAAGGTCCCAAAAACGGGACTACTACCGTCCGGAGTAGTGACACGGATTCCGCGGTTCATACCCACAACTTCGCCGTGCGTATTCAGTACGGGTCCACCACTTTCACCAGGGTCTATGGCGGCGTCCATAGTCAGGTTGATTCCTGCAGGCCCCAGGTCAATCATCTGGGACAGTACGCCGACCTTCACTCGAGCTGCTCCGATTGAACCATCGGGCTTAGGAGAACCTTCAGAATAACCAAGCGCCATTAGAGGATCTGCGATGTTGTTTTCGTTTAGGGAGCCAGTTGCCAATGGGAGCGCGGTTGTGAATTCTGGGTCGAAGAACAACAGGGCTAGATCCATATCAGCGTCGACTGTTGCCACTACGGCGGTGAACGGAAGATCTACTGGCTGTCTGACGAGGACAACCTCGTTGTCTCCAATTACGTGTTGATTGGTGACAAGGACACCTTCATCAATAAGCCACGCTGAACCCTTAGTTTCTCCGGTGTCAATCTGGAA
>JAYGCF010000065.1:0-59511 GCA_046583495.1 Dehalococcoidia bacterium
TTGATCAAATCGAATGCTATCGTTTTGGTGAAAAATCAGGCAATTGTGGGCATCGGTGCAGGGCAACCTAATCGCGTCAACAGCGCGTTCTTGGCGGTACGTTCTGCAGGCGATAAATCACAAGATTCAGTCTTGTCATCTGATGCTTTCTTTCCTTTTCCTGACACCATTGAACTGGCTGCTGAAGCTGGCGTGAAGGCCGCAATCTCACCTGCGGGTTCAATACGTGATAACGAGGTTATCGAAGCAGCTGACCGACTCGGTATGGCTCTCATCATGACCGGCAATAGACATTTTCTTCATTAGATGGTTACCAGTATTGACATAGTCATACCCGTACTCAATGAGGAGGTTGCACTACCCGTATGTGTGGAAACCTTGTCAGAATTCATTGACCAAAATCCGGGACGTGACTGGCAAATAACCGTAGCCGACAATGGTTCTACAGACAGAACCCATGAAGTCGCAGGCGAACTGTTCGACAGAGGGTTTCCGATACGAATTACGCGTCTTGAACAGCGTGGGCGTGGACGTGCTCTTAAGAAGGCCTGGCTGGAGAGCGACGCCGATATACGTTTCTATATGGATGTAGATATGTCGACGCGTCTAGATGCGCTTGTGCCACTTATTGAGGCCCTAGAATCCGGCGATTACCAGGTCGCGACTGGTTCTCGTCTGATGAAAGGGTCTGAAGTTGTAGATCGAAAACTGCTCCGTGAGATCACCTCACGAGTCTACAATCTGATACACCGTGTTATGTTCTTTTCCCCCTTTAGAGATGCTCAGTGCGGCTTTAAAGGCATTACTCGTGAGGTGGCGGAAACCTGCGTCCCACTAGTCAAGAACAACAACTGGTTCTTCGATACTGAACTTTTAATCATCGCCGCTAAATCGGGGTACAGAATAAAATCACATCCGGTTCATTGGGAGGATGATCCTGATACCCGAGTGAATGTGACCTCAACGGTTGCAGAAGATATCAAGGGATTGTTAAGACTTAGGTTTGGTGGTGTGCCACGGGCTAGACGGTAACAATCACTGGGCGTACCTTGACCCTTCCATATGAGCGTGGCTAGAGTGACGCAATCTTTAACACGGGCAGACCCGCACACGTGGGCTTTATGCACTCAGGTCCAACCATTGTGAATCTACTTGAATCGTACGGGCGTCGATGACAAACCGCGATCCTGAAATATCTCGAGCGTTAGTGCTCGGACATACAGCCGATATTGAACTTCATCGCGCTAGGGAAATTCTCCGCAACGAGTCGGTTAATCCTGAAGTAGTAATGGAGTTCTCTGCTGAAAAGGCAGGCGTGCTGGCTGGTATAAACGAAGTCAAATTATTGCTCAACCGCAATCTTCCCGAAACGGGTCGAGAGGTGTGGACACTCGATGAGTCGAGCAGTTTTGATAAGGAGGAAGTCGTCCTCCGAGTGCGTGCCCCGTATGCATCTTTTGGCCTTTATGAGACGGCGATAAATGGCATGCTTTCCTCCAGCACTGGTTGGGCAACAGCCGCTCGGGAATGTGTAGACGCGGCAAATGGCGTACCGATAGTGTCTCTGGGCGCGCATCACGTGCATCCGAGTGTGGTTGGAACCATGGATTACTGTGCGGTAATCGGTGGGGCTGCTTCCTGTTCCTCAGTGCTTGGGGCAAGACTTTCTGGCGTGACTGCATCCGGGACGATGGCATCGGCATTGGTTTTGGTGATGGGAGATACACGTTCTGCGGTTGAGGCATTCGACCGGAATATGCCACCGGAGGTACAGCGCGTTGCACTCGTCGGGACGATAGGAGACGAGGCTACGGAGGCAATTGAGGTCTCACGCATGCTGCGCGATAGGCTGCGAGGAGTTCGACTTGAAACAGCGGAGTCGCGTGGAGGTGTGACGCCAGGTATGGTCCACGAACTCCGGGCCCGCCTAGACCAGTCCGGCTACAACCATGTAGATATATTTGTCAGTGGTGACCTTACCCCAAAACAAATTCAGGAATTCACAGACACGGATGCTCCGGTAGCAGCCTTTGGAGTGGGTTTCCACATAGGTGCTGCGCGTTCGATCAAGTTCCAATCGCAAATTAAGGAGCTTGAAGGACGCCCGGTTGCTCGTCGAGGTTTCATCCCTGGTATTAGTGTGAATCCCCGTCTGACGCGAGTCCTTTAAAGACCGATTCTTGTTGTAATACCTAACTAGTTAGGCTAATTCGCAACACCCGTCGGGTATCTGGCGTGACACTCGCCCATTCCGCGATACGTAGTCCCCCGACCCAAGTGATCCCGTGTTCGTTCTCCAAGATAGGAACGCGATCACGCCATGATTTCGGAATGCCGGCGTTAACAAACAGATCTTTCAGTCGCTTTTCGGATTCCATTCCCAAAGGTTGGAAACGGTCTCCTTCGATACGATTTCGGAGAGTCACATGATCCCCTATGGCGTCAGCGTCCGCATATTGGAGTGTGGCCGAGCTTGCAGTAAAGTCTTGAGGTGGGTCGACCGGTATCAACTCGATCCCGCCTCCTCCTACGAATGTAAAAGAACCTGGAACCTGGATAGTCGTAGATTTCAGTGGCGGGGGGTAGGGTGAATCATCCACCTCTGTTGCAGTGAGCATAACTGTGTCGGTACGTGTCTCGAACCGAATTCTTTGAGGTAGATCTACGGACTTTCCGGCACCGTGCTCTGCAAGCCGGTCCATCTCGGTTATGTGAGACTTTTGTAGTTCGTTCGCCGTGCCTGCGACTTCCGTAAATGCCCGTCGCAATAGTGAACGCCTCAAAGCGGGCCGTGTAACCAGGAGCAGTCTTCGGTCAAGCGTAACCGTATGACTTTCTTTATCAGAGGTATCCAACACATGGTCCCATAATTCGTCTACGACATCCTGTAGTGCCTCTAATTCCTCAGCAGCGATGTCCGACAGGCGGTTGATCGATTCCGCAACCCGAGGGTTTATGGCTGCGAGCTCCGGCATCACGTTTAGTCGTAGTCGGTTACGGGCAAATGTAGTGGACTCGTTGCTGACATCCAAACGAGGGATTATGCCTCGTTCACGGCAATACTCTTCGGTATCTTCACGCCGTAATCGCAACATTGGTCTGATGACAGTTAGTGGCCCTCCGCCCCAACGACGGGGAGTTTGAGACACGAGACGCATGCCGCGTATGCCGGTTAATCCAGATCCACGCACCATGTGAAGCAGCACTGTTTCAGCTTGGTCGTCCAATGTGTGACCGGTGATTGCCGCCTGTGCTCCTTCTTCCTGGGCAATCCGACCAAGGAATCCGTAACGTAATCGACGGGCTGCGTCTTCTACAGACAGTCGATTATCACGAGCGTGCATAGCTACATCGGTCCCGCCACCCCTATACGTAACCCCTAAGGATTCGGCCGCGTCATGGACGTATTCTTCGTCTTCGTCTGACTCTTCTCCGCGTATTTGATGATTGAAATGACACGCGATCAACGGCGGGCCATCTAGATCAGATAACGCCTTCATTACGTCCAAAGCGGTCATAGAGTCGGCTCCACCGGATACGGCAATAATGACCGGTATTGTCGGATCAATATTCGCCTCATGCAGCGAGTTGTTTATCGACTCCGTTACTTTGAGGATATGATCTGGTATGGATTCTGCTGTGCCCGACATTACATTATCGATCACAGAACTGGTGTAGCCTCTGCCTGGGTTACCCAACGTCTAGCGCTAACTCGTACGATTTTATTACCTACCATCTCAATCACTTGAAATCGTACCGGACCGGATCTCACTCGGTCTCCGACCCTTGGAAGGCGTTGGAGACGGTCAAGTAGGAACCCGGCTATTGTCTGGTAATCACCGTCTGGGATATTGAGTTCAAGCCTTCCATTGGCATCCTCAATTGACAACGCAGCATCTAATTCGTAGGTGTTTGCGTCTAATGTAATGAACCTATCATCCGGGCTAAGGCCTTCTTCTCCCGTGGCTCCGATTGCTTGTTCCACGATCTTGGTGAGTGTGACGAGTCCTGCAATCCCACCGAATTCGTCCACTACGATCGAAATTTTGTGTCCGGTTTCCTGCATATCCTGGAACAGTTCATCTTGTTTTTTAGTCTCAGGGACGAAAAGTGTCTTGCGCATAAGTCCTGTGACTGGAGCGTTTTCCTTGAGATCTTGATTGGCAATCGACTGAAGTACATCCTTGACGGACAGGATTCCGACTACGTCGTCATGGTCATCGTCAAATACAGGGAATCGGGTATGAGGATTCTTGGCATAGATCGTCATGAACCCTTCTAAGCTAGTGCCTATTTCGACCCACTCGATCTCGTTTCGAGGGGTCATGATGTCACGGACCTCAGACTCACCAAACCGGAAAATGTTCTCTAACATCTCCCCTTGGCTCTCCTCTACGGTGCCTTCTGCCTCGCCTACGTCAATCAGCATGCGCAGTTCGCCCTCGGTGATCGTGGGCGTCATCAAGGATTCTTTACCGCCGAGCGCGTGTGTGAGTACGCGCGGCACTAGTGTGAAAATCCAAACCAGTGGACCTGTAACACGCATAAGCAACAGGACTGGACGGGACACCATGTGTGACCAGTGTTCGGACACGACAACTGCAACTGCTTTTGGTGTGAGCTCTGCTGCCACGACGACCACAACGGTGGCGCCAAGTGTGGCAATGGCAACAACACCGGCTGAATTGCCCCATAGTTTTATCACCAGTGCCGTACCAACCGCGGTGATGATGATGTTTAGGGCATTTCCGATCAGGAGGATTGTCCCGAAGAATTTGTTGTATTCGTCGGTGATCGTTGCGATCGCTTTCGAAGACATATCGCCCTGTTCAGCACGGTGGCGCACGCGGAATCGATTTACGGAGATTATTGCAGCCTCAGACGCGCTGATAAAAGCGCTGCCGACAACGGCAGCAACGATGATCAGTATGGACAGAGTCATCCCGCGTGTTCCCCTCGTGAGCGCCGCATTCACGGCACCTGACGACGATCGTGTAGAGAAGAGTTTATCGCAGTATCAATAAAGGCCCATTCGCAAGAAGGGGCCTTTAAATTCGATTTATAGTCGCCAAAGACTAACCGTGGCTCTGCTGGCCGGGTTAGGAAGATCCTTCACTTGCGGCCACTTCTGACGATTTCGTTGAAGGTTCAGCAGGCGTATTTTTAGCTTCAACGGCTGCGCGAATCGCTGAGTCTATCTCGTCTCGGATGGCAGTTTCCCGCTTCAGGAAGGTACGCGAAGCTTCACGCCCTTGGCCTAGCCGGGTGTCACCGTAAGAGAAGAACGATCCACTCTTGGTGAGAATGCCATGCTCGACACCGAGATCTAGCAAAGCGCCTTCTTTACTAATGCCTTCTTTGAAAAGAAACTCAAGTTCAGCAACACGGAAGGGTGCGGCAACCTTGTTCTTAACAATGCGAGCCCTGACACGGTTTCCTATTATTTCAGTGCCGCTCTTGATGGCCTCCATTCGGCGTAGATCTATCCTTACCGAACTGTAGAACTTTAGAGCCCTACCTCCAGGTGTGACCTCAGGATTACCGAAAACTACGCCAACCTTCTCTCGGAGCTGGTTGATGAAAATCAGAGTTGTGCTGGTACGGGCTACGGATCCGGTGAGCTTGCGAAGAGCCTGTGACATGAGCCTGGCCTGAAGACCAATGTGAGTGTCACCCATTTCGCCTTCTTGTTCAGCCATTGGTACGAGTGCAGCGACGGAGTCCACGACGATCACGTCTAGTGCACCGGAACGCACGAGGTAATCGGTGATTTCGAGAGCCTGCTCTGCGGAGTCTGGCTGTGATACTAGGAGCGTGTCTATGTCGACACCAAGGCGCTTTGAATACGCTGGGTCCATTGCGTGCTCTGCGTCAATATAGGCAGCAGTGCCCCCTAGACGCTGGGCTTCGGCAATGACGTGTGAGGCCAACGTCGTCTTACCGGCGGACTCTGCTCCAAAAATTTCGACTACCCGCCCACGCGGAAGTCCACCGACTCCCAGGGCCATGTCGAGAGCGATGGACCCAGTAGGTATGGCATCAACATCCTGGCCGCCCTGGTCACTCAACTTCATTATTGCGCCACGGCCGAAAGCCTTATCGATTTGCGCAAGAGCCAACTCGAGGGCTTTCTCGCGCTCGGAACCGTTCCCGTTGGTGTGTACATTGACGGGTTTCGGTGCTTTGGTTGCGCGTGCTGCACACATATGTGTTCCTCTTCTTGTTAACTTCGGCTGAAAGGGCTGTGGATTTGGGTCGGGAGAATGAGCGGTTCGGTGAATGCTGGCCCGAGCATGGTATTGCTCTCGTGGTTAAGGGAGTGTGTTACAGACGTTAGCACGGATGTTCTAATCCTGCAATATAGTACTGTCACTCCACCGGGATAAGGCGATTATCCAAGTGTATGGATCCCCCGGATTAACGGCGAGTTGAATAGGGGTATCAATGACGCATAACTACGACAAGTATTTAGCAGCCCACCCGAGTCCCGCTTCAGTTGTGGCGATGGGTTTGTATTCACAGCCGATCCAGCCGTCATAAGCGAGGTCATCGATGAATGAGAACAACCACGGATAGTTGATTTCCCCGGTGCCCGGTTCGTTACGGCCCGGATTATCGGCAAGTTGAAAATGTGGTATACGGGTTCTCAATCGCTCTATGGTGTGCGCCAGATCTCCTTCTGTGATCTGCATGTGATAGATGTCGTACTGGAGCCACGTGTTTTCGTCGTCCACTGCGTCTAGAACAGAAATGGCTTGCGCACTGGTGTTGACAAAATACCCTGGAATGTCCCGAGTATTGATGGGTTCTAGGAGGAGTTTTGCTCCGGCCTCGGTGGCGAGGGGCGCGGCAAAAGCCATGTTGTCCACCAAGGTCTGCATAGCTTTGTCGGGGTCAGTTCCTACGGGTGGAATCCCAGCAAGGCATGTCAGAAGGCCACAGTTGAGTGCCTTTGCATACTCAAGAGCTAGTCCTACACCATCCTGAAACTCACCGATACGGTTTGGCAATGCGGCAAGGCCTCGGTCTCCAGCGTCCCAATCACCCGCTGGCAGATCGAACAGCACCTGTGTAAGACCATTTTGACTTAGTTTCTCGTTAATGTGCTCGGGTTTATAAGGATAGGGGAATAGATATTCAACTCCCTTAAACCCGACCTTAGCGGCAGCTTCGAAACGGTCGAGCATATCGACCTCGTTAAACATCATAGAAAGGTTGGCGGCTAGCTTGACCATTTGTGCTCCAGATCGATTCTTGCTGTTAGGGGGATTAGGTATAAAGGTTAAACCAGAACGCTACACAATTAGGCATTGCAATCTTCTTAGACAACTTGAAAATTAGCGGATCGCCATAGGTATTCGCCAATATGGGTTATTCTGCTGCCGGACTTTTAGTAACAGATGAATCACGATTACAGGGAGCGTCAACATGAAAGCGGCTGTTTATCAGGGCAATCAGCGCTTCGAAATTAAAGAAATTCCAACTCCTTCAGCGGGGCCTAACCAGGTGCTCGTCAAAGTCCACTTCTGTGCTATTTGTGGCACCGATGTGCATGCTTTTCTTTACGACGTTGCACCGGCCGGTACAGTCCTTGGCCACGAGTTTGCAGGCGATATCGTTGAAGTCGGATCCAAAGTTTCTCGCTGGCAGGTTGGCGATCGGGTGATTGGAGGGGGAGGAAATCCTCCGCCCGGGTATGAGTCCCCGACCCGAACACATCCCCGATTCAACTACAGGACGATGGGATTCCCTGAGGGTAGTATTCGCGGTTACGCTGAGTTTGTTCTTATGGAGGATTGGCAGCCCGTTTTGATTCCGGATGGAATCTCTGATGAAGAGGCCGCAATGTGTGAACCAACTGCAGTCGCTGTTCATGCTGTCCGAAATTCGAACCTTAAATTGGGAGATAGTGTGGGGATCCTTGGTGCTGGTCCCATCGGGCTTCTGACCCTTCAATGCGCAAAGGCTGCAGGAGCAAGCGCAGTGTACGTATCCGAACCGGCACCAGAACGTGCACGCGTTGCGTTGGAGCTAGGTGCGGACGCTGTGATAAACCCCCTTGAACAGGATCTACAGACCGAGATAGATGCTCTCACCCATGGCCTCGGCCCAAATATTTTGTTTGATTGTGCCGGTTTTCCTTCTACCTTGGACGCGGCTTTCAACGTAGTGAGACGTTCGGGCCAGGTCGTTCTCGTGGCGGTCCCATGGGAGGAACTGCCTTTGAAACCGGTCGACTGGATGGCCCGGGAGATTAACTTCAAGGCAAGTTGGGGGTCGGTCCCTGAAGACTGGCATCGTGCCATGCGCTTGATGTCGTCCGGAAATCTGACCGTTAAGCCGTTGATCGGAAATATGGAAGCAATCCCGTTAGAAGGGATTCAGGAAGCCTTTGAGGGTCTGGCAAATCCAACTACCGAATTGCAAATGGTAGTGCGACCTTGACCAGAAGAACCTGCGCAAGTCCTAAAGCTAGATGCCACTTTATTGGTGCCTACACAAGGGAATATTGACAACCCCCGATGGCAAGGTGGTTCTTGAATGTTTGTACGAGATTAGCAAACCCGGGTAGGGGCCGCTATGAAAAGTCAGTGTGGTCGGTAGCGTGATGCGATGGGCATTCGTCGATCTCGTCCAAAGGCTAGTTGGGTGATTTTTACACCGGGAGGCGACTGGCGGCGCTTGTATTCGTTTCGATCCACCAGTCCCAGAACGTGTCGTACCGTCTCTTCGCCTGCACCACCCAGGTCAGCCTCTTCATTGACTATCTTGTCGGCATCCCATCGGTCCTCTACATATCGTTCAAGAATTCTATCAAGCACCTCGTATGGTGGTAGCGAGTCACTGTCCAACTGATCCGGACGCAGCTCAGCACTGGGAGGCTTGTTTATCACGGAAGCCGGGATCGGCGCGTCAGGCCCGACGTTATTTCGATATTCACAGAGCCTGAACACCAGTGTTTTTGGGACATCCTTGATGACGGCATAACCCCCCGCCATATCACCATAGAGGGTAGCGTAACCGGTTGCGAATTCTGATTTATTTCCGGTGGTTAAGACGAGGTACCCGAATTTATTGGAAATTGTCATGATCACGTTGCCTCGGATTCGTGATTGGACATTTTCCTCGGCGAGGTTTGGTTCGGTGTCCTGAAACTTTTTTTGGAGGATCTCTTCAAAGGCGATATGCGTAGGTTCTATGGGAAGGTTCCAGAGTTCAATGCCGAGTCGTTCAGCAACATCTGTAGCGTCCGTCAAAGACCCTTCTGACGAATAACGAGAAGGAAGGGCGACACAAAGGACGTTCTCTTGGCCAAGAGCATCCACTGCAATCACAGCAGTAAGCGCCGAATCAATGCCACCTGACAGGGCAATTACGGCCTTGGAGAAACCCGTTTTTCTAGCGTAATCACGAGTCCCTAGAACGAGTGCTCGGTATACCTCTTCCTCCTCTGTTAAAAGATCAGAAGGCTTGGTTGAAATGGCAGAGATCTCATAATTTACATGAGGCCGTGGTACGGAAAGATTGGTCACTTGAGCGACACCGTGTAATTGTTTTTCACTGGGTCCGTTCCAGTTGGTAGCAGTACGTATCGCGTCGACTTGGTCGAGATCTAAGTCGATCATCACCATGTCATCTTCAAATCGACTTCCCTCTGCGATAAGCGCTCCATCGGGGCCGTAAATAAGACTAGTACCATCGAATACCAGTTCGTCTTGTCCACCGACTTGGTTCACGTAGCATGCATAGACTTGATTACGCTGTGCCATGTCACTGATTAGTTCACGACGGGCAGCGTCCTTGCCCCGCTCAAATGGTGATGCATTGATGTTGATAATCACCTCGGCCCCAGCCGCACGTCCAACTTCGGCGGGTCCCACGGGTTCCCATACGTCCTCGCAGATACTCAGCCCGATCCGGACACCGCCATAATTAATCACGGGACATTCGGAGCCACGCTCGAAATAACGCTCTTCGTCAAAAACCCCATAGTTGGGTAAATGTATCTTTCGGTAAATCGCCCTGATAAGGCCATCGCTTATGAAAGCAGCAGCGTTGTATATCGGCTCGTGCTGTTGAGGGGATACGTCCACAAAACCGACAATAGCAGCGATACCATTTGCTTCGGCGGAGATTCGATCCAAAACTTTACGGTTATCGGATACAAATCGGCGGTGAAGTACAAGGTCTTCCGGGGGGTATCCAGTGATGGCGAGTTCAGGGAAGGCCACCAACTCCGCTCCCGCAGCCTGGGCCTTGGCCATGCCCTCAATAATGAGATTTGCATTGCCGTGGATATCACCGACCGAGGTATTCACCTGAGCCAGTGCTATGCGGAGAAACCGCACCTTAACGAACTCCTACACTCCGCCTCGGACGTAACCTGTGACTTGTGGCAACTGTGACGTGCCGACTAGCCACGCGTCGACACCTCTCGCCGTTCTTCGTCCACCTGCGATTGCGTGCACCACCAGTGACTGACCACGCTGCATGTCCCCACCTGCAAAGACCCCACTTACCGAGGTCATTGAATTTTCGTCCGTTTCGACGTTGCCGCGCTCATCGAGATTCACGCCAAGGTCCGACAACAGTCCACCGTGTTCTCCATGGAGGAAACCCATAGCCAAGAGCACTAACTCGGTCTCGATCGTGAACTCGGAATCCGGGACTTCTATCATGTTGGGGCGTCCACCATTTGGATTTGGTTCCCAGTCCACGCGTACAGCCGTCAAACTCTTAAGTTTTCCATCCTCTCCATCAAACTGCTTTGTGAGGATGTCGTAGTCTCTGACTCCACCTTCTTCGTGGGCGGAAGAAGTTCGAAAAGTCATTGGCCATTGTGGCCACGGGTTGGTATCGTCATTACGATCCCCTGGCGGTTTCGGTAGCAACTCGTATTGGTACGTTTCTGCAGCACCTTGTCGGTGGGATGTCCCGAGGCAGTCCGCTCCTGTGTCACCACCACCAAGAATAACTACCGTCTTACCGGAAGCGGTGATCGTGTCATCGGGGCCAAACTCCTGCCCATTCTGGCGCCGGTTGCTCTGCTTAAGGTAGTCCATTGCAAAGTGAACGCCTGCGAGTTCTCTTCCGGGAACCGGGAGATCACGGGGCACGGTCGAACCAGCGCAAAGTACGATAGCATCGAATTCAGTCTTGAGTTGATCGGTAGGGTAGTCCGTTCCGACGCATGTAGAAGTCTGGAACTGAATCCCCTCTTGTTCCAATTGTTTTACACGCCGTTTAACCACTGATTTCTCAAGCTTAAAGTGAGGAATACCGAGCGACAACAAACCGCCTATCACTTCATCACGTTCGAAAACCGTGACAGAGTGACCTGAACGATTCAATTGCTGTGCAGCGGCCAATCCGGCGGGGCCGGACCCGATAACCGCCACTTTTTTACCCGTACGCTTCTCCGGTGGCTCAGGTTTAATCCACCCCTCGTTCCAAGCCTTCTCGGCGATCGATTTTTCGATCATCTCAATGGTCACGGGGTCTTGGTTGATGTTTAAAGTGCAGGCGGCCTCGCATGGTGCCGGACAGATTCTTCCGGTGAACTCTGGGAAGTTATTCGTGGCGTGAAGCTCTTCGCTAGCACTAAGCCAATCACCTGAGTAAACCAGGTCGTTCCAATCAGGGATAAGATTGCCAAGTGGGCAACCGCTAGATGAGTTACAAAACGGCACACCGCAGTCCATACATCGGCCCGCTTGTGTCCTTGCTTGGTGATCGGACCAGTTCTCGTAAACCTCACGCCAGTCTTTTAGGCGCTCGTCTACTGACCGTCTGTCCGGTAGGTGACGGTCCCATTCCATGAAGCCTGTGACTTTACCCATATGTGTCTTTTAGTCTCCGGCCGTCATAGCCTGCTCGGCCCGCTCACGTTGTATACGTGAAAACGCTTCCGGCATAACCTTTTTGAACTGGCCAAGCGAGTCCGGCCAATTTTCAAGAATTCGTTGGGCGACTGGACTCCCTGTGTATTGTTGATGATTACTGAGGAGTTCCTTGAGGTCTGATTCGTCCTTCGACCCCTTCAAGACCTCGTGTAACTCAGCCATCTCAGGATTGAAACGCCCGACGAAGGTTTCTTCTGGATCGTAAATATACGCCAGACCTCCACTCATCCCGGCAGCAAAGTTACGTCCAGTCGGTCCTATCACGACGATCGTCCCACCAGTCATGTACTCACATCCGTGATCACCGATCCCCTCGACGACGGCACGCGCTGCACTGTTCCGCACCGCAAATCTTTCACCCGCTAGTCCGCGGATGTATGCCTCTCCGCCTGTTGAGCCGTAAAGGGCAACATTTCCTACGATTATGTTGTCTTCCGGGATAAACGTTGAACCGGTAGGTGGTACTACGACGATGCGCCCACCTCCCAGTCCCTTTGCGAAATAATCGTTCGCATCGCCCTCAAGCCTGAACGAAATCCCATTCGCTAGGAATGCGGCGAAACTTTGCCCTGCGGTGCCCTTAAACGTGTAACGGATCGTATCTTCCGGCAAGCCCTTAGCACCATATTTCTTGGTGAGTGTTCCGCTGAGCATGGTTCCTACGACCCTATGTCGGTTACGGATAGGGAACGTAGCTTCGACGGTTGATTGGTTTTCCAGAGCTGGCCCCGCCGTCTTTATGAGCTGGTGGTCAAGGGCCTCATCCAGACCATGATCCTGCTCTTCGGAGTGGTGAAGGGCTACCCCCTCGACAACTTCTGGTTTGTAGATGAGATTATCTAAGTTGAGTCCCCGTGCTTTCCAATGATCCACCGCACGACGAGCTTCAAGTCTATCGACCCGTCCGACCATGTCGTTCACGGTGCGGAACCCTAATTTCGCCATGTATTCACGGAGGCTTTCGGCGAGCATCATGAAGTAGTTCACTACGGCCTCAGGGGTCCCCGTAAACTTCTTGCGTAATTCTGGGTCCTGTGTGGCGACTCCAACCGAACACGTGTTGAGGTGGCATTTGCGCAGCATTATGCAGCCCATGACCACTAGTGCTGCCGTGGCAACACCCCACTCTTCTGCTCCGAGTAGGGTCGCTATAGCGACGTCGCGCCCTGTTTTGATCTGGCCGTCTGTCTGCACAACAATGCGCCCACGAAGCCCGTTTTGCACCAGTACCTGTTGAGTTTCGGCGACACCGAGTTCCCAAGGAAGTCCGGCATGCTTGATGGACGATAGTGGGGAAGATCCAGTCCCACCTGAGTCACCGGAGATCAGGACAACGTCTCCATGTCCTTTCGATACTCCAGCAGCTATGATTCCAACCCCTACTTCGGACACTAATTTTACGTGTATCCTGGCATCGGGGTTCACGTTCTTGAGGTCGTGAATCAGTTGCGCTAAGTCCTCGATCGAGTAAATGTCGTGATGTGGGGGCGGTGAGATTAATCCGACACCAGGGGTTGTTCCGCGTATCCCCGACATGTATTCAGTGAGCTTGGAACCTGGGATTTGTCCACCCTCACCGGGTTTAGATCCCTGGGCCATCTTGATTTGAAGGTCAGTGGCGTTCACCAGGTACTCGGTCGTGACACCGAATCTTCCGGATGCCACCTGCTTCATACGGCTCGATCTCTCATCGCCATTCGGGTCTGGATTGAATCGTACAGGGTCCTCACCACCCTCCCCAGTATTCGATCGAGCACCCATACGGTTCATCGCGATGGCAAGAGTTTCGTGTGCTTCGCGACTGATCGACCCAAGTGATATGGCGCCAGTTGCAAACCTGGTGACAATTTCTTCAGCGGACTCCACCTCGTCCAATGGGATGCCACCATCAGGGTCAAACTTGAAGTCCAGCAATCCGCGAATTGTGGCTAGTCGCTCCGATTCATCATTGGCAGTTTTCTCAAATAACGAGTAAGTATGCGAATTGCGAGTCTTTGAAGCATGCTGCAACAGACCTATCGAGTCTGGGTCATACAGATGTTTCTCACCCGTTCCTCGCCATAAATACAGGCCGCCAATTTCAAGAGCAAGTCGTCCGGGAAGCGTCGACTCTGGGAATGCGCGGGTGTGGTTGTCAAGTAAGTCGCCGGCTATCTCATCAAGGCCTATGCCTTCAATACGCGTCGGAGTCCAAGTGAAAAATTCATCGACCAACTCATTAGAGAGTCCAAGCGATTCAAAAATTTGTGCGCCCTGGTAACCCTGGAGCGTCGAAATGCCCATCTTGGACATGACCTTAAGAACGCCCTTTTCAATGGCTTTCGCAAAGTTATATTCTGCCGTTCTCTGATCCGGTAACAAACGTTCGTCCACGGTGTTGTGTTCGCGTAATCCGGCGAGAGTTTCAAACGCAAGGTAAGGGTTTACGGCAGAAGCACCATACCCGTAAAGGGTCGCGAAATGGTGGTTCTCTCGTGGCTCCCCAGACTCAACTATGATGTCGATCAGAGTCCGGGTTTTCTGCCGTATCAGATGGTGATGAACACCACCAGTTGCGAGTAGAGCGGGTATATACGTGTGTTTCGAGTCAACCCCCCGGTCAGACAGGACGATTAGCGTATAGCCATCGGCTACCGCCTGGTCAGCCTCGCTCCGAATCCTATTTAGTGCCAAGCGCAGACCTTTGGGCCCGTCTGATATTGGAATAAGGGTTGAAACGACCTTTGTTTTGAGTCCGGGTTGGTTCAACTGCTTGATCTTCTCTAAATCGGAGTTCAGTAAAACCGTGTGGTCTATGCGCAGAAGTCGAGCGTGTTGTGGAGACTCTTGTAACAACCCACCTCGCTTGCCCACAGGTAATGACATTTGCGTGACGAGCTCTTCTCTTATGGCATCCAGAGGCGGGTTAGATACTTGGGCGAACAATTGCTTAAAGTATGTAAACAACGGCTGGGGTCGGTCGGATAGGACGGCCAAAGGCGTATCGTTGCCCATCGACCCGATCGCTTCAGCGGCTTCACGGCCCATCGGTTCCATAAGGATTCTCAGGTCTTCCTGAGTGTATCCAAACGCCTGTTGCCTTGAAACTAATGTGTCGAGGTCGACGCCAGGAATTGAATCATGCGTTGGTTCCGGGATGTCGTCGAGAACGGTCCTTTCTTCTTGCAACCATTCTCCATAAGGTTTGCGTGCTGCCAATCCGTCCTTGATCTCGTCATCGCTGACGATTCGTCCCTCTTCAAGGTCGAGAAGAAACATTCGTCCTGGTTGCAGGCGACGTTTCTCCGCAATCCGTTCCGGCTCGATTTCGAGGACGCCTGCCTCTGACGACATGACGAGCAGGCCGTCCTTGGTAACGTAGTAGCGGAACGGTCTAAGTCCGTTCCTGTCGAGTACAGCGCCGATCTTGCGGCCGTCAGTGAACGCGACTAGCGCAGGCCCGTCCCAAGGCTCCATTAGGCCACCGTGATATTCGTAAAAATCTTTTCGTTCCTGGGTCATGGATTCGTGGCCGTACCAAGACTCAGGAACCATCATTGCCGCTACGTGTTCGATGTCTCGCCCGCCCATTGTGAGCAGTTCAAACACCTCATCTAGAGATGCCGTGTCACTGGCGGCGGTGGCGTTGACCGGCGTCAGTTTGGAAACATCGTTGCCGAATAGCTCTGATGTAAGGGTGTGCTCCCGAGCTGCCATCCAGTTTCGATTACCGCGCACGGTATTGATTTCGCCGTTATGGCAGAGGTAGCGATACGGGTGAGCCAATTTCCACTCACCTAATGTGTTCGTACTGAAACGTTGGTGGATTATGGCAAATGATGTCGCTACGTCGGGTTGACTCAAGTCCGGATAGAAATCCGCTATCTGGGTACCCATCAGGAGACCCTTGTAAAGAATCGTCCGTCCGGACAGGCTACTTATGTAAAAAGCGTCTAGATCCTGCTCTGGGGCGGATTCCGTCAGGGAAGATACACGGCGCTCTATCTGCCTCCTGGCAATATATAAGTGCCTCTCAAACGTATCGCTGTTGAAGTCGACTGAAAGGTCTCCGCGTTCTGCGACGATTACCTGACGAATTACCGGCATTACCTCTCTAGCGAGATACCCGATTGCAGAAGGATCTGTCGGTACGTCACGCCAACCCAGAACCGTGAATCCTTCCTCAGTAAACCCTGCGTCTATCTCGCGTTGCACCCGGACACGTAAATCTTCCTCCTGCGGAAGAAATACCATGCCGACTCCATAGTGCCCTGCCTCGGGCAGATTGATGTTGAGATCCTGCGACACACGATTGAAAAAAGCATGTGGCATCTTAAACAGAATCCCAGCGCCATCCCCTGTGTCTGGGTCAGAACCGGCGGCACCCCGATGCTCCAAGTTGACTAGGACCTCAAGGGCCTGTTCGATCAGTCTATGATTTTCTGTACCATCGACATTGGCGACCATGCCTACACCACAGGCGTCGCGTTCCCATGCGGGATCGTAAAGCCCTACCTTGCGCATTTTTGTTAGGCGCGGAACCGTAGTAGATATATCCGGATGGCTGTTTTCCGGAGATCGGTCGTTGTTAGCGATAACGGGATCTTTCATGTGTTTAAAAGCAGTCTCTCTGTTGCTCTTCAGGAGTAACGGGTTCATTTACAGGATCTTTAAGTAACGGTTGACTTCGTAATCAGTCACCGTGGCCTCAAACTCTCGCCACTCGATTTCTTTATTTCGTATGAAGTTGTGGAAAACTGAATCCCCAAGGGCCTCGCGTACAAGTTCGCTATCGCGTAAAAGGTCGAGTGCCTGCCCCAGGTTGCTAGGGAGTCGTTGCACGCCGGCCTCAGCCTGTTCTAGTGGAGTCATGGTGTCCACGTCACCTTTAATTGGGTTGCCTAGATCGTAGTCTTCTTCCAGGCCTTTCATTCCAGCTGCGAGCATTACGCTAAATGCAAGGTATGGGTTACATGCTGAGTCAGGTGCGCGGTACTCGAGACGGACAGCATCGTCCCGCCCTTGATATGGTGGAACGCGCACCAGGTCACCCCAGTTTCCGCCGGTCCATATGCTGTATGCCGGAGCTTCTATTCCCGGCACCAGACGCTTGTAAGAGTTGACCCACTGATTGGTTACTGCGGTTATCTCCGGAGAATGTCTAATCAGTCCAGCGAGGAAGCTACGGCCCTCTGCCGAGAGGTGGAGTTCATCATGTTCGTCGTAGAACGCATTCTTTTCGCCCTTGGCCAAAGAGAGGTGGCAGTGCATGCCACTACCATTTTCGTCGTTAAACGGCCTAGGCATGAAGCTGGCGTACACGCCGTGCTGTGAGGCGATCTCCTTGGCAACCACCCGATAGGTGATAACGGTGTCCGCCATTGCGAGTGCGTTCTGGTGCCTGAGGTCTATTTCGTGTTGCCCGGGTGCTACTTCATGATGACTATGCGCAACGGGGATACCTAACTCTTCAAGTGAGAGCACGGTCTCTCTACGTAGATCAGGTCCATCACCTGCCGTTGTCTGATCGAAGTACCCGCCTTGGTCCACGGGAACCACTGATTCTGAGTCCTCAAGGTAGAAGTACTCTAATTCGGGACCGACATAAAACGAGTAACCTTTTTCGGATGCCTTCTGGATATTGCGACGCAATACGTTCCTTGGGTCACCGTCGAACGGAGCACCATCGGGTCTGAGAATATCGCAGAACATTCGGGCGACAGCATTCTCACGTGGTCGCCATGGAAGTAGCTGCCATGTGGTCGGATCTGGCATCGCTATCATGTCCGATTCGTCAGATCGAGCGAAGCCGGCGATTGAAGAGCCATCTATGGTGGCGCCTCGATCCAGCACCTCTTCCAGCTCATCGATCGTTATGGCGAACCCCTTGAGAGTGCCAAGTATGTCGGTGAACCAGAGTCGGATGAACTTAACGTCTAGCTCATTCGCCGAATGGAGAACATAGCTGGTCGCTGCCAGGTCTGGAGTGGGATTCATCAGTGAAATCGAGTCAGGTGGTTGATTAGATCGTGAGACGGCTAACGGGCAACGCGTCGTGCTTTGTCAGCCCAACAACGCGGAAGCTTTATATCAGCAAGTCCCCCTCGCGGGCGCGCGGGTCCGATTGAGCGAAGAGGGGAGTATCGAACATTGTGAAACTTTTGTCAAAGTCTGGCAGGGGGGTTAAGAAGGAATATTCGATCGACCTATTACCAGATATTTTACGATTGAGTAATGCGGTTGAGCACTTACACGGGCATCTCGCGGTTGGAGTATTCTCGCCCATATTTTGCTGCCTGTTCGTTACCACCAATAATCATCGTGCCATCATCAATTAATTTTTTTGTCGCCTGTTCTACGGTCAAGTTGGGATCGTTCCACCCGCAGAGAAACTTGACGCCATTACGATCGTACGCAGCCTTGATGCGTTGACGTGCCGCCTCCATTTCAGTCGAGTAAGGAGGGTCATGAGCGTCACCATTTCCGAATGACATGCCCATGTCACCAGGGCCCCATTCACCGAATGAGATGCCTGGAACGGCGGCTAGTTCGTCACAATTCGCCAGGCATTCCCGGTCTTCGATTTTGAGGCCTAGGATGATTTCGCCTTCTGGGTTGAGAGGCCAGGGATCAGCGATTTTCGTGTAAGTCACGGGGTCTACACCCCAGATTTGCGCCGGGAATTGTTGTCCGCCCGCCCCGCGTTGACCCTGCAACAATCCTTTGCCGACACCGATCTTCTGAAAAGGGTACCGGGCAGATTCAACGAACGCCTGGACCGCGTCGGGTTGTCGTGTGTGAGTGTGGAGAATCCCGTGAGCTCCGGTTGAAAGCACATGACGCACTTGCCATGAGTTTGCGAACATTTCCGCTTTTGTGCGGCAGTTCGATGGAAGTGTGGTCATTACGGTAGGCGTTCTGTGCCCGCTTCGTGTAGGACCTGCATCAGCCAGTCCACGCATGAAGTTTCGCAGTCCAACCATGTCGAATGGTGCGTGCTCGAAGTCAGCTAGAAGATAGTCAGCCCATGTTCCCGACATCTTCTTGCCATTCTCGTAAGTAAGCTCGCTGATTCCTTCATGGTATACAGGTTGTCCCTGTTCCCAGAGTTCAATTACTCGATTAATTCGTGGCATAAAAGTTCCTCAGAGGCTCATGAATATTGTGTGGGCTTTCAGGACTTGAAGTAAATTTTCTCGCATGTTCCATGTACAAACCCAAGGTGGTCAGGCAAGGCTGCTGTACTTCCCCTGTCGCGCTGCGCTGGTTAGCCGCGATCGTTCCACCAGCACCTGCTGTGCCTTATCAACGTTTCCTGGTGAACCGCCCCATGCCTTTAGAGCCGTAGCAACGAGCGCGCGTCCGTACGAATATGTGACCTGCCATGGAGCGCCTTCCCGACCAATCAAACGACTGACCGCGTCCAAGTTCGTTGTGGCTTCCTCATCCCCTTGCCCTCCAGACAGGAACGCAATACCCGGGACCGCTGCAGGGACGGTTCGCTTGAAACACGCGAGTGTGAGTTCTGCAACTTCTTCGCATGAAGCACGGTCCGTGGCATCTTTTCCAGAGATCACCATGTTAGGTTTCAGAATAATCCCATCCAGCGCCACGCCTTGCGCCACGAGCTCGTTGAATACAGCGTGGAGGGTTCGTTCCGTTACAGACATACAACGGTCTATGGAGTGTGAACCATCCATGAGTACCTCAGGTTCCACGATCGGGACCAGTCCAGCTTCCTGCGCTAGTGCCGCGTATCTCCCAAGAGCATGCGCGTTTACGGCAATGGCGTAGTCGGAGGGTGTACTCTCTCCGATACTCAGGACGGCGCGCCATTTGGTGAATTGCGCGCCCAGGTCGGAATATTCGGCTAGTCGTCCCCTGAGGCCATCTAATCCTTCGGTAACAACTTCTTTTGACCCCGCTAATTGGTGCGTACTTTTGTCTACCTTAATTCCGGGGATGACGCCTAATGTGGAGAGTATTTCTACAAGCATTCGTCCATCATCTGTACTTTGTCTGATGGTCTCGTCGAACATGATCACACCGCTCACATATTCAGCAAACCCGTCTGCGGTGAAAATGAGTTGACGCCAATCCCGTCGGCTTTCGGAGGACGCTTCAACGCCGATACTCTGGAGTCGTTGGGACATAGTCCCATTACTTTCGTCTGCAGCAAGGATTCCCTTGCCGGGGGACACAAGTGTCTTGGCTATAGTTACCAGGGCGTCCGTGGTCATAAATCTCCTATTGAGCGCATCTCGTGGTGTATCGCCGACACGTTGAATTCTTGTTCAAATGCAGGTCAATTCCACTTCTGCGTTGATCATTTTGGTGTTGCTGTCAAATGGCAGGACATTGCACAGAAAAACAAATTTGGTTTGGACAAGGTAAATGCTGGAAGATGTCGGGGCAATATCAACGTAATCATGATTTGCTGACTAATGACTGATTGAATGCGTCGTAAGGCCCACATCTAGCGCGTTAAATGTAACCCGCATATGCAAACGGTTAAGCCATCATTTCCATCTCAATGTTTGGGTGTTGACGTTGTGAGGTTCTGACAAGTGATGTCTGGTTTTGCCCTCATACAGACGGAGACAATCGCCGACGCCTTGGCTGGTTAGCGGATATACTCTCGCCGCACGACACCTCTTTTTTCTTGCAAAAGGGGCAGTTAAATACCGCCCGATAGCCAACCTAAAGCACACTTTTAAGGAAGTCGCTATGCGAATCTTGATGGTCCAGTTCACACTGAAGGATGGAACGGCTGACGCTTTCCTTGAGGCTGCCATAGGCGACGGCCGGGGGTCGGTTGGTAATGAGGCTGGTTGCTACCGGTTCGATATCATCCAGGACAGAGATGATCCCAACCGGGTTGCCTTCACTGAAGTCTACGATGATGATCACGCCATTGACGAGGTTCATGTCAAGGCGGCCCACATGACAGCCTGGCGTGATGCCACGAAGGATATGATCGAAGAGGTAAAGGTTAGCCGTTGCCGTAACGTCTTCCCTGGTGATTTGGCCAGTTGGAACGCGAGAAAAGACGGAATTAACGAAGGCTTCTCGTCTGGGAACCTGTTTATCATCCACGCTGAACTTCCAGTACAGGCCGACAGGGTTGACGATTTTATAGAAGCAGTTGTTCTGGATGGTGTTGGTTCCACTAACCTTGAGCCGGGTTGTCTACGCTTCGATATCTATCAAGATATTGAAGATCCCACGAAACTTTGGCTCTACGAGGTGTACGTGAATCCAGAAGCTTTCCAGTTCCACACGACAACGCCTCATATTATTAAGTGGCGTGATACTGTGGCCGATTGGTACGAAGGTGAACGAGGTCCGGCAATTCGCGGGAAAAATGTCTGGCCTACTGATCAGTGGAACTGGAGTTCAGGTAGTCCGTTGGCCTAGCAGTACCCATATTCCGATCAGGGATGACGTAATCGGGTGCTTGTGCCCTTTAAGCGGTTGAGGTGGTCGTTTGGCCGTGTGGTTGAAAGGAAGTCGCAGGGCTGGGCAAACTGGCAGTTCGTACAATGAGATTTGTATCTCTGTGACTGATGGGGAAAGGTATTACTCAAGGAGTCCGAGATCGACTCCTGTTGCGTTGGTTTGAGCTTGCCATACGACTGACGTCACGGCTAGACGTAAGTCTAATTTGGCCATAGATGTCGAGTTGCAAATATTAATACCTGAGAATTGCGCGAGTATCCAATCGTTCTGTCCGATTCGGAGTTTCCAGTGAAGATCACAGATATCAAGGTTTTTCCTACAAAGGTGGGTAATCACGATCAATTCCTGGTGAAAGTAGAGACCGACGAAGGGATTTACGGCTGGGGTGAAGGTGGATTGGCCAACCATGAACGCGCCGTGCGTGGCGTGATCGAGTACTTCAAAGGGTTCTTGATCGGGAGCGATCCGATGGATCGGGGTGCCCACTGGCAGCGAATGTACCGGGGCCAGTACTTTGAGGGAAGCTTGATCTTGACTGCTGGTATTTCTGCGATCGATATCGCGCTCCACGACATCACCGGCAAGGCGCTCGGTGTGCCGGTTTACCAGCTGCTCGGCGGAAAACAGCGTGACTATGTACCGGCATTCGCCACCGTCACAGCACCCGATGGACCGCAGTTGGTTGACGATTGTCAGATGTTGGTTGAAAAGGGTTGGGACGTGATCCGACGAAATCTCCCGTTGATGCCAGACGGGACCGGATCGAGAGGTTTAGAGGTGTACGAGCCGCGTGAGTCCCTGGCTAACACCGCCGTCTGGTTGACGAAAGTTCGGGAGGCTCTCGGTCCCGGCCCTGTGCTAGGCATCGATGCTCACCACCGTTTCTCCGTAGCAGAAGCGGCCTCATTTGCCCAGAAAATGCCCACCGGAACACTCGATTTTCTAGAGGAGCCGATTCGCTCAGAATCACCTGACGCCTACGAATCGCTAAGGACGATGACCGACATTCCATTCGCAATAGGCGAAGAGTTTGACTCCAAGTGGACGTTCCTGCCTTTCATCGAACGCGGCTTGACAAACTTTGTCCGGCTGGACATTTGTAATGTCGGGGGATTCACGGAAGCTCTAAAGATTGCCGGGTGGGCCGAGGCACACTACATAGACTTGATGCCGCACAACCCCTTGGGTCCGATCTGTACTGCGGCTAGTGTGCATCTGGGCGCGGCCGTCACCAACTTTGCTTGGCTTGAGTGCAGAAACTCCCCTACCGAAAATCTGGGAAGGGATGACCGGGAGTTGTTCCCGCAATTGCTGGAACTCGAGGGGTCACGCTACCCGGTGCCGACCGGTCCGGGCCTGGGAGTAGACGTTGATGAAAAAATCGCTGCATCACGTGCGAGCACCCCGGCAGACTTCATTCATCTACATCGACGAGACGGCTCATACACCAACTTTTAGATGGTACGGTAAACAACCCGCACGCTGTGAATTTCTTATCCTTCTGGAATCAACTCTAGGCCTAGTTGTGTCGCCACGAGTTGAGCGTATAAACCATCGTTGTCAATTAGTTCGTCATGCGAGCCTACCTCCACAACCCGGCCCTCGGACATTACAACGATTAGGTCTGCATCCCGGACTGTAGACAATCTGTGTGCAATCACAAGTGTGGTCCGATCGTTCTTCAGTCCATCCAATGCTATCCGAACGGATCGTTCGTTCAAGGCGTCTAGATGGGAAGTTGCCTCGTCCAAAATCAAGATGGGTGCGTCTTTCAAAAATGCCCGTGCAATTGCTACACGCTGACGCTGGCCACCAGACAAGTGTGTGCCTCGTTCTCCGACAAACGTATCCATGCCGTGAGGAAGAGATTCGACAAAATAAGTCAGGCTTGCACTGTCCACAGCACCTAGGAGTTCGCATTCAGTGGCGTCTGGTCGGGCCATGAGAATATTGTCCCGTAGTGAGGCATTGAATAGATAGGTATCCTGCGAGACCAACGCTATGCGATCTCTTAGCTCGTCCAAGCGGTAGTCCCGCAAATCAATTCCATCAATGGATACAGATCCGCCCGATGCATCCCAGAAACGAAGAAACAGATGAGCGACTGTCGTTTTCCCGGCTCCAGAAGGACCAACAAGAGCCAGGGTTTTTCCTGGCTCGACTGAGAAAGTTACATCGGTCAGAGCCAGTTTATCCATCATCTCGTAAGAGAATGTCACCCTATCCATTGAAAGAGCAGCTGCAGAATTTGTATTTCGGTGTGGAAGATCCGAAATATCGCCTTGTTTCCCTGGGCCATCCTTCACGGCCACCTTCTCTGTGTGGACGGCGAAAATACGGCGTGTCGCTCCCAGTGTGTCAGCCAGTTGCCGAGCGGTGTGGGAGATTTCAGAGATCGGTAGGAACGAGGCCATTGCCAGCAGGGTCGCCAGGGGTAAAAGACTTGAGTCCAGTCGGCCTTCAGACACCAGCCATGAACCGACAGCGACCATAGCAAGTCCGCCTATGCCCATTGTGATTTCGAGGTAGGCGCGTTGCAGCGTCAACTCCCGGAAAAAGGGGAGGCGCACCTTGATAGCTGAGCGTGCTCGCTCGAGAAACTCAGAGGCACGTTTCGGCCCATATTGGAAGGCAATGATTTCGTTCAATCCTTGCAAAGTGTCCACCGCGTGGGCGTTCAAAACTCCCAGTTCTTCCCGAGAACGAGATCCAAGTCGGTCCAACTTGCCACGAGCGAGGAACGGGCTTATGCCCGCGATAAATAGGAACGGAATCAGTGTCAGGGCAAGGACTGGATGAAAGATGAATAAGGTTGCAAGGACGACCGCAGGTACCACCACAGCAACGAAGGCAGGGGCGACGGTGTGCGCAAAAAAATACTCGACGGTCTCGACATCCTGCGTGGCCATGCCGACAAGATCGCCTGTTCTACGGCGGGCTAAATAGGCTGGCGCGAGCTCGGAAAGCTTTCGGTATAGGTCGACTCGTATTTCGGCCAGTAACCGGAATGCCATATCGTGCGCAACCCATGATTCGAGCCATGTGAGAATAGCAGCAAGCGGGGCAAGTGTTCCCAAGACCACAAGAAGCCAACCAAAGGAGTCACCATCTTTGACGGCAGCTACCGTAAGCGCAGAGGTGACACCGATTCCAATAATGCTGGCAAAACGAGCGATGCCCAGCAAGAAGGTCAGGGTCAATTTGCCCTTCCATGGCATAACCATTTTGAATAACTCTCGCCCTGTCTCCTTCCATCCCATACCCTCGGCCCGCAGTATCGCTTCTGTGGGGGCCATTTCCGCGGTCTGACTTACAAACGACTCTTGGGGTTCATGGATTTGAGTGGACTCCTTGATAGTCGGGGCCTTTGCATTGTTGGTCACAACCTGATCTTGCATAAGAGCCGCGTATATGCCGTCATCTGTCAACAGTTGTGAGTGCGAACCGGATTCGACCACTTGACCTTCGTCTAGAACTATGATGCGGTCAGCATTTATCACACTCGATAGACGATGGGCGATTATGAGTGTCGTCCGACCTTCCATGAGTCTGTCGAGCGCATCTTGGATTATGTACTCGTTTTCTGCGTCCACTGCAGATAGCGCCTCGTCAAGTATCAGGATTGGAGCATCTCGCAACAACGCGCGCGCAATTGCCACACGTTGTCGTTGTCCTCCTGATAGACGAATGCCCCGCTCTCCTATCACAGTCCCATACCCATCTGGAAGAGCAGAGATGAATCCATGTGCATTGGCCGCCCTGGCTGCCTCTTCGAGTTCCTCCGGGGTCGCATCAGGATTACCGAACTTCAAGTTGTCAGACACCGTGCCATGGAACAGGTACGTATCTTGGCTTACAACAGCCAGTTTGCTGCGAATCTGATCAAACGATAATTCTCGAAGATCTGCACCTCCGATCATTACCCTGCCTTCGCTTGGGTCGTAGACACGTAGGAGGAGTTTTATGACCGATGTTTTTCCCGCACCGCTCGGCCCCACAAGCCCAACCTTTTCACCTGCGGATACTGTGAATGAAAGATGGTCATGGGCTGGACGTCGGGCCCCCGGGTAGGAAAACAGAACACCCTCAAATGACATAGTGGGTTCCATAGTTGAGAGGTCATGCCTTGTCTTAAGGACTTCCTCGACTGAGGGTTTGGCGTCCTGCATAGCAAATATTCCCGTTGCGGCGGAAATACCCAGTAGTCCTTGGTGGAAAAGCTGGGTTAACTCCCTCAATGGCCTGAACACTTCGACACCCAGCATCAGGATCACCAGAAGGACGCTCAACTCAAGGCCCCCTGTGTCCACACGATATGCCCCCCAGCCAAGGGCTAACGCCGCGCCTATAGAGATTGCAGCGATGGATAGCCCTCCGGATAGCGCATTTGTCGCCAGGACCCACATAGTGCTTTTGAAAACCGAGCGAGCTCGGTCGGCTAGCATCACACCACGAGCATCACTTTGGCCAAACGCCTTTAACGTTGCCAGGCCCTGTATCGAGTCTAGGAAATCAGCCCCGAAATCGCCGTAAGCGTTCCGTCGTCGTTCACTGCTCTTACTATTCCATTTATGAAAAAGAGCTGGAAGAAATAGTGCCGCTATTGCTGAGACCAAGAATATCGTCGCTGTTGTGAGGTCCAAAAACGCCATGAACGCAAAGACACCTATAGGTGTTAAAAGCGCGACGAAAAACTGAGGGAGGTACTGGCCGAAGAAAGTCTCGAGTTGCTCGACTCCATCCACCAGAGAAAGGATGGTATCTCCGGTGCGCTGTTCATTGAAATGCGCTGGGCCCAACTCCATCACTCTCTCATGCAAATTGCTCCTGAGTGCGATTTGAACGCGCGCTGCGGTATGGTGTGAAACCATCTCTTTGTAGAACTGCAGAAGGCCTCGGAGTACGACTACTCCGGCGACGCCCGCTATTGGCACTGCGAGTGAACCGAATCCACGCCCCTCAAATACCTCGGCCAACAGCCAGCCAAGTAATGCAAGGCGTGCTACACCTGCAGCTGCTGTTAGGAGACCGATGAGCACTGCCCATGCGATCCTAATTCTTACGCCGCGCGTTAGGCCCCAGAGTCGTAAATCAAAATACATATCGGGTCAGGTCAGAAATCCTCTGGGTATTACATATAGACGGGGACCGGCTGTTAATCAATTGACTAATCATGGCCTCGGCTAGAACACCAGACCGGTTTAATTAAGATGATTAATCCTGTTCTATACCGGCTCACCGGAGAGGGAAGTGCCGTCCTCATTAGTCAGGCTACGGAGCTCTCCTGGACCAGTTCAATACGAAAATGGAGTCGGAAGGAGACCGTTATACATTTTTCTTTACGGCTCCTTGTTAACCCACACGTAGTTAATTTGATGAGTTGTCGTCTTCGTTAGTGGACCGAGCGCGTCTCCGGAGGCTAGGTGGTGTCGGGGGAGTAGGGGCATTTCTGTCGTTGTCGCCACTTGAATTTGGTCGTGCACCAACACGTCTCCGGGCTGGAGTGCGACGGACTGGGGTTCGTGATCTGGATTGTGTATCGTTAGGGCTGTCGCTTGTGCCTCCGTCGTTAGCACTAATGATTGTCGACTCTGTATTACTCGCAAGTGAAGGTTCTGGAGCCGTACTGGTATCCGTTGCAATCGGCGAATCTGACGTGCTCGAAGATGCGGTGCGCCGGGTCGGTGTGCGGCGCCTCTGGGTTGTGCGCTGCCCGGATGACCTTGCCGTAGACCGTGTTGTAGTCGTCCTGCGTCGAGTAGTGCTGCGTCCTGTGTTTTCAGTTGTTGATTCGGACTGTGCCTCTGGCTCTATAGTCCCTGTTGCACTTCGGGCAGTGGAACTTGAAGAAGATCGCGTGGAGCGGGCACGTCTTGTTGTGGTGGTAGCCCCAGAGCCACTTGATCCTGATGCAGCCCTACGTCTTCGATCTGACCATAGTCCAGTGAAGAACGTCTTGTTTAATCGAATGATCGCGTCAGCGACGTTTCCGGCCTCACTGGACAGGTTGTTGTCGAATGCTGCTACCTCGACGTGTTTACCTTGGTTTTTGGCCGTTTGAATCGCAGGAAAGAAGTCACCGTCTCCACTTACAACGATTGCTGTGTCGTACATATCCATGAACGCGAACGCGACTAAATCTGTCGCCATGAAAACGTCAACACCCTTTTCGACCATGGTCTCTCCATGTCGTTTCGAGACCCCCATACGGACTTCAAGGTACGGGGTGTCGTACATGGTTTGCAGGAATTTACCCTGCTCGGTTGCGACGTTTGGGTCGCGGTCAGAGTCCTGACGGATGTTGTAGTAGTAAGTCCGAACAAGATTTCGGTCTCCCGCAACCTTCTCGGCGAACTTTCCAAAGTTCAAGTCGTGACGTCCGCACACCTCGCCAAGGACGTGATATAGATTGCTTCCGTCGATAAACACCATGATTCGTTCCCGGTGTTGCGCGTCGAAAGACTTAGCCGATGTCGGCATTAATGCCTCCGGTACGGGTCGTGCGTGCGGTTCAGCAATCCGAAGTAGCGTCTTGGGCAGAAGCCCGATGGGATCGGCTGCGAAGAAATAGAGTTGCGCTTACGCACGGAAAAGATCGACGTGGACCCGTGTATGTGAAATGAAATATAGAAACCGATCCGGTCTCTAATCTTACTCCCAATAGACCATCCCTGCTCGTGTTTGAGCGTCGAAAACGTCGATATTTCTGACATAACGCCCCAAATACAAGACATTTCATCGTGTAAGTGCCTGCGTGTAACGAAAAGTATCTGTTCCTATTGTGCATGTAGCGTTATGGGGGAGTATGTGCGGGATATCACAAATAACTACGAGATACCTACGTTGTACGTAATCGCAATAACGAAACACGTAATTGAATTGACCAATCGTTGCGAGGTTTGTAGCCTAACGATCGTTCGGTGGTCTTGCGCTTCCTAGAAAGCTTCCCGAAATAGGGAACATAGCCTGCCTTGTGTCCTGGATACAGGATGCAAATGAGCTATCTACGAGGATGCGCAGACGTTTTCGCCGTTCAGTTGATTACTTAGGAGGGGCGACTATGACCTGGGCAGAGCGAGTCGGCGATTTAGCGACTCAAATTGCGTTGGTCCTGATCAATTTTGGTCGGATCTTCACACTGATCCTTAGGGTAATGACGGACAAGATCGACGGTTTCGTCACCGGCCTCGCAGAGCGTAGCGAAGGCGGAATAACCCCAACCGGCTCACTTGGGCGGGTCTGGGTAAGCCTGCCGGCGGCAGTGGCATGGGGCGTTGCCGCGATTGTTTTGCGCACCGCGTCCATTGTGACTGTGTTTGCCCGTCAGCTTGCCGTGACGTTGGACGAATTCCTGCGGGCACTGGCTGAAGAACAGGGTTCTGGTGCATCCGGCGCTTAGTCGGCGGATCGGCAGACAACAAAGACTAGCCGTTATTTGCGGTCGGTTTGACCACGTATAGGCAAAGTCCGCTAAATCCGCCTGGGCCGCAGAGAATATCCGGCCCAGGCGGTAAGCTGCGCTCGATACCAATTGGACGCGATCTGAAATTCACACTCATAAAAGACCACATTAATGGTGTAGGAAAAGCGGCCTTGCAGGTCGCCATCAAGTTGATTCTCGTGGGCAGTGGGATCTGGCGAAGTTTTGCCATGGCATTACATGCATTTCTAGCAGGTCTGGCTGTTGGATGGTCTTATAGACCTTCACAATCAATCCCGACGCCTGCACGGGAAGCCCTTGTAGGCGTAGCCTTTGCTCGTAATGGTCTGGGCGTTGCGGCGCGTTACCTGTCTCGGTTTACCGGGTCTCACCAACGATTTGCATTACGTACAGATGCATATCTAATAGGAAAGCGGCACCCGAACCATGTAATGGTCGATGAGATAGACCTCGGATAATAGAGATGGCATGTCTCGGGTGAATTTCAAGGATCGCTGGCTTGACGCCACCTCGGACCCGGCCCATAGTGACGGCCTCAGCCCCATTGAAGGGCTCACAAAGAGATCAAGAACGCACAGGAGCGCTAAGTTGGCCGTACAGACAATCGCAACCTACGACTCTCCGTGTCGGATGCCGAATGGGCTCCAGTGGTTCGAAGACGAGCTCTACGTCATGGACCAACAGTCTGACAAAGTCTACGTGATGAACGTCGATGGTTATGTGACACGGATCATGGATACACCGACCGAGAACGGGTCTGGGATCACTGTGGGAGGTGGGTTTCTGTGGACGGCTTCCAACGGAGTCACCCGATTTCGGGACTATAGGCCCACCGATACCCACGTTGGGTGGATCTACCAGTTAGACCTGCAGACGGGTGCCTTCATAAATCGGTGGCGTACCCCAGATGGTGGTGGTATTCACGGTCTTGAATGGGAAGACGGCAAACTCTGGGTAACTGGATTCAATCCTAAAGCCATACACATATGTGACCCATCTGATGACATGAAGGTTCTCGAGACCTTCGAAGTATCAACAGAGCGTTTGCACGGACTGGCGCGAGATGGGGACGGTATCTGGTGCGCGCACACGTCGGATCAAGTCATAATCAAGTACGACGTGGAGACAGGTTCAGAGCAGGATCGAATCCAGTTTGATGACGATGCTCCTGCACCACACGGTCTCTCTATCCGGGACGGCGAACTCTGGTACTCTGATGCTGTAATGACAGGGCCCGGCGTTGGGCATAACGACCCTGAGCGAGATGGTCCAGAGATTGGTCGGATTGCTGTAGGTTAAAGTGCGAGGTTTATGCGTACTTCGCCCTGGAAAGCCTTGTTTTCCGACAGGTATTCATTCAACTTCGAGCGCCTCTATATCGGAGCAATGGGATGAACGTTGCCGTCAATTGTAGATAGTCACCACCACTTCTGGGATTTGTCAGAACTCGACTATCCCTGGATGCCACCAGGAGATAATGTCCTAAGACAGAACAGGCTGCCCGGTGATCTCAAACCACTTATAGAAGAAGTGGGGATACAGAAGACTGTAATCGTCCAGGCGCACTCATCGATTGAGGAAGCACGCTGGCTACTTCGTCTGGCAGCCCAGAATGAGTTCGTGGCCGGTGTGGTGTTATGGGTTGATCTGACTGACCCGGATCTCGGCAACACCCTGGACGATCTCATATTGGACCCTTACTTCAAAGGGGTTCGACATATCTGGCACGATGAGCCGAACGACGATTGGATCATGCAGTCTGCGGTGATCGATGGGCTGAAGGAACTCGCAGTGCGAGAGGTACCTTTTGACTTCCTGGCTCGCCCACAACATCTCCCGTATATACCACGCGTGCTGGATGCGGTACCTGATCTAAAGGCGGTCGTCGACCATATCGGCAAACCGCTGATTGCAGATCGCGTATTAGAGCCCTGGATGTCCGACATGAGTCGAGTTGCAGAGATCCCATCGATCTACTGCAAAATCTCCGGGATGGTTACAGAAGCAAACCCAGAGAACTGGAGTCCGGATGATCTGGTTCCATACGTCGACAAGGTAGTCGATATGTTTGGCTACAACAGGCTCATGTTTGGCAGCGACTGGCCTGTTTGCACTCTTGCGGGTTCTTACAAACAGGTCTTCCACGCAGCCTCACGTGTACTTGGCAAGATGTCAGTGGCCGATCGTGCGGCAGTTTTTGGCGGTAATGCCGAGCGCTTTTACAGTCTCTGAAGGGTGACTGTCTCACCCTGTTGAGTTCTTCTGCTTTTCGCTGTTTCTACATATAATATAGGGCATGTCCGCCCTCCTATCGACTGTGAACTTGACCAAGGATTTTGGTGAGACTGTAGCCCTGCACAATGTGACTGTTGATGTGGAAAAAGGCACGACGGGGTTACTTGGGGCTAATGGTGCCGGCAAAAGCACACTCATGACTATTTTTCTCGGCCTTGTTCGACCCACATCAGGGAAGATAACCGTACTTGGTGAAGAGGGTGAAGATCTTAGTCAGGCGCATCGTTTCATAGGTTATTCACCAGAATATGAGTGCCTTCCCCCCGCGGTATCGGCAGCTGAGTTTGTTACCCACATGGCACGGGTGAGTGGTCTGCCAAGGACCGACGCACGTACGAGGGCGACGGATGTCCTTCGTCACGTGGGACTAGATGAAGAGCGGTATCGTCCCATGGGCACCTTCTCGACTGGAATGAAACAACGAGCCAAGCTCGCTCAAGCCATTGTTCATGACCCTCAACTCGTTCTACTGGATGAGCCAACGGCAGGCCTGGACCCGGCAGGTCGACAGGAGATGTTGGAACTGATTTCACGCACCGGTAAGGAGTTTGGGATTTCGATTCTGATTTCTTCCCATCTTATGGGTGACATAGAACGCACATGCGATCGCATCATAGTTCTTGAATCGGGTGAACTACTTGAGCAAGGTGAGGTTTCCGGCTACACCAGTGATACAGAAACGCTGGTAATTGAATTTGACGAGGGGACAAACGCTGTCGCTAAGTCCCTCCTGGCAAAAGGAATTGAAGTAAGAACAGAAGGCCGGGTACTGGTTATTGAGGACGTATCGGACGACGACCTGAACACAATCCGTGACTCCATCGTCGAAACGGGTGCATTTCTACACCGAATGGCCCCCCGGTCCAACAGGCTCAGTGACATCTTTAGGGCACCTGCGTCTTGACAGATCGGGCAGTTGCGCATGGGGTCAACATAGATCAGAGCGACGGAGAGGTTTTCGATCTTGGATACCGTCACTATGAAGGACCCAGTGGTGGTCGAGTAACAGCTCTCATTGCCGTTTACATGGACAGTGTGCGATCCGTTCTTGGATTGGGACGAGGAGTATCGGCCAAATTAATGCCCGGCATATTTGCTTTGCTGGCGATTGGACCGGCGCTCGCCTTTGTCTTCATAGCTGGTGTGATCACTTCATTCGGTGGTAACGCTGAAGACATAGATCCTCCCGGGCACGAGGATTATTTCGGACTCAGCTTCATAGTAATGTTGCTTTTTGCTGCGGTAGTGGGCCCGGGTCTACTTTGTTCAGACAGGCGCAACTCGGTTCTCGTCCTTTACGCAGTGCGTCCGTTGACATCCTTGGACTATTCGATCGCGAGATGGTTGGCCTTTTTTACGTTTACGGCTGGGTTCACTCTTGTGCCTCAGGCTCTTTTGTACATCTCCTTCATATTGTCAGATGACAGTCCCTGGGCCTATATCGAGGACAACGGACGGGATTTGACCGCCATCATCGTGATTGGACTGATACTTTCGGCATTCATGACCAGCTTAGCGATGGCGGCTGCATCACTCACGACTCGGCGAGCTTTTGCATCAGCCGGTGTTATTGCATTTATCTTTATTAGTTCTGCGATCGGTGTGTTTGGAGGAGAAATTATGACCTCCGAACAGGATCGAGAGGAGTACTGGACATCAGGAAATTCAGTCGATGAACCCTGGGTTGAGGCTCCTGACGGTGACGCTGGCCACTATCTAAACCTTCTGGTCCTTCCGAATACTTTCCAGGGTGGAGTTGTCAGCAGGACTTTTGGTTCCAGAGATCACTATCCGATTTCGCCCTGGTATAACGCTGGTGTGATTGCTGCGGTGATCACCGGTGCTGTTGGTGTCATGGTGTTTCGTTACAGAAACCTGGTGACTTGATAAATGACTACATCTAATAGCCATAGAGAGATCACCCCGGTGCCAATGGATGTAGAGCCGACCATATCGGTGCATAACGTTTCTAAATGGTTTGGGGATGTTGTCTCTGTCAACGACGTTTCCCTGCAAGTTCGTCCTGGACTGACAGGGCTGCTTGGTCCTAATGGCGCGGGCAAGACTACATTGCTGAGGATGATCTGTGGTCTTACGCGTCCGTCCGGAGGAGATATAAAAGTCCTTGGGCAGTCCGTCCGGAATAACTACGAGTTATATAACCGAATCGGTGTAATGCAGGAACACCAATCAACGTACGACTTTATGACGGGCCGACAGTTTGTTGAGTTGAATGCACGCCTTCAACGGGTTTCAGATGTCCAAGGAGCCTCTACGGAAGCCATTGCACAGGTTGACATGACAGCAGCAGCAGACAGGCGACTCGGAACCTATTCACGCGGCATGAAACAGCGTATGAGACTCGCTGCAGTAATGGTTCACAATCCTGAAATACTGCTGTTAGACGAGCCTCTTAGCGGTACCGATCCACGGCAACGTATAGAGTTTCAGGAACTGGTATCTCGTCTCGCTTCGGAGGGACGTACGATCCTGATCTCGTCTCACATACTGGAAGAAATTGAGGCGGTTTCTGACCGAATTCTGCTTCTCGTATATGGAAAATTAGCCGCCTCCGGGGACTATCACGTGATCCGACAGAAATTGAGCGAGCGGCCTTATGTGGTCAGGGTAGGAGCATCGGACATACGTGCATTGGCGGCCGGCCTGATATCGGAACCATCTGTAGAGTCGATTTCCATGGATGGCGACGCGCACATTCAAATCTTGAGTCACAGTGTCCGGGAGTTGCAGCTCGCCATCCCCAAAAAAGCTCAGGATCTTAATATCCGTTTAACCACAGTTGATCCGCTGGATGACTCGCTGGAGAGCGTATTTAGTTACCTGGCGAACCGATAAAGATATGTTGACGATATACAGGCTTTCACTAACCCAGATGCTGCGGCCACGAAGGCTACTTATCCTTTTGCTGATAGCCGCAGTCCCGGTCGGACTGGCAATAGTGGCAGCGATTGTTCCACCTGAGGGCGAAAACCTGGTTGAGTTCCGTGACGATGTACTGATGCGTCCGCTAGTGATAGCTGTCGTTTTACCGATTATCACGCTGGTGTTGGGAACGGCGTCTCTTGGGCACGAGATGGAAGATCAGACGATGGCACATCTCTACCTCAAGCCAGTCCCGCGCTGGGCTATCGCCATGCCAAAGTTACTTTCCACTATCACGGTGGCCGGACTGGTGGTCCTCTCTAGTGGCGTGGCTACCGTTCTAATCCTGCCAGAATCATCATCAGATGCGACCGTGGCTGTCGCAGCTGGACTCGCCGTAGGTGTCGTGGTGTATGCCTCTATATTCACGTGGGCCGGTTTGATGTCCAATCATGCGCTGGCCCTGGGACTCATTTACGTCTTCGTCTGGGAGGCGGCGGTTGTGGGATTTCTTCAGGGGGTCCGGTGGTTAAGTATTCGTCATTACACTGAGGCAACTATCCACGGTTTCGATGAGGTGCAATTTGCAGGGGACTCGTCGTCCCTGGACCTTTCTCAGGCACTTACCGCAGCAGGAATCGTAGCAGTGATTTTTACCGTGCTAACTATCCGACGTCTCGCACGCATGGATGTGGCCTGAGACGCGGTCCTGTTTAAAACGTTTAACCCGGCCGGGTAGTAGTGTTACCAATCAGGATGCACGTCGTCTTCGTCGGTTGCTGTGATGCGCTGCTGGTTGGTTCCATCCTGGCTCATTGAGAAGATATCTGAATCTCCGTCACTGTCGGATTCGAACACAATCCGATCCCCTTTTGGCGAGAATTTTGGTGACCTCTCGTCAGAGTTGTTGTTCGTCAGTCGCGTAGGATCGTCGCCACCAATAGATATCAGAAATACTTCTGGTGTTTCTTTGCCATCGCGCTCGGATACAAATACCAGGTTTCTACTATCGGGAGACCAGCTGAAGCCAAAGTCGTTTCCGGATTTGCGAGATAGATTCCGCTCTTCTTGCCCGTCTTCGTTCATGACGTATATTTCTTTGGCATCAGAATCACGTTTGGATATGAAAGCGATGAATTTTCCATCTGGTGAATACACCGGATTAGTGTCCTCGTGCTCGGTCAACTGCACCTCGTCGACCCCCCCGGGGTTTTTACGGTGAATTCCTTCTCTGTCTCCGCCTTTCACCGAGAAAACGATCCACTCACCATTCGGTGACCAGCTGCCCAACTCCTGTTTCGCATCGATAGTCGATAATCTGAACTTACGGTTGAGCAACAGGTCTTTCACGTAAATGAAATCCTGTCCTTCATGATCCGATACGTAGGCTATTCGGTTTCCGTCCGGTCCCCATGCGAAATCTTTACGCTCACCAGGTCCGCCCACGGCAACCTGCTCTGATTCGCCCTCAGAATCCATGATGTATAACTCGAAATTGTCGCCTCGGTCTGACAGGAACGCGATCTTGTCCCGCCTCGGGGACCATTCAGGATTTTTCTCGGTCGCTGATGTGTTGGTTAACCTTTGCGCCTCGCCGCCTGAACTCGAAACCTTGTAAATGTCCGGGTTAGCGCTGTCGCGTTGCGAAGTAAAGACGATGTCGTTGCTTTTGCTTCCGCTGGAACAGGCAGCAAGCATCATCACCAAGGCGCAGCCGACGATGCAGGTGATGGTCAACCGTGAAATGAACTTGTGAGGACGGATGAAGAATACGGACCGTCTCATCTATTGGCTCTCCCATTTTTCGGATGCAGGAACGTCGGAAGTTTGATGAGTATTGCTGGCTTCCGTGCGGTCCAGTGTCAGGGGGGGTAGGTTCTGGCACTACTCAAGTGAATCCTATTAAATCGAGCAGCAAAGATGCACGTTTCGCCCGCGACGGGTTATGCCCATTTCACACGGTTCCGTTTAGGACTAGATCTGGCCGGTGTCCCGTAATACGGTCTATTGGTCGACCCACGCTTATGCGTGAGATGCTAGGCTTCGCCATCGTTAGTGTGATACAAGGGATCACTCGACTGTTCAGGAGGATGAGAAATTGAAGTTCGCTTTTTTCATGATGCCGTTACATCTGCCGACGGAAAGCCCGTCGCTTGCATTCGATCGTGATTTGGATCTTCTTCTTTATGCGGAACAACTCGGTTATGACGAGTTTTTTGTTGGTGAACACCACACAGCTGCATGGGAAAACATTCCGGCACCAGATATGTTTCTGGCCAAGGCAAGTGGGCTTACCAGTGTCATAAAACTTGGTACTTCAGTCGTGAGTGCACCTTTCCATCACCCATTTGAACTCGCCGAGCGTTTCGCCTTTCTCGACCATCTTTCGAAAGGTCGGGTGATACTCGGTCTTGGACCATGTGGTCTTCCATCTGATGTCAAGCTATTCAACATTCCACCAACCAAGCTACGCCCGATGCTTGAGGAATCGGTGGACATCATGGTCAAACTCCTCGAATCACCAGATCCTATCGACTACGAGGGTAAGTTCTGGAACTTGAGAGGTATGGCCTTACAGTTACGTTCTTACCAGCAACCACGCTTGCAAATGGCTATGGCGACCTCCGGTAGCACCGGTTCACTGGACCTTGCCGGTAAGTACGGGATGATGATCTTCTCTCCGTCGGCACAGGCACCACCGCCAGCCCTGCCGTTTCGGGAACATTACCCACGCCTGAAGGCAGCAGCTGAATCACATGGATACAGCGTGGAAAGAGAAGACACTCGAATTGCCACATACGTGTACCTGGCGGACACCAGGGAACAGGCATGGGCCGATGTTGAGCAATCAATACAACGTGATGTGCACGATTACTTCTTTGTGATCAACGGCAGCGCTGGCTGGGGCGATTCTCCGGACCAGCCAGAAGATGAAATCACTCCAGAGTTTGTAGTTAAGCGTCGACGCTGGATCGTAGGGACACCTGATGATGCTATCGAGCAACTGGAAGCTCTGGACGAAGAGGTTGGAGGACTGGGAGGTGTGATGATTACCACTCACGAATGGGTTCCACATGAGAAGAGTCGTTACTCCATGGAACTGTTTGCCCGATACGTTATTCCGCATTTCCGTGGTCATACCGCTGACCTGAGAAGAGAGTGGAAACGTACTCAGGACGCTCGTGCCGCGAGGACGCTTCCCGAGGTTCTCGGTCGGAACTTGAAGGACGAATATCCGGCTGGTGGGGACCAAACCAACCTGGATGTAAAAATTTAGACGCTCTCGAAAACCACGAGGATTTCCAGTTCAACTGGCCGCACTCATGAGTACCGACAGGAACTAAGATGCCATCACTTCAATCGCTGCTCGATCAGGTGGACCAGGCGACGAACGAGATCGTGGAGTTTCACCAGTCACTGGTGAGGATTCCAACCGTTAATACCGGCTTTATGCCTACCGGCGACGAGACAAAAGCCGCCGTATACATAAAAGACTGGCTGGCCAAAGAGGGTATCGAGTCCCAGCTTCTGGCACGTGACGAAGGTCGGGACAATATCATCTCGGTATTACCCGGCGCTGATCACGAGAAGACTCGCTTGATGTACATGTCTCACACGGACGTCGTGCCGGTAGAGGACTGGGATAAGTGGCGTTTCGACCCGTTCTCGGCTGAAATATCAGGCGGTCGAATTTACGGCCGTGGTGCTTCCGACTGCAAGGCACTGCTCGCCAGCCAGCTTATGGCGATGGCGATCTTCAAGCGAAACGATGTCCGGCTATCTCATGGTCTCCGACTGGTGAGCGGTGCAGATGAAGAGCACGGTGGCCGCTGGGGATTCGGATGGCTTGCGGATAACCACCCTGAGACGCTTGAGTCCGAGTTTGCCGTGAACGAAGGTGGAGGCACGCCGGTCGAAACCGGCAGCAACCTTGCGTATCTCCTTGGTACAGGCGAGAAGGGACGCATGGAGGTCCACATCCGGTTCAAGGGTGTGAGCGCGCATGCATCCGTGGCATGGACCGGAACCAACTCCAGTTACTCGCTGGCAAACGCCCTGGGAGCGATCGAGAACTATGAACCGGACCTCGACACGTCACTCGAATTCTTCAATCACCTCGGGACCTTTGCAATCGAAGACCGGCCAACGCCCGGTAATATCGACTCAATAATTGCGCAGGCCAATGAGGACAATCCCCGGTTGGGCACTATCCTGAGGGCGCTATCCCGGATGACCCTTACGCCGACCATGATCAATGGCGGCATCAAGAGCAACAGCGTGCCGGAAGTGTTCGAGCTGACATGTGACGTTCGCACGCTCCCGTTCCAGACCGAGGAGTACGTACGCGAACAACTGGACAAGGTACTTGATGGTATCCCGGGCGTTGAGTACGACATTGACTACATGTCAGTACCGAACGAATCACCTTTTGAGACGGAGTTGGCAGAGGCCATAAAGCGAGCTCAGTCACTCGCCGTGTCTCGTGATGACATCCAGTGGGTTCCGGCAGTCAGTAACGGATTCACCGACTCCAGGTTCACCCGTGACCTGGGCATCGTTACCTACGGCTTCAGTGGCGTACACCCGGACGACGACCCAACGCTTTCCAGGGCTCATGGGACCGACGAATCTGTTGGAATAGAAAGCCTGGTGTCCGCAACAAAATGCATGATCGCCCTTGCGTACGACATGTGCGGTGGGAGTTAGATCACGGTCGGTTTGCAGGTTACGGATATTCTGGGTAACTCGTTATAGCCTGTCAGGCCATATCTAAAATCACATGACTGATATGTACCGCCATCTCGTAATTGGGCGCGGAATCATGGGTTCCGCAGCCGCGATGCACCTTTCAGCAAACTCCGACGAGGTGGCTGTTATCGGTCCGACCGAGGCTATGGCGATAACAGACAGTGCTGTACCAAAAGCCAGCCATCATGACGCGGGCCGAAATGCCCACTCCCTGGATGAGGACCCGGTTTGGTCTGAGCTGGGTGCGACATCGGTAGCCCGTTACAGGAATCTCGAAAAAGCGGCTGGAATCGGCTTCTTCGACGAGATTGGTTACACGCGTATTCATCACGATGAGACCGTTGTTGAGCGCTCTGCTAATCATGCTCTACGTTTCAGCGGTACGCGGCCCGAGGTCATGTCCGGGGACGAGGCCAACGAGCGCTTTCCGTTTTTCCGCTTCGAACCGGGTGAGACCATTGGTTATCAACCACGGGACGCTGGCCGCATAAATCCGCGTGGATACGTAGATGCTATGAGTACTGTGGCTGCCTCTAACGGTGCAGAAATCATCGACGACCACGCCGTAGAAATGATCGTCCAAGATGACGGTGTTCAGGTGCAAACAGCAGGAGGGCAGACCCTGCTGAGCGACCGGGTGATCGTGGCCACGGGTGCATACAGCACATTCGATAACTTGCTTCCGATCCTGCTCCCACTCCACGTGCGCGGTCGAACGATAGTCATGGTTCCTGTAGATGACGCAACGTTATCTGATTTGAATGGAATGCCGAGCGTCGGATGTCATCCTGGAGATGGAAGAGTACGGACGTACTGGCACCCACCGGTTACATATCCAGATGGTCAAAAGTACTTGAAGATTGGTGGTGGTCCAGAAGGACCGCAACGAATTTCTAACCTGAATGAATTGAACGAATGGCTACGCTCTGATGGCGACCCTGAAATGGCGGATGCCTACCGTGCGGAACTTCATCGAATGATGCCTGCCCTGGACCTTTCTGACTCGGTAACCGCTGCGTGTGTGACCAGCGAGACGCATTCTCTGAGGCCTTACGCCGAGGCGATTTGCGGCGAGAGAGTCGTTGTCCTAACTGGCGGCAACGGGCACGGTGCAAAAGCAGCCGATGCTCTCGGTGAGATAGGAGCATCCCTCATGCTTCAACAAGCCTGGCCGGGACAGACGACCCAGTCTCAGTTCACTCTGCCTGATGCGGCCCGTTGACGGGCACTAACTAATGGCGGATTGGCTGGCGCTTAATTTTGGTAGCCCTTGTAGCCCGAGGGTGTAGACGGTCCGCGTTCATATCCGGGGCTAATACCATCGCGTTCGGCCGCGATCTCCGCACTGCCTTTGGGTATCCAACCGAGGACGTCGGCTCCATGCTGGATTTCTCGCCAGCGCCATTTGTTGTTTGATATGGCGTTAAACGCGTCGTACATCAGGTTTTCCGGGGCGCTGATACAGCGGTCGATCATATCTACGGCGTCCATTTGATCGAGGAACCCCGGCCAGATGCCTCGGACGTGTGGCCGGTTCTCCTTTAGTACGCCACCAAGTTTGATTGCCAGGGTAGAAATGCCGTGCAGCTCCGAATATAGCAATCCGAGGTTTTCACCAAATGACTTGGCGACGGCATACGGGTTGTTTGGGTACGGTCCATCTTCGATGGTGATCATTGGCCATTCTGTCGGGAAATCTGGATCGTCCTCCCGCATGCTCGCCAGCTTCCAGTATGGCTGTGATCGATCGAACATAAACCCGAGTTGCGTGTTGCCGGAACTCATGAACACAACCCTCTTTACGCCTGCTTTCCGTGCTGCTTCATAAACGTTCAATGTCCCCTGAACGCTTATCGGAAATGTCGCATCCCAGGTCTCGGTTAATCCCGTGGTCGCAGCAGCGAGGTGAAGCACCGTGTGAATCCCTTCGAATGCTGGCCTGATAGCTTCTGCATCGGTGATGTCTGCCTGCACGCTGGGGATGTCTACAACAGGTCGACGGGCCAGCCCGCTAAGGTCGTACTTGTGCCCCAGATGTTCTATAACCAGTTGGCCGATGAGACCGCTGGCTCCAGTCACAAGTACCTTTTTCTTATCTGGCAAAGAAATACTCCTTCGATGACGATCGGATGAGAAAACAGGATATGTTGGCAATAACATGTGCCAGTTGACGACTGTCACATGCAGGGTACTCCCTACGTCATTGATTGGTTTTAACGGCAGATATCTCCCGAGGTGACTAACCCGTTACGGCGCCTTGGGAGGCTGGTTGCACTAGCTTGATGTACTTGCCCAGTGTTCCGCGTGTGTAGGGAGGTGGAGGCTCGACCCACCCTGCCATCCGATCCTTCAACTGTTCATCGGAGAGCCTTACGTTCAACTCGAACCGTTCAAGATCGAGTTCTATTACGTCACCGTCACGGAGTGCGGCTATGGGGCCTCCTAGCGCGGCTTCCGGGCCTACGTGCCCGATCATAGGTCCGTGCGTGGCGCCAGAAAAGCGTCCGTCTGTCATGAGGAATACGTGTTCTCCGAGACCCTGTCCGAGAATGGCACCGGTTACGTCCAACATCTCGCGCATTCCGGGACCACCTCTCGGCCCCTCGTAACGGATTACGACGAAATCCCCTTTCTTTATCGCCCGTTGCTGGAGTGCCTCCATGACATGTTCCTCGCGATCAAAAACGCGTGCAGGTCCGCTCCAGTTCGAGCCATATTCATGACCGGCGACTTTTAACACCGCCCCGTCCGGCGCGAGGTTGCCATGCAGTACCACCAGGCCCCCGGTAGCCGAGAGAGGATCATCTGGCGTCTTCAATACAGTCATTTGGGAACCGTCATCTGGAACATCTGATAGATTTTCGGCAACTGTTTTCCCGGTCACTGTGAGAGCGTCCCCGTGTAATAGTCCCGCATCAAGCAATCGCTTCATCGCGAGAGGGATTCCTCCGGCCAGGTCCAGGTCGAACATCAAATAGTTACCACCCGGTTTCATGTCCGCTATTAATGGAGTCCGCATGGATATGTCATGAATATCCTCCAACGTCAGTTCGATCCCCATCTCGTACGCGATAGCCGGCAAATGGAGGGCGCTGTTTGTAGATCCACCGAGTGCGACTACAAGTGTCACAGCGTTCTCAAATGCCTTACGCGTGAGAATGTCAGAAGGTCGAATGTCCTGGCGAAGCATGTTCATGACCGCTTCACCAGCACGACGAGAAGAATCTCTTTTTCGGCTAGATACGGCAGGTTCCGATGCCGAGCCGGGTAAGGACAGTCCAATAGCTTCCCCGATGGAAGACATCGTGTTGGCGGTAAACATCCCACCACACGCGCCAGGACCTGGACATGCGGCGATCTCCATTGCTCTCAAAGTGGCATCGTCGATCTCGCCTACCTGGTATTTGCCCACCCCTTCGTTTACGTCCTGTAACTGGAAAGGCTTCCCTTCCCAGTTACCTGGCAGGATTGAGCCTCCATAGACGAATACGGCGGGGATGTTTAGGCGAGCGATAGCCATCATCGAACCGGGCAACGATTTGTCACAGCCCGCTATGGGAACAACGCCGTCGAAGCGTTCTGAGAAACATACCGTCTCGATTGAATCAGCGATCACCTCACGGCTGACCAGTGATCCTTTCATTCCTTCGGTGCCCATGGAGATAGCATCGGACACTGTGATAGTCCCGAACATGAAAGGTGTTCCTTGGGACTCCGATACCCCGCGTTTTACCTCTTCAACCAGTGGTGCTATTCCGAAGTTGCACACCGTAACCTCGTTATGCATCGAGGCTACGCCTACAAACGGCTGGTTGATATCTCTGTCGGACAATCCCATGGCGCGCATCATTGAACGATGTGGCGCACGAATAGCCCCTTCGGTTGTCTCCCACGACCGCCACTTTCCAGGGGCTCGCTTGGACTCTTGTTTGTTAAGAACCTTCTTGCCGGGAGTGTTTGTAGTCACGTAACGGAGTCCTTGCCTATTAGTCGCGGCGGGTGTGTTCCGCAGTTTATCCGCAATAGGCTATGCGATGATCGAATAACCTCATGCATGTTGACTATGTGAATTTCGCTCGACGTTTTGGCTTTCCTCCGTTACTGTCCCCGAAGTTCCATTTACCTATAGGGACCGGAGGAAGCTTTTGGATTTCGGCACATTCATGGAATTTCATGCTAGGCCAGGTCGGTCTCAGGCCGAAGATTTTGCCGAGGGTTGGCGTCAGGTAGACCTCGCAGAGTCGACCGGTATGGACGCGATCTGGATGGCAGAATCGCACTTCACGCCCGAGCGGGCGGTATTAACTTCATTAATGGCGGTTGGTTCTGCTATAGCGGCACGTACGGAACGGGTCACTATCGGCACTGCCGTCCAGGTGCTACCACTTACCGATCCTATGCGTATGGCCGAAGAGACGGCTACACTCGATCAGATCAGTGGTGGAAGACTCGAGTTTGGCATTGGCAGAAGCGGCTCTCCGGCCGCGTACGATGGATATGGAATTGACTACTCGACCAGTAGTGAAAGAACCTTCGAAGACCTCGAAATAATTAAAGGATTGTGGACCGAGGAGCACTTTTCATACGAGGGTAAGTTTCACTCTTACGATAATGTTTGCCTTGTTCCCAAACCCGTACAGTCGCCGCACCCACCACTTCGTATGGCGGCTAACTCCAAGGCCTCTTTTCCGGTGGTCGGGAAACTGAACCTCCCTTTGTTTATTGGCGTCCGACAACACGATGCATCTCTGGTCGAGGAGTATGTAAGCAATTACCAGGCGGCCCGTGCAGAAGCTGGTTTCGAGGGTCCTCCGGACGTCTCGATACGTATACCGGTCTATATTTCTGAATCCCGTGAGGAGGCGTTATCGGTCCCCGAGGAAAGTTTTATGAAACAGTTTCGGAGACTGGGTGGACAGATAGCCGTAACGGCTGGTCGCGCGGATGTGGGTAAAGATGCAGAGCGTGCATCTCGTACGGCAGAGCTGGCAAACCTGTCATGGGACCGTGTCATTGACAACAAAGTCATAGTCGGGACCCCCGAGATGGTGGTTGATCGGGTTCATGAACTGAAAGAGCGCCTCAAATTAACTTCAGTAGTAGCCGAGTTCAACGCAGGTGAAGGAATCTCCGAGGCGCATATCGAACGTTCGATGCGTCTGCTCTGTGACAAAGTCATCCCGGAGTTCAAATAATCGAGTGAGGCGAATCGGTACCAATATCGAATTAACCCAACCAAAATCTACCGCAGAGGTGTAACCTGCCGCTGCTATGAACAACTCCAACAGGAGCAATCAATGATTCATGAAATTCGAACCTACGATCTAGTTCCGCGTGGTGTTCCCGAATTCCTCGAGAAGACGAAAGCGATGGCACCGGAACGTGTGAAAGTAACGCCTCTGGGTGGCTTCTTCTACACGGAGGTTGGCGCGCTCAACCAGGTCGTTCATATCTGGCCGTACGACGATATGAACCATCGGACAGAGACACGTGCCAAGGTAGTTGCGGACGGAATCTGGCCCCCCGACAACGCCAGCCTGATCTTGAACATGCAGTCTGACATTTACTTCCCCGCACCTTTCATGCCAGAACTGACCAGCCGCAATGTTGGACCACTTTTCGAGTTGAGGATTTACAAGTACGGCCAAGGTGCCCTGCCGCAGGTTGTCGAAGCCTGGTCCAAAGCCATAGAAGAGCGGCAGAAGTACTCGCCGCTGGTTGGCGCATGGTTCTCGGACATCGGTCCACTTAACCGGTGGGCGCACATGTGGGCTTACGAGAGCTTCGAGCACCGCATGGACGTACGTAACGAAACACGCGCGAAGGGAGTGTGGCCACCGTCCTCGAACGTATCTCCGCTTCACCAGGAAAACAAACTGATGTGGGCGGCCGATTTCTCACCGCTCCAGTAGATAACCTGTCGGGTGGCCGGGGAAGATCTCCAGTCACCCGACTTTCTACTGTTGTCAGACTTTCCTCACGGAATCAGTAGCCCTGCAGCGGTACTGGGAATGTCCGAAAACGTTTAGATAAACCCTATTTATAGCAGCCTCAATATCGGAGTCAGATATGATCCACGAGTTCCGTACCTACGACCTGAAACCGGGATCTATAGGTGGTTACATAGACGCCGTATCCGATGTCATAGAAGAGCGTAAAAAGCTCTCCCCGCTGGTCGGGTATTTCTACACGGAGATCGGAAGACTCAACCGGGTGCTTCACATATGGCAGTACGACAGTGTTGAGCACCGAAACGAGACTCGAGCCAAGGCCGTTGCCGGTGGTAACTGGCCTCCGAAAACGCATGAATTTATTGAGCACCAGTATTCAGAGATATATGTTCCGGCCCCGTTTTTGCCGGCACTCGACATCGAACGCAAGATAGGCCCGATTTTCGAGATGCGTGCGTACACTCTGCAGCCTGGGGCTACTGCGGCATGGACGGAGGCTTGGAGTTCAAAGATAAACGAGAGAATGGCACTGTCGCAGCCGGTTGGAGTCTGGACTTCAGAACTCGGGCAGTTGAACAAGTGGCTGCACATGTGGTCTTACGAAAGCTGGGAGCACCGTACGGAAGCTCGGGGGAAATTCTCCGAAATCGGCTGGCCTCCATCCTCAGGGTCTGCTGCACTCTTTCAGGAAAACATGCTCTACAACGCGATGCCGTTTTCGACCGTTCAGTAGACTCATGCCAGCAGACGTACGCTTGTTCTAGTTGCTGAACTAGTACGTTACGCCCTGTGCATCAATAAGCCTCGCATTACGGAATTATCGTACCTGGAATAGGTGGCGGTGACCGACCCTGCCCTGCAGCATTCTCGGAGTATCAAATGACCGAATCGAGAAGACCCAATATCGTACTCATCATGGCGGACGATATGGGTTTTTCTGATATTGGGGCTTATGGAGCGGAGATTAGCACCCCTAACTTGGACGCGATGGCCGATCAAGGCATCTCGTTCAGCCAGATGTACAACAACGCCAAATGTTGCCCCTCACGGGCCAGTCTGTTGACCGGTTTATACCCACATCAAGCTGGCATCGGATACATGACGGACGATCTTGGCATGCCGTCATACCGTGGATATCTGAACCAAACTAGCGTCACAGTAGCGGAGGTCCTGAAGGACTCTGGATACAACACCTATATGTCTGGCAAGTGGCACGTTGGCGGTGGCTATGGCCTTCGGAATCCAGATGCTTGGGCAGCCGGTGATGAATCGCACCCGACTCCTACTCAACGTGGGTTTGATAAATTTTTCGGCACGCTTACAGGTTCTGGAAATTATTACGACCCTGCGACTCTTATGCGGGGAGATAAATTCATCGAGGTAGAGACCGACGACTTCCACTATACGGACGCTATATCCGATGAGGCTGTTCGTATGGTCGACGAAGGATCAGCAAGTGACAATCCTTTCTTTCTCTACATTGCCTACACGGCGCCGCACTGGCCGTTACATGCCCTTGAAGAGGACATCACAAAATATCAGGGCAGGTATATGAATGGTTGGGACGAGGTACGGACTGCAAGACATGAGGAGTTAAATTCACGCGGAATTCTTGACAAGACATGGCCAATCTCACCACGGGACGAGGACGCACATTCATGGGAGGACGAACGAGAGAAGGAGTGGGAGGATCTCAGAATGGCTGTGTATGCCGCGCAGATTGAGCAGATGGATCGCGGGATTGGACGGGTCTTAAATGCACTTACATCAAATGCCGTGGAGGATGACACGATCGTAATGTTTCTCTCCGACAATGGTGCTTGCGAAGTCTTTCTCGCCGAGGACACCAATGAACCAAATCCATCACTGTTTCAGGGCACGACGGCGTCGGGTGAGCGAATCAAAGTCGGGAATATCACGGGCATTCGACCCGGTGGTCCCGAGACATTTATGAGTTACGACCTTCCTTGGGCGAATGCCAGCAACGCTCCTTTCCGTTTCTATAAAAACTGGATCCATGAGGGTGGGATTTCCACACCCTTCATAGTGAGATGGCCTTCAAACATCAAGAGCGCAAAAAACGTTCATCAGCCCCTTCACATCACCGACATCCCGGCGACCTGTATCGCGGCTGCTGGTGCAACTTACCCATTACATCGACCTGATAACGACATCACACCTCTTGAGGGAGAGAGTTTTCTCGACCTGTTCAATGGCCGTGACTGGCAACGTGAGAGGCCCATGTTCTGGGAGCACGAAGGCAATCGCGGGATGCGGGAAGGCGACTGGAAACTTGTTAGCGAGTTTCCTCGGTGGGCACCAGAAGACGCACCAGGTAGGTGGGAGCTGTACAACATCCGGGTGGATCGTACGGAACTGAATGATTTGTCGGCCAGTGAACCAGAGCGCCTCAAACAAATGTCACGCAGTTACGACGACTGGGCAGAACGCTGCGGTGTGCAACCCTGGCCTATCCATCAGCGTCACATGAGGACCCGTATGAAGGGCCGGAACTGGCACATAAACCCACTGCAGTCAGGTAGCGGTAAATAGATAGAGCACATGTCCGGATACATTGAAGGAGATAGGCATGCGGAAGAATTCCGCTCCAACTAGCCTGTGTTCTTCAGCCCGGCGGCAATCCCGTTAATGCTGAGCAGCAATGCACGCCTCAATAGCGGGTCACGCTCTTCAGCTGCCTCACGACGCCTGCGTGCCAGCAGTGACACCTGAAGATAACTGAGAGGCGCGATGTATGCCTCACGGACCGCTAGTGTTCGCTGTAGAACGGGGTGAGCATCCAGAAGATTATCCTGGCGAGATACATCCAGTACAGCGTCCATGGCCAGTCCGTGCTCCGAACTTATATCTGTGTATATACCCTGGAATTCTGCCGGTACGAGCTCAGAGACATACAGAGAAGCAATATTCATATCGGTCTTAGCAAGCGTCATTTCCACATTGGACACAAACGTACGGAAGAAGCTCCACTCCTGGTACATTTCGTCTATGAGATCGGCCATTCCTCCGGAACGGGCCTCTGCAAGTGCAGATCCAACTCCGTACCAACCCGGTACGATCTGCCTCGACTGGGTCCAACCAAACACCCACGGGATTGCCCTCAAGTTACTGATTCCGGAAATTGAACCTCCACGTCGTGCCGGCCGTGAACCGATATTCATTTCTGCCAGTTCTTCCACTGGGGTCGCGGCAAGAAAGTACTCGACTAGTCCATCACTTTCGACGAGCGACCGGTACTTCTGGAACGCCGTGTCTGAAATCCGTGCCATGGCGTCGAACCACCGTGCAATCGTAGCTTGGTCATGACGAGGCTCCGTGTGTAGCAAAGACGCTTCAGCTACCGCCGCGGTCATCATCTCCAGGTGCCGACGAGCCAGTTCAGGTGTGCCGTAGTTATCGGCGATCACTTCGCCTTGTTCGGTGGTCTTGATGCGCCCATCTACAGTTCGCGCTGGTTGCGCCAGAATTGCATCACGCGTCGGTCCCCCTCCGCGTCCGGTGCTGCCGCCTCGACCATGGAACAACCTCACTGCCAGCCCGTGCCGCTCGGCCACCTCCCGAAGGGCACGCTGCGCCCGGTATAGTTCCCACTGAGAAGTGGCGATGCCACCGTCCTTGTTGGAGTCCGAATACCCGACCATGACCTCGGCTACGCCGCCGCGTAACTCAACTAGTCTTCGGACAGACGGTATTGACCAGTAACGATCCATCACATCAGCAGAAGCCCGTAGAGCTCCAATAGTTTCAAATAGAGGGACCACGTCTATGCGCGCAAGGTCAGAATTCAGGTCTATTAGGCCTGCCTCTCGCGCCAGGACGATCGGGGCAAGGAGGTCATCAACCTCGTTTGTCATCGATACGATCCAAGTATCTACGGCTTCACTACCATACCGATCCTGGGCTCCTCGGACCACGCTGAAGACATCGAGAACCTCGGAAGTTTCAGAAGTGTAATTAGCGGTCGGGGTTTGGAGCGTTCGGGTCCCTTCAATCTCCTCAATCATCCGTTTGATCCGCGCTTCTCGGGTTAACTTGGCAAATCCGTTCCCAGATTTTGGAATTTCTACCAGATCTATGAGCTCACCCACAGCGGCGTTTGTTACAGACGAATCCTGACGCACGTCTAGTGCAGCAAGAGTTAATCCGAACACTGTTGCACTACGTATTAGCCGGCCCAGCCGTCCGGCGGCTACAGCATCCCCCCTGTTCGCGTTCATCGAATCGGCCATGAGTGCGAGATCGGCCACCAGTTCGGAGCCACTCACATATACGGGCCCTTGTGCTGGATTATCTGTTTCCGCGGCGACAAGTGCGTTGGCCACGCGCTCAGACATGTATGCGCATTTCATTCGGTACGGTTCGTCAGCATTAAGGCGATTGAATCGCTCGTAAACAGACGGCATCAACTTGCGATCTTGTTCGAGGGATTCCGTAAGGTCTTCGGACACTTCCACAATGTGTGTAGATTGGCTAAGTTCAGTTGCCAAACCTCTCAGGCTTTCCCTGAACAGTCTTAATGCATGTACATTCTGAACCCTGAGTACATCAGAAGTGGTCTGAGCGGTCACATTCGGGTTACCGTCTCGATCGCCTCCCACCCACGATCCAAATCTAAGTGGTGTCACACCATGCCTGCTGCCCAACTCAACCCCTGCTCCGGCAAACCCTTCTTCTAATGATTCAACGACATCCGGCACAACGTCATTGAACAATTCCTCTAGGTAGTAGATCACGTTGCGCGCTTCGTCTATTGGGTCTGGACGCTCCTGGTGTAATTCGTCCGTCTGGACTATCCCCTCAACGAGTTCGGCAATACGGCGCTCAATCCGCGATAGTCGGCGCTCTTGGATGCCTGGATGCGAACGCTCTTCGAGTAACTCATGGACGGACTGAAGCTTGTCCAGGATCGATCTACGAGCTGCCTCTGTGGGGTGGGCCGTGAAAACCGGACGGACGTCTAATCTTTGGGCAAAGCTCTCGATCTCATCGAGTTGCATGCCGCTGGCCTTGATTTGTTGAAATGCCTCACCAAGTGGATCGTCTCCAGCTTGGTCCTCGCTCATCGTCTCTACGCGATGGAGTTGCTCCGCCGTGTTAGCGAGGTGGAAGTAAATCGTGAAGGCCCGGACTAATCGGACCGATGACCATAATTCGGTTCGATTCAGTTCGTTGAAAAGCTGGGACTGGAGACCTGGATCTGGATTTTCCCTCAGAGACCTGGTCTTCGTTCTGACGTTTTCCTCGAGTGCATATAGCTCATCCCCGAATTGAGAACGCAGGACGCGTCCGAGAACAGCACCCAGAAGCCTGATATCGGATCGAAGGGCACGTTCACTGCCCCCACCATTAGAGTCGTTTGAGTTGTTGGCGTTGGAAATCACACAACCAATGATATCGATCGTTGCTATTGGAGACTAACCGGTTCGCCCCCGGTATCATGCGGTCCGTTGATATCAGGCTGACAAATAGGAGCCCTTAATTGCCAGATCTCCCTCAGGTAGTCCTAATAGCCCCCTATGACGATCCCATGGTCGAGGAACGTGCGGCCCTGGAGGGGATTGATTGCGAATTAATTTGCGCTCCGGTGGCCTCATCCGGCGAAGTATTTGAGGCGATAAAAGAAGCGACGGTAGTGTTGAACTATCACTCTGATATCCCGCGTGAGATGTTGGAACAGATGCCTAATTGCAAGCTGATGGTGCGTTACGGCCATGGGTATGACACCGTGGACCTCGAAGCAGCCAGCGATAACGGTGTGATGGTGACGAATATTGCTGGGGCCACCAGCGAAGAGGTCTCCAACCATGCGCTGGCCCTGATCCTGGCCTGCGCACGTGACTTGAAACGCCAGGACAGGGCGATGACTGCGGGCCGCTGGATCGGTAATGATTCGCGATCAGTAGCACGCCGTATTTACGGAGAAACTCTCGGCGTTATCGGTATGGGCAACATCGGACGAGCCACCGCCCGGAAGGGCAGGGCACTCGGAATGAATGTCCTCGTTTACGACCCGTACGTCGGACCATGGCTGGCCATCGAGTATGACATCGAGTTTGTGGACGACGTGAACACGATCTTTTCAGAGTCGGATTACATCTCACTTCATACACCACTCAATCCAGAGACGCATCATATTGTCAACTCCGAAACGCTCGGACTCATGAAGCACGACGCCTACCTGATAAATACCTCTCGAGGACCAGTTGTGGATGAATTGGCATTACTTGCAGCGCTCAATGAGAACAAGATCGCAGGAGCCGCGCTTGACGTGTTTGAGAAAGAACCACCGGATCCCACAAATCCACTGTTGCATAGAGAAGACGTGATCGTTACCCCCCATATCGCTGGCTCCTCAGGGATTGGGTGGGCCACCATCTGTCGTCGAGCCGGAGAAGAAGCTGCACGCGCACTGCGTGGAGGCCGGCCGAAAGTCGTCGTAAACCCGGAAGTATTCCCCAAGTTGGGTCTTTAGTCTGATCGCCCTTTCATAGGATGTGAAGTTAGGCGCGCTGGTAGCGTTAGTGCTGGGCTGCGGTATACTTCGACTCAGCGGAACAAGAGTTCTGCGCAGTAGCTCGCACACACGGGTGACCTGCATTACTTGAATAAAAGAAGGAGGTGGTTGATTTAATGTCTGATTGTACCAACGGGGGTAGTCTGCTTTAGGGCGCCCAAGTAGGCAGATTGCCTCCACGAGTGGGGTCACCCGGCAGAGATTTATCTCTCTGCCCGGTGGCCCCACTTGCTTTTTCAGAACTTTTGGAACTCCCGGACCCCGTTCCTTGAGAGCGATTGCTTTCGTATGACCGAGAAACCAGAAAGAAGACATTTCACATCGACGACGTTCGTCGTGCGAGATGATGCCGTGCTGCTCCACTGGCACGCTAAAGTCCAGGCATGGCTACCGCCGGGCGGGCACGTGGAGGCGAATGAGGACCCACTGCAGGCCGCCATACGAGAGGCACTGGAGGAAACGGGTCTTGATGTAGAAATTGTGCCTACTTATCCGGCGCCTCAGGTTAAGTCATTGCCGCATGTCCCCGTCCCTCACTCGATTATGATCGAGGATATCCAGGATCCGGTGGATGGGCCGCATAAACACATCGATTTTATTTATTTCACGGTTCCGGCCCGTTCGTACCTGCAACCGGTAGACGGGTGGCACTGGTTTACCCGGAATGATCTGGAAACGAACGTAAGCCGAATGTCTCCCAATGGTCAGCAGGAGTCACCGCCGGAAGACGTACTCAGCCTGGGATTGGCAGCTTTAGATGCAGTTCGGGACAGTCTTCGGTAGTAACCCGGTTATTTTGGTTGTTGTACCTCAGAAATCGAAACGCTCTCTGGTATTAGGCAGAGAAATGGTTACCGCCGCAGTCAGGAACGCCGTCGTAGCGGGCTAATCAGCAAGAAAAAGAACCCAAAAACCGCGCCGATTATGCCGCCAATAAACCCAACCACTACCCCGACTAAAAGACCGATCACAATACCGATGACAGCAAGCAATACCAGGCTGGCGATAATGCCCCTGATTATCCCGCGTTTGATGTGGTCCATTAGTTCCCTTTCATCTCCATCGGCTACTACCAGTCTCTACCTGAAGCGACCCCGCCCGGCGATCTCAATGACCGAATCCAACTTATTTTTCCGAACGCCGAAATAATGGGAGTGCAGGTTGATCGTGGTGTCACCATGCATTGGGCGAAGTTGGACCTTGTCGCCAACCTTCAACCGCTGTGCATCACCTTCGACCGACATGACGCCGTGCTCTTCAGAGATTTTCTCGTACTTAGCTCCCGGTTGGTCTACCACTACCGGTAGACCACGGTCGATTGACATGGACTTCATCCCGGTGTCGAGGACGGCCCTGTCTGAGGTGGGTCGACTGATAACAGTTGCGAGAACCGTAAGGGCGGGCTTGAAGTCCTCAAAGACTTCCATGTAATCCCCGTCCATGAAGATGTACGAGCCACATTGTAAGTCTGTAATACGTTCGATCTTCCCGGTGATGTTATAGGTGCCAGTCCCAGCTGCACTTACAACGTTTACCGGCATCCCGGCGGCTTCGATACTTTCGACAGCGGAAATAAGGTTCGCCATCGCGCCCTCGGCATTAGCTCTTCGTTCAGACTCGTCTCTTACAGCGACCGTATGACCCTCGTAACCCATGACCCCATCAAACCTGAGTCCGGGTGAGTCCGTGATGATCCGAGCAAGGGCTGTTGTGTCCTCGCCAGGCTCGGTCCCGCATCGGTTCATACCGACATTGACTTCGACGATCACGCCGATCTCTTTGTCGGCCCCACTTGCAGCGGCAGAAAGTTGAGCGACGTTATCGGCGTCGTCTGCTGCTACGACAATATTTGCCTCAGAGGCGAGTGCTATTACCCGTTTAATTTTACTTTGGCCGACGACCTGATTGGGTATCAGTATGTTCTTGACGCCCCCTGCGACCATAGCTTCAGCCTCACCAACCTTAGCGCAGCAAATGCCGATTGCTCCTGCTTCGATCTGCTTCCTTGCGAAGACGGGACTCTTGTGCGTCTTGGAGTGAGGGCGGATTTCCGTACCGTTTGCATCACCAAAATCCTGAAGTCTCTTGATGTTGGCTTCCGCCACATCCAGGTCCACGATGATGGCGGGAGTGTCAATCTCATCGATTGATGCTCCAGGGAGGGGGAAGTACTGAAGGTCGACCACGTGCGGCTCCTCAGACGGCTTAATATCCGTCTTGATTACGATTTCAGATACATTATCGGAGAGCCGGAGTCTAGCACGGAGACCGTCATGATATGACCCTGATAGACGGTATTCCCGGGTATGATTTCAGAGCGACTATCCACACCTTAATGTGATTGGCCAGGGACAAACAGTGACCACCCTCCACGAAGTGAAGGTCTTTGTCGGGCAAGATGGGCGAGGGGGAAACCCACTTGGCATTTTTCTCGATGGTCATTGTTTCTCATCAGAGCAAAGACAACCCGTGGCGACGGACCTTAACTTCTCGGAGACCGTGTTCGTAGATGACATCTGCAGCGGGGAGCTCCATATATATACGCCAAGTTCTGAGTTGCCATTTGCGGGGCATCCGCTGGTGGGAACCGCATGGCTATTGCGGCAACAGGGCCACAGAGTGTCTGAGCTCAGGCCGCCATCTGGAATTGTCCCGGTGAGGTTTCAAGGGGACGAAATATGGATTACGGGTCGCCCAGAATGGTGTCCGGAAATGGAATTCGTGCAGTACGACACCTCTGCGCAGATTGATGACCTGGCAGGGGCCCCGGACGGAATCGGTTTTGCGTACTGCTGGGCGTGGGATAACAAATCAGAGAATCGGGTACGTGTACGGGTTTTTATTCCTGGAGATGTAATTGGTATCCCTGAGGACGAAGCTACTGGCTCTGGGGCAGTAGCATTTGCCGCTCATATTGGAAGGTCGGTGACCGTCTTACAGGGCGTTGGATCAATACTTCATACGAAACTACATGACGACGGATCGGTGTCGGTTGGCGGCATCGTGACACACACCGAAACACGCGACTACTAGATTGGACTGGGAACCGATTGATCACTCCTGCGCATAACGGACTACCCGTGGGATCTATAGCATCCCACCTGGATGAACACGTCACCAAAGCCATGGAGGCGACTGGAGTGGCAGGGGCGTCGATTGCGCTCATCCGGGACGGCGAAGTCGCATGGTCCGGCGCTTATGGAACGGCCGATGTTGTCAGCGGGAGACCGCTCACGACGGACACAGTGTTTGAGGTAGCGTCCATAACCAAGCCGCTCTTTACCTACGGCGTTTTGAAGTTACGTAACGCTGGCGTCCTAGATCTGGATACTCCGTTAAACGATTACCTTGATGAACCGTACCTCGACGACCCCCGTATAAAGAAGGTAACTGCCAGGCATGTACTCAGTCACCAGGGAGGTTTTCCGAACTGGCAACGCCAACGCGATGATGGCGAACTTAAGATGTACTTCGACCCTGGAGAGAGATATGCCTATTCTGGGGAAGGATTTCAGTACCTGAAACTTGTCATAGAAAAACTTACTGGCAGATTGCCGTTGGACGTGATCACCGAACTGACCCTCGAACCCTTCGGTATGACCGAAAGTGATCTCGTGTGGCCATCCCGTCGAAGTAATCCGCCGCTCGCACTGGGGCATGAAAAGGATGGCCGGCCAAGGGTGAAACGAGAAACGTCTGATATGAACGCGGCCGCCAGTCTCCATGGAAGTCCGACCGAGGTTGCACGTTTTATGACGTGGATGATGCGTGACGACGATCACCCGGACGCCCTCCCTTCATCGACACTCGAAGAAATGCTCACACCCCAGGTCCCGGTAAATAACTCGCAGTCGTGGCATACAGAATGGCCTCGACCTAACGCAGACTTTAGCGACACCGTATCCTGGGGTCTGGGCTGGTCACTTGAACATCCACCGGGTACAACAGGCACAGCGCCCTGGTTCTGGCACTGGGGAGACAACTCTGTTTATTTCAATTTTGCCATCGGTTCACGTGAATCAAAGTCTGGTGTGGTTATCATGACCAACAGTGCTTTCGGCTATCAACTCTGGGTAGACGTTGTGAACATCGCACTCGGAGGTGATCATCCGTCACTTGCGTGGGTGGCAGACGTCTACAGTTCGAGACATCGGCAATCTGCATAATGAGTCTATGACCACAACATCCCGCCCCGAACCCAAATTCGACTGGTTCGTCCCCATCGACGGCGACGGAGAACACATCGGTACTGTCCGTGCTGAACGCCCGCCGACATTTGAATATTTGAAGCGTGTCGTCCAAACGGCAGAGGACAACGGCTTTCATAGCCTGTTGATTCCGACGCGTTTTGCCAACGGACTGTTCGAGCAAACGGCTCCACTGGCTGAGACCTGGACGACTACAGCGGCACTCGCAGCAGTCACGAGTCGCATAAGATTTTTGGTTGCTGTTCGACCTGGTTTCATATCACCAGGTATGTGGGGCCAGATGATGTCCGCTCTCAGCAACATTTCGGGGGGGCGGGCTGATGTGAACATCGTCCCCGGCGGCATCCAGGGAGATTTTGAAAGGCTTGGTGTCCACTCGGATCATGCTCAGAGGTACGCACTCGCGGCAGAGTTTATAGAGGCGTCAAACCTTCTATGGAATGCCCCTGAGCCAGTGGATTACAAAGGCGAAGTTATCAAGTTAGAAGGCGCAATAGTGTCGCCCACTCCCGTCGGGAATGGGCCTCGCTGGTACCTCGGTGGTGCTTCAGATAACGCCCTCGATCTGGCGGGTAAGCAGGCCGATAACCTGCTCATGTGGATACAGCCCTTAGATGAAATCGCTGGACTTATGGATCGTGCCCGTTCCAGGTTCGCTACAGCGAACAGACCTGCTGAATTTGGACTCCGCACCCACATAATTGTGCGGGACACCGAGTCCGAGGCGTGGGATGCTGCAGAAGACCTGCTCTCACAGGCGCAGGTTGTCGTCGAACAACAGCGACAGGCCGCATTCACAGGTACAGCGATGGTCGGGCAGAGGGCCCAGTCACGATCATATGAAGAACACCGCGTCGGCGACAGACTGTGGAACGGTATCTCGACCGTCAGGGTCAACTGTGGCACAGCAATAGTCGGCGATGCTCGACAGGTCGCAGATGAGCTAATGGCGTACTGGAGACTCGGAATAGACGAGTTCATTCTCTCGGGTTACCCGCATGTAGAGGAGGCCGAACGGGTGGCTCAGACAGTTATCCCGCTCGTTCAGGAAGTAGCAGCAGGGGAGCGGTAGGCCTTAACTTTCTCTACTAAATGGAGGAGTGAACGTCTGGATGAGAATGGCTCAGGCCGACCCATTTCCAGTGCCATTGAAAGGATCGGCCTGCCTGTGACTCAAAATGATCCTGTGCGGTTCACGGTCATACCTGAGGCCCCGTATAGCTTTGCTGCTAACGCCAACTTCGTAACTCACTACAGGGGACAGGAAGGCGCAGATTATTTCGATGGCGAAACGCTGACGCGCGCCCTGGACCTTGGCAACACAATTGCCAGGGTCGATATAACCTCAACGGCGATGACCGATAAGCCAGCATTGGACATCGTGCTCTCAGGTGGGAAGCCACTGGCAGAAGTGGATGCCGCAAGGCCAAAGGTTCAACGCATCACCGGAGCCACCGGCAGTCCGCAACCTTTCTACGATCTAATTGCCGAAATACCGGCAGTCTCTGTTCTGGCGGAAAAATTCTACGGCCTCCACTTGACGCAGGCGACAAGCCTGTTCGAGACCCTGACGTGGGCGGTTCTGGGCCAGCAGATAAGCGCTAACGTCGCTGCATCTCTGCGTCGAAAGCTAACCGAAACCTACGGAAGAAACGGTCAGGTATATGGACACAACTACGCACTGTTCCCCAGGCCGGCGGACCTTTCTGGTGCGGACATAGAAGGCCTGCGGGCACTGGGCCTAAGCCTGCGCAAGGCGGAGTACACACTTGGTCTCAGGGACGAATTTATATCTGGCAAGATCACGGAAGAGTCCCTTGTCGGGATGGATGACCCGGAAGTGGAAAGTGAATTACTGAAATTGAGAGGTATCGGTCCCTGGACGGTCCATTGGCTCCTTATTCGTGGTCTCGGTCGTGAAGACGCTCTTCCTGTAGGCGATGTCGCCTTGCAAAAAACACTCGGTGAACTGGTTACTGGCGAACCTTTTTCACCAAAACAACTGGTCGAGTACGCTGAACAGTTCCGACCTTACCGAAGTTACCTGACCATTTACCTTTTCGCTTTGATACGGGCACGGCGGGTAGGGGTCCACTAAATTATCAGTCTCTAACGGCTATTAACTCCCGTAACCATCCAGCGCGTGTGCCTTCAGGTAATCGAGGTCTATTTCTAGTCCCAGTCCTGGTCTATCACTTACGTACAGGTCACCCTCACGGATATCTAATGGATGGTCGATGAACCGGTTGTAGTCCGACATATCGTACTTATTGGTCTCCAACTTGTAGAAATTCGGTACGTTCATGCAGACATGGGCCCCTGCAATCACGTTGACTGGACCGGCTGCGTCGTGCGGTGACAGGGGTACGTAATAAGCCTCGGCCAGATTGGCTATCTTCTTCAGCTCTGAAATGCCGCCGGTCCATGTCACGTCGGGCATGATGTAATCAGCCAGCTCCTGTTCCAGGATCGGTACGAACTCCCAGCGGGTGTACAGGCGTTCTCCGACAGAAATCTTCTGAGGGATCTGGTCCTTTACCTGCTTCAGCGCGTGATAACTCTCAGGCGGGCAGGGTTCTTCAAACCAGAGTATGTCGAATGGCTCTAATCGCTGCGCCAGTCGTACCGCTGTTGGAACGTTGAACATGGCGTGGGCGTCGATAAGTAGCTCCGTTTCCGGGCCGACCTCTTCACGGATAGCGGCGGTAATTTCGACGGCCTCTTCTTCACCACGCTTGGATATCTGTCCGTCGATGTACCAGGCGTTGCCCTCTGGGAGACTGCGCATGAAGGGGTCGAACTTGAAAGCTCGATGACCTGAGTCCACGATCTCCCTTGCATCAGCAGCAGCGCTGACCGGGTCTTTTGGCTCGGGAGGATGACAGTACAACCCGATCCTGTCGCGTACAGCACCGCCAAGCAACTTGTAGATCGGCTGACCCAGTTCCTTCCCGCGGATGTCCCACAGGGCGATATCGATAGCGCTAATAGCTGCGGTGGTTGCTCCTCGTGATCCGACGTAGGTCATTCGGCGAAATATTTTGTGCCATATGTACTCGATGTCCGAGGCGTTCTCGCCTACAACCAGCGCACCGACCTCCTTAACGAAACCGTGCATGGCACGGTTACCGACATGTTGAGGAAAGGGAGTTATTTCTCCCCAACCGGTGATCCCAGCGTCCGTCTCAACCTGCACAAAGAGAAACTCACGTGTCGTAGGTAAACGTGGTGTGTCGCCACCCGGGCGATCGTCCCAGTCAGATTCGATAAGCCAGGGATTGACGGCGGTGATCTTCATATGAGGGTTCTCTTTCTTGTGAAGATGTTGATTCCCGAACCGGGATGGGGTCTAAGGGGCCTTTACTCGGATTAGACGGTCGGGACAGACCCGACAATAAGCATGGAACGGATTATCCGCCGCATTTACAGAGTGTCAACGGCCTCACTCTGACGTAACATCCGTTCACGCCGTCAACAGCACTACTCACTGGAGACATAGTTTTGACCACGGAGCATACCGACTCTCCATTTCGAGGCATCTACGGGATTCCTCCGACTCCGTTCAATGAGGATGAGTCGCTGGATCGTAAAGGCCTGGAAGCGGTCGTCCATTTCACAGTTGAAGCCGGGTGCCACGGCGTCGTTATGCCGGTGATGGTGTCCGAGTTTCAGGTCCTTACCGATGACGAACGGAAAGAAATTGTAGAAACGACGGTCAAAGTAGTGGGCGGGCGGGTGCCTGTCGTTGCCGGCGTTACGGGCCTTGCCAATGCCCATTCGATAGGGCTCGCAAAACACGCAGAGGACTCCGGTGCAGATGCTGTCATTGCTATGCCGCCGCACTCCAAACCAACGACCGAGCCTGAGGTCCTTCGGTTCTTTCACGAACTGGGTGAGTCTGTAGACATCCCCGTCTTCGTCCAAAACTTTGGCGGTGCATACGCCATGCCGACTGACACACTGGCAAAACTTGCCCGTGATGTTCCTAACCTGTCTTATGTTAAAGAAGAGGGAAACGAACCCTTACAGGCTGCCAGTAGGATCATCGATGTTGCAGGTGACGCAATACTCGGTGTTATGGGTGGGTTTGGAGCCAGGATGCTCATGG
>JAYGCF010000068.1:0-24498 GCA_046583495.1 Dehalococcoidia bacterium
ACGGCAGTGCGGCGATATGACCTGCCTTATGTGGTTATCGAAAACGCTCTACAGGGCGGTGTGAATAACAGCCTGAACCTAGATGGCCATCGCAAGACGCTTTCGTTTGTTGCCATCACGATCGAGGTCTGCGTTTCATTCGATGTACTTGCCGCAGCGAAGAAGTTCCGCAGCAACTGGGCATGCTTGATTACGCTCGCAAAATCCCTACTTTGGTAATTAATGGAAATCACCTTGAAGTGTGGTCCAGATCGTTGGTTATGAGTGCGAGCTTCACTAAGACATATGAAAAGAGATATGTGTCAAACGTAGATCAACATCAAGTTTCGCGTATTCCGGCAAATTGCGGATGCTGGTCGGGAAGTTAAGCGACACGTCATACAACGTCCCACCTGTCACAAACCAATGTCTTGTTGCAGCCCAATCTCGAGAATCGAAGATGAAGGAAGTTTGGAATTCATGTCCTCTCACCATACCCCCCGAGGGCAACCGTGATCTAAATATGTTTGCATCCTCAGAAATGATGGTGTAGTCCGTCATACCTGACGACGCTGCGACGGTCCAACCCCGTCTGTAAGCCGCTGTGTCTGGATAGACAGATGCATCCACAGCAGTCGTTTGAATACGGATTGATCCCTCGTTTTTACCGTCCCAAATCAGTACAGATGCTGCATCTGAGTCGTCCAGACTCCATCCCACGGGCACGTCGATCTGCCAACCTGTACTTTCATTTGTGTATACCCCGTCCACAATTCTTGGATCTGCGACAGGCGTCGGGGTGATGACTATTGGGCTAGATCTCATGACCTCGTACTGGGCCTGCAGCGTTTCAGTTGAGATCGCAATTCCGAATCCTTCTACTGCGATACCAGCGGCAGAAGTTCGGATCACCGACGTGTTAATACCCACGATTTGGCCGTCCTCTGATAATAATGGGCCTCCACTATTACCAGGATTCAAGGCTGCATCTGTCTGTATCTCGTAGCGATCCAACTCTGAGCTATACCCGATTCCTGAGACGATACCGACCGAAATACGTAGGGTATCCACACCCAGTGGATACCCTAATGCGCTTACCGAATCTGACAGTCGAATGCTTTCGGGATCAGCAAATCCCAGATGATTGAATTCCTGTTTACAACAAATGCGAAGCACGGCTAAATCACGAATGTCGTCAATGCCAACGGTTGTAGCCTGATAAATATTTGAGCCGTCGACCGTCACATCAATAGTTTCACCACCTTCGATGACGTGATAATTCGTCAAAATAAAAGCCGTCCCTGTTTCTGCTTCAATTTCGACTATTACTCCTGACCCACTTCCGGTATCAGTGCTGACCCGCACTATTGCATTGCGCACTCGCTCGATCATTTCGGGTCGGGTTTCTGGAAGTGGAGTAGGAGTAGGCGCAATAACCGGCATGGGAGTTACGGTTGGAGTAGGAACAAGATTTGGTGTTGCGGTCGGGATCGGAACGGATGTTGATGTTGCCATCGGAGTCGGTGTATCCGTAGGCCTCGGTGAAGGGACTGCTGTGGGCTGTAATGGAGTTGCTACTGGTTCTGGCACGACAATCTCCACCGTCGGCACAGGCAAAGTTTCACTTGTCTCGGAAGCTGTTACCGGCAGATCTTTCGATTGCTCAGAAATGACGGCACGAGTTGTTGCTTCAACTGCGGCCGCAACGGCTGATTCGAAGTCATATTCAGCAGTTTTAGTAGAGACGATCGCGGCCGCAACAGTAGCCTCTATGTCTGGTGCAGTCGGGTTGACCGGTAACGTGGTTTCTGCGGAACACGACACACCGACTGATAGGAGGACGACCAAAGAAACTACTAACTGTTTCATGCCATCCATCTACGTTCGCACTCAAACCAAGGAAAAAGTTGGAGGTTAATAAGCAGGATAAGTGCGACCTTGAAATTCGCGCTTAATTCACTTTATTACAACTTAAGCAATAGAGGGCATAAGAATGAGACCAAACGTAGTTTTAATGGTGTTCAACTGCAGCTCATAAATATTGGAACGCTGCACGAAGAAGCAGGCAGCGTTTATTCGCCTCTCACGCATACACACATTTGTGTCACTAAACACCTCGCGGCTAGCTCACCGTGACTTATGTCTGTCGATATACTTCGGCCTGACTTTCCCTTAGAGATTTAATTGAGTCCTTTGAGGTTCTGTTAAAGCCCAGAAGTTCTCGTCTTGTTGGTACTACTGTCCGGATCATAAAAACAAAAATCATCGCACGCGGAGGCAGCTCAAATGAGAATGGAAAACAAGGTGGCCATCGTCACTGGCGGGGCAAGCGGTCTGGGTGAAGCCACGACAAAACTGTTTGCCTCGGAAGGAGCGACAGTGATCATTGCTGATGTTCTTGAAGAAGAAGGTCGCAAGATCGAGGCGAATATTGCTGAAACAGGCGGTGTTGCACTGTTCTCGAAACTTGATGTTACCGATGAAAGGCAGTGGCAAAATCTGGTAGGGGCTACCGTTAAGCGTTTCGGAAAACTTGATGTGCTCGTGAACAATGCCGGAATTAGCGGTTCTGATCCGGATCTTTTGAATACGGAAGCCTGGGACAATCTGATGGAGATCAACGCCAAGGGAGTTTTCCTTGGCGTTAAACATGCGATCCCTGAAATGCTCAAAGTTGGCAACGGAGCTATTGTGAACATTTCGTCTATATCGGGAGTAGTCGGTCAAGAGTACGTTCACATGGGATACAGCGCATCAAAAGGGGCGGTTAGATTGTTAACGAAGACCGCAGCCATTCAATATGCCAAAAAAGGAATCCGAGTTAATTCTGTTCACCCTGGAGTTATGGATCCGATGTTGACATCAAAAATAACCGGTCCGGGAGAGATTCGTGATCGAATGGTGGCATCTGTGCCTTTAGGGCGAGAAGGGACACGACTCGAAATAGCTAACGCCGTCCTGTTCCTTGCTTCTGATGAGGCGTCATATATCACCGGTGCGGAATTAATGGTTGACGGCGGATTTTCGGCAGTTTAAGGACGGTAAAAGGGTTTTCACTTTCATCGACGAGTGCCACGTTTACGTACCGCACCGTCGTGGTGAATAGCCCGGGTGCATGAACACACGTGACCGTCTTTTGTGTGCCGAACTAATTAATACAAAACTCAATTACGGGCTTGAGCCAGTTACCTTAATAAAATGATTGATAGGTTATGAAACATTCGTCCGTGCGCGGAAAAGAATCTTTTGTCAACGATTCATTTGATTATGATGCCGTAATAATAGGAGCAGGTATATCTGGGCTTTATCAGCTATATAAACTTCGTGAATTAGGACTAAGAGTGTGTGTATTTGAGGCAGGAGATGGAATAGGCGGAACATGGCACTGGAATCGCTATCCAGGCGCACGTTTTGATTCGGAAAGTTACTCATACGCATATTCATTTTCGCAAGAGCTGCTCGATGAATGGAATTGGTCTGAACACTTTGCTTCTCAACCCGAGATACTGCGCTACCTTGAGCGCGTGGCTGATAAGTTTGACTTATTACGAAACATTCGTTTATCAAGTCCCGTTACAGCAGCGAAATATGATGAAAATACGCGGTCGTGGAAAATTGTATTAGATGGCGGTGATAGCTACACAACCCGGGTATTAATCACTGCTGTTGGGATTTTGTCTCAACCAACACTCCCTGCGATAGAGGGTATGGATTCGTTTAAGGGTGGTGCGTTCCATACGTCGCGATGGCCGAAAGAAAACCGGGAACTTGGCGGCCAGAACGTTGCTGTGGTTGGGACTGGTGCAAGTGGGGTACAGGTAATCCAAGAACTGGCTAAAGACGTCAACCATCTCACGGTCTTCCAGCGTCGACCTAACTGGTGTGCACCACTTCATAACGGCGAAATTAATAGTGAAGAGATGCGTGATATTAAGGCGTCATACCCAGAAATGTTCGAGCAGTGCCGGACATCTCAAGCTGGATTTACCTGGACCGTAGATCCCAGGGGCACGTTCGAGGTTACAGCCGATGAACGCGCCGCGTTTTGGGAAAAATTGTACGCAAGTAAAGGCATGGGGATCTGGCAAGGTAACTTTAAAGACATTTTAGTTGACCCGAAAGCTAACTTGGCTATCTCAGAGTTTATTGCGGCTAAAATACGGGCCCGAGTCGACAACCCGTTGATCGCCGATATGTTGATACCCAAAGACCACGGTTTTGGGACGAGACGAGTACCTTTAGAAACCCATTATTACGAAGTATATAACCAGTCAAATGTTGACCTAATTAATATTGTTGATACTCCAATCATAAGAGTCACTGAAGATGGGATTGTTACGTCTGCCAAGGAATTCAAGTTCGATACCATTGTCTATGCGACCGGGTTTGATGCCCTTGGTGGAAGCTTCGATAAGATAGTTATTGAAGGTACGAATGGGACTCTTTTAAAGGATAAATGGGATTTAAAAATGGAGACTTATTTGGCACTTCAAGTCACTGGATATCCGAATATGTTAATGATAAATGGCCCACAGGGATTGGGTGGCAATCATCCCGTAAATATCCAGTACACGGTCGAATGGATAACGGACTTCATAAAACACATGACAGAGCAAGACCTGACACGGGTGGAAGCAACCCCTGAAGGTACAGAAGCGTGGAATAGACATATAAGCGAAAAAAGTAGCGGGTCGTTGGTGAACGGCGTTGATTCATGGATGACTGGAGTCAATAAAAATGTGGAAGGGAAGGGGATACGAATCTTGGGTGCCAGATACGGTGGCAGCGTTAAATCGTATCGAGGGCTGTGCGATGAAGTCTCATCTAACGGGTATGAGGCGATGAATCTCTCTTAACGTGTTGGCAGGTGATTTGGGGCGAAAACCTACGACAGGAAAGTACCGCATGGAAAGATATCGGGTTAACGAAAGTGAACTTCTTGGATGGATAGATTCACTGTCAAACTGGGGTCGATGGGGCAAAGATGACGAATTGGGCACGTTGAATAATTTGTCACCGGAGTTGACCAGAAGAGCGATGGAATTGGTGCAAGAGGGGACCGCAGTGAGTTGCGCGGCCCCACTCGTATTTAATGAAGCGTCGGTCGACGCTCCCAGAGCTCCTGTGCATTTCATGGTCGGCGCAGGCGAGGCCTATCGGCCTGGTGACGAAATGGTTGGCCAGCAAATGGCCACGGATTTTTTCGGGCTCATTTTCCACGGACATACGGTGACACATCTGGATAGCCATGCACATTTCATGTGGAATGGCTACATGTATAACGGACGCCCTGCGTCATCAGTGAAGATGAATGGGGGTGCGACAGAAGGCGATATATCTGTAACTCACAAAGGAATCATCACAAGAGGCGTACTTGTCGATGCGGCACGTATGCGGGGGGTGGATTTTATAGAACGAGGGGATGGCATTGGTCTTGCGGATATCGAAAAAGCGGAAAAGGAATGCGGATTCCGAGTAGGGAAAGGGGATGTGTTACTGATGCGAACAGGCCAGCTGGCAGAAAGACAGCGTAGTGGTCCAGTCGACGTGCTCGAGTCTGGATCATCGGGCCCGCTTCCTGAGTTACTCCCGTTTTTCAGAGAACGAGACATTTCGGTTATGGGAACCGACACGGGAAACGACGTTCGACCGACACAATCTGATCTCTTTGTAAATCCAGTCCATCAAATCTTCATTCCGGCCATGGGAGGATGGATTCTTGATAACGCCTGGCTAGAGGATCTGGCCGAAGAGTGTGCCAAAAGAGGTCGCTGGGAATTCTTAATTAATATCCTTCCGCTTCGACTTAAAAATGTCACGGGATCACCGGTCAACCCGGTAGCGGTATTTTGAAATAGAGCGACGATCACGGTTTTATGGACGGTTAAAGCTCACCAGTTTTAGAGTCCGGATCAGTTAATGGGACGTTTAACCACGATACGATTGCCGCAAGCGAGTCATACGCCTTGAGTCGCCCTTGATCGGTGTTGAGGGTTTCCGCGTTTTCGACAATATCGTTCATCTGTCCTATAACGCGTGGCCCGATCTCCATTAGTGCCTCGCTTCCAGACGCCGCATAACGAGCTAGGATAAACCGTGCTAAAGCACCTACAGGAATTTGTTTGTTTTGGCTCAGCCTGTCGAGCGTTGGCAGCGGATCTATATTTGAAAACATCGTGACCATACTGCGAAATCCGGCATCTGGATCGTCATCGGTCCATGTACCTTTGTAAGGGGCTAGCTCGATCTGGTCAGGCATATTCGAGTTCCTTTTGAGATTTCCATGATCACTAACAGGCCTTATTTATTTGGCTCGCCAACTCGGTATCTGATAAACGGGAGTGGGTCGATGTATATCAGTGTTTTAATCTTTCCGTAGCAGGTTTTGTCTTTGCAATGGCCAGCTTTAGTGCCGCTATACGATCGCTCACACGATGCTCTGCAGGGATCGTATCCAGTACGCCCATTCGATCCAGTATCTCCACTGCGGGGCCACCCAGGCCGCTGATCACAACATTCTGGTCAGTTTCCAGTGCCTGGCGTAACAGTTCCTCAAAGGCCATTGCAATGGAGCCGTCTATGAGTGGTACCTCAGAGAAATCGAATACGACGCTTTTGTATCCTTCTCCAGATCCGCTCAGCATTTGAATCATGCCCTTCGCTGATCCGTAGGTGAAAGGTCCGTACATGTGTAAAAGCAGTACCTCATCATTTGCCGAGGCAAGAAGATCATTCTCTGATTCAGAAAGGGCAGATGGGATCTGGCTTTTCGAGGAAACAACGGCTGTAGCGTCGACTCTTCGCGGGTACAACTGCAACTGTGATAGTTGCTGCCAGCTCAGCTTTCTTGCTGAGATCAGGCTTGCCATAATCACACCCACTCCCACAGCGGTTACTAGGTCGACAAAGACGGTTAGTACCAACACGGTCAACATGACTAAGGTCTCATCACGTGGCGCGCGTCGAACTCTCCTGAGGTAGCCCCAATCAATGATGTCCCAACCTACCTTGAGCAAAATTCCGGCCAATACTGCCGTCGGAATATCTTCGGCGAGTGGTCCAAGTCCGAGAACCAATGCGAGCAGAACCATGGCATGGAGCACGCCCGAGACCGATGTCCTCCCCCCGGCGCGTACATTAGTCACTGTACGCATCGTCGCACCCGCACCCGGGATTGCACCAAAGAACCCCGCGAACATATTACCGACGCCCTGGCCGACCAACTCACGATCTGAGTTGTGATGTGTCCTGGTCACATTGTCTGCCACAAGGGAAGTTAAGAGACTGTCAATTGAACCCAGGGTCGCGAGTATCAGGGCGCTACCAAGCATTCCCCCAAGTTCAGAAGAGGAGATTTTTGGGATTTGCGGATCCGGAAAACCACTGGGAATGTCACCAAGTACAGGAGCGTCTTGAAGGAAAAATAATGCGGTAAGTGTCCCGATTATTAAAGCCAGCAGAGCAGGTGGGGCATAAGGTCTGATTCGATAAGGGACGAATATGCCAATTGCCAACGCCATTAGGCCCACGGCGACCGCGTGAAATACAGGATCGGTGACCAATCCGGGGAGATCCGTCAAGGCTCCGACGACACCATCATTAGACGTAGTGAAACCAATCATAGGAGCAAGTTGGATGATGATAATTATCAGCCCGATACCACTCATGAACCCAGAAACAACTGAGAAAGGAACATATGCAATGTAGCGCCCGAGTTTGAGGACGCCGAAAAGAATTTGCATAGCACCAGCGAGCATCACCACTGTGAATGCCAGCCTAAGATCGTGCGCGTAGTCGGTGATAATGACCGCCATAACGACCGTGATCGGTCCAGTCGGCCCAGATATCTGGGATGGAGTCCCACCGAAAAGGGCGGCGAAAAATCCGACTAGGATGGCACCCCACAAGCCAGCTATAGGACCAGCGCCGGACGCTACACCGAACGCAAGAGCGAGCGGTAGCGCCACCACAGCCGCGGTCACCCCACCGTAGAAATCGCCCCTAAGGTTGTCTCGCCGAAGGCCGGGGAATACCTGATCTATCCGCATTAATCTCCCGTGTTTGTTCTAATCCTCATTAGTGCATCAAGCCAGACGGTATCTATATAGCCGGGGACACACAATTAGCGTGTCGTACGCGGGTTGTTTCCACCTGCTTTTAACTCCGGACGTCGCATCTTTAGCATTCGATCGTAGAGAACCACGTTCACAGTTGCAGCCAGATTGAGAGGCAGGCCGACTGGAATTTTGACTACCCTGTCGCACTTTTCGAGGGTTTGTTTGTTCAGAGAGCTGTTCTCGGGGCCAAAAATGTAACAAGCACGTTCAGGATGCTGGAAGTCCATGAGGTCTTCAGCATCGTCTGTGAGTTCGATAGCGATTGGTGTGCAGCGATATGGGAGGGACTCAAAAATGCTTTCAACGCTCAACACCGGAGTATGACGCCAGGTTCGTCCAGGATCTGCGGAAAGTCTGCGCAACTTTATTGACGGGTCTGGATTAGCCAGCAGCACCATGCGTGTGTCGAAGCACATAGCAGCACGAAGAGTGTGCCCCACGTTGACTGGGTCCGTGGGACCGTCCAGGGCTACGACGGCATATCCACGTTCCAGCCTCCCTGATTGACGGCTACTGTGTCGGCCCGTTTTTTTCTTAGCCTGTTCTTGTTCTCCTGCCATGCTGAATAGGATAAAGGGCATAAGCCAATATCGGTATGTCCTGGCAGAAGGAACGGGTAGTTAAAAGCACTCTCCAGCCAGCTGGAAAGTGCTTTTAACCTGTCTTGCACGTGATGAGGTACCTGTGGGATTCACCGAAGGTAAGGTCACGTGGGACTTGAAGATTTTCGGTGTCTAGAAGCGGAATTCACCAAAACCCCTAAATTCTTCGTTACTGCCTTGCTGGCTCCATTGCTGGATACCGCGACTTGGCCGTCGGAGATTACTTCGTGCGTTTTCGACCGCACGGCCGCCTTTTTCTGATCGTAGCAACTCCATGGCTTCGGGTCGTCCGTCGAACCATTCAATTGCTGCGTCGGCATCGGTCTTGGTAATAGTGCCGTCTTCGATCAGAACGTGGAGGCGCTCTTCAAGTCCGGCACTGGTCTGACCTGGACCTCGTCCTTTACCTTTCAGATGTTCGAGAACACCTGGCCTAACGTCCAACCAATCTCGGATGTGGTCGGCGTCTTCCTGCGCGATGGTGCCATCCTCCACGGCCATGGTCAGGCGCTTATCTAACTTTGCGTCACGATACTCATCTCGGGCCTGTTCGAAGGCACTGTTTAGTCCGTCGGAATCTACATCGAGGATCTCGGCGACACGGGACAGAATGCTGTCCTTTCGATCATCGCCTGATGGGAAGTGTGCGCTTGCGAGTCCTACTCCAGCCAGAGAAACGACTCCGACTCCCAAGCCGGCAACTACCATTTTGAATGTCTTCTTCATTTCGATAATCCCCCTGTGAAGAGGCTGGCTATGATGGCCGAACTTCTCCCTGTCGTATGGCCGAAAACTATTTGTGCCGACCTGATAGAAGTGAATGTACGGAGGAATGTTTTAGATATTTAAAAGAAATTGTGAAGATTGTTAAGATGCCAGATAAGGCTGTCAAAACCCTTTAGAGGTATACGCGAGAAGGTACCGATAGTCCCCGCAATGTTACCCATTCGACTAGGTCTAGCTTGATTGACCGTTGATAAGTTGTAGTCAGTCGAGCAGCGGAGGTCTGTTAGGCAGCGACGCTGCTCGTTCGAATGCAGCTCCAGCTCGGAGCACTGACACTTCGTCGAAGGCTCTTCCACTAATCATCATGCCAATGGGCATGCCGTCTTCTGTGAATCCACAGTTGAGACTGAGAGACGGTTGCCCGGTAGTGTCGAAAACGCCTGTAAAGTCAGTCAGCCCAGCGCCTCCCGGTGCATCGGGAAGCCCAGGAAGTGGGGTGCACTCTACGATCGTTGGTGTTTGTATGGGGACAGATGGGGTCACAATGATGTCTAGGTCATCCATAGCGCTATCCATTTGCTCTATGAACTGTCTACGGGCGCGCTGGGTATCTATGTAATCCACTGCGGGCATGATGACTGCGCTCTCAAGTCGAGCGCGGACTGCTGGACTGAGTTCGTCGGCGCGCGTTTGCAGAACCTCTCTGTGAGTTGCCGCTGCTTCTGAAACCAGGAGGCCTACATTGATTGTCCGCCCTATAGCCACCCAGGGCATAGAGACCTCTCGGACCGACGCACCTTCTTGTTCCATGAGCATTATCCCGGCCCGTACAGTGGATTCAATTTCAGGATCTACATTGTCGAAGAAAAACTCTTTTGGTATCCCAACGCGCAAACCGTTGAAACCGCTATCCAAGCCAGATGTGAAGTCGGGTACTGGTTGTTCTGATGATGCAGGGTCCGCGGGATCGTAGCCAGCCAGCACATTCATCATGTGCGCACAGTCAGCTACCGTTCGGGTCATGGGACCGACGTGATCACACGACCAGCTCAAATCTAGAACACCGGCGCGACTGATTCGGCCATACGTGGGTTTAAGCCCAACGATCCCCGTCACAGCAGCGGGCATTCGGATAGATCCACCAGTGTCGGAGCCGAGAGATCCAATACTCAGCCCTCCGGCGATAGCGGCAGCTGAACCCATGCTGGAGCCACAGCATATTCGTTCTAAGTTCCAGGGATTATGAGACGGCCCGTAATGAGGATTGACTCCAGTAGCGCCCATTGCAAACTCGACTAGCGCTGCCTTTCCAATGATGATGGCACCCGCCTCTTTGAGTAGTCGGGTGACTGTGGCATCCGAAGTGGCGATATTTTCCTTCAGGACCTTTGAACCTCCGGTTGTAACGGTTCCTTCGACGTCGATCAGGTCCTTGAGAGCAATCGTGATGCCGTGAAGAGGGCCCCTGTAGTTACCGCTCGCAATTTCAGCTTCGGCCTGTTTCGCCTGCGAAAGTGCACTCTCGGAAAACACTTCCAAGAAAGCGTTCAATTTCGGTTCAAGTTTTTCGATGCGGTCAAGAGTTGCTTGCGCAAGTTCGACCGGAGAAAGGTTTCCGGATCGAAGTAGCGGTGCTAGTTCGTCCACTGAGGCGAAAAATAGGTCTATGTTTGACACACAAGTTTCTCCGGGCTCTAAATCAGGGATTCGGTGGGCGTGGAGCGAAAATGGCAAAGGGCTCGTAATTACCGATATTGAGGTTACGTATTGCCGCGCTCGTGGCGTCCAGATCGTCAAACTTTCTCATAAGAAGCCTGATCCTCTCATCGCTCAAATTCAGACCGGCACGGGCAGCATCTCTGCGTCGCTCTTCGATACTGGAATCTCTAGATGGTTCGGGCATCGTGTTACTCCAGGGCGTGTGGATCACTTGCCTAATACAAGCGTGTGTACTGTCAGCATTATAGGGACGCGTTCATAGATCTCAGCAGCAACAATACAACTCCAGTGTGCCTATGAACATGTCCCCTTTTTTTCTCAAACGTTAGAAAAGAATGACGCAACGGCCTCGCGTTCCTCCCGCCTCAAGTCGTTGATGTGCGTCTGACGCTTCTTTCATTGGATAAGTTGCGGCGACACGAAGAGTGACTGACCCATCTTCTGTCTGTTGCCGTAATTTATCCAGGAGGTCTGATCGATGATCGTACGACCGGACCATTGTCTTGTTGAAAACGATCCCTCGCTCTCCAGTGCCTTGCCAACCGCGAACAGAGGCAAATGTCCCATTGTCACGAATAGCACCCACTGCGAGTTCGTTTTGGACAGCACCATCGGCCAACCCATCGACACCATTGGGTTCCACATTTCGGATCTGATCCGCGATGTCATTGCCACGGGGTACCACCACATCCGCACCGAGGTCCTGAACCAGTTTCTTGTCGCTACTTGAAGCGTCAGCGATAACGCGAAGGCCATCGGCCTTGGCTAATTGGACAACGTAGCCGCCATAGCATCCAGCAGCACCAGTAACCGCCAGGGTTTGCCCCGGCCTAAGTGCCATTTGGTCCAGTGACTGGCGTGCAGTAAGACCGTTCATTGGCAGCGTCGCAGCCTCAGCATGGGATGCACCCGCGGGGGACCGAACGACGGAATTCGCCGACAGGACAATACTCTCTCTATAAGCACCGTGGCTGGCATGTGGAATCACCATAGCCATTACCGAATCTCCAATAGACAGATCTGTTTCTGTGTCCGTTCCGATCTCGTCGATTACCCCTGCAGCGTCCATGCCCGGTACGTATGGAGGTGGATACGACTGGCCTCTGGAGGCGCTTCTCAAACCCGTATCCGTTGGATTTACCGTGGCTGCATGCACTCTGATTCGCACTTCGCCTGGGCCTGCATGTACTTCTGGAAGATCTATTATCTGGAGTGCATCTGGCCCGCCGAACTCGATTACCGCAACCGCTCGCATTGTTAATACTCCTGATTCTTAATTAGCTTTTCGTTGAGGTTTTAAACCTGTTGCAGTGCTATGTGGGCACCGGTTGGGATTTCAACTGTGACTGGATCACCTGTACGGACACATCCTCCCTTTGCTGCCACTGACATAACACCTGCTTTGAAAACGGGTTTGCCCTGCTCATCCTTATCGATCACAGCCGCCATTAAGTTGGGCTGGATGGCATCTAGTTGTGCACAAGGATTCCGGAGTCCAGTGACCATAACCACAACCTCAGAACCAAGATGCAGTTTTGCACCGAGCGGTAAACCCAGTAGATCTATGCCTCTTGTGGTGACGTTTTCTCCCATCTGTCCGGGTTCTACATCGATGCCCTTTTCTCGCAATTCATCGAGTAATTCACTGTGTATCAGGTGGACCTGCCGGAGGTTTGGTTGAGTCGGATTTTTTCGAACGCGTGACCTGTGTTTCACCGTTACACCTTGATGTGCATCACCTTCAACACCAAGCCCTTCAATCACGTGTATGGTGGCTTGGTTTGGTTTCGACATGGAGTGCGTCAGGCTTACACTCACGGCCACAACAGACCCGGTGTGTGCACTGTCAACTGTGGCCATACGTAAATGTCCTTAAGTGACTCGTGAGTCGTTCGTTTTTAAAGTTCGCCTGAGTTGTCGCAGTAATGGATCGCCCTGCCAATATCGTCAACGACAATTGTCCATACTATCGGGTTCTAGTGCCGACTTTATGTATTGGTGTAAGACTTAACTGGGATCCTCACATTGTGTTTCGGGAATTCGAAAGATGTGAAGCCGATATATCAGTCGAATTTTGACATGAGCGACCCGTATTTCGTCTCATTCCGTTGCGTAACTATCTATAGGTCTATCGGGTACGTCGTGCTACGATTCCGGGTCTAATGAGAATAACCGCTCAGCTTCACGATGCCATCTCAGAGGCGCTTTCAACTGCCCAGTCAAACGGAGTACTGCCTGCAGCCGGCGCGTCCGAGATTTCTATAGAGCAGCCCAAGTCAGACGGTCACGGCGATTTTGCGACTAGTTTGCCGCTCAGGCTGGCTCGAACTATGAAAATGGCACCCTCAGCCATAGCCACGGCTATCGTCGAAGCCTTTCCAAAGAGCGAGGCCATCGCGATGGTCGAGGTTGCCGGGCCTGGTTTTATCAACATAACGCTGGCCGATGTTTGGTTCCAAGATCAGGTCGAACACATTCGCGCCGCTGGCCCTAAGTTCGGTAATTCTGACTCAAAGTCTGGACAGAAAATCCAAATTGAGTTTGTCAGCGTTAACCCCACAGGTCCGCTTCATGTAGGTCACGCACGAGGTGCTGTGATAGGGAGTGGGATAGCGAATCTTCTTGAAGCCGCAGGCGCAGACGTGACCCGTGAGTATTACGTCAACGATGCTGGAAACCAGATGCGGGTCTATACAGAAACGCTGTACGCGCGGTACATGCAGGCTGCGGGACATGACGTACCGCTACCCGAGACATCCTACCCGGGTGACTACGTTGCAGACCTTGCGAAGGACATCTTTGAAAAGGACGAAGGGGCACTCGTAGATCTACCAAAAGAGGAGGCCGTTGCGGCTCTTTACCAGCCGGGCCTCGATCGCAATCTTGCTCTTATCAAGAAAGACTTGGAAGAACTGAATATCAGCTACGACGTTTGGTTCAGTGAGCAATCGCTCTTCGATACCGGTCGCTTTAAAGCCACAATGAAAGAACTCGAAGACGATGGCTTCCTGGTGGACCGAGATGGCGCAAGGTGGTTTGCTTCAACGCAACTCGGGGAGGATAAAGACAATGTTGTGATTCGCAGTACTGGGGGCCATACATACTTCGCATCCGACATTGCCTATCACGCCGAAAAATTTAAGGAACGAGGCTTCGATAAGGTAATAGACGTCTGGGGTGCTGACCATCACGGGCATGTTGCCCGTATGAAGGCAGCGACGACCGCAATTGGTGTTGATCCGGACAAATTAGAAATCATCCTGAACCAGATTGTTTCGTTCAAAGAGGACGGTGAATCACTACGATTTAGTAAGCGTAAGAACGTGATCGTCACCGTACGTGAGTTGGTGGAAGATGTTGGCTCAGACGCCGTGCGTTATACGTTCTTAAGTCGTGGTGCTGAAAGTCAGATGGAGTTCGATCTCGACCTGGCTCGTAAACAGTCATCGGATAACCCGGTCTACTACGTCCAGTACGCGCACGCTCGACTATCCGGAATCCTGCGTAACGCTCGCGAGACAGGGATTGACTGGACGGACGGTGATGTGTCCTTGTTAAAGCACGAGCTTGAAATAGGGTTGATACGCCAAATTACAGCATTGCCAGATGTTGTTGATCGTGCTGCTGACAGGCTTGAACCGCAGCAAATTCCGCATTACGCGACCGAGGTTGCAAGGGCTCTGCAGAGGTTTTATGACGCCTGCCGCGTTATTTCCGAAGACCCTGATGACTTGCCAATCTCGAAAGCTCGTCTCAAGTTAGTGGAGAGCGCACAAATTTCGATTGCACGCTGTCTGACTCTTATGGGGATGAACGCTCCTGAGCGGATGTGACACTGTTCATCAGGCCTGAAATGAATCCGGCCCGCAACAACTATTATTACTCGAACCCACCGCTTGCCTTATAGCGCGGGATTGCTTCGACATAATGGTTGGTAGCACTCTCAATCATTGCCCTGTGCTGGTCCTTCAACTCACCTCTTACGCGCCCCGGTGTCCCGAGCACGAGAGATCCGTCCGGTACAACCATACTTTCTACTACAGTCGAATTCGCGCCAACCAGGCAATCATTGCCGATCTCACAACCTCCGTTGAGGACTGCTCCATTACCTAGTAAGCAGTTATCACCTATCTTGGTCGCATGGCATACGACGTTATGTCCTATCGTGGTGTGATTGCCGATCTCGGCAGGATAATCGGCGTGCAGGACTGAGTTGTCCTGGATATTGGTGTGACTTCCGATCTTGATCTTCCCGCTATCAGCGCGGATTACAACGCCAGGCCAGATGCTCGAGTGTGGGCCAACCTCGACGTCGCCAATTAGATAAGCGGTCTCACTTACGAAAGCCGTCGGATCGATCTTGGGCGTCTTGCCGTCAAGCGTTTTGAGCATCCATACCTCTCAGAGAAGTTTGTGGGATCAATAGGGCCACGGAATGCCGGGGCCAACCGACAGGATAACCTCGTCGATGGATCTTCATCCAGAGCTTAAAGGGCGTTAAAGGTAATAAGGCTAGTGACCTCCGTCTGTCTAGGCCTTGTCCGACGACGGGGATTCCTGAACACTGCCTGTGCCAATTAACCAAATAGGAAGGAATACATGCCCGATCTAGATCAACTCAGAGGACGCTCCGGCAAGACCATTTCAGAAGTTATTCAGTCCACGGCACGTGCTGCTGGAGAGATGGTCATAGGCCGCTATCACGATCAAGGACGTATTGATATCAAGGGCCGAGGGGATGTGGTCTCGGAAGTAGATCATGCTTCAGAGAAGTTGATCTCAGCCCGCCTGATGGAAGAGTTTCCGGACTTTTCCTTTTTGGGCGAAGAGTCGGGACTTAAACCCGGTGATGATGAGTGGCAATGGATTGCTGATCCGATAGATGGAACTCGGAACTTTGTATCTCACATGCCTCTCTGGTGCATCATGGTTTCGCTTGCCCATAAAGGCACGCCTGTAGCCGGGGCGACATACGACCCAATCAGAAACGAAATGTTCTATGGGCAAATAGGGCAACGGACGACTCTGAATGGTGAATTCGTATCTGTGACAGACAAGTCCTCAGTCTCCGAGTGTGTGATCGGGCTGGACCTAGGATACGACGATGAACTTGCGATGCGAGCATGGGGTGTAATCGGAGCAGTATTTCCAGGAATGCAGTCCATAAGAATCCTGGGTTCAACCGGTCTTGGGATGGCTTACCTGTCAGCTGGGCGCATCGACTTGTTCTTCTGTTCAGGTGGCAACCCGTGGGATATAGCGAGCGGGGTGGTGCTCATTGAGGGTGCAGGTGGCACAGTATCAGACCGTCACGGATCCTCAGTGAAGATGCCCTCACAGGGGATCATTGGATCTAGTCCAGAAGCACACGCAGATTTTCTACGTATCACGGAGAGACTCCCATTCCGCAAAGACATGGGAGGGTACAGCTAATGCCGACATGGTATCGCGATAATCGCCCGGTCGACAGTCTTAGATCATAGGCTTGAGTCTGTGCCACTCCGTTGCCTGTTCATATGCGTGTGCCACTTTGAGTACTGTTCCATCGCCCATCTGTGGTCCGATGAACTGTAAACCTACTGGGAGATCATCAGATATTCCGCCAGGTACTGATATCGCAGGTAGACCTGCTATGTTGACCGGGATAGTACACACGTCGCTCAGGTACATCGCCACCGGGTCGTCGATGCGATCTCCTGACTTGAACGCTACCGTTGGGGATGTAGGAGTGACTAGCGCATCGAATTTCTCAAACGTTGACGCAAACTCGCGATGGATCAGAGTGCGAACCTGTTGTGCCTTTTTGTAATAAGCGTCGTAGTAGCCTGCTGATAGCGCGTATGCGCCGATCAAGATACGTCGCTTTACCTCTGGGCCGAATCCTTGTTCCCTCGTGCGATCCATCACATCCCATGCTGTCGGGACATCATTCACAGCATTGCCGTACTTGAAGCCGTCATATCGTGCCAGGTTCGCAGAGGCTTCTGATGGGGCGATGATGTAGTACACCGCGAGGGCTTGGTCGGTTAGCGGCAGCGACACTTCCTCGAGCGTTGCACCGAGCTCTTCAAGCATTTCCAGCGACTTTTCAAAAGCTGCATTAACGCCTGGCTCCATGCCGTTTACCAGGTATTCCCGCGGCACTCCCAACTTGATCCCGGATATGTCGCCAGTCAACAGACCAGCAAAGTCTTGCTGGGAAGTGACCATTGATGTTGAATCACGCTTGTCATGACCAGAAATCACGCTGAGTGTGTCGGCAGCGTCGCGTACATCGCGTGAGAATGGACCGATCTGGTCTAACGACGAGCCAAAGGCAATAAGACCATATCGGCTCACCATTCCGTAGGTCGGTTTCATACCGACTACGCCGCAAAGAGCAGCAGGTTGGCGAATGGAGCCGCCAGTGTCAGAGCCCAGTGATACAAAGCATTCGCCAGCAGCGACTCCTGCTGCTGGTCCGCCACTACTGCCTCCAGGGACGCGACTGGTATCCCAGGGGTTGCGCGTAGCATCATAAGCGGAGTGTTCTGTGGAAGAACCCATCGCAAATTCGTCTAAATTCCCCTTACCGATGATAACTGCACCAGCTAGACGCAACTGCTCAACGACATGCGCGTCATATGGTGGTGTATATCCGAACAGCATCTTGGATCCGGCGGTTGTAACCACGCCTTCGGTGGACAGATTGTCCTTAACCATCACCGGGATTCCATTTAGAGGACCGTTAGCTTTTCCATTAGCCCTGGCTTCATCCGCTTCGGATGCTGCGTTCAGAGCCCTCTCCGATGTCACGGTGATGTAACTATGGATCTGCGGCTCGATTTCTTCGACGCGTTTTAATACGGCCTCGGTCAGTTCCACGGATGAAACCTGCCCGGAAGACAGTAGCCTCTGGGCCTCATGTGCTGTTATTCCAGTTAACTCTGAACCCGCATTAACCAAGAATCGGCCGAACCTTCACATAACCTGCTTCTGAATCAGGGGCATTTTCTAATATGGTGTCGCGATGCAGCGATTCGCCAGGTTCGTCGCTCCGTAAAACAGTCCGTATATCTGTTGTATGACCCGCTGGTTCAACGTTTGTGGTGTCGACTTGTCGGAGTGATTCGAAGACCTCAAGTATGCTGGACAAGTGTCCGCGCATGGTTTCGACCTCTTCCTCTGTTAAGCCCAGACGAGTAAGGGCGGCAATATGGCGGACTTCGTCCGCAGTTAGTTTATCGGCCAAGATAAGTCCGTTTCCCGTAGCGTTCGGCTTTCAAACCGGTCGCTCAGATGTATAGAGATGAAAAACCCGGAACCGAGTTTAGCAAAGCACTGACATGTTTCGGGCAGAATTCGTTCTCAAATGAAAAAGGGGTCAGTTAAAAAACCGACCCCTTTTCCAGCTAACTATAGATTCTTAACTGTCTCGCCGAATCATTCGACCAGCTGTTCGCCCGGCTGACGGGACAATGAACCCTTCAAGTAGTCCAGCAAGGAATGCAAACGAGAATAGCGCAAGTTGGCCCACTACCAGACCCGGCCCGCTCCCGGGGAACGCCAGGAAGTCTATAAAGGTGCTCGTCTCCTGGTCGGACACGATTGGCAAGGAAATTATCCCGGATCCGAACAGGGCAAAGATCCCGAGCGCAAGTACTCCTCCGACTAATGGCCTGGCAAGCCCAGTGAATAGAAGTGCACCGCGTTCTGTTTGCTGGTGTTGGAACGTTACAGTTCTTATTAGGACTACAAATGAACTTCCGACGACACCCATAATGATTGCGGCCATCGGCACGCTCAGCGAGGCACCAAGGAACAAGATATCCGCTGCCACAGTCCATATAGTAAGACCGGCTATCGCAAGGTATAGAATTCCCAGTCCTGAAAGAGGAGCTGCGACCCTGCGTAAGACCGTTCTTGACGCAATCATCTCATCCACGTTTGTGGATAGGGTCGCCGAGATCTGATCTCCGTCACGGGCAACGTTCATTTCGCCTTTTAGCGCGCGATCGATCCACTTCTGGAGATCGTCCAAAACCTCGCCATGATCTTTCAATTTGGCGCTGCGGACGCGTGTTTTCAACTGCTCTACTAGAGCGATGAATGGCGCCGCTTCTGATACAGGACCTCGTTCTGTCGGAGAGGGAGAACCTTCTTGGAAGTCGTAAACTTGACCTGTTGCTTCGGCCATCTTGACACCCCTTGTCCTTGGTTGTGTCTGGATGCCCCATTATTTGGGGGCGTAATAAGAGCAACCTAGCACCTGTTCGAATATGAGGTCAAGAAAAGAGAACAACGCCAATTAAAATGCTGCCACACGGTACCCGATGGGTCGAGTGGCAAGATACTATTTCTCCTCACACCGAATTTGTTCACACCCGTATTTTATGTGTGCGATTGGCTGACTGATTTGAACGCTTGCAAGACTGCGAATAACCCCGACATGGTGCGTGCCTCTGCCCTCGTTAAAAAATTCGGGGATTTTCCTGCTGTTAACGGGATATCTTTCAAAGTCAGGTCAGGTGAAACTTTTGGGATGCTCGGCCCAAATGGTGCTGGTAAAACCAGTACCTTGCGCATGATAAGTGGGCTGTCTCCTGTGACGTCCGGCGAGCTTGAAATTGATGGTATCGACGCAACGACGAACCCGCGTTCAGTTCGTGATGTGATTGGAGTCGTCTCTCAGCATGACGGGCTCGACCCTGACATTAGCGTCCGAGATAACCTCACGGTATATGGATTTTACTTTGGGCTGGACCGAGACATGGCTAATCGCAGAGCTGCGGAGGTCCTGAGCTTCTTTGGTTTGAAATCACGCGGTGATGATTCAGTAGATGATTTGTCGGGAGGTATGCGCCGCCGACTAACGATTGCGCGAGCCTTCGTATCCCGTCCGCGTCTTGTAGTTCTAGACGAGCCGACTACGGGACTGGATCCGAGTAGTCGCAACCGTGTCTGGGAGCAGCTTGCGGTTCTAAAAAACTCTGGGGTTACAGTCCTGATGTCCACACACTACATGGAAGAGGCGGCTATCCTCTGTGATCGTCTTGTGATCATGGATGAAGGGCGGATCTTAGCCTCAGGGACTCCAGATCAGTTGATTCAAGATAGCGCCGGCGCGGAGGTGGCTCAGGTCAGGCCGGAAGACGGTCAGCGAGATTCTGTACATCGTCAGTTACGGGATTCGGGTTATGAGATCGCCGAAATAGGCGCCATATTCACGGCTCGTGGGTTGAACGGGATGAAGGCAGACCTTTCCGGGATAAAGGGCGCCAGGATTTCTTATAGAGCTGCAAATCTTGAAGACGTATTCCTGTCACTGACTGGCAAGGGTCTCCAAGATGAATGATTCTCTGGCCAAACGACAAGCACAGCGACGATTTGATTTTAGATTGCGCGGAGTTGTGGGTGTCTGGTTACGACACTACACAGCGTTTAAAGCCGGTTGGATGGTGGAGATGACTGGCATTCTGCTGGAGCCGGCGTTCATCTTGGCAGCTGTAGCACTTGGTATCGGAAAATTGGTTGGCGAGTTAGAGAACGATAATAATGAGATCAGTTACGCCGTGTTCGTAACTCCAGGGATAGTGGTCGGGAACGCCATGTGGCACTCACTGTTTGAGTGTTCATGGGGTGCGTTCCGAAGGCTTCAGACCAATCGAATCTACGACAGCATTCTGGCGGCCCCTGTTTCTATGCGCGAATTGGTCATGGGAGAAATAGGGTGGGGAGCGACGCGTGCACTCATGACGACCATCGCTGTTCTTGCATTTGCGGCAATTACAGGCCTTGTTGAATCACCATGGGCGATTGGCATTGTGTTGATCGGGATTCTGACCGGATTGATGTTCGGTGGTTTCGGGTTGATGGCAGCTGCGATAGCACCCTCAACACATATGCTGACATTAGTCTTCACCATGGTCGGGACTCCACTATTCTTCTTCAGCGGCACATTCTTCCCTATTTCAACGCTACCGACGTGGATGCAGCCAGTGGCGTGGGCCTTGCCCTTAACTCACCCCGTGAGAATTGCTAGAGGTTTTGCCACTGGAGACCTCTACCTCAGCCTACTTTGGTCCCTGCTGTACATCGTGGTGGCGACGGCCATCTTCTTTCCTCTGGCTACTCGATTATTACGTAGACGTCTTCTGGTCTAATTGGATATGAAATTCGGAGATTAGACGCGGCCCGCGCGTTCCCGACGGATGCGCTGTTTCTTGCGGGCGGTGTACGTAATCCATCCACCTCCGCCAAATAAAGCGCCGGTTACCAGCAGGAACATCATGGTTCCGGGGATACCCAGACCATTTCCCCTCACTCGCCGTGCAATAGATACCGGTGTCTCGACGCTTCCAGTCCCTGAATCCGATTCGACTTCAACCTCAAAATCCCAGATACCTGCGTGCACAAGATCGAAATTGGCGTCGTAAAAATGGCGCTCAGTAGGGATGTTCAACGCCGGGCTGAACAACGCTTCTCCAAGGCCTTCGCTATGGCGTCCCGTTACGCGAACCCTCGCATCTTCGACGGGCTCCCCAGTTTCCAGAAGGTCTACGGTTACGGTCATGTGCAGTTTGCCAATCAGTGGCTGCAAGGGAAGTATGCGTACCGCAATCACGAACGGTCCATCAACCTCTCGGAAAATTTCTGTACCATCTCCGTGGGCCTGGGCGTCACGAGAATCCGAGAATGTGAACATCAAGCACAGGCCGAAGAGGAAAAGCAGGATATACATTGGCAGACGTAGTGGAACGGGGAATGGAGGAAACACATCTTTATTCTAGGTCTGTTTCTGGTGATGAGGTTAATTCATCTTGTTTGAAATCCTGTTCCTTTGGATCGTACTTTTAACGCTCTGGGCTCGTAGCGAATGGCCGAAACACCACGTGCTGCAAGTACGAATCCGGTAATTTCAGGAGAGGAATTGCAACCGATCGTACTGGACTGTGGCACCCATAGTTGTCGATAATTTGAAAGCATAAAATACCGGATGTTTTTACCTTCACCCTGACTGCGTCAGTGCCATCAGTTAGACCACAAACGAGGGCATAATCTAATTGGCTGAATCTGAACACAAAAACGCCAAATCGGACCGGCGGTCGGCTCCCGTCGGCGATGATATCGCTGCTCTTGGGGCTGCGGTCTCAGAGGGTGAAGGCGCCCATTTGATACGGGTTGCCCGTGAACTTGGTTCTGACACTGAAGCGCTTGTCAAACGTCTTGAACAGCAACTGGGTGACCAAGACCCGCAAGTACGCTTAAGTGCTGCCCTTGATCTGGGAGATCTGAACGATCGTAACGCAATAATAGTGTTGCGCGGACTTCTCGAAGGTCAGGACCCGAGTCGATGGGCTTTGGGCGTGAACGGTCTCAGGCAATCCCGAGAACGACCGGGATGGCTTTGTCTGGAGTCTGTTGCACGGGCCCAGATACCGGCATTGGGAACCGACGACGAACGTGCGAACTGGGCAGCTTCAACTCGGTTATTGATGATGGGTCGCACCAAAACCATGGACCGCCTGTTTCGTGCGGCAGATGGACATTCCCGTAGTATTCCAGCTTCTGCGGCAATCGCTTTTGTTCAAGCTGCGTTGGCCTCGCTTCGCGGCCAGCAGCGCGAGGTTATGGAGTTGAGATTAGGTATCAATGGAGGATCGGCGGCTACGCCTGCGCAGGTTGCCAAGACTCTCGGATTTGATGAGAACCTGGTGCGGACGTTAGAGGCTGAGGCATGGGTACGAATTCAGTCGCCTCGCTCGTACGACGCTGTGCTGGGTGAGCGAAACGCCAGTTGATATCTGATCTCCCGACTTGAACGCTATCGTTGGAGATGTAGGAGTGACAAATGAAGATCACCGAAATTAAGACATTCAAGATGCGCGGTGGTGGTCGTAACTGGTTATTCGTAAAAGTTATGACAGATGAGGGTGTTCATGGTTGGGGCGAGGCCACTCTTGAACGTCATGAGCGTGCAGTCGAAGAGTCGGTTCACGTGCTTGAGAAAGCGCTGGTCGGACGGGATCCAACTGAGATCGAGCGCAACTGGCAAATAATGTATCGTCACTTTTTCTGGCGAGCGGGTGTGATCCTTGGCTCCGCCATAAGCGGGATTGACCAGGCTCTCTGGGATGTAACGGGGAAGCTGTTTAACCAGCCGGTTTACAAGTTGCTAGGGGGGCAAGTTAGAGATCGTGTTCGTGCCTATGGTCACTGGGAAGACCTGCGGCCAGACCCGGCATCGCAGGATCCGACAGCTGGCTTCACCGCGTACAAATGTGGAGGGTGGCAGGTCGGGGAAAGCTCTTTCCGGGAAAAGGATGTTGTCGAGGCACTCCGAGAAAAGATACGGTTGATGCGTGAAAAACTTGGCCCTGACGGAGAAATCATGATTGATAATCATGGCCGGTCAAGACCAACAGTCGCCATAAAACAGATTGAAGCCATTGAAGAGTTTGATGTGCTCTTTTTCGAGGAACCTACTGCGCCGGATAACCTGGATACGCTGTCGATGCTTCGTAATGCCAATCTAAGAACAGATATAGCTACCGGAGAGCGATTGTTCTTTCGATGGGGATTCCGAGATTTGATAAACCGGCGGCTTGTAGACGTGGTTCAACCGGATATCTGCCACGCTGGAGGCGTTTCGGAACTGAGACGGATCGCTGCGATGGCTGAAACCGAATACATCAAGTTTGCTCCGCACAATCCTGCAGGACCTTTATCAGTCGCAGCGTCACTTCATGTGTGTGCGACGGCTCCAAACTTCCTGATTCTGGAGACGGCACGCGACATGCCCTGGCATGATCTTGTCCAGAAGGATCCGCTGGTTATAAAAGATGGTTACTTTGAGCTCCCGACAGCGCCGGGGCTTGGTGTGGACTTGGACGAGGAAGTGATAGCCGACAGACCGTACCCGGATCCAATCTATGGCGATGGCTCATGGGACTTAATAGACGGTGGTGTGGCCGACGTATGACCGGATTAGAAGCATCGGGTTATTGTTTTGCTTGATTCTCATGTGTCGACCCCCAAGTTACTGGAGGGGTCGTCTCTTATGAGGGATTACGACGCGTTCCCTCTCGAAGGATGTCACCGAGAGCTTCGGTGTGAGACGCATCGTTGATTGAGACTGGAAACCAGCCAGATTGATTGAATCGGAAACGAGAGATAGAGGTGTTATTGATTGGAAACCGGCCTATCAGGTCGTGGTTAAATCCCATGATGTAGTGGAAGAGACACTGTAGTGCTAGCCCGTGGCTGACAATCGCCACGCGTCGATGACCGGGCTTGCCAACGAAATCGTCATTGCATAGCAGTTCGTCTTCAAGCCAGTTTGAGAACCGGCGCTCCACGTCTCGGTGTGATTCACC
>JAYGCF010000011.1:0-18884 GCA_046583495.1 Dehalococcoidia bacterium
AACCATGAATAAATTCGAATATTCCGGACAGGGCCCCACCGCCTAAATCTCCTTCTTCCCAGTAGGGAATAAATGGAACAGCAGCATGCAATACGACACCCAACAACATTGCAAACCCGCGTAACCCGTCAAGATCATATCGGCGTGGGTCGGTGGGATGGGGCGAAGAATCGGCGATCCAGCCGCCAGTGTTGTTTATAAGGGGAGGAGGACTGTTGAGACCTGGTTGATCCGGGGCGGTAGTTGAAAAATAACTCAACGCGATTCTCCGTCTTCAACCATGACCCGGTGAGCAGGTGATTTCACGGGTCAAGACAGTCGATTCTTGTATACGACTCGTGTTCCACCAATTCGATCGTAAACACTGCGCCTCTCGGGATCATTCGACACCAAGTAGATGCTGACAACGGCTATAGCCAGTGCGATGAGTGGGCCCAGCCATGGAATAAGGCCCAAGAGGCCCGGTAAAGCTCTCATAGCTGATTCTTGGTCACCGGGTGGAGTTGTATTACCGTCTATCCTGGTGACCCGAAGGCCTACAGCGAGTTTTCCTGGAGATCCGCCCAACCGCGCGACCATCCCCACGATTATGAGCCACCAGATCAATGTGACGATACCGGCCGCAACCAGACTTCCCGCTGTGAACGGCATGGTGAGGATGATTACGATCGACCCAATGACAATATCGATCAGTTGGGCTCCCATACGTATCCCTAGGGTGCCGTAGCGAGTGGTGTCAGTCCGCATGAGACCTGCCCCCGCAAACCCAGCCTCTTCGGCAGCATACGACCCTGTTGCGCTTAACTCGGGATGGTCACTAAGTGGTTCTGGTTCAGCCATCCACGTCGTGCCGTCCCAATATCGCACTGTGTCTGGGGGGTCTCCTTCAGCGTGGTAAAAACCAGCCGGTGCTGAGTCAGGCATTAAGCGTTCTTTCCGTTTATTGGAGGTGGAATTTCTGGGAACGTAGAAAGCCTACACTGGTTAATGTGGAAATTTCTCATACATATGGTCGTTAATTTGTAAGGAATTCAAATTATTAGATTTCACCGCAGGTTGAGACTGTATCGGACAGTTGCTTCCTGCTTTTAGACGTCAGCCCTTTGAAAGACGGTACTTAGCTTGGGGGTTAGTTACCTTTTCTGGGGTACCATCTTCCTCGTGGTCCTTAACAATTTCTTCAACGCGGTGCTGGGTCATCGATGAGCATTCCTCATACCGATGACATTTCTTCAATAAGGATCAATAACGCCCCGGACGACTCCTATAAATGGAAGGCGTTCGCTGCAATCGCCATTTCATTCACCACGATGGTGATGAGTATGCAGATGGCGTTTGTGGCACTGTCGGCCATCGCCGAGGATTATGGCATCACCCTTCGTGCAGTCACGTGGGTGGTTATTGCACAGGCGCTTACCATCAGTGCACTCATGATCCCGATGGGCCGTCTCGCAGACATTATCGGCCGTAAGAAGGTCCATCTCATTGGACTAGTTTTTTTCGCCGCTGGAGCTGCGGGTTCGGTGTTCTCACCGACTTTCGGGACTCTCATCGTTTTCCGTGTGATCATGGCCATCGGAAACTCGATGGGTCAATCGGTGGGCATGGCTATGGTGGTATCTGTGTTCCCGGAACGTGAGCGTGGCAAGGCGATTGGAAGCCAGACCACTGCCGTTGCAGTTGGTGGCTCTATAGGTCCCTTAATCGCCGGCCTAGTCCTGCAGTGGTTTCCATGGGAGACCTTATTTCTCATGTTACTGCCACCGATAGGGATAGCGTTTGTTGCGGGTTATTTCATCCTCGATGAAGAACGTGTTAGTCGTGGAAGAAGTACTGTCAAACAACCGTTTGACTGGGTTGGCGCTTTCCTGTCAGCGATGGCAATCACGTTACTTGTGATAACCATCAATAACCCTTCTGGTGCGGGCTGGGTCTCACCTCTGGTCCTCGGTAGCGTTGCTGGGGTTGTCGTGCTCTTGGCAGCTTTCGTGACATGGGAACTTCGCTCTGATGCACCCATGCTCGAGCTACGTATGTTTACAAACTTCATGTTTACGCTCGGGATATCGACCCGAATTCTGGGGTTCATGGGGACTACAGCGACTCGATTCCTTTTACCGATTTTCCTCATAAGTTTCCGAGGTTTAACAGAGGGGACCGCCGGGTTGATCTTGTTCCTTACGTCTCTTGGGATGGGTATGGCTGCTCAAACTAGCGGTCGACTTTCTGATCGATTCGGTGAACGCCGATTCTTGATCGCCGGATTTCTCATCCTGATTGCCACCGCAGTGGCGTTCGCGTTTATTGACGGTGACACGTCGATGGAAATCGTCATGTTGATCGTGTTTCTTAACGGTCTTGCCATGGGATTGTGGAACGTTCCAAACAGCAGTGCGATTATGGGATCGGTTCCACCGTCTAGTTTCGGTGTTGTCGGAGCATTGACGAACCTGGCGCGTAACTTTGGCAACGTGACGGGCCAGGCCGTCGCTTCAACGATAGTAGTTGGTGTGATGGTGTCCCGTGGGTTCGATATTCAACTTGACCAGATCATGGACACGCCGGGCGCAGGTGATGCCTTTGCCGACGGCTGGAAGGCGGCCTATCTTGTGGTGACAGGTTTTTCTGTTATCGGGCTGGTCATGGCAATCCTGACCAAGCCAGCACCGCGAACAAGTGACGCTGCAGACCACTGACGTTCTTGGGTCCGTCAAGAACCATTGGGGGTCAGTACCATTTCTCTTTGTCGACAATATTAATGAATTCGCGTCCGTCTAGAAGCCTTCGAGCGTTCTCAGCGAGAATTTCGAAACGGCGTTCTGGAATATTCTCTGCGTCCGATACGGCTACATGCGGTGTGATCAGAACGTTGTCCATCGTCCACAATCGGTGATTTGAGGGCAGTGGTTCGACCTCGAAGACATCGAGCCCTGCTCCAGCAATCTGGCCTGACTCTATGGCATCCGCGAGATCGTCAATTTTTGCGGTCATACCTCTGCCGATATTTATGAAGTAGGCGCTGTTTTTCATTAACTTGAAGCGTTCGGAGTTCCACATAAATTCTGTGTCTGGTGTGTGTGGGACGGTGGTGACTACGAAGTCAGCTTCGGGCAATAGAGCGTCTAGTTCGGATGGTGCGTGCAATTCAGCCGGTGATGCGATTTCAGACCGCGGTTCGATGCCAATTACTCGAGCACCAAACTCGCTGCACAATCGCGCCGTTTCCGCGCCTATTCCGCCAACGCCATTGATCAGAATAGTCGAATCCGGCAAATTGACGTAATTATGTTTCCGCGCGTCTTTATTCCACGTGGATTGCTTCTGGGCGTTGACCCAGTCGGGCAATCCACGGGAGAGGGCCAACATGAACATCATGATGTGGTGACTGATGTGGTCAAAGTAGATTCCGCGCGGATTTGAAATGGTTACGGGGTGATCTACCAACTCTTTGTAGTAGTAACCATGGAACGGACCGGCATCTGGATTCTGGAGTAACCGTAATCGCGTTGCACCGCGCAGCGCCTCTGGCGGGACCCATCCATAAGCTCCGTCGGCGTCTTTAATCTGCTCAATAACTTCCTCATCTGTTTCGGGGGCGACCACATCAAACTCCGGCATCGTGTCTGCCATTCGCCTGGCGAACTCTCTACGAAGGTCATCAAGTGGCGGCAGAATCACGTACTTGGGCATTTCATCCTCCGAGGTCGAATGTTGAAGGTTTGCTGAGGCAAGGAACCGATTTACGTACTTTCCTGGACAGGAAGTCGACTTTGAGTGTCTGTGCTGAGCCCTTACTTATTCTTGTTGACGCCATATTAAAGCCGCCCGGTATTTGGATGGCGTCCCATAGATAGCTTAGTGGAATGTTTGACTTAAGATCGTTTGTCAGCGGACCAGTTGGAACCTCGAGCCTCTTTGAACGCGCGTCCACAGAACAGCTTCATATTTAGGTCCCTTGTTGACCCTTTGACAAACCTAAGCTAAAGTCATTTGTCGGTCAGAAAATTGAATATTCGTTCGACTTGGTGCCCCTAAACGACTGGTCTGGGGAGAATAGGGAAGGCGGTGAAAATCCGCCGCGGAAGCGCCACTGTGAATCAGGACTTAGATCCTGAAAGCCAGGAGACCTGCCTGGTCGGACGACGGACTACTCTTCGCTCAATAGGGAATCCGTCGACAACTGGTTTCACAGAGGCCAGATGTCGCATTAGGTCCTGGTGCCATTGCCCTGGTGATTTCTCGCCGGGTTTCGGTTCTATCGGTGAGATGGAACGGTGCAAACCGACCTGATGAATACGCTACAACGCGTACCCACGGGTTTCTCTTTGGCGAAGTGTCGAAGGGAACCCGTTCGAACATGGTGCTTGCATTTGTAACGAGGCTTAAACCGCCACGTGAATCCGCGCTCGGCACGCGTCTCGGGGTTGGCCTCGGAGTGCTGACAGCGTTACTGATCACTGTGATGCTCATATCTTTGAGCACTGGACCACTTGATATTTCTGTATTGCACGTTGTCGCGATCATTTCTGAACCCGTCGGGATCCACCTGGCTGATTACAATCGCACCGAAGAACTTGTAGTTGAGCAGATACGAATGCCGCGTATCGTTGTTGGAGCATTGGTTGGCATGGCGCTTGGAGTAGCGGGAGCGACTATGCAAGGGCTCTTTCGCAACCCGTTAGCCGATCCTGGCACTATTGGTGTGGCGTCCGGGGGAGCCGCAGCCGCAGTGATCGCAATTGCCACGGGTGCTTCTACATGGTTTTTCCTGGCGTTACCTTTGTTTGCCCTCACTGGCGCGATTGCAACAGCTTTTCTCGTTTATGCCATTGCCATTGCGAGTGGCCGATTTTCCGTAGCGACACTCATTTTGGCGGGTGTAGCAGTAAGCGCGTTCATGGGTGCACTCATCTCTCTCCTCATCGTGGCTGTTCCGGAAAGAGACACGCTGCGTGGAATCCTTTTCTGGCTGGCTGGCGGATTGAATTCACGTTCTTGGGATCATGTATGGCTTTCCGGCCCGATCATTATTGTCGGCGGGGGTGTGATAGTTGCATTTGCACGTGATTTAAACGTTTTGATGATGGGTGATGACGATGCCAGGTCACTGGGGGTGAATGTAAGGGTCATGCGACCCGTTTTGCTGACAGCAGCGTCTGTGATTACCGGAGTAGCGGTTGCGGTCAGTGGGATGATCGGCTTTGTCGGTCTAATAGTTCCGCACATGCTGCGACTTGTCTTTGGTCCTGATAACCGGGTGCTCGTGCCGTTAAGTGCGGTGGGTGGGGCGGTATTTCTGGTGCTGGCTGATGAGATCGCCCGAACCATTCTGGCTCCCGCTGAGATTCGCGTTGGCATAGTGACGAGCTTTATAGGCGCACCTTTCTTTCTGTTCCTTTTGCTTCGACACAATCGACGAGTTAACTCACTGTGAGTTTTACTCCAATTTATAAACCGAGAGGAAAATTCGTGACTGTTCCGTTGTACTCGCTCAAAAACCTGATGCTTAACAAATTGTTGGTTAGCGCTGTCGGAATATTCGTAGGAATGTTCATACTGGTTGGCTGTAGTTCGAATACTATGCCTGCACAGTTGGTCCCGACCTCAATCCCGGCCACGGCGACGCCTAATCCTTCGGATGCCCTCGCAGGGGTATCAGGTATCGTCGATCCGACCAATCTCGGTTGGCCGCGTCAGGTAGAGGGCCTGAATGGACGCGTTAGCATTCCGAGTCAGCCACAGCGCATCATGACGGTATCCCTTGGACACGATGAAGTGACATTCGCGATCGTGCCCAAGGATAGGGTGATTGCGGCAAACCAGTTCACTCAAGACCCTGATCAATCCAACGTCGCCCATTTAGCAAATGGCCTTCCGGGTATCACCGCCGATGCAGAAGTAATAGTTGCTCATTCACCAGACATAGTTGTTGCTTCACCGTTTACTTCCCTGGAGTTGATAGATGCTCTTGAACGTGTTGGCGTGGTGGTCTTACAAACCGACCTACACAACGACGCTGATGGGCGAAGACAAGACATCATGTTGCTTGGGTACGCGTACGGAGAGGAGAGCCGAGCGGCCGACGTAGTTCAGGAAGTCGCTGAGCGAGAATCAGCAATTCGATCGCTATGGGATAGTAAACCTGAAGAGGAACGACTTCGTGTGATGTCGGCAACTCTCTATTCTGACTCGCTCTACACTGCTGGGAGCGGGTCAACAGAGGGTGAAATAATCAATGCAGCCGGTGGGATCAATGTCGCCGCGCAAGAAGGGTTGGAACACAACCCGATCATTAGTTATGAGAGCCTTATTGCCATGAATCCTGAGGTGATCTTTATTCCTCAACCCACTGAATGGGGGGGTGAAGATTTCATGAACGACTTGTTGTCGAACCCTGCCCTGTCCAGCGTTCCTGCGGTTAAAGATGGCAGGGTATTTATGGTCGAGCCGAAGTATTTCACCACTCTTTCATTCTGGAATTTGATTGGATCGGAAGAATTGGCACGATATCTGTGGTCTGACGGTTCGGATGACGTTTCATTTGGTTCTTTCAGCTTTCCTGGCTAGTGCCTGATGGTAACGACACAAATCGTATGAATGAAATGGATAAACCGGCTTTATCGCAACTCGAAGCGCGTGGCATCGCCTTCGAGGTGGATGCCACGCGCCTCCTAGACGGTGTAGATCTTCGGGCAAACCGGGGAGAGCTTGTCGGGTTGGTTGGTCCGAACGGAGCCGGGAAGACCACATTACTTAAGGCGATCGGGAGCCTTATCAAGGCTAAGAAAGGTGTGGTGACGCTAAACGGCGAGGACGTTGGCAGTATGGGCACCGGTGAACGTGCAAAGTTGATAGCCCATGTTGCTCAGTTGGCACCTGTGGCTCAAGGATTCACGGCGATCGAAGTCGTGATGATGGGTCGCTACCCACACATGGGCCGATTGCAATCAGAACGAACAGTAGACCGGGGAGTTGTGAAATCTGCGCTGGAAACAGCCGGGGTAGAAGATCTGGCCGATAGAACTGTAGACACACTGTCCGGAGGAGAGCGCCAGGGTGTGTTCGTGGCCAGAGCGCTGGCACAGGAACCACAGTTGTTATTACTTGATGAACCGACGTCTAACCTGGATATTAATCACCAGACTCGCTTCTTCAACATTGTGCTGGGGCTTGTTCGTGACGGCATGACCGCGGTTGCCGCGATCCATGATCTTTCACTGGCGGCCCGATTTTGTGATCGTCTTCTGTTGCTTAACAATGGCAGGGTAGTGGCGGAAGGGACACCCTCTGAGGTACTGACAGCGGACAATATTGAAACGGCTTTTGATGTGAGGGCTGTCATTTCATCTGATCCAGGGAGTGGTGAATTGAGTCTTTCGATCATGGATCCGGGCACACAATCGGTGGACATGGGAGCGGGGATACGAGTCCATGTCATTTGTGGTGGTGGTACTGGAGCACGGTTAATGTACCGGCTATGCGAGGCCGGGTTCACTGTCACGGCAGGTCCCCTTGGTACTGGTGATACTGACCGTTTAGCAGCAGACTCCCTCGGTGTGGAGTATGTGCGTGTACAGGCTTTTGATGGTATCGACGAGGTTGCCCACTCGGAGCATCTGGAGTTGGTCAGGAAGTGCGATGTGGCTATTCTCAGTGACGTCGCATTTGGAACAGGGAATGTGCGCTCGCTTGAAGCCCTATCGGAAGCGTCACGCATAGCGTTGTCGACACTGGAACCTTTTTCCGGACGAGACTTTACCGATGGCAAAGCAACAGCCTTGTTTGAGCGGCTATCTCCGATTGCTGCATGGTCTGAATTAGAAGCACTGGTTGCAGGATTACGCGGAATTGCAAATGAGAAAGTGGAGGCACCTGTTGACTGAAGCAACCCCATCTGATGGCCTGTTCATAATTCACACTGGCGATGGAAAGGGCAAAACAACCGCAGCGCTTGGGTTGGTAGTGCGGGCCTGGGGACAGGGCAAAAGCGTCAAGATGTTCCAGTTCCTCAAAAACACCGGGGCTCGATTTGGTGAGCATCGCGCTGCGGAAAGACTTGGAATCTCTATCGAATCCCGTGGTGATGGATTCACGTGGCTTTCCAAGGACATGGATGAGACCACGGCGATAGCGGTGGACCAGTGGGCCCGCTGCAAGGCGGCTATTCAGGCGGGAGATACTGATCTGATTGTCCTCGATGAGGCTACTTACCCGGTGACTTATGGGTGGCTGGACACAGATGATGTTGTGTCAACAATCGCCAACCGTCCTCCCCACGTTCATATCGTGGTTACTGGCAGGGACGCTCATGAAAAATTAAATGAGATAGCGGACGTCGTGACTGAGATGGAAGATGTTAAGCACCCTTATCGAGATCAGGGCATCAAAGCACAGCCCGGACTGGACTTTTGAGCATGAAGGAAGAGTTCCCCCGAAGTGATCCAGGTGCGGCGCCATTGTCACCAGAACAATCGGCTCCTGCGCGCAAGGGGATGTTGGTCGTGTATTACGGGGATGGGGCTGGCAGGCGGGAGGCCGCTGTAGGAGTCTTGTTTCGGGCCCATGGGCGCGGACTAACGGTGAGGCACATGACATTCGCGCCGCCTGGCGATTCACCTACCGGTGACGACCTCGCGCTTGATCGTATAGGCATCCCTTCAAATCACATGGCACAAGAAGGAAGTGTGGGAGCAAAAGGCCTTTGGCAAAAGGCTATGCGACACATATCAATTGTGCAGGAGGGCGTGCTTGTACTCGATGGACTTCTCGATGCCATTGGCAAGGAGTGGTTATCAGTTCCGGATGTATTGGAAGAACTTGCCGGCAATGAATCACTACTCCACATCATCGTCACAGGCCGATCGGCTCCTCAGGAAATCATTCAGAGGGCAGATTTAGTTAGCAATATGCGGGCGATCAAACAGCGAATGGATGGGAAACAGGCCGTTGTCGGCATCGATTATTAGCACACCAGTATCGGCGATCTGGTGTGGTTCAATCGTTCCTTGAAAGGCGGCTATTATGCGGCCCTATTTTTAACGTGGTACGAAGTATGAAATGTTCGAGGATCAATCTAGAGATATGCTAATTCGTTAGTCGTAAGGGCTATTAATCGGTTTTCCCCCGCCCGGACCATCGTTTCGCAGGCCTTTGATGTACTGATTCAGGGTTTGTCCTGACAGCCCCTGATTATTCTTGCCATCATCATCGATCCGACGCCACTTACGCAGGCTAATCACCTCCCGCGCGGGATCGAGGCGCGAGCCAAGTCCGTTGTAGGACACTTCGGCTACGTATATTGAACCCTCGGAGTCGACCGCGATAGCGTGCGGGGATATGAACTGATCTGGGGCTTGTCCGGACATTTCATTTCCGATACTGACCAGTTCATTAAGATCTCGATCTAACACGATGACTCGCTTACCCAACCTTGCGACACTTTCCATAACGAGTGGTGGTCGCCCCTCTGCTACATAGATGTTCGTATCATCTCCAGTCCCCGCGAATAGCGCTTGGGGTTTGTGGACGCGTTTCTCCATTAAAAACTCCCCGTCCACCGTGAACATTTGCAAACGGTAATTCTCGCGGTCCGCTACGAGTACGCGATCGTTTCCGATCATGCAGATATTATGTGGCAACGCGAACTGGCCAAGCCCGCTGCCTGACTCGCCCCATGACATTAGGTGTTTACCGGAAGCATCAAATTTGTGGACTGACGAATTCCGATATCCATCGGAGACAAACCAGTCACCATTCTCCGGGTTTATTGCTACGTGGGTCGGACTGTTAAAAGGTTCACCGGTGTGACGCGGCTTATCTACTCCACGCTCACCCAAAGTCATTATTATGGCGCCAGAAGAAGTGCGCTTTTGAACGTAGTGGGCGTTATCTGCAAGGTACATATTGTCGTCGGCGTCAAACGAGATTCCGTGTGGAACATCGAACTCCCCTGCCCCCCATGTGTCCAGAAAGTTGCCCTCCTTGTCGAAAACGATCATGGGCCACTGTCCTCGGTTGAAGACGTACACTCGGTCATGCGAGTCCACCCCAACAGATGTAGCCTCGTGCAGGAACAGCCCATGTGGAACGGCGGGCCATCCTACGACTGGTTCGTATCGTGTCTGACTGTTGGCAGGGATCAAGACGTAACCTCCACAGGTAACATATTTCCACGTCGTTACGCGAACATTTACAGATATTAGTCACCCTATATTTGGAGCATTTAAATGGTGTCCATCAGCACCCCTAATATCCTAGTCATTATGTCCGACGAACATGCTCCGATGTTCAGCTCAGCATACGGACATGGATTGATTGACACACCAAATATGGATCGTCTCGCCGCAGAGGGGTCCACTTTCGATGGGCACTATGCCAACTCTCCTTTGTGTGTCCCATCACGTCTCTCTTTTATGACCGGCAAGTTTGTTAGTACGATACGAGGATGGGACAATGCCACCCCGCTTTATTTGGGTGAGTTGACCTGGCCATATCTCCTGCGGTCCCGAGGTTACGACACTGCACTTGATGGCAAGATGCACATGCTAGGCCGAAGCGCTCTTCACGGTTTCGACCAGCAGATTTCATATGACCCGCACGCCTCTAACGTACACGCCGTGTTCCCATGGGGGGACACGCCAACGCCGCCCAGGAACGTGCCGGAAGGGTATGACCTTTCCGCGCATTTCCCGAAAGCTGGTGAAGCTTGGCCCGCCGTGAAGGAAGCCGGACCCGGCACAAGCGAAGTAATCGAGGGAGATCGGGTATTCGAGGATGCTGCACATGCGTATCTGCGTGATCCCGCCCGTAGAGATAAACCATTTGCGTTATGTGTAGGGTTCATTGCACCCCATTTCCCATACGTAGTCCCCGAACCATACTTTTCCAAGTACTACCCTGATCGCGTAGACATGCCTAACAATCCACCTGGACACCTGGACAATTTGCCTATAGCAGCCCAGAGACTACGCCAGATGTTTGGGTTGGATGGTCCCTACACAGATGATGAAGTACTGCGGGCACGTGCCGCCTACTTTGGAATGATTGAGCAACTTGATGGGCGAATCGGTAGATTGATCGACACGCTTGACGAGCAGGGGTTAGCTGACAATACGGTAATAATTTATACCTCTGATCACGGCGAGATGGCTGGAGAGCACGGCCTATGGCGGAAAATGTGCTTCTATGAACAATCCGCTCGAGTCCCACTCCAAATCTCATGGCCCGGACATCTACCCGAGGGGAAACGCATATCCAGTATTACATCGAACGTCGACCTCACGGCGACAATCCTTGATGTTGCTGGAGTTTCGCCGACAGAGTGGAAGCTCGACGGGGATAGCCTCTTGCCCCTTTTACAAGGGAATGCTTCGGATTGGAAAGATGAGGCTTTCGTTGAGCACTTGGCACATGGCACTGACAGGCCCAGGGGAATGATTCGTCAAGGTAGGTACAAGTTGTCATACAACCACGGCATACCGGAGGAATTCGAACTTTACGACCTTGAATCAGACCCAGGTGAATTTAATAATCGTGCAGATGACCCTGCCCTTGCCGAGATCAAGGATGACTTACTGGCGCGTATCCTTCAGCAATGGGGAGATGCAAATACGCTCGATGACGAGATTCGGTACAGTCAGCGGGCTCGTTTCCTCATGAGGGACACCATGTCTATGGAAGATGTAGATTTCTAACTCGCCATACAACAGGCCAGATTATTTGTGATCGAAATCAGAAACGAATCCTGATCGTTATAAATTACAGATTCTTCTTTATCGTGTCCCGAAACGAGCCCACAGGAAGTCGTTATTGATCTAAGACGTACAGGCCGAGATAGGTGCGTCTTCCTCGAGTCTGCCGTGTAAATAAGCTAGCAGTTCTGGTCATAGACGTGAGAAGCTATCCAATGCAATGACCAACGACCCGCATTCGATTGGACCGGCAAACCCCGCAGCAAGCGCACGCGGTGCAGAGCTTGCGTCCGATTACACCGTCTCGCTCCAATACGACCAGCGTCTGTACGTTCAAGATATCGCTGGCTCGATCGCTCACGTCCGCATGCTCGGTAAACAGGGCATTATCGGAGGGAATGAGGCAATCGAGATTATCGGAGGACTCGAAAAAGTCAAACTAGAGATCGAATCTGGAAACTTCCCCTGGAAACCGGAACTAGAGGATATCCACATGAATGTGGAGTCCCGCCTTTTCGATCTGATTGGTGATGTGGCCGGGAAACTCCACACGGCACGTTCAAGAAACGACCAGGTCTCAACAGATACGCGTCTCTACATGCGTAAAGCATCATCAGACACAGTCTTGGCGTTGAGGGCCTTGCAAGAAGCCATCATTACCGTTGCTGAAAGTAACTTGGGAACGGTCATGCCTGGCTACACGCATCTCCAGAGGGCTCAGCCCATTCTTCTTGCCCATCATTTGCTGGCATATTTTGAGATGTTCGATCGTGACGCTACGCGTTTCACAGCCGCACAAACATCAGCTGATGTGATGACCCTAGGCAGTGGCGCTATGGCCGGGGTGCCATACCTTATAGACCGCGAATCGGTCGCTAGGGAGCTTGAGTTTGCCAAGATAACGGCTAATTCTATGGACGCTGTTTCAGATCGGGATTTCGCTCTCGATTACCTGTGTGCAGCCGCAATATGCGCCATGCATATGTCACGGCTTGCAGATGAATTCGTAATCTGGTCCTCGGAGGAGTTCAAGTTCCTGGCATTGCCGCCTGATTACACCACTGGTTCAAGCATCATGCCTCAGAAGCGCAATCCGGATTTTGCGGAACTAGCGCGCGGCAAGAGTGGCCGCGTATTCGGCAACTTATTCTCAATGCTGACTACGCTCAAAGGCCTTCCATTGACGTATAACCGAGACTTGCAAGAAGACAAAGAAGGGTTGTTTGATAGCGTCGACACCTTATTGGCAACTCTTGACGTAGCCACCGGTATGCTAACTGGTGCTAGTTTCAATTCGGAACGGATGCGTGAGGCTGCTGAGTCAAGTTATGTTCTTGCCACCGACATTGCTGATTACCTTGTTGGCAAAGGAATGTCATTTCGCGAGGCGCATGTCATCGTTTCAAAACTATCTGATAAGTTAATTGACACAGATAGATACTTCAAAGACCTGTCATTTGACGAGTACGTACTCGAATCTCAGTTCTTTGAACGGGATGTGATGGATATTGGAGTCGACTCATCGATAAATTCCCGCGATGTCCCAGGAGGGACAGCGCCCGTCAGAGTCAAAGCTGCACTGGCAGAGGCAAAAGAAAGACTTAAGGCGGCCCGAAAGTGACTTCTGAATCGGAACAGAGAGATGTGCGTGTTGCCGCATCGATACTAGCGGCAGACTTCTCCCAGTTGGGGCGAGACATAAAGTTGCTCGGTGAGGGTGGTTGCGATGAGATTCATTTCGATGTGATGGACGGTGCATTCGTCCCCAACATCACCTTTGGGGCACCCGTTTTGGAGTGGATACGTCCGCTCACCAATCTCCCCGTCGACATTCACATGATGGTGAAAGAACCCGGGCGTTTCATACCTGATTTTGCGAATGCGGGGGCTGACTACTTTACTGTTCATGTTGAGGCCTGTTCTCATCTTCACGCGACGGTGCAGTCGATTAAAGACGCAGGGATGAAAGTCGGGGTAGCGCTTAATCCGGGGACGCCTGCATCGGTACTGGATGAGATTCTTCCCGACGTCGACCGGGTTCTTGTAATGACAGTAAATCCAGGTTTTGGTGGCCAGCAATTTATTACTGGACAACTGGCCAAGATTTCGGAGATAGCAAAAAGGTTGTCTTCAAGGACTGACGGTGTCGACCTTGCTGTTGATGGCGGCGTTAAAGTCGACACAGCGTCTTTGTGTGCTGGTGCAGGCGCGTCTCTGCTTATCTCGGGAACGGGTATCTTTAACCATCCAGATGGTGTGGTCCCGGGTATTGAAGCCCTTAAACGGTCCTTGATTTAACGCGATTAGAAACAACGCCGAACGCGAAAACGCACGCCCTATCTGGCGTGCGCATTCCCAAGGTGTCTGATAAAAGCCTTATCGTTTAGCCTTTAATTCCGTACGGAGACACCGAGTACAAACATACTCGTGAGTCTTAGGGCCATCTGGTGTTTTTCGACGAACAAGGTTCGGCTTGAACATACGGTTCGTAGCTATCATTGAGTGGGAGCGGTTGTGCCCGAACTGCGGACCCTTGCCACAGGTGTTGCACTTAGCCATATCTGAGAAACCCCGGTGAAATTGAAACTGCGTGTCCGTATGACAGAGCGCGCAGGTCTGAAATGGTTGAAAAAATCAGGAATTAGCTTGCGCCAGATGTACAAGTTACCATCCAAAGGTAGTCTGCGACAACAATTACGAACGAAACTGACGCTGATTTTTTGATTCACTTCGGGTTGTCATTACCTCGTTACGATGCAGGTGAGAGAGGCCACGGATTGACGGGACTTGAAATGAACTATGAAGGAATTGGGATGATAGATGGGGGCGTCCTGCACGCACTAGTTGCTGCGGGTAGCCGTGCTGTCGAGGCTAATCGTGATCATATCAACGCGTTAAACGTTTTTCCTGTCCCTGACGGTGATACCGGGACCAACATGAACCTCACTCTTCGATTGATCGTAGAAGAGTCTCTCGAATGTCCAACGACGCATGCTGGTGATGCGGCCCAAAATATGGCGAAAAGCGCTTTGCTAGCTGCGCGGGGCAATAGCGGATTGATATCAGCCCAGTTATTTCGTGGGATCGCTGACGTAGCGGTGGGTAAGGAACGCATGACACCCGTAGATTTGGCCGCAGGTATGCACGCTGGTGCCATGGCTGCGTACGATTCGGTTCCTGATCCTCAGGAAGGCACGATGTTGACCGTGATGCGTCTCACAGCGGACAAAGCGACTGAGCTCGCTGGTGCGGGTGCCGGGTTGGTAGAGATTTTAGAAGAAATGGTTCTGACGTCCAGGGATGCGGTTGCACTTACACCGACGCAGCTTGATGTTCTTAAGGAAGCCGGCGTGGTCGATTCTGGTGGTTACGGGTTGTCGGTGTTTTTATCGGGAGTTCTCGAAATGGCTCAGGGCCGCGGGGATGGTTCGACATTGTTTCCATCTCCTACTCCCATTGGTGTTGAACGCAATTTGCAGACCGATTCGGTGGCCCGGCTAGATTTTGTAGATTCAGTACAGGAAGAGGTATACGGATACTGCACGGTTTTTATGATTGAAGGCGAAGGGTTGGACGTATCGGAGATCAGGGATAAGACGACCACTTTTGGTAAGTCTGCTGTTGTCGCAGGAGACTCTAGCTTGATCAAAATCCATGTACACCCGTTGGAGCCTGGACAGGTGATCTCGTACGGGGCGAGCCTCGGGACACTTTCCGGCATCACGATACTCAATATGAACGAGCAGACGAGTGAGTGGGCTAAAGGGCTGCAGGAGGAGGTTCGGGAACCACTTAGATCAGAAGTAACAAGATTGGATACGGCAATCGTCACTGTGTGCGTGGGTGGTGGCATAGAGGCTGTATTTGGACAGGCCGGGATGGGCGCGTGCACTCCAGTTAACGGTGGGGACACAATGAATCCAAGTGTCCAGGAACTCCTGCTTGCTGTGGAATCAGCACCGTCTCGTCAGGTCATACTTTTGCCCAATAACGGGAATATCGTGGCTGCTGCTTTGCAAGTACCTGAATTGACCGACAAAGACGTCCGAGTGGTCCAAACACGTTCTGTGCAGGCCGGTATCGCTTCAGCCTTTACTTTCTCGCCCACATTGAGCCTGGATGACAACGTATCCGCTATGGGGAATGCAGCTCGAAGTGTTAGGGCAGGTTCGGTAACCAGTGCGGTCCGTGACGCCACGGTGTCTGGACACGAGGTCTCTGTCGGCGACGTGCTGGCGATGGTGGACGGTGAACTAGTGGCCGTGTCTGATGAACCGCAGTCAGCACTTTTAGAGATGGCTCGGCTATCTACAGACGACGCAGAGCTTGTGACGATATACACCGGAACCGAGTTCGATGACTCAAATACAGATGAAGTTCTGACTGCTGTACAGGCGCTCGCAGGAGAGGCAGAAGTCGAGATAGTCAGTGGTGGGCAGCCACACTATATCTTCCTGGTGGCCTTTGAGTAGCGGTGGTTGAAATATTTGTGCTGTTAAGGTTCGACGCTACCCCAGTGGCAAGATAGTCTTGTTATGCCATAGAAAGCGACAGCGTCTTCGCTCTTGAAGATGTGAGGTCTTATTCTCATATAAGGGGTCAGTTTGAGAATTGCGATAGTTACGGACAGTACGTCGGACCTTCCCAAAGAGGTGGCTGACGAATACGGGATCACTATCGTTCCTTTGAACGTCCGCTTTGGTTTGGAAGAATTCAAAGATGGCATAGACATCGACAACGATGAGTTTTACCGGCGGTTGCAATCCGAATCTGAACTACCCACAACCTCTCAACCATCTCCAGGGGCGTTCACTGAAACGTACAGGAAACTGGCTGAGGATCATGAGGCCATAATCTCTGTTCACCTGTCTGCCAAGGTGAGTCAGACCATGAACTCGGCTACCCAGGGAGCACGCGAACTCGCTGGTGGCGATCTGCGTATTGAAACCATCGACTCTGGACAGGCGACCATCGCCCTCGGTCTTATCGCCGTTGAGGGAGCAAAGACGGTTGCGGCGGGTGGCTCTGTTGAGGAAGTGATTTCAGCAGTTAAGGACGCCAGCACAAGGGCGAAATTTTACGGGATGGTGAACACACTGGAATACCTGGTCAAAGGAGGTCGTATTGGACGCGCAAAGGCGTTTATGGGTGGAATATTAAAGGTCACACCTATCATCACATTCGAGGACGGAGAGTCTGCAGTGGCAGAGAGTCCTCGAACACGACGTCGTGGTATTGAGCGTATAAAGGCTTTAACTGAAGTTGCGGCTCCATTCCAGCATCTAGCTGTTCATTATTCGACCGAGCCGGAAGTGGCAGCGGATCTTGCCCGAGGCCTTGCACATGTCGCACCGCAAGGAGGGATTGTGACCTCTCAGGTGGGTGCAGTGATCGGGACTTACGCGGGTCCCGGTTCTCTCGGTGTCGGTTTTATCCGTAAGAAACCTGACTGAACATCGTGACTCGTAAATCGCGACAGCCAAGACGGACAGCTAAGGAAACGCTAGATCGTATTCTGGACCTCGAAGTTAGCAGAGGGTTTAAAGATGCAGCGGTTGTTGGGGGCCTTGATCTCTTTCTTGCAGCGAATCGCCATGAACTTTCGTCACTGGCACTGCCAGAATCTTATGCGTCTTTAACCATCCAAAAACGCGAGGAATGGATCCGCTCTGTCCGGGGCTATGGCCCGACTAGTCCTCGAATAGTCCAATCAGAAACGCCGATCAAACACACTGTAGATTCCCCGGTATCAAAATCTAAAAGGAGTACAAAATCCCGTACAAACCCCAGATCCCCAGGACCCGTTACTCTCGAATCCTCTCTTGAAGACTTGCCCTTTATAGCAAAGGCGCATCACGCTCGTTTCAAGAGGCTCGGGGTCGAGGATCTGGGATCGCTGATCCGTATGTACCCCAACCGACACCTGGATTACTCCAACATCGGAAAGGTGATCGATCTCGTTTGCGGTGAAGAAATGAGCGTTGTTGTGACCATAACTTCGTCGACCAGCGCAAATATAGGAGGTCGACGTGGCGCAGCGAAAGTGATCGGACGAGACGATACTGGATTTGTTAACGTCACGTGGTTTGGACAACCGTATCTTGCCCAGCAACTGCGTCCCGGGACCAGGATAGTGGTGAGTGGAAAGGTCGAGAAGTACCGTGAGCAGCTGCAGTTCCAGAACCCCGAGTATGAAATTGTTCATGGTGACAACCTGACGCACGCAGGGAATCTGTTACCGATCTACCCGTCAACTGAAGGCATGTACCAGAGAACCTTACGTACCGCCGCACGAAACGCTTTGGATCTCGGGATCCCCTTATTCAGTGAATATCTTGACTCAGACCTCAAGGCACGTAACGTGCTACTGGATCTACAAAATGCAGTGCAGAGCATGCATTACCCAAACTCAATGGAAGAGTGGTTTGCAGCAAGGCGTCGCCTCGCATTTGACGAACTCTTTGTCAATCAACTCGGTGTGCAACGGCGAAAGCGTGAATGGCGCGAACGCGCAGACGGTGTGTCTATAACTCCTGCGTACGAAGTGCTCGAATCTTTCCTTCGGACACTGGAATTCAAGCTGACCAAAGATCAGGATTCCGCGCTCAACACAGTGTTGTCGGATATATCGTCTGAAGTGCCAATGGGACGTCTTCTTCAAGGAGAGGTAGGGAGTGGTAAGACAATAATTGCGGTTACTGCCCTACTCGGAGCTGTTTCATGTGGCTACCAGGGCGCACTTCTGGCCCCAACTGAGGTGCTTGCCGAACAACACTATCTGTCGCTTCAGGCGATGTTCAACGCGGTTACTGTTTCCGAGGAACAGACCGAGATGTTTGATCCGATAGTGGATTCCGATGCTCCTCGACATGGTGGCGATCCAGTTGTAGAAGCAAAAATACCTGGGATCGATTCTCCAGTGCGTATTGCACTTCTTATCGGGAGTCACACCCAGCGAGTAAAGCGGGGCCTGCAGGCACAAATAGCAACCGGAGAAATCGACCTGATAGTAGGCACTCATGCCGTAATTCAGGAATCTGTCCAGTTTGAGGCACTCGGATTGGCAGTAGTTGACGAGCAGCATAGGTTTGGAGTTGAACAGCGAGCTGTTCTAGGAGATCAGCATCCCAGGCCACACTTGCTCGGGATGTCGGCTACTCCAATTCCTCGGACGCTTGCACTCACCCTGTATGG
>JAYGCF010000081.1:0-66537 GCA_046583495.1 Dehalococcoidia bacterium
GCATCAAGCGCGCTGACTTCCCACAAGGAGTCGCATCCTCGGTATTTGACAGGATGAGAGCTGAGCGTCAACGGATCGCATCCGCTGAACGTGCGGAAGGTGCGCAGATTGATCTTGAGAAACGTGCTGAGGTGGACAGGAAAGTTCAGATCATCACGCAATCGGCTCAAGGTGACTCCGCAAGGATTATTGGTGAGGCTGAAGGAGAGGCGATTTCGATCCTCTCCGAACAGCTAGGCCGGGATCCTGAGTTCTACGGGTTCGTACGGTCTCTTGAGGCCTACAAGGCGCTTCTAAAACAGGACTCTACGTTGGTTCTGAATGTAGACAGTGATCTCTGGCGTTACCTGGAATCGCCTTTAGCTCCAGCAGACCGTTAACCGGAGTTACTGCCAGTATTACCTGAACGCCGTCGGGACTTCGGTCTCCGACGGCGTTCTCGCGTACCGAATCTGGAAGGAATCAAAGAAGATTCTGCAACCTGTTGCGAAGCGCGGCTCTGAGTAGTGAAAGAATCACCGCAGCACTGAGGATGAAGGCTATAAAGGTGAATGAGAAGCCGCCGACAATGATGCCGAATGCTGTTCCTGCCGCTGGTGGATGTTCCGTATTGGTGGTCGCCATGACAAGCACAGATAACCCTACTGCTGCTGCTCCGAACACATCAATCTGGAAGTTTGTGGCGGTATTAGCGTCTCCAGCAAAGAGTTGTAGGCCTCCCCAGAGAACCAGGCCGACTACGACGCTTACGACGTGTCCCCCGACTACCCGTTGAGGTGAAGAAGCTATCGAATGAGGTACGACAAATACGGTGGCAGTAGATGATGCTATCGTGACAACAATAATGCCGTCAGATACTCCCTGTTCGATGAAAAGAATCGCAAACAGAGCCAACGACGCCAGTGTTGCCTGGACAAGATACGGTCGAACACGGCCACGAATGTGAGATTTTTCGAATGCCGCCGGAGTATGTGGTGCGTGTATATGTGGGGTGTGTAGTCGCATCGCTTGAAAGATATGCGTCAGATGTACTCATCTCTTTTGAGGAAGCTATCTGAACCGCTTAGCGATACTGAATTTTAGACTTGCTCTTTGTGAAATTCCCGCATTATTTGATTCGCGTTCTGTTAAATATTGAACAGGCGAACTCTACTCTGTAGTCTCCATCGGCCACTCACTGATACCATCTTGGGGTTCGTAATCGAGTACCTCTCGGGCGTGATCAAGATCTCGATATCTACCCTTGTTGTTGGAGACAGCGTAGAAGATGTCGAACCTGAGATTATCGGGAGCCAAAACACATTTTTCGACCATCTGGATGATGTCTCTATGGCTACAGTAGACCGCAGCATGCCGGGCATCGTATGGCCAGTCTTCTTTAACCACCCGGCCGATCCGGATGCAGATCACAGACATCCCGTGTGCGTCGGAGTAGTAACGCCCCAGAGCTTCTCCCCATACCTTCGTTGCTCCGTAAATCCCATTGGGTCGAGCGGCATCCTGCGGGGTGAGTATTGGGCGTGGTGACGGCACGTCATCCCATCGGGCTTCGACCATCGATTTGATCGGTTCGTCAACCTCGTATTGCATTTGTGTCGCGCCGGAGCTTCCAAATATAAAGCGTTTTACGCCAGCCTCCCGTGCGGCTTCAAACACGTTGTAGGCACCAATCAAATTACCCGAGACTTGACCTGAAAATTCGGGACCAAGGTAGGCAGCCATATGGATGACCGTATCGATTCCGGTGAATGCTGTACGAATAGCTTCCAAGTTTGATATATCCGCCTGCACACAATCCACGCCCTCAACCGGTGAACGATTTAGCGCACGCACATAGTTGTCTTTGGCCAACGACTTCCCGACCATCCCACCAATCAGGCCGCTCATGCCCGTGATGAGTATGCGCTTGCCACTATTTGGCATCTAATTCCTCCTACTTTGCCATCATGTAGCGTGTGGTCTCTGAGTTGAAAGGTATTATTTGATGAATAAGCAGTATGAGCAACTCGGGGTAGATATGTTCTACCATTCTTAAAACTCTGGAAAACAACTCGTTTGTTGACGTTGATGGAGACAAAAATGGTTCAAGGAAAGATCAAAGTTAGCCTCGTTGGTGGTGCGGATCGAACCAGTACCGTTCCTAAAGCGCTTGACCTAATTTCTGACCAGGTTCAAATCCCAGATAAGCCGGTCATGATCAAGCCAAATTTTGTTTCGGTGAACAATCAACTCTGTGCTACGCCAGTTGATTCTGTACGTTCCACTCTGTCGTTTCTGCAAAGCAAGGGAGTGGACAGGTTTACCATCGCTGTTGGCCCCGCCATAGGTACGATGGATGAAGGATTTGACAACTACGGTTACCGACCGCTGGCGGACGAATTTAATGTGAACTGGTTGGATCTCAATTCCGACGAAACGATTAAAGTGCCAGCTTTCGACGATAAGCTAGATGTCCAGTACCTGAACATGTCTCGTACGATGGCCGAATCGTATGTTGTATCGGTGACCAGGACTAAAACGCACAATAACGTGGTCGTTACCCTGGGACTGAAGAATGTTCTGGTCGGAACCCTTGTTGGGCCCAGCGAAAAGAAAAAGATTCACCAGGGAAGTAAGGCTATTAATTTAACCCTGGCTAAAATGGCTCAGCATGTCGCTCCCGATCTTACAGTTCTGGACGGTACAGAAGGTATGCAGGGTAATGGGCCGGTTAGTGGTGACCCAATTGATTCGCAAATTACCCTAGCTTCAGCCCATAGCATAGCTGCGGATGTTATCGGGCTTCAGGCTATGGGATACCGATTGGACCAGGTCGGGTATCTACGATACGCCATGGCATTACGGCAACTCACTCTCGATGACATTGAGGTTGTCGGAGATCAGATAGAGGATGTGAGGATTGATTTCCGTCCGCATGACAACATAGCCGAACAGCTGACCTGGCCGGTCGATGGAGACTGGAGAATGGTTTTCGACTCGGTAGCCGGGTAAGTGCTGCTTATTGGTCAACGGTGTGATGTTGGGTCATGTGGCGGTCCAGCTGATGGCGAGAATCGTGGTTCTAAATACCCACTAGCTATTTTCCCGGTTAGATTTTTAACTGTGATTGAAGCTGATGGGTTTCGTTATGGAGCTATTCCGCGTGCTCTGGCTGCAGCCGTGTGATCCCACGGACTGATCCATTCGGGTTTGATTTCCATCCCGAATCCAGGAGCGTCTGACGGAACCACATAACCATCTTTTGGCATTGGCATTCCCGGGATCGGGCATAATTCCTCTAGAGGGATGCCCGGATCTGAACCCATCCAATATTCCGCGATGGGTGACTCCGGCGCCGCGAAAGCGAAATGCTGGCCCCAGGGCGTGCCTGCACCAGTGTGCGGAATTGTGATCAGACCGGCTGCCTCGGCGATGGTGTAAACCTTCATTGTCTCGGTCAGTCCGCCGGACCACATCATATCTGGCTGAAGAATGTCGACTGCGCGTCTCTCAACCAACTGCCTATAGGCTTGCCGACCATGATGGTGCTCTCCAGTTGCGATCGGCACCCAGTTAATCGCTTTTTTCAGCTCGACATAGCCTTCAAGATCGCTTGAAATCAAGGGCTCTTCGAACCAACGCAAACCGTATGGTCGCAGTCTGTCCGCCACTCTTATGGCGAACTCCACATTGAACGAACTGACCGGGTTATACATGAGCTCTGCATCATCCCCCACCTGTTCCCTGGATCGGGCGATGTGCTCCTCGGCAAGATTCACGCCATCTAGACCCATTCGGTAATGGGCAGGATTGCTGACTTTGAATGCCTTGAAACCCAGTTCCTGGGACCAGTCCAGGTCATCACAGGTCGCATACAGGAGAATTTTGTCTCTACATGGACCGCCTAGCAGACTGTACACGGGTACGCCTAGTAATTTGCCCTTTAAGTCCCATAAAGCCAGGTCCACGCCGGAGCGCGCCACAGTCGCGATGCCACTCGCACCATAGTTCTGGACTGAGCGCCACATAAGGTCGTTTAGGAACTCGGTTGCGAGGGCGTCTCTGCCCTCAATTAACGGGGCGTAGTGGTAGTCGATCAACGCGGCTACGGGCTCACCGTAACTGCATGCTCCAAGGCCGAATGTACCGTCCTCAGCGATTACCTGCACCCAGACATTGCCGGCATTAGCACCCGGCATCTTCCCAAACTCGGCCGTGAACTCTGGATAGTAGTTGATTGGCAGAGCACGACGGGCTGCAACCTTATTTGCTGCCAGACGAGTGGGTTTGGACTTTGGAGGGGTTACCGGAATATCAAGGGTGACGACGCGGACTTCTTTGATCTTCATTTTGGTGTCTCCTCGTCAAATGACGTACGGGACTGGCATCACTCGGAGATGAATGGGGATTGTGAATCTGAGCATGGGCTTAATCATAGATTTAATTAGGCTAGGGCGCTCAGTATTCTGTGAATTACTTCAGTCCCTGTCTTGGGGCTGAATGAACCTTCGTAGGTGCCAGGGCTTTGAATGACGATTAGTTCGTGTTCTCGGTCAACCCAAATGAACTGACGACCCGATCCAACGGCGGCAAATGAGGTTCGGGGTAGGTCCGGCCACAATATTCCTTGATTGTTACACCAGAAGCCTAAGCCGTATTGCCAAGATTCTGGAGGCTCGTTTTCGATGAGCATATCTGATACTCGCGTCGCCTCACGGATCCAATGGGCAGGCACGATTCGTTTACCAGCCCAATCTCCATCATTCATCCAGAGTAGTCCCAGGCGACCCATATCTCTAGCAGTCATTTCGTATGTGGTCGAATAGCCGAAGATTCCTAACTTCGCTTTTGGTTGTAGGTCGAAGTTCGAGTAGCTCCACTTCCACGTTCCGTCAATTACGTTTCGGAGCTTACGTTCGGTGAGCCGGCCAAATCCAGCTCCCAGTTCGGGGGCGGAACTCCGGTACATCGAGTACGCGGCCGCAACAGCGTGAGTCAACACGTTCATGCCGAAGGTCTGGTAGTTGAACGTTTTGCCGGGGGCCTCCTCGGGTTTCATATAACCGGACATGTTGCCGATCAATTGTCGAAAGGTGATTCCGGCGTTTTCCGGAAAGGCGTAGTGGTTCTCTTTTGGTCCTTCACCACGTGCAATATCTAAGAATTCTGGATAGTAAGCTGATACAAGATCGTTGGCCGACCCGATTACGCCTTCTGTAAGGGCAATTCCGAGCACTGTGGAATACGTCGACTTGGATGCAGAGCCCTGTCTCTGCCTATCTATGGAGGTGATGCCACCACCGCACCATTCGGCCGCGATCTGACCCTGCCGGATAATGAGAAGACGGTATGGTGACTTACCGGCGTGTTCCGCCTGCCATGTCCCGACTGCAGCAAGCCGATCGGGGTCAAATCCAAGGGACTCCGGTTCTGACATCTTCCAGTCAGCTCCTGGGAACACGCTCAACTCTGCAGGGCATCCCGGACAAGCTGAGAAAAGGTCTGTAATCGAGGGTCATTGACCTCATCAGGTTGTAGTCCTGAAGTCACGATCGCTACCCCGGCCTTCAATTCGGAGTCTCCCCAGCTGATACAGGTTCCGACACCTCCGTGTCCATAAACATGTGCACCAACATGATCACCCATTCTGCCGGGCCCGTCGTTTGCAACCTGTACGCCAAGGCCACGTCGGTGTTGATTGCCAGAAACCCGCTCAAGTCCCTCGGCATGAATAGATGTCACATCGTCTATCGTATCGGCACTGAGCCACTTGGTGCCATCGACTGATCCGCCGTTGGCCAAAACGCTGTAGAAACGTGCGAGGTCGCGAGCGGTAGAAGTCCCGTTCGCACCAGGTGAGGGGTGGAACTTAAACAGTTCAGAGTTGCCTCTATCAGCCAGGGTAGGATATGGGAAGTCGGGCATTGATCTTAATCGTGCGAGTCGCGGCATTCGTTCGGTATCGAGTCGATAAGTTGTATCTACCAGTCCCAGTGGTCCAGCTACCTCTGCTTGAAAGAACTCTTCGAAATCCTGGCCAGAAATTCGCTGTACTAACTCTCTGACTAGAAATCCGAACGTCCAGCTGTGATATTCAATGGCAGATCCTGGCTCAAACTCCGCGTCTACGGACTCCATGGTTGTAACGACAGTGTCCCAATTCGCTTGCCCGGCCTCTGCCATTTCCGTGATTGCAACAGGCGTCGTGGGTACACCTGCCTGATGTGTGAGCACGTGTCGAACGGTTGTGCGCTCTTTTCCGTTCTTTCCGTAACCATCCCATATGTCACCGACAAGGTCATCCCAGTCGACTTTGCCGTTTTCCTTTAGGACCCAGAGACATGCCGCAGCCAACGGTTTCCCGCATGACCACACACTGAAGAGGGTGTCCGATGCCACCTTGGAGCCGTCCCCTGAATTGATATTGCCTCCGTACAGGTCAATTACGAGTTCTCCATCCTTGTATGCGGCGATCGCAGATGCCGGGTGGACACCCATAGCTAAGTGGTGCCAGAGGCGAGAATCTAGGGTATCTAAGGCGCGTCTGCTCACGGTGGCCACAGATTTTTCCTTTCCATGTAAGGGGGTTCGTTGAGGGTGAGCCGATTATAGAATCGTCGCTGGCAAGACGGGACCTAAGATTTTTGAAACCGGCCAGCTATAACCATTAGTCCAATCGGTATTTTCCTAGGAGTTTATGCTGACGTTGGGGTAGGGATTTCGTTTGAATCCTGTTTCTGTCGAGTTTTTCGTTGAGCGATCCCCGCTCCAGCAGCGACCAGAATTGCACCAACCCAGAGTAGTTTTGTAAGCGGTTCATCCAGGATCAACCAGGCAAGGATGATTCCGAAGATCGGTTGACTCAGGTTAAGTACGCCTACTTGAGAAGGAAGGTATCTCTGTATTAACCACAAATTCGCCATAAATCCGAACCCAGCAATCACAGGACCCTGATAGAGGATCGAAATGGCTAGTTCTTTATTCATGATCCATGGATCACCCTCAAGAATCAGGCTTGCGGGAACGAAGGTAGCCGTGCCGAATACTGCCTGCGCGAGTAAGAGCTTATTGGGATCTAGTCGACCTCCCTGCCGGGCGTTGAAGATCAATCTCGCTCCTAGTAAAAACCCGGCGATGATGGAAAGTATGTCACCAATGAGAACCTCTTTTGATGCGTCACCCCCGAGGCCATCTAGAGATATCACCACGACACCGGCGTAGGCCACGAGGATCCCTCCTAGTCGGGGAAGTGCAAGTCGATCGCCAGGTATAAAAAAATGCGACAGCACGGCCATCCATATCGGGAAGGTCACGGATAGGACAGCTCCATGACCCGCTGTCGTGTACTTCAGACCCAAGTTCATGAAGACGAGTTGGATCGAGAACAGCAGGCCAATAATTGCTAGTGGCCGTAACTCATTTCGGCGTACTCGGAGATCGGCCTTGGTATACACCGCCCAAATCAGGATCACGAGAGCACCAGTTACAAAGCGATACCAGCCTAGCCGGAGTGGTGGGGCGTACTCCAAGCCTGATTTGATAGCGATCGAGTTTCCGGACCACAACGCTGATACGAAAACGGCGAACGCTCCGGCGCGAGGAGTAATATTTCGGTGCTCTGTTACTGGCGTCCCTTTTGGCATGCCCGGGGGAAGCTAGCACCGGAGGGAACGCTGGTCAACGCATTCGCATGATATGAACCGGCAAGTTCAATTAATTTTTCGTGGCCTTCGTTTCTCGTTTTTCGGATCGGCTTCGACGCTGTGCAAGGCCGGCACCAATCATCACGAGGAAGGCGCCGGCCCACAGGTTGGAAGATGGATCCTCACCAAGAATTATCCATGCGAGGATAATTCCACTTACTGGCGATATGAGCCCGAGTGCGGCCAGTCGAGAAGGAAAATAATGTGTGATCAACCAAAGGCTGGCAATAAACCCGAATCCGGCGATCAGAATCCCCTGGTAGGCCAACGAAACACCGAGTTCCCAGGCCCAAGACCATGGTTCGGTCTCAAATATGGCGCTCATACCCACGAAGAATGCCGTTCCCATGGCGAACTGTATGAGCAATAGCTTATTGGGATCAATCCCTTCGACAAGTCGTGCAGCGAAGATCTGACGTGACGCTAGTAAAAACGCTGATATGAGTGACAGTCCATCGCCGATCAGGATGTCCCGGTTTATCCCTGACCGGAACCCATCCAAAGATATGACTATGATGCCAGCGTATGCCAGTAGGATGCCAGAGAACCGACCTCTCTCAAGTCGGTCTCCTGCGATGAAGAAGTGGGCGAGGAGTGCGGTCCAGACGGAGGTAGTGACGTTTATAGAAAGTGCGTGACCCGCCGTGGTGTACTTGATTCCCAGGTTCATGAACAGAAGTTGTACGGTGAAAAGAAGACCAAGCGCAATCAGAAATTTCACTTCTCCACGATGAACCCGTAGATCTGCCCTGGTGTATACCGCCCAGGCCAGAGTGACTAATCCGCCAGCGACAAATCGCATCCACCCGATTCGTAGTGGTCCGGCGTAGTCCAACCCGGCTTTGATAGCTATCGAGTTTCCACTCCAGAAAATCCCAACGATTATTGCGAACACGCCTGCGCGTACCGATAAAGGCTTTCGTTGTACGTCAGCCATTTGGGTTATCTGGCCTCACCGTTGTCTAGCTCTTTTGCAGAAGATGGGCCAGGAGCAGACTGGGCCGGAGTAGACCGTTTCTGTGCAAGTAGGGCCCCACCCATTACAAGTATCCCCCCAAGCCAAAGTAATCTGGTTGGTTCCTCATCAAGGATCAGCCAGGCCAGCAAGATACCGGTTACGGGTTGTGTCATAGAGATGGCACTGATGCGGGACGGAAAGAAGTATTTGCTCAGCAGAAGCATGGAAAGAAATCCGAATCCGGCGATCACAAACCCCTGGTAGGCCAGTGATACAGCGAGTTCCCACGTCCATAGCCAGGGATCCGGTTCAAATATCGCACTTATGATCGCGAAAATAACCGTGCCTACAGCTGCCTGAAACAGCAACATTTTCGCAGGATCTATGCGTGATACTAGCCGGGCGTTATACACGATCCTTGCACCAAGCAAGAAACCCGAAAAGGCGGACATAATGTCTCCCCAAATCAGGTTTTTCCCATTTGTCTCGGTCAGACTATCCGCCGTAAGAACCACGATGCCAAGATAGGCAATCATGATCCCGGTAAGTCTTATTGGCTCAAGTCGATCTCCAGGAATAAAGAAGTGTGAGAGAAGAGCGACCCAGATCGACGATGTCACTATCAAAACAGTCGCGTGACCGGCGGAGGTGTGCTTTATCCCGAGGTTCATAAAGATTATTTGAACTGCGAAAAACAGTGCCAGTGAGATTAAGGGCCACCATTCACCACGATGTATACGTAGATCGGCCTTGGTGTAGAACGCCCATCCGAGGATGAATATAGATCCGGCGACAAAGCGCATCCAGCCAATTCGGAGTGCCGGTGCGTACTCAAGTCCCGCTTTGATGGCGATCGAATTTCCGCTCCACAAAGTGGACACAAAAAAAACGAAAAGCCCTGCTTTTAAGTCGAGTGGGCGACGTCGAAGATCTGTAGTCGGCGGCGAAGATGATTTCGTCTGCCCCGGCGCTGAGGTCGAATCGCGCTGGTCGGCGACGTTAGATGACACTAGGAGAGCCTAATGCTAGGGAGACTCGTGGTCAATGGAACTTAATACCGTCCCGGGATCAGGTGATTCCCGCCGTCATCGAGGTGTCGAACCAATTTAAGCTCATCCATGGTCGGGGGGTCCATATATTTAAGGTTCGGAGACAACTTCAGGCTCCATGGCACGATCGCTTGTACCTCTTCAAGTGATATGCCAGGAGCCAGCTCTTCGAGGACCATCTCGCATGAACCTGTGATGCCACCGTCCTTGGTGTCGAACCCGAAGACACACATATTGGTTGCACATCGGTTTGGACCTTGTGGAGCAAGTCCTGCTTGTGCGCGACCTCCTGGACCATCTATGTAGCCGGCTGTCGTGCGGAAGTCCGCTCGTTCTTTAAAACGACGGGATTCCAGTGGCATTGTCGAGATCACGCGCTGTACGGACGCGCCGATATCAGCGTTACCACCTGTCCCGGGTAATCGTCGGACAGGATCTTCGAAAGTCCCTGCAAGCATGGTGTTGAGATTTCCGAATCGATCAATCTGTGCCGCCTGAAGTACTGCCGATTGCGCCCATCCGCCGTTCACGAACGCGCCTAGCGCATCCACCATGTCACCGGACATGGCTGCTCCTTGTGTCAGACTGTGGTCGGCAATCCCGAGCGGCGCGGGTAGATCCCGCGTTGTTGGTGTCCAGTCGAGTGGGCCGGACTCAGTGCAATACCACATATTCGGGGCATGATGATATTTAGCGAGCGCTGCCGAAAGTAGTGGTGGTCCCATGCCGACGATCGTTGACTCGCCGTCCCTGACTTGCCTAGCTGTGGCGATAATCATCATCTCGGCAGGCGTGTATTCGCCCGATTCGGCAAAATCTGATGACATATTTTCACCGCCACCCGTACTGGGCTGGTTGTTCTGGAGTCATCATATCTTTAACTCGCAGGGACTCTATCAAATCCTCGCCGAATCGTTCTTTGTACTTTCTTATGTAATCAGCATGGTCTACGGTGCCGTATATCCAATTGTCCAGGTATTCTCGGGCACCCTCCCAAGAGGTCATGCCAGCTCCGGTTAGCTCATACCATGCTCTGTCTGCACGGTAGTAACCGTTTAACCCACTTGGATGGGCGCCCCAGGGCTCATGGATGACGGCACTGACTTTGAACCCGGGGGCGATGGTGAAATGTGGTTCTGTCGATATCACTGAGCGGGGGACGATCTCTTCTGCTGTGACCAGAACGTTTTTTGAAGACCAGAGCCCCCACTTGGTGTCGGCCATGGGGCCCCATACCTGTACATTGCCCTCTTCATCAGCTCGCTGACAATGCACTATCGCGACGTCTGGCTTAAGTGCCGGATATAGAAGGGCTTTGCGGCCGTCAAATGGTGAATTGATCACCGCGTACGGAGGTGCGATGGATCCATCTTCACGCTTTCGATCTTCCTGGAGACTACGCGTGTGATTCATCGTTTCTGGGAGTAGATAGTCGGTACCTAGAAAAGAGTTGGCACAGATAAATGGCATTCCCAGACCACCGGCCATGAGTCTAAGAGTGATGGTCATGTTCGTGTAATCATTCCACTTGATTCGGCCGTCCCGCATCATCTCCTGGAATGGTTTGCTCCTGAGTGTCCCGCTCAGGTACCCGGTCTCGATACGATTTACGTTTCCGTCGATCGACATCATGGTGACATTTGGCGTCACCGAACCAGCTACCGCTTTGAGCCCTTTCTTGCCCTGGCGGATTATCTCGTTCGTCAACGCAAACGATATGACGTTGAACCCTGAGTAGATTGTGTCGCCGTCATTTACGAAACGTTTCACTGCTTCGCTGGCTGTCATCAATTTTGACCGCCCAGAAGGCCAGGCATTGATCGTTTCTGCCATTGCTCTAGTGGTGCCTACGCTTCCAGTCGACTCGTGTACTGAGATACCCAGTCAAAGTTGACGAGATCTACGTAAGCATCCGTGAGGGCCTTTGTTATTGGACCTGGTGTGTTTCCATCTGCTACCGGTTTCCCGTTGACGGTCCTGACGCCGCAGATGCAAAGGCTGGTAGAAGTAAGGAAAACCTCGTCAGCCACGTAAGCATCGAATGGGTCGATATCGTCTTCCACGACTGGGATGTCTAGTCCTGCTGCGAGTTCCATAACAGTCTCACGGCTGATACCACCCAGGACGAACTGCGAGCGTGGCGTGTGAATCACACCGTCCTTGACGGTAAAGAAATTTGAGCCAATTCCTTCGGCAAAATTGCCCTGCATATCCAACAGAATGGCCCATGCAGCCGGATTGTATGCTTTGGCTTCCAGGTCCCCCATTATCAAGTTCAGATAGTTGTGTGATTTGGCCCGTGGGCTAAGGGATTCTGGTGGTGTCCGTCGAACGGATGGAACGATAACGTCGATGCCATCTTTGAAGAGGGGTGCACGTGCCTGAAGTGGAAGTGGGGTGCATTCAATGACAACCGTGGCTCCTTCGTGTTCCCACATGTCGCCACCCACAACGTCCGTACCTCGGCTCACTCTTTGACCAACCCAGTAATCTTCGGTTTCGTCGATCAAAGGCAAGTTCTGTTCCAGAACCTGCATCGACTTATCTACCATCTCTTTCTCAGTCATCCCAGGATCAAGCTGGAAGTACCTGAGCGTGTTGGCGAATCGTGCAATATGCTCTTCTATCTTGAAGATTTTGTGACCAAAAGTACGCGTCATATCGAAAGCGCCGTCACCGTATTTGAAACTGCGATCTCGGAAAGAAACAAGAGCTTTGCTTTCCGGGACTATTTCACCGTTGAAATAGGCGACGCGTTCAGTGGTTGTGGTGGTCATGAATTTCCTTCTCGGATGCCAGAGACATAAGACGTAGCTGTGGGACGGCTGCAACGAAGCATATCCGTTTATTCTGCGGCGATATTAGTGGTCCCAGGGCTCGTGGGCAACCGTCATGAACTACGGAATGGAGTTTACTTGGGGGTTGCGACTCAGATTCAGTCGATAACATGGGATCATAGTGTCCATCGATTTCCGCGTTTTTCTACCGTAGATCGATCCAGCCTTGCACCCAGGCCTGGACCTTTCGGAATGTAAATCTGCCCGGATTCGATCTGCTCAGCCGGTTCCAGTACGGTTGCCCGCCAGTCAACCTCACCCCAGGCATGCTCCAAGGGTCGGGTTCCACTGAATGCCGCTGTAACGTGTGCACTTGCAAGTTGTGAGGCTGGACCCGATGGTGAGTGCATCGATACGGATCCCGGAGCAATGAGCTCGAGTGTGCGCCCGATTTTGACTGCTTCACCAGCTCCACCGCAGAACTTTACGTCAGGCATTACCACGTCCATAACACCATCCTCGATTATCCGTCGAAACAACTCCACGCCATAACCTGCCTCGGCGCCGGCTACGTCCATCCTGGCTCGCTCGCGAATCTTTTTCATGGTTTCTGGATCTTTGATGCCGTCCACGGCTTCTTCATACCAGGCAACGTTAGATTCTCTGAGTGATATTTCGAGTGCGATACCAGAGTCCAGATCGAAACGGCTGTGGCAGTCGACAAGCAACGGAATCTCGGGACCTATCGCTTCACGCACTGCGAGGATGCGATCGATACCGGACCTCGCTGCCTCTGGCAACCCTGGTTCCTCAAAAGGAGCCCTAGCCTCGTCGAAGGGCGCGCACTTTACGACTTTGTATCCATTCTTAATCGACTTTAGAGCGGCTGCTGCGAATGCCTCGGGTGAGCGATTTCGGGGGCCATTATTGTCCGGTAACATCGAGCGGTTAATGTTCCCGTAAAGTTGGACAAATTCGGTGGATTCACCACCGAGAAATTCGGTGAGGCTTAGTCCTGCCTCCCGCGCCTGAGCGTCTGCGATCGCAGTCCGGAGTGCACTTACTGCCGTTGCTCGCGGCCTGTCAGATGCAAGGAGTCTTTCGGTTAACTCTAACTTTGTGATCACGTCGGCTTCGTTCTCGGGAGGAGACAGTCGCAACTGTTCTGCGTATCCAGCTACTAGCACAGATATCTCTGCTGCCCCATTGGGACCCGCTATTTCAGCTAGTCCCGTGTGACCGTTACTACCGGTGATTTCTACGAACACCCACTGGTGTGCTGCATGAAGGGGGATCGCAATAAATTCGATATTGGTGATATTAAACAGGTCGGTGCTCTAAGACTTTCTTTTTTAATCGTTAGTTCCGATAGCGTAGGCGGCGAGTCTATCAGTCAGGCTGGCCTAGTCCCCCGTGATGGCAATGGCGCATAATCTCCGGAGACCGACTAAATAATGGTTCCGCAGGGGATGGCAATTGGATCAGAGTAGTGGTCAGGGAACGCTCAAACCAGGTTTGATGGCCTCGCCTCGCCTTATATTTGGTCTGCCCTTTGGCGCGGGAATCGTTCTGCACGTTATGACCGGAAACGATATCGAACTTGGGGACAACTTTATCCCTGTATTGGCAGGCGGAATTTTTGTTGGCATCGGGTTGATCTTAAGTGGATGGGCAACCTTGGTATTGCGTGGCGGTGGAGAGCATCCTGATCCTGCACGTCCGACAAATTCATTGGTGACTGGCGGCCCATACACCTACTCTCGCAACCCGATATATATCAGCTTTGGATCGCTAGGTCTGGGCAGCGGCTTATTGCTCAATTCGTGGTGGGTCGTTGGCCCCGTACCTTTAGCAATGATCGGTCTTCACTTCCTCGTCGTTTTACGGGAGGAACGCTATCTAGAAGACGTGATCGGCAACCATTACCTTGGGTATAAAGAAATGGTTCATCGCTGGTTGTAGTTGGGTCTTACCGGCCATATTCAGACCCTTGAAATTAGTTCGTTTGCCAAGTGTTCAGCCTCACGTTCTCTCAAGTTTACGTTTATCCGCAATCTCTCCAGGTGTTGCGAAAGAGTTAAGGCTCCCTGTGGCACCTCATGTTCCTCAAAGAATGCCAAGATATCGTCGGCGAGTTCGGATTTGGACAGGGACCGAACCCCGGAAAGCATCCGGACGATCGAATTTGACGGGAAAGTCTCGTTGATAGTGTCCCAGTTCTCCTTAATGAACTTCCAAGCCTGTGGTCCGTTTTCTCGGTTAACCATGCATCCGGCGAGCAAATAAGGTGCGTCCTGAGTTCGGATCTCCCCGTTTAACGTCATCGTGAGCGTACGGGACATCTGTTCAGCATTCGGGAAACCGACCAACGTTCTCAGGTAGCGTTGCTCCTCCTGAGGGTCCAGTGGCGATTTGAACCGTTGAAGAAACGTGTCGTAATCGAGATCTGACCCTGCGTTAGCTACAACCCCTGTAACGGCTGCAGCCACGTTGGCATCGATACTGCCTGGGTCTTCCAGGTAACGCGCATGGAGACTTCTCGCCTGATCACGCGCAGACTGATCATTGCCCGTAACAGCGAGGGATCGAATTAGGGTCCCCCTTAGTTCAAGGTCTCGCGATGACTGCCCCTCGGAAGGGGCCCAGCCGATGCGGTCAAGTGCAGGACCAACAAGGTCACGTACTACGGAACGGAGCGCCTCGCGTCCATCGCCTTCAAGGATTCGATCAAGAGATGCCAGACAGCCTGTTAGCTCTCCCCAGACTTCAGCATCAGTCTCCCCGGCAAATCCCCGACTGAACTCTACAAAGTCGATCGCAGCCGTGTCTCCAGAGACAACGGACGCCCAAGCGTCATCCACTAACATGTAGCGTTCGATGGCCGAAAGTTCACCCGAGGTGGGATTGATCTGAGATAGCAGATCAGAAGAGTATCGGACCCTGTAGAAGCCGTGTCCTCCGGCGTTCACAATTACGGATTCAAGGGGCTGTTCCAATGAAATGGTGTGACTAGCGTCTTCAAGAAGTACACGATGCTGATTACCATTGATTCGAAGAATAACCGGGACCGACCATCGGCTGTTTGCTCCCTCGGGATCGTCGTTGAACCGAAAACGTCGTTGAGTTAAACGGAGCGTTTTATCGTCGAGTGCCTCGACACCTACGACCGGGTAGCCGCCCTGGTAGATCCACGAGTCCATGATCCGGCGTGCAGGCTCGCCCGTGCTTTCTTCGATGGCGTCCCAAAGATCGTTCGTCTCTGTATTGCTGTAACTGTGCTTGGTTAAGTAGTTTCGGATGCCGTCTCGATAAGGAGTGTCACCCAAATATTGCTCAAGCATGCGAAGTACTGATCCGCCCTTTTCATACGTGAGGAGATCGAACATTCCTTCGGCATCTTCCGGCGAGTTCACTTCGATTTCAATGGGTCGTGTTTTCTCCAGGGAATCCACGTCAAAAGCCATTGAGCGCTCAAGACCGAACTGCACCCAGCGTTCCCACTCTGGGCGAAAAGCATCTGTAGATAGCGTCGCCATGAAGGTGGCGAAAGCCTCGTTAAGCCATATCCCGTTCCACCATCGCATTGTGACCAGGTCACCAAACCACATATGCGCGATTTCATGAGCTATAACGTCGGCTACACGGAGTAACTCGGGTTGTGTAGCGCGGTCGCGGTCTAGTAGAAGCAACACTTCTCGGTAAGTAATCGCGCCAAGGTTTTCCATGGCTCCAAACGCGAAATCGGGAACCGCAACCATGTCCAATTTGTCACCTGGGTACGGTATCCCATAGTAGTTTTCGAAGAATCGCAGGGCATGTTCACCTGCTTCAAGCGAATAGTCAGTCAGATGACCCTTGCCGCGCGGATAGATGATTCTCAGGGGTGTGCCGTTTACGTCGACGGGATCTGTGGCCTCAAATGGGCCAACGATGAATGCGACGAGATAAGTTGACATCTTCATCGTGTCCGCAAATTTGACGGTCCGATTGCCGTCTGCAACGGTGTTGGAAATTTCAGCCCCGTTGGACATTGCGAACTGATCTTCAGGAACGATCAGTGTGACGCTGAAGGACGCCTTAAATTCAGGTTCGTCCCAACAGGGGAACGCGCGCCTTGCATCAGTGGACTCCATCTGTGTCGTGGCAATGGTGTGTTCGACCCCTGCCTCGTCCTTGAATGTGGAGCGATAAAATCCGTGAAGCTGGTCATTAAGCAATCCTCGGAAGTCCGCCTGGAGCAAGTAATTACCGGGACCAAGAGAAGACGCCAATGATAAGGTCACCCTTTGTAGGTCCTCGTCATAAGAGATGTTCGACACATTCGTTCGTGATCCGTCGGCTGCTGTTATCCATGCCTCATATATCTCTATCTCAATGGAATTGATCACCATCTCGTCGACAGATTCAGTGATCGTGATTGCTATTGACTCGGAACCTGCGAATGTGTGGGCCACAAGGTCAGGCGTGAGGGTTAACTCATAACGGGAAGGTACAACGGTTTTTGGAAGTCGGTACCGGGACTGCGTGTCGGCTGGCATCTGATCTCCGTGGGCGCGAGGGCCCGTCTAGATTTAAAAATAGAACCTGAATGATTTATGGGTAGATGAGGCTACCAGCGATTTTGCCTGTTGCGCGCTCAGTCTGCACCAGAGGAGGGGCGAACCGGGGTTATAGGTTTGTCGTCCATAACCGTTGTCGCCTCACCTTTCTGGTGTCGATGTATCGTCGCTCCCTCACCTCTGAAACCCCTGAATCCTGGTGTCAACGCCAGTACAGATAGACCGCCGACTATACATACGATTCCGAATCCCAACTGTGTTATCTGGATACCGTAGGCGCCAGCCAGGAAACCGCCAGCCGCACCACCGAAAGCCATCATAGATCGGTCGAGAGATACGAACGCCAGTATCCGCCCACGCATTTCGTCCGGTGCTGCCTGCACCATCAGAGACCTGCTCAACGACATGAAGGTTGTTTGCAGAGCGCCTATCGCTAACATCAAAGTCAACGGTATGGCGATGGCGAAAGGCTCAGGCAGATATGTAGACGCAGTGAACAAAATCAGGGCTATACCAAAACCGATTACGTCAAGGGGCAATATTAGTCCGAGGCGTACTGGCTGCGTGTTCGCAATGTATAGCGCTGCACCAAGGGCCCCCAAGCCTGTCAGTGAGAGCATCATTCCTAGTCCACTGCGCCCGATCCCGAGCACCTCGACCGCAAAAAGGGGTGCAAACACCTGCATGTATGACATGCCAAAAGCGAAATAGACAAGTGATATCAGTAGTACTCCGCGTATTTCCGGTCGACGCATAGCGAAACTGGCGCCCTCTAACAACCCGGAGGTCATAGCTCTAATTCCGGTTGTTGCTGGCCGGACATGATCCGCTATATGCAGCATGTGAATGGCTACAACACCTGAGGAATAGATGGCAGCTATCAATATGAACGTCCCTGTCAGTCCCACGAACTCTGCAAATACTCCGGCTCCTGCCGCACCAACGATACGCATCACATTCTGGGTCGAACTCAGAAGGGCCATTCCGTTAGTGATCAGATGGCCGGGCAGTATCGTCGGCACCATGGAGAAACGGGCAGGCTGATCAAAAGCCTGAGTAGAACCCCTTGCCAGGACCCATGCGTACACGATCCAGAGTTCCATCCAATCGCCGATCAATAATGCTGCGAATAGAATCGCCAACAGGAACGAGCCCCACTTTGTGGCTATCAATATTGAACGGCGGTCAAACCAGTCCACGATCACACCAGCCCATACTCCCAGAACCAGAGTTGGGAGGGTACGGGCGGCCATTACGCCCCCAAGTTGTGCCGCACTGTTATCCGTCATCTCTAGCACTAGTAACGGAAGAGCAATCATCTGACCCCACAGGGCCAGCGCGTGGCTTGTCTGTCCGAGCCAGATCAGGCGAAAATCACGGAACCGGAGAGATTCGAACATCGCAAGGCGAACGGGCTCATTTTCACGCCCAGCCGAGTCTTGATCTTGAGAGGTGTTTGCCATCGGGCGAAAGATTCCTCTCTGATTCACCTGAGTTGAACGAAGGTACTCTCGATTTGACGTGCACTATATCTGCGCCTGCTCGAAGCCGATATCAACTGCATTTATGTTTGCTTTGATTGACTAGAGCAAACAAATTAATTTCTTCAAAAGTTTCTTAGAGTTTGGTGTCGTTTACTGGCCTTGCCGATCCTTCAACTCAGGCCACACGCTTCTCATTTGCCAGCAGTCCAAGGATTTCAAAGTTGCATTGCTACCCTTTGCAAACATTGATACTCCGGTGCTGTCGGGGGATTCTGGGTAAGTCCTCAGGGTAAGACACTGGATGTCGTTAGCGAACACCTCGATGATGCTGCGGTCTATGAAAATACGTAGCCTGAGTAGATCACCGTCCGGGATGTTTAGCGGACCTGTCTCTGGAGGCCTGCCCAGTACATCCGCTGCGGTGGATGATTGCGATCCATCGATCTGCAGTTGTGGTGTCCCCCATCGCGCGTTGCCGCGATGAAAAAATGAGATACGCGTGAATTCGGTCGCGTCTGGGGAACGCAAGACGTTCAGGCCGACTTCACGGGCTTTTTTCGGGTCAATCACGGCCTGTATTTCGATCGCACTCCCGACAATATCGGGCAAAATGACGTCTTCGTTTGCCGGAATTTCAGACTCGCCTACGCTCTTTTCATTGAACCGGATCGCTTCGAGCTCAGGGACAGGAGCTATGAGTAATGAATTGTCATGAGCCAATGAGAGCACCCGGGGCAGGGTCATGACATTGTCCCAACCTCGAGGCTCGCGTGATTCCTTAACGTTGAAGATGGACAGGTAACGTCCTGCGTTGTCGATTGTTGATGATGGCGCGTGCAGACTACCGAGCGCCAGAGGACCGTAGTTCATGCGTCCGTGATAGTCCGGGGAGAATCGGTGTGTGTCAGTGTCATAATCACCAACAAAGTACTGACCACCGCGCTTATGGCTGAAGAACAACAGCATGTGTTTGTCATTGCTAATTGGCCAGAAATTAGGGACAGCGTAATCCTCACCAGGTTCTGTACGGTAATCGCTCTCGATGAGTTTGCCGACGTAGTCCCAACGTTCAAGGTCCTGACTTCTGAAAAGGTGATCGACACCCTTGCAGTCGATACTTCTCTCGCCGTCCTGGAATACACCTGAGAGAGCGTAGTAACCACCATCTTCCTTCCAGATGCATGGATCGAAGACTCTGTAGGGCCTGCCATGCTCGTCCACATCGACCATAGGGATTACCGGGTTGGACGAATGCTTCTCCCAGTTGAGCAGCAGTGGGTCTGTCGCTGTGGCTATCGAGTTACCTGAACCTGTGCCATGGTAGGTAGCGATTACGCGTTCATCCTCGACGAGAGTTTGGCCACTGAAGCAATCTCTTTCCTGGTCGGGGTATAGGGCGATCGGGAGGTCTTTCCAGTGGACCAGATCTTTGCTCATAGCGTGACCCCAGTGGACGTTATCTACTCCGTCGGGCCTGAACTGGTAGAAGAGGTGGTACATACCTCCCCAATGGCATATGCCATTGGGGTCGTTCATGTAATTCTCGGGTGGTGAGAAATGATACAGGGGACGTGCGGGATCAATGGATAAACGTTCACGCGATGCCGTGTAGTTTAGGACAGTTGTGTCCTCTTTTAGTGCTTCCAGTTGAGCATCAAGTGAGTCCGGGTAGGAGATCATAATTTTCCGATATACACCTTGTGGTTCTAATCGGGTTTTCTCAGCACTAGAAACTTTCGGCGCAGGCTGAGAATTTGTTCGTCGCGATGGTTATAGGCGATGGTCTCTGCGTAAACCACGCCCCGGTCGGGCTTTGATCGAGACGGCTTGATATCAAGGATCTCGGACGTGGCATAGATCGTGTCGCCGATATGCACTGGCCCATCATGTTTGACGGTCTCATATTCGAGATTGGCTATCGCTTTTCCAGATAGTGCGCGTACTGTCATGCCGACCACGATTGAGAATACGAGTGTGCCGTTAACGAGGATTTTTCCGTGTTGACCAGCCCGGTTCCACTCCTCGTCAATATGAAGTGGATGGTGGTTCATAACCAGAAGGCTGTGGATGTGGTTGTCTGCCTCTGTAATGGTTTTACCAGGCCAATGCTTCCAGGTATCACCCACTTCGAACTCCTCTAGATAGGAGCCGAAGGTGTCTCGTTCGTCGTATGTGGTCACTGCGTGTGCCTCGATCCTCATCATTTGAAATCGTTAGAGGGCGCAGTCGTGTTACATCGCCCTGCCCCTGTCCTGCTGCGTCGGCATTGGGAGGGGGCATCTTAAAGCCCGGCTATCGAGCGTCGTGCATTGTCTGGTTTTTGTGTTGAATCCGGGCAGGCAGACTGTAGATATCAATGAATCCGGTAGCCGCTAAGTGGTCGAACTCATCGTCCGTGGAGTAAGTTGCCAACCCGAAGTCGTACAGCGAGTAATCTGACCGCCGGCCCGTAACAACTACGGACCCTTTGTAAAGCTTTACCCGAACATCGCCAGTCACATATCTCATTGTACTTTCGAGCATAGCGTCCAAGTCTTCACGGTACCCGGTGAACCATCGGCCGTCGTAAACAAGGTCGGCGTATTGTTGTCCCACATATGCGCGCATCCGTTGCTGGTCACGTGCTAAGCAGGCAGTCTCCAGTGCACGCAGCGCGTCGTTAAGCACGATCGCCGCAGGAGTCTCGTATACCTCACGGGACTTGATCCCAACGAGACGATTCTCAAGATGGTCAACGCGACCAACCCCGTGTTCTCCAGCGAGGTCGTTGAGTTTCTCGATAAGGGCTACACCACTCAGGGGATTTCCATCAAGTGATATTGGAATACCTCGTTCGAACGAGATCTCAACCTCGATAGCTTCGTTTGGAGCATCGGTGGCTGGTCGGGTCCATGAATACGCGTCCTCGGGAGGGGCGAACCAGGTGTCCTCCAGGTCCTCACCTTCTATTGCCTGTCCCCAAAGGTTCCGATCGATTGAGTAAACCCTCTGGTCATCCCCAACCTCGCGTACGTCTAGTCCTGCTTTAGCCGCGTACAGTTTTTCCTCGTCACGGGACATGCCCCACTCACGTGCAGGGGCGATAATCTTGAGAGGATCACCGTGAGCTGCCAAAGTCTTGATTCCGGCATCGAACCGGACCTGGTCGTTGCCTTTACCGGTACAACCATGTGCAACCGCGGTCGCTCCTACCTGGCGAGCTGCCTCGACCAATTTTTTGGCCATTAACGGACGACCAAGCGCAGTAGAAAGTGCGTATACACCTTCATACATGGCTCCTGCCTTGAGTCCATTCCAGATGTAACCCTCGACGAATTCGTCACGAACGTCCCAGATCAAGGCCTCTGAAACACCTGCCTGTGCTGCGCGGTCTCGGACGCCGTCCAGTTCAGGGCCTGCTCCGAGGTCTACGGTAAGCGTAACGACATCCATGTCGTACTGTTCCTGTATCCACACTGCACTGATGGTGGAGTCCATGCCTCCGGAGTAGGCGAGTACACATTTTTCTCTTGCCATTATTTTGTCCTGCCGATGTCCTTCAGGAAGGCCAGTCTATTGGTCATTGTTGATTGGCTCGATACAGATGAAGTCATGCTCATCTCGGCTCGAGCCGAGAGTTTCTCAAGTTTGTTATGTCGCTGGAGAGGGATACTTTTTGTCAGTAAATACCCGCGACCTCAGCCCGGCACATGATTACCGATTTGAGGTCTCCAGTTTATGACCCAAATCAGGCTCCGAACACCTTTGCCAGCGCTGAGTCCAGGATCCCAACTGCTTCATCAATTTCTTCTTCGCTGGTTGTGAGTGGTGGCATGAAACGGATCATGTTCGGACGTACTGCGTTTAGAAGTAGACCGGTGGAGGCTGTCTCGGCGATCACTGCACCTGCATTGTCTTCGCTCATCTGGATAGCGAGGAGCATGCCCATCCCCCGGACTTCGGTTATGAAGTCGTACTTCTCCATCAGTCCTGTGAGTTGACCCTTAAGATATGCACCTGCCTCGGCACCCTTCTCGGACCAGTTTTCGTCCACGACTACCTTCGCACCGGCCCAGCCGGCAGCAGTTGTTAGAGCATTTCCGCCAAAGGTGGAACCGTGATCTCCAGGCTCAAGAACCGAGTACTCCTGCTTGCAGAGGAATGCACCAAGAGGCGCTCCCGCACCCAGGCCCTTGGCCATGCTTATAGCATCTGGTTCAAACCCGAATTGCTCGTATCCGAAGAGAGTGCCTAGCCGCCCCATGCCGGTCTGAACTTCGTCTGCAATGAGAAGCAGGTCGTTCTCGTCACACCATGCGCGTACCTGCTTGAAATAATCAGGTGATGGAACGTTGACTCCACCTTCGCCCTGGACAGGCTCGAGCATCACAGCGCATGTTTTGTCGTTGGTAGCCGCCTTGATAGCGTCGATATCGTCATAATCAACATTGACGTAACCGGGAGCCAGTGGTCGCCAGTTGTCCTGATAATGTGCCTGACCAGTGGCAGCCATCATGCCCATTGTGCGACCGTGGAAAGAATTATTGGCGGTGATGATTTCATGGGCGCCATTTTTCTTGATCTTGCCGTACTTTCGGGCCAGCTTGGTGACACCTTCATTGGCTTCAGCACCAGAATTGCAGAAAAACACGCGGTCCATCACCGAGTTGTCGATCAATATCTGGGCTAGTTTAAGTTGTGGGATCGTGTAAAACAGGTTCGACATTTGAAGAATTTTGCCGGCCTGCTCCTGGATTGCAGCAGTTACTGCGGGGTGGGAGTGGCCGACGTTCAAGACGGCCCATCCAGCCGTGAAGTCTAGATACGATTTACCTTCCGTATCGTAGACGTACGTACCCTCAGCCCGATCCAGAACCATTGGCATACGGTTGACTACCTGCATGTAGTAGTCGGCTTCTATCTGCTTCCACTGTTCGCCTGTAGTCATTTTGTTCTCCCTTGCTGATGCGCCTTCCGGAGATGATGGGAGGCGTATGAAGAGCGGATAGTTAAAACGCCCTTACCGTGTTCTTTTTAGATCAGTCTGTCCCGGTGGTGGATTCGCCTATCTGCTGAGATTTGTTATCCGGTTCCTTGGTTCGTATATTTTCTCTTCCCGGGTTAGGAAGGATCGCAAATATACACCCCGTGCTATTGGGCAAAGCCATTAAATAATTCTTGTGCCTATGTCTTTGCCCTCCACGCACTCGAGCAAAGCACCAGCAACTCGGCCATCGATGATGTAACCAGAACGAACGGTCTGAACGGCAAATGCGCAGGCCTCTATCTTTGGGATCATGCCACCATTCGCGATTCCACTGTCGATCAGGTCATTCGCCTGCCTGCGAGTCATGCGTGGAATCAGACGCCTAGTGGCGTCCAGTACGCCCGTGACGTCCGTCTGGAATACCAGTATCGCCGCGTTCAGCGCAGCCGCAAGGTGCCCTGCAGAGGTATCTGCATTGATATTCAGGATCCGGTCTGATCCATCGGCTTCCTTTGGTGCTACGTTCAGGGCTGCAGGAGCTATCACCGGAATTGCGCCGGTTTCCAGTACGGCGGTTATCGCGGCGGCATCGGTTTCAATAATCCTGCCCACCATGCCAAGTTCGGGATCTAGGACCTCGGCCTTTAGCATGCTGCCATCTACACCCGCCAGACCTATGGCGTTTCCTCCGGCGGCGGAGATTTCGGCAACGAGTTGTGCATTTACAAGTCCACATAGAACAGCGACTGCTACATCTAGCGTGGGTTTGTCCGTCTTTCTGAGTCCGCGCACAAACTCTGGATGAATGCCCTGGAGTTTGACCCAGTCGGAGATGACCTTACCACCACCATGGACCACGACCGGTTTGATCCCCTGTTTTTGAAGGGCGATAAGATCAGGCATCGTGGAGTCGCCCTTACCGAGGGTCGATCCACCTACCTTGACGACTACGATGTCGCCAGCGCGCGCGCCGCGTCCACTTATTCTCGCGTGTGATGCGTTTACCGATGTCATTACGTTGACCGCTTCAACCTCTACCGTTCTATGTTGTGTAGGCGGAGTTGAAGACGACGTATTCTTCGGTCAGGTCACAGCCCCAGGCTTCTCCATAACCGTCTCCCACACCCAGGCCTACCCGCAGTCGAACCTCATCTTCACCAAGTGCAGATACGACGCTGGGAATGCTGTATGAGATCGCCTTACCTTCGAAAACGATCTGGATGTCGTTAACGAACACTTCGATTTTTGATTCGTCTAATGGGATCTGGCTTTTGCCAACCGCCATCAGGATGCGCCCCCAGTTCGGGTCCTTTCCGTAAACGGCGGTCCGGACCAGTAGAGAAGCTGCGACAGATCGTGCTGCTTTGCGTGCATCATCGTCGGAGTGAGCTCCCTCAACAGTGACCTCTATCAGGGTCTGTGCACCCTCTCCGTCACGCGCCATCTCCCGGGCCAGGTAACGGGTCACGTAGTTGACGGCAGAAGCAAACGATTCAGCATCATCCGAGTCGACAGTGAGTGCCGAGTTACCGGCTGCACCGTTGGCCATAAGAAGAACTGTGTCGTTTGTGCTCTGGTCCCCGTCGATATCTATCTGGTTGAAGCTGAGTGTTACTGCGTGGGACAGAGTTTTCTGCAGGAAATCTTTTTGTACTGCCGCGTCGGTGGTAAGGAAGGCGAGCATCGTCGCCATGTTTGGGTGAATCATGCCGGAGCCCTTGGCGCATCCACCAATCGTTACGGTCTGCCCACCGACGCTGACCTGAACAGCGATCTCTTTGCGGTGAGTGTCTGTAGTCATGATTGCGGCAGCAAACTCATCACCGCCGTTGTCGTTGAGTTCGATTTGCGGGATGTGCTCGCGCATGAGAGCCATCGGCAGTTCCACTCCGATGACACCTGTTGAGGCGATCAACACCTCGTTATCTGCAACTCCAAGTTTGCCAGCGGCAAGTGCCGAAGCTTCACGTGCATCTATGAGACCCTGCTCACCGACGGCACAGTTGGCTACCCCACTATTTGCAATCACACCACGTACGTGCTGGCCGCCCTCAACCACCTCTTTTGAAAGTGTCACGCTAGGCGAGAGTACCGAGTTCTGACTGAATGTTCCTGCGACGGTGCAGGGCCTGTCCGACAACAGGAGGCCGATGTCACGCTTGTCCTCGCCGGCGGTTTTTATCCCGGCGAAGATTGCACCGCCAGAAAACCCCTCGGCAGATGTGACTCCTCCCGCGTTTACGGTCGTCAATTCCGAACTCATGTTTTCGTCCCCGATATTGTCTTCAAATAGTCCGAGCGCCTGTGCCCGTTTTGCCTGTTGGATTAGCGCCGACGCCCGCTGCCTACTGACCGAGGGGTCGAGCGCTTCACCTATTTCTCGTGGATTCATGCCTTGATCAAGTAGACGCAACACCGCGCGGTAACGAGGAATTGCCTGCAACTGACGCGCTCGTGCACCGGCCAGTTGTACGGTTCTATCAAAAGGCATTGAGAGACTATGCACTATTGCAGTGACCGCGTCAACTGCGCAATAGTTCAGTATTTTTAGATTTAATGGATCTCTAAATTCATAGCTTAGCTATGGATTTGGAGATTATCTGGAGTATTGCAGCACGGTATGTACAGCTTCATTCATCCCGGTATATTGAAACTGCAATCTCGTGCTCTCCGAGTGATACGATGCCTTTATCGAGATAACGTAATTCCTTCATAACAAGTAGACAGACGACAGGATTTCGATTGCAGAACGGTAGCAGTGACAACCTAGTGTGGCTTGACCTGGAGATGACAGGTCTTGAGCCGGAAAAAGATGTGATCGTCCAGATAGCTGCGATCGTCACAGATCATGATCTCAATGAGATAGCTGAACCGGTTGAGTTCACTATCTGGCATCCGACCGAGACAATGAACTACATGACCCCGTTTGTAAGGGATATGCATGAGCGGTCTGGACTCTTGCGCGAAATCCAGATTTCTAAAACATCCCTGGAAGAGGCTGAACGAGAAGTACTCACACTTATTTCGATGCACTGTGAGTACAAAACCGCTCGCCTGTGTGGCAATTCGATCTGGCAGGATCGGAGATTTCTTGAAAAATATATGCCGGCTCTCGAGAACTATCTCCATTACCGGATGATTGATGTGTCATCCATCAAAGAACTCGCCGGATGGTGGTACGGGATAAGGCATCGGAAACCGAAGGGTGCGCAGCACACGGCCCTGTGGGACACCCGTCAGTCGATCGCCGAACTGAAGTACTACCGAGAGAAAATGTTCAATCCACGGGTTGAGAAAGACGACTAGTCGGCAACCCTCACGCTGGTTCTATTGATGCGCCCACGGAGAATGACTGTAACCGGTCCCTGTAAAACTCCGCGGTCTCCTTTGGGCATACGGTAACCACAGCTTTTCCTTCGGTATGTGCGTCCATCATCGCGTTCACAGCGTCCTGCTCGCTAAGCGTGGGGATGGATTTCAATAGAGCGTCGACTACGTGTTCCATCGAGTTCACATCGTCGTTATGCAGGATCACGGCGAACCGTTGGATGTGCTCGGTAAGGGAACTTTGAAATTGGTCCTGTTCGACGTCAGGCGTCGTCATGGAAACGGTTATGACTTTTTCAAACACTAAGATCGTCGGTTTCGGTTGCGAGGGTCGTGTATAGGTCGGGACGTCGATCTCGGAAGAATGGCGTTAGACGGCGTGTCTCCTCAAACAGGTCCCTATCGAGGTCTGCCACGATGATGTCGTCTTGTTCCTCTGCCTGGACGACTGTTTCTCCATCTGGTGCAACTAACTTGGTCCCTCCGAAGAACACGGCCTTCCCCTCCTGCCCCACGTGATTTACGGGGGCGACATAGGCAACATTCTCGTATGCCCGAGTCTGTATCAAGGAGTCCCACCAGCGCATCCAGCGACCCCGGTCCATGAACTCTTCGCCAGCTACGCCTGGTGCGCTTGTGTGCTCCGAGTTGTGCTCAGATCCCACGTACCCAGCTGGGATGCAATATGGCACGATAATCAACTCCGCTCCCTTTACGGCAAGGATACGAGCACTCTCAGGGAATGAAAGGTCGTAGCAGATGTTGATCCCGACCTTCCAACCCAGGATGTCAATGATCGGAAACCGGGTCCCGTAGCGAAAGTAGATCTTCTCAACCGCACGAAGTCCCGCAGGGTGGGTTTTTCGATATTTCTCGACGATTTTGCCTTCGGGGTCTATAACCATCGCTGTGTCGTAGTAAAGTCCCGGGGATTCCTCTTCGTACACGGTCGAGATTATGTGCACACCGTGCTCACGAGCTTTGTCTCTGATGCGCGTGGTGGCCGGCCCGGCTTCTGTCTCCGCCCATGCCTGATACTCCAGGTCACGGAACTGGGCGAAGTAGATGGCGTTGAAGAACTCTGGCAGCACTATCAGTTCGGCCCCGTGATCTCGGGCGGCTTTGTCGATGTATTCACAGGCGCGATCTACGTTAGCCGGTCGGTCTTCCGTAGCGTTCATCTGTATAAGTGCGAGACGCATTAGTAGTCTTTTCTAAAGGGATTCAAGGCGGTTGTTTATTTGGCTGCCATCGGGACCTGGCACTCTGCCATGAGTTCTTTAAGTTCGGACATAAGCGATTCAGGTGGCCGTGTAGATGGCAGTCTCGGGGGGCCGGCCTTAAGGCCGACGGCTTCCATGGCGGCCTTGATGAACGGACCCTCTCCACCGGTGAGTGCAGCGACCTTCGCACGCCACTGAACCCAGCGCCATTTGAAAGCTGCTAACCGATCTCGTGCTCCCTCGTAATCTTTCTCTTCAAGAAGATTCCATATTTCCAGTGGATACTCGGGCCAGAACCCTGACAGGTGGGTAATGAATCCCGTAGCTCCGTACATATGGCTCAGAACATGATTGTTGGAGTTGTCGATGGTCGCAAGTTTGTCGGAGAACTCAAGGAGTCCTTCCCTGTATGCAGTGTCCTCAGGATGACTCCACTTCAACGCCCTAACCGTCGGTATGGCAGCGAGATCTCCAATCAATTCCGGGCTCATGACAAGCCCGTCCCACCATGTGTGATAGACCATGAGTGTTAGATCTGACTGACCTGATACATGATCGAACAGCCTTCGAACGTCATCTTCGGTGGAATCGTAGTAGTAAGTTGGGCCAAGTTGCCCCCCCTGAACACCGATGGACTCGGCGTAGCGAGCCATTTCTAGCGTTGCTCGGACATCCGTATGTTGTATTGATGTCAGGACAGGTGCTTCACCGTTTGCCGCCTCCACGGATGCTCGCATCACAGCTTTGCGCTCATCTACGTTGAGCACGGGGTGCTCTCCACCTGCGCCGCCGACAAGCAGAGTTCCCTGGCCTGTTTTTACGCCACGGTCCACCATGAACCGAATGTTGTCACCAAGGGCGTCCAGGTCTAGTTCATAATCCTCAGTGAATGGAGTGGCGACGGCGACCATTGGTCCTCTTAACCACTCGTGGATTCGATTCGGGTCCATGATTTGTTCTCCTGTGCAGGATCGGTGGGGAGGGGGAGTGGGATTATACCGGGGAAGATCAGGCTAGGGAGCAGGTTGTACGCACTCATTAACTGACCAGATTATTGTGGTAATCATGCTCTTGGGCCGTTGATTGCCGCTTTGAATCGTTGACACACGATGTCGGCCCGGATTCAATGGTAGGTGGTGCATGTGATGCAACACCGTGCTCAAGATAAGGACGGTGGCGCGTGCCCAGTGGGGCCCTTAGCTCAGTTGGTAGAGCATCGGACTTTTAATCCGCAGGTCGTCGGTTCGAATCCGACAGGGCCCACCAAATCCCCACAGGAGATAAGTTACTTTGAGGTTTGGTCTAGGCCCTCGGTCTTTGGCAGGGTTCGAACGTGCGTCAGGTTGCTTGGTGTTGGATGGAGGGGGTCAGCCTCGGCCGATGTAGGGCATTTTTGTTGCCATGATTGTCATGAACTGGATGTTGGTGTCGAGGGGCAGGTTTGCGATGAACAGGACTTGCTCGCCGACGTAGTTGACGTCGAACCTGGGTTCTTTGGCCATTTCACCATATGGCTGCAATTGGCCATCGTCCGATTTTTCGGTCATAGGTGTGGCTGCGTTTCCGATGTCGATCTGGGAGCAGGCGATATCGTATTTACGTCCGTCGAGTGACGTCGCACGGGTGAGTCCGGTGACTCCGTGTTTGGTTGCCGTGTAAGAGACGGAGCCTGGTCGGGGGACGTAGGCGGATATGGAGCCGTTGTTTATGATCCGACCGCCCATGGGGTCCTGATCCTTCATGATGAGCATGGCTTCCCGTGTGCATAGGAACGTGCCTGTGAGGTTGATGTCGACGACGGACTGCCACTGTTCGGGTGTGGTTTGCTCGAGTGACGGGGCGCCTCCGCTGATTCCTGCGTTGTTGAAGAGTACGTCGAGTCTGCCGAACGATTCGATGGTTTTCTTGAATACGTTGGCAACTGCGTCGGCTTTTCCGGCGTCGGCTGAAATGGATAGAGCGTTTCCGGCGTTGTCTCCAGCTAAGGCCGCTGTTTCTTCGAGCGCTTCAGTTCTTCGTCCCACGAGCGTGACTTTGTAGCCATCGCCGAGTAACGCCAGCGCTGCGCTTCGGCCAACACCGCTGCCTGCCCCTGTGATTACCGCGACCCTATCGTTTGCCATTCCGTTGCCTCCGTTGTCATTGAATTAATTGACGGCATGTTACTTGAGGAAAGTCGTTTCGTAAGCCCTCCCACCTATTCCCAGTCCCAGGCCACGAGCGTCGACGTGGTGCCTTTTAATCCGCAGGTCGTGAGTTCGATCCCCACAGGGCCCACCAAACTCGATTTCGACTCAGCGACTTTACCTGCGTATCGGGTCGCGCTACGAGAACCGAACGCATTTGCCAGATGATTAGTCGCAGCAAATCAGATGCTTTATATCGCTCTCGAATCAAGATTTACCGCTGATTCGATTGATAGCCAGATGGCTGAGCCGGATTTTCAACAGCTGCCAACTAGAAATCAGCTGGTGTAACTTTAGTATTTGGTGCGGATCCGGTCGTATCTGTCAGATTCGTTCATCCAACGGTTACAGGGCATCAACATTAGACATGTCGCTTTAGCTCGCGTGTATATATGAAGGCTGGAGTTCAATTTGATTGAAAGGAATGGGGCACGATGAAAATACCTGGCGTCAAGGCGCTCACGTTCGACGTTGGTGGCACCGTATTCGACTGGCGAGGAGCGATCGAAGCGGAAATTGAACGTCAGTCCGATGAGAAAGGGGCAGATGTTGACGCTCGACAGTTTGCTACGGACTGGCGGGTAAAAATGTTCCAGACCCTTGATCGCATGAAGGCCGGCGAGTTGCCGATGCTAAATGCAGACGGTATACATCGACGGGTCCTCGACGAGGTCCTCGATGATCACGCTTCGCTCAAACTATCGGTGTCCGAGCGTGATGAGCTAAATCAAATTTGGCACAGGATGAAGACTTGGCCAGGGGCGGTCGATGCGATTCACAAACTGCGTGATACCTACACGACGACCGTATTGACCGTGTTGAGCTTCGCAATTGCCGTGGACTGCTCAAAATATAACGGTCTGAGTTGGGACGGCATCATGTCGGGCGAATTCATGGATCACTACAAAAAAGATCCAGAGGCGTACCAGCAGGGCGCAAGACTTTTAGGACACAAACCTGATGAAGTGATGATGGTTGCAACACACGCAGTCGATCTGATGGGTGCCAAGATGGCGGGACTCAAGACCGCGTATATTCATGTCGAGGAAGAGTGGATCAATATCTATCCAACGCCGGAGCCCGTCCACCCACTTGATGAGTTCGATGTGAGTGCGTCAAGTTGGGCTGAACTGGTTGAAAAGCTGACGTGAATTAGGCGAGTTCAGGAGATAGTCGACGAACACGTTGAGAACGTTGCCGAAGCCCGATGTGATGAGCCGGTACAGTTCAGTGAATCCGCATTTTTCGCACGATACAGTCTGATACTTTTGGTTTTGAAAGTCGCGCAGTCGACTTATACCTGAACCGAACTGCTTTTTAATCCGCAGGTCGTCGGTTCGAATCCGACCGGGCCCAGGATCAGAAGCCCACCACTCTGGAGTTGGGCTATTTCGCGCGCTGGACTACTTTAACCAGAGATGGCATTCGGGTTGTCGCTGATCTTGCTATCTCCCGTAATAAGTAGAGTCCTTGTGGCTAAGACGGGTGGGCTACTTCCCTTCATCCGAGATTCTGACTTCTGGACTGTAAATGAGACTATATATCAATAAACTTTCATAAATATACAGGCTTGACCAGGCTTTCTATGCTTATTAAGCTTTAGATATATACACCTTGCCCGAGTCTCGATTTATTGTGGTGGGGTTAACTAGGATACTTAATGAGACTTTGTATCATCAAAATGAGGAGAATTCTGCGTTGACAAAACTTACTGCCTACTCAATGAAGCTCAGAAAAACGGTCGAAATCCAAGAGCCGGAACTCGTAACCATGAAAAACGGCAGGCAGGCCGTTCGAGGTGTAGCAGCCGAGGATCCCACCAGTAAAGTCTTCCGGATACTCGGCAAAGACGAGATCGAAGACGTCAGAAAGCTTATTAGCTAAGGCGTGGTATGGCCCGTCTTCGACAGGTTTCGATGACGGGCCATATGCTTAGGTATCCAGTCCATCGACATAAATGGTGTGATATGTCGGATTCAAATCGACGAACCTGAGATTAAAAGGCACCAGACCGGCCACTCGACCTATACAACTGTCAGCAGCAAATGAGATATCTGCGATTCCGCTCGGCCATTGAGGGATCTGTGTCATTAAGCTTGGCGAAAACGACCAGCGACGCTCGGCGATAGATCGTCTAAAGATAAGTGTCTCTGTGATGATTTGCATCATGGATATGTCTTCTGTGTGATTAAAGTCCGCAGCACTCCTTGCCTTGCCACGAATTCCATCCCTCACGAAATACGACAATGCTGATGACTATGCCTGCGGCAGGATCTGCCCACCACCAGCCGAATAGCAGATTGAGTGTTAGGCCGACCAAGAGCGATAGCGACATCCACCAGCATGCAAGTGTTTGGGCTGAATCGGATTCTATTGAATGGCTGTGGAGCTGCTGGCCTACGCGTTGGATGGATCGAGCAAGCCACCACATCACGGTCAACGAAAGAGCGGCAATTATCATGCCAGGGAGGGAAGCGTCTGGTTTTTCCTGCCACACCAATGCTGTGACCGATTCATACATGACGTAAATCCCAAGTAGAGCGAGCGAAGTCGCCACCAGTCTCTGAGCTATCCTCTCGACTGACTGGACTCGAGTCCGATCGCCGTTTCTCAGCTCTGCCAATACGCGCCAGACGATGACCGCAGCGGAACTACTTTCCACGAAGCTGTCGACACCGAAACCCACCAGAGCAGCACTGCCAGCCGCAATCCCAGCAGCGATGGCCACTACCCCTTCAATTAAATTCCAGCCGATGCTGAGGAATTCGAGCCGCAAGCCACGGCGAAGCAGGCTTGGGCGATCGTCTGATTGAGTTACGTCCAAAAGGGCGGCATTCTCGACTATGAGCAGCTCAATCCCGCGCATTGCTATAGGTCTCTTCTAGGTGCTCGAATCCGTTGCTGAGCATAATCCGCACGTGCACATCCGAGAGCGAATAGAACATCGTGCGCCCTTCTTTGCGTCGGGCGACCACATCGCTCATTCGGAGAGAGCGGAGTTGATGGCTAACTGCAGATTGTGACACTCCCACGAGAAACGCTAGATCACAAACGCAGAGTTCACTCGACATATTCAACGCGTGAAGGATCCTTATACGCGTCGGATCTGCCAAGATCGAAAACAGTTCAGCTACTCGCTCAGCATCCACGGCAGACACAACTCTGCCGATGATAGGTAAGACCTGATCCGGGCAGATGCACTCTTCCTGGCACCGTTCCATAGTTTCGTTATCAATATCTGCATATGTATTCATATGTTCAGATTATGCGGCAACCAATCTAAGGAAGGCAAGGAGCGAAAGTTTAGGAATGGCTGGACATAGGCGGCCTATGCGTCAGACTCACCTATCCGATTTTGAGGAATGGGTCTAGCCAGTGAGGTTAGGCTCAGGTTCCGAACGTTTAGCGAAGTGCGTCTGCCCGGCCCCAGCGTGTTGGACTAACAGACGAGAAAGGTTGGGTTGATCTCGGGTACTGGAGAGCCACGGGCTTCAAGGGTCGGAGATAACCACTTCCTGCGCTGTACTGGCATTCCGTTGTCAGGCCCTTTCCACCAGCAACGGCAATTCTTACATCGATATCCTCCAGCATCCCAATCCGAGTTACGTGTCATAGCAATAAGTGAGAAACGTCTCTTTATGTTTCGCAGTATCGAAGGTGATAGCTGATCTGAGAATCACTGAGTACAAATAAATCCCGATCGCTCCCTGCGATCGGCGCGCTTGGCAACAATTACGGTGCGATGTTAACTTGCGCCTCATGGCTCGGGACATGCGCCGGGCACAGGGAGATCGAGAACCGCGGAAAGCCAGGTGAAACGTTGACTATCGATGCAGCGACTGGAATCGCCCGTATTCTGAAGCAGGAAGGCGTAGACCAGGTGTCCGTATTCCCGTCATGCCGTGTGAACAACGCGCTCGGGCGTGAGGGGATCCCCATGGTGATGATGCGTGATGACCGTTACGCAGTAGGCGTCGCAGACGCCTACTCCCGTATCACAGCCGGTGAGCGAATCGGCGTCTGTACCGTATACGGTGGCGTCAATGCGGCGGGTCTACAGTACGCCTACCCTGGACTGGCACAGGCATACGAGGACAACTCCCCGGTGCTTTGCATCACAGATGGAGCGCCAATCGGCAGTTCTGAAAATAGTCATTTCGACATCACCAGTAGCCTCAAGTCGGTCTCGAAGTGGTACGGCTACGTCGATAAACCTGAACGTGTCCCCGAGTTCATGCGGCGTGCTTTCAGCATGCTGAGGAACGGCCGTCCGGGCCCCGTGATTATTGCCATTCCGGATCCGACCGGTCAGTACGACGAGACGATAGATCCCTACACGCCGGTCAAAAGTTATAAAAGTGCTCCGGACCCGGCGGATGTGAGTACCGCCGTTGATCTCCTTCTAAAGGCAGAGCACCCCCTTATATATGCTGGAGAGGGCGTTATCTATGCCGGTGCCTCCGCAGAACTGAAGGCGTTTGCGGAACTTGCAAGTTCCCCTGTTATTACCACCCTGAAATCGAAAGGTGTGATGCCCGAAGATCATCCGTTGTTTGTTGGCGTTCGCGGTGATCATACGGCTGAATACCTGGCCAAGAGTGACCTGATACTGTCGGTCGGCTCTAGCCTTTCGCCCGGGAGGTTCAGTCACGCTATTCCCGACGCCGTTAATAAAATCATCATCCAGTGCAATATCAGCGAACTGGATATCAACAAGGTATACGAGACGAATCATGCCCTTATAGGCGATGCCCGTTTCACGCTGCGAGCGCTGACCGATGAGCTATCCGCACGGACATCTGGCGACGGACGCAGCTCGTCCAGTGTCCACGCCGAGATCAAGGTGTCACGCGAGGCGGGGTTGGCAAAGTACCAGGAACTGCTGACCTCCAACGAGACACCGATAAATCCGTATCGCGTCTACGCTGGGATGATGGAAGTGTTAGACCCTCAGAATTCGTTCGTCACTCACGAGTCCGGTACAACCCGCGACCAGTTGAGCACGGTGTACGACACGTTGATCCCACGCGGCTTCCTGGGCTGGGGGAATGTGTCGACGCTTGGATTCAGCTTTGCCGCTGCGGTGGCGTCAAAGTTGGCGTTCCCTGAACGACACTCGATCGCCGTGACCGGTGAGGCAGGACTCTCCTACATGCTTGGCAACCTTGAGTCGTCGGTCCGTTACAAGCTTGGAATAACGGTGGTGCACATCAGTAATGGCGGATTTGCCGGTTACGGTCCGGGATTCTGGGGTGACGGTCACAACCCGTATACACATGCCGTGGTCGGTCCCGAAGAGGTAGATACGTCAAAGGCGCTTGCCGAGTTTGGGCTGCACTCGGAGCGCGTTACAGAGCCGTCCGACATCGTCGGAGCCCTAGAACGAGCACTCGCAGCGAATGATAACGGACAGCCATCCTACATCGAGTTCGTGTGCTCACAGTACCCGGTATTCGGCAAATGGGTGACCAGTTAACCCTGCGTGACTAGGCCCCGGAAGATCCAGAGCCTTAGGGAGCACACATCGCACCCTAAGCCTCGAATATAGACGTGCTCCGTCAATTCAATGCACAAGAAGCTGTGCGGTTGGTGTTTTCCTGAGGTTTGGATGGTACGGATTAGAAGCGATCCGGTGTCTTTTAATCTGTACGTCTTCGGTTCGAATCTTTGGCTTTAATCCCGCACGGCGATTCGCTTGATCCTTCCCGTAAATTCTTCGCTCACGTACAGATCATCTCCTTTTACAGTGATTCCTGTGGGTGAGACTAGTCCTTCCTTTAAGACTGCACGGCGCGTGCCGTCCCACGTCAGAATGCGACCGGGAAAGTCAGGCGCGTTTCCGCGAATGTCGCCTCCTCGAATCACGTTCTGCATATCCGAGGAGAATTCAGCTACGTACAGGATGCCTTTGTCATCAAACGCGATATCGGTAACCGTCGTGAACCCACTGGCGAACACTTCAACCTCCCCCAGATCCATAGCGTCACCGTCACCGTTCGAGTCCTCCAGCCGCCATACGACAGCCTGCTCTGGCGGATATGGGAATCCTGTCAGCGTCCCGACGTATATCGCATTGTCGGGCCCGCGTGTGATGCCGGTTGGGACCATTTCGATGAAGTCGTCGCTATATGGAAAATCCTGGAACTTGAAATAGTCTCGGATCCTTCCCTCGCCATCAACCGCCAAAATCGCGTTTCGGCCGCCATCCGAAACGATCCATCCGCCTATCTCTGGCGCTGGAACCATATCGTATGGATTGGAAAATCTGTCTTGAGCCGTCGATAAATGGTCCGTGGGAGGAGTAACAGCCTCATGATCGCCATCCGTCACACGGTAGATCCTTGTGAATCGATCCCCCTTGAACTCGCTTATCACGGTGTGAAGCTGCCCGTAAAGGAATCCTGTGGCTGATGGTCCGGCTGGATAGGCGCTGCCAGGCCCGGCATCTAGTGAGTGCGGAAGCCCGGAAACCAAGACATGCAGATCGCCATCAGTGTCGATTTTCAAGATACGTCCACCGCCGGCCTCGGCAACCAGGAGTTTGCCATCCCGATCCAAGGAAAGCCCTCGGGGCGCGGCCAGACCGTCTGCGATCACTTCGTTTTCACCATGGGTGCAAGCAGCCGAAATAATCAGAACGGCTAAAAGGGCCAGTGAATACTCGAAAATCGGTCGCGACAAGAAAGGCCGGGTGCTAACCACCCGGCCTTTCTCATTCATACAAGCTATAGCTGACCCGAGCGGTCTTAGCTGGCCGATTTGGCCTGTTCAAGCCACGAGTCCCATGTCGACTGGTTCTCGACGATCCAGTCTGTTACGTGCTTCTCGATGTCGACCTGGGAATCCTCTCCTTGGTTCATCAGGTTGTTTTGATTAGCAACCATGGAGAGTTCAAGGCCCATGACGTCAAAGAGCTTCTTTGCCGCCGGGTTCTTCGAGAGGAACTCGCTGTTAGCCACTACCTGAATGTCACTTGCGGACCAACCTGTCAGCAGGGGACTTTCAACCGCGCCGGGGATACCTTCATGGGTCATGTCGGCTTCGGTAATCTCTAGCGGGGAAGAGGGTTCGGGTACACCGATCCATACTACATCGCTACCCGGCTGGAGTACGTCTACGGTCCAGTTTGGTGTCCATGTGTAGAAAAGCACATGTTCATCATTTTTGAACCTGGCGAGCAGGTCGGCCATGGCGATGTTGTAATCCACCGTTCCGTGATCCATGAAGTCATTCAATCCTAGATCTTCGAAATGGTGAATCTGAATGTTGTTGCAACCCCACCCATCCGGGCATCCGACCATATTGGCCTTGCCGTTGCCATCCGTGTCGTACGCCTCTGCCACTTCCGGCCGTGCAAAATCACCCAGGTGAGTAATGCCAAATTCGTCCGCCCCGGCCTTGTCTACCAGATAGCCTTCAAGTCCACCCAAGGGGATCACCGTGCCGGCAATCTCTGCGCCACCGGAGAAGGTCTCCTCGTACTGTTGATGCGACGGGAACCAACCGTTGGCCCAGAAGTCCACGTCACCCAGTGCTACCTGTTGATAGAAGACTGGATTATCGAGCTCCAGGAAGTCCTTTACCTCAAAACCGAGCGTTTCAAGAGCGCGTGAGTAGAGAGCTTCGTTGAAGTAGCCGGTGTCCCATGTAGCCCGCGCTGGCTGAACAGAAACGCCTTCTCCTGGTAACGACGAATCGCTATCACTCGAACACGCCGTGACGGCTAGTAATGCGATCGCCACCAAGCCCATTAAAGTGGCCATGGTGTATTTGCCTGTAAATGTCATACATCCTCCTAATTGAACATATAGTTTAGTTTATTGTTGGTTTCAGTGATGGGAGACAATTTCATCGCTTGACCCACGAAAGAATAGACTTCAACGAAAATGACGATGATGTTCGCGAGCGTGGCTGGCCCAGTGACTGGGTCATTCGATCTAGAACGATCGCCAATAAAACGAGTCCTACACCACCGACAGCTCCCGAGCCGAAGTCCAGGGCTCGGATTCCCCTCAGGACTAATTGAGCAAGGCCTGGTGCACCGATCATCGACGCAATAACGACCATAGAAAGAGATAGCATTAGCGTTTGGTTCAGACCGGCCATAATGGTCCGCAACGCCAACGGTAATTCAACGTCAATCAGGACTTCACGTGTCGTAGCACCAAATGAATAGGCTGCCTCCACGACTTCCTGGTCTACCTGGCGAATGCCTAGATTTGTCAGCCTGATCATTGGCGGAATGGCGAAAATGATCACAGCGATGACACCGGCCACGCCCCCGACTCCGATCAGCATCACCACCGGGATCAAGTAGACGAAACTCGGTGTTGTTTGCATAGCATCGAGAACAGGCCGGAGGATGAACTCAAAGCGGTCGCTCTTTGAAGCCGCGATCCCGATTGGAACACCGAATATGACACTGATAGTCACGGATGTAACGATCAGGGCGAGGGTAGTCATAGTCTCGTCCCATACGTCAAGGTGTGGCAGCACAGGGCTCCACCCGCCCAGCAGGCCCATGGCTACCGCTGTGAACAAAGCGACCCTCCAACCGGCGAGGCGTAGGGCGATCAGGATCATCAGAACCCAACCGATCGGATCTGGAAGGGCCACCATGAGGCTGTTCAGTTCCTCAAAAGCCCAATCGATCGGTGAAACGAGTGACTGGAAGAAACCACGGTAGTTCGCGGCAAACCACGGGAAAAAATCATCTGCCCAGTCGTCCAAAGGAATGACGACCTCAGCTATGGGGAACGACATCAACCTGGCCCCGCTATCGCCGACTTTGCTTCGGTGTAATCAGCGACGGTGAGCGCCCCTAGAATGTCTGTCGGATCGGCGTGTCCCACGAGTTCACCCAGTCGATTCAATGCCACAACACAGTGACCTTCTGACGCCGGGGTCAGTGCCTGCTGTAGAAGGGTTGAAACGGGCGCTACTTGGACGGGCATTCCGATGTCCATATAGTCGACGACTCCGGCGTCCGCAGCCATCTGAACTGCTTCGCTACTAAGACACCGTTCAGGCTTGCCGTCTTTTGTAACCAGGCAACAAAGGTCTTCCTCAGACGAATTCAAAAGGGAGAGAGCTGTATCAACGCTGAATTCACGGGCATCGAGCGTTCGGTTCTTGCGAATGACCGCATTGAGTGTCAGTACGCGCCCGCGATCAACATCTCGTACAAAATCGTGTATGTATTCTGATGAGGGGGTATCGATTATCTGGCGGGCGTTTCCGATCTGTTCGACCGACCCGTCTCGCATGATCGCCGTACGATCTCCAAGCTTAAGAGCTTCGTTGAGATCATGAGTAATGAAAATGATTGTCCGGCCGAGCTTGTCATGGATGTTCAGAAGTTCGTCTTGCATCTCCCGCTTGATTAGCGGATCCAAAGCACTGAACGCCTCATCCATGAGCAAAACTTCTGATCCCGATGCGAGCGCTCGTGCGAGTCCAACCCTCTGCTGCATCCCCCCGCTCAGGCTTTCAGGCTTATAGTCGCCCCAACCCCCAAGTCCGATGAGTTGAAGTGCCTCTTCGGAGCGATCTCGTCGCTCTTCCTCTGAGACATTCTGCACCTTGAGCCCGTACTCAACGTTTTCGTAGACGCTCTTATGCGGAAAGAGCGCAAAGTGCTGGAAAACCATAGACACTTTGGAGCGACGTATATTTCGCAACTCGGTACGGTCAGCCTGAGTCACATTAACGTCGTCGATCAGAATGGTCCCGGCGGTCGGTTCGTACAGCCTGTTGATGCAACGAATTAGTGTCGATTTACCGGACCCGGACAGTCCCATCACGACAAATATCTCGCCTGGTGACACCTCAATACTGACATCCACCACTCCGACCACACTTTTGGTCTGCTTTAGGATGTCTTCCTTTGAAACGCCGGCATTCAGCAGGTCCATAGCCCGATCTGGGTGATCGCCGAAGATCTTGTAAACATTTTCTAGGCTAACGCTGCTGGGGATAAGTCACCTCTGAGAAAAAGGTTGGGATCACACCGTCGGCGAGACAAACCATGACGCACGCCGGAATTTGCCTCAGATTGCTCATAGGACAGGTCGACAAATTTTGGCATCGCTTGAAAGCGTTTGTAGTGTGAGCATGATGCTATGCCACTCTGGCCCGAAGTTCAGATAGACCCGACATGCACACGACCACACTTACGGCAGCAGTCCTATGTCAAACGATATCCCGTTGAATCATCTGCAGCGCTGGATACCATCTTATCTCAGTTGTATGCAGAGGCAAGAATAGTAAGGCTTCACCTTGGCAGAGCATTATTTGGATAAGTGTTTGACGATATTGACGTTCTTAAGTTCTCTTACCCGGCTCTCCGATCGTCGACTCACTCCACCGGTAGCTTGTTGGGATCGGTTGTCAGGCAGATAATTGAAATTCAACTCTCGAAGAGACAAAGAAGTTGCCCAGAACCGATGTTGAGGAATAGCTCACAAGAATCGCACAACATCGTGATTATTGGTGCCGGTCCCGCAGGTCTGGCAACAAGTTATTTTCTTACCGGGCAGAATATCGATCATGTTGTTCTTGAGCGGGGACTGATCGGTAATACGTGGGATGTCGAGCGGTGGGACTGTTTCCACCTGGTGAATCCTAATTGGGCTGTGCGCTTGCCCGGATTTCATTACTCGGGTACCGAGCCTGATGGGTATCTCTCGAAAATCGAGACGATCGATTATCTACGGAACTATGCGAAACATTTCAACGCTCCGGTCCGGACAGGCATTGATATCAAAACTCTTGAGCGTGTGGACAACGGATATCTTCTGGTCGCTGACTCAGGGGAGAGACTTCTTACCCGTTGTGTTGTCGTTGCTACAGGGGCGTTTGGAGTTCCAAAGATCCCTGATTACGCTTCTTCCCTATCTGACTCAATCAACCAGATACATTCTGCTGATTACAAGAACCCATCTTTGCTGGGGGAAGGAGGAGTTCTTGTCGTTGGATCCGGTCAGTCCGGGGCACAGATTGCCGAAGAATTGTATGAAGCAGGTAAGACGGTCTGGTTATCCGTAGGACACGCTGGAAGACGCCCAAGACGATACCGTGGACGTGACTCATCATGGTGGAACTACACGATGGGTGTCTTCGACAAGACAATCGAAAATGTCGAGTCGATTGATGATGCTCGATACGGGGCTTCATCTCACACAAGTGGAGCTAAGGGTGGGCACGATATTTACCTGCGCCAGATGGCGAAGAATGGTGTGACGCTAGTGGGTCCAGTAACCGGAGGAAACGGCGATTCATTGTCTCTCAGGGCCGACCTCACCGAGATATTGAAAGCGGTGGATGAGCACCCTGTTAATTGGAAGCGGAACGTTGATGAATATGTGGAGAAAAACAGGATTCATGCTCCACCCGATGACATAGTCACCCCGCCTGATATTCAAGAATGGCCTAAGGGAGAAAGTCCCGATTCGTTAGATCTGGTGGAGGCCGGAATAAAGACCATTATCTGGTCGACGGGATTCAAGTACGATTTTGACTGGATCAAACTACCTGTTACCGGAAAACATAATTATCCGAATCAGAATCGGGGAGTCACTGATTATCCGGGACTTTATTTTATGGGGTTGCAGTGGATGTATGGCTCTAAGTCAGCTCAGTTTATTGGGGTAGGCGAAGACGCTGAATACGTCGCAGGTCATGTGGCGGGGTTGTTTGGGTAGGTGTCGTACTGTGTGGTGGTGATGCACGGTTACGAAATTAATTGGTAATTGGTGCGTGTGTCCTAGTTGACTGAGATTGGGGAAGTGTGGGTCGAATGAGTCGCGCCATCCGCTGATCCGTCGTCCATATAGGCATTGTGAAATGTGAGGGGCCGTGCTTTTACGTCGCTATTCGAGGGTCAGTGCCAACAGTTCTGATCCCTGCAGTGTGAATTGCCGCCCAGTAAATGTCTCGTCATCACTTTCTAAAAGCATGTTTATCCAGACGGTATCTGCTAATCCCGAGTTGGGTCCGTGCTTCCCGTCGTCGGCGTCGATATTTGGGAATGTGCGACTTAAGGTCACCGGATCGTAGAAAATTGTCGTCCACCCCTCAGTGAGGGCCGATGTACCACCTTGCAGGACATGGCCGGGCATCCCAATCATGAAATGAACCAGCCCGGTTTGACCGGGACCACCAACGAGCAATGGTACGGACTGCACACCATTGAGATAACTCCTAGAAGGATGTGCGGTTCCAAGTGGAGTGCTCTCGGGCGACACGACGTACACATCAAACCCTTCATTGATGGCACCCAGGACTGTGCCTGTTGGGAATGGTGCTGTAGTTGGACCTGCGGAGGTCTGGGTATCAAATGTCGCTTGCACCGCTACGTGGTAGACACCTGGGACATCAAGAAGAAAGTCTTGAATCGGATCGTAGAAGTATCCGATTGCGTTGGCTCGCCCCGAGACTTTTCTTGTGAATCCATTAGGACCTGTGACTGTCGCCTCGACCGTGCCCGGTAGAGTAGGGGCGAGAAGAGCCGCAAATGAAAATGTATCTCCGGGTTCGAAAATTGATCCGGGACGCGCAGCTAGTGGAACAACGAAACCATCTATGTCCTCACCTGCGATGGTCATGATAGGACCGCCCGAAGGGCCTCCGTTTGCTCCCTGAAATGGCGGGAAAACTCTTGACCCAACGAAATCCCTGTCCGGGAGTTGGACCCACAGGGAGTTATAAATCCCGTACCGATTCAGATCTCGTCCGGCGTCTCTGAAGACAGCGCCGCCAAACATGAATTTGAAGTCGTTTGGCAAATCTCCATTTGGTCCCATTCCAGGTTGCAGGGCATACGCTTCGTTGAAGCGCCAGTACCCGGTACCCACGTCATCGTCACTGATGATCTCGCGCACCCGTTCCCCCGGTCGTTCCACTCCTCCGTACCAGTAGCCATGCGTACTGATCTCACCAGGTGCAAGGGCTGGGTTTAGACCAGAACTAGTGGCAAATGTTAGTGGTAGCTCGCCAACTCTGGATCTATCGTCAAGTGTGGGGCGCGGATTGCTGTGATCACCTCGGGCACTGTAGTTTCCCTGGGCGTCGAGATCGCGTATCGCATCATCAACTTGGCCTTCGGTGTCTTGAACAGTAAGGATGACGCGAGCTGCATCGTCGTCAGTTTGCCAGAGAATATCTCCTGTGAAGTACGGCAGGTTTATATGCCTGGGCTTCGGATCAGAGGAGGGTGAGTTAAACCAGGCACGTGCATCGCCGATTGATTGTGCGTCGGTACCCCGTCTCCCGTGAACGATCAAACTGGAATCGCGCGGAGCAACTACCTGGCCCCAGCGCGTTGCTCCCATCCACAACACTCCTTCCGTGTCGGTGTAACTTGCCGTGGTCTCAACCAAGAACTCACCGGCAGACTTCATCCTGATCGCGGGTGCTCCAAGTGGGGGAGCAAATATACCGAAACGATTTGCTTTCCCGGTAACCACTGACTCGATCAGGCGATCGGAATCCGAGTTCTCGTACAACGAAACCTTTACCTCTACGTCCGCAGGAACTCCGGGAAGCACCGTGATACCCGGATTCAGATAATCACCCACTTCGAAGGGCGTCATAGGCAGGGTCGCTGGTTCGATGTCCAAAGACTCCGCTACGTAAACCTGGTACGTCCCACCTCCGGAGTAAACATTGCCGTAGGCATCTTCTACGGTTCCAGACATCTCGATGATGTGCTTTCCATACTGGGTGAAATGGTGGTCGAACACCTTGGATCCAGTTGTGAGTTGGAATACTTCGGCCAGGTGCCCTCCTCCATCGTCGAGGGTATTCCCTGAACTTGATGCCGGTGTTCGAGTAGACGCCGCAGTAAAGGGTTTTGGTCCGAGTTTGTTTACGGAGCCATCTGGCGATGTAACTTGAACGGTGAGCGACCCCGATGGAAACTCGAAGTTAAAGTTTGGGACATTTGGAATGTACCGGTCTCCATGGGCGACCATAGGTAAGTACGGTTCAAGCCGGTAGGGAATTGGTGCTCCGTCTTCGCTTGATACACGAGGTATGACGAAGCGATGCGATTGCGTGGCAATACGGTTCGCGATCTCGAAAGATGAGGAGTCCTCGAGTGCTACGGTTCCACGACTTCCATCTGTACTGACAACATCAGTAAGAAGAGTCCACACCAATCGGGGCGACTTCGGCGTACCTACAGTGAAGGGTGGTAATGGAAGCCCATGATTAGACATAAACGGGTTCACGTCGGGTCGGAGGGTAGATATTGTGCCGGCGGTCGGAATCGAACCCATGAACGTTGAAACCCACATGCTGTAAGTTCCGTCCGGTAGCTCGTCAGGAAGAGACATGGTGAATGCAAACGACGCCTCGAGTTGTTCGGTACCTGGTACCGTCACGAGAGGGCCGATACTTAGACCGTTATCAGATATGTTTGCTCCCATCCAGTGTTCGACTGGTAGCCCGGTTGGGGTCAGGATGGTTGAGTAGAACTGATTTGCCTGGGTGCGTTGCTCCCCGTTAGCGTCAAAGGTCGGAGCAAGTGAAACTGAAAGATTTAGAGACTCGCCTGCGAGGGATGCGCCCGCATGCGGGTACACGGTAGCGATCCCGTTGAATGTAACTTCGCCTCCCCTGGTATAGGTTCCATTCATCGTCCCAGACAGGTTCAGGTCAATGTGTTGGGGTAGTGTCGAACCTGATATTACGAATGGTGTTCCCGACCCGGTTGGCAGAGAGTGGGGCACCCGCAACATCAGTCCTGATGCTGCATTAACAGGTGCTGGTCGCGTATTCCAGAGGATTTGCTGATTTAGCCAACCACCTTCAGTAGGGTCGTACTTCACAATCACCCATGAGCCAGGCGGTGCGACGATCTCGGCGACAAAACTACCATCTCTTTGAACGTTCGCCAGATCTGCATATCCGGTGTTAGGACTCACCACGTATGCCGGTCCAGGACCTGGAAGGGCGCCGGGGGCTCCTTCGACTCGGGTGTAACCATTCGATTGCGGTGACAGCGTGATTTTGCTGCCATCTGGCAACGAAGCTGCATTTGACAAAAACTTGTCTTTGCCACTAGCAAGGAATACGTTCGAGTCAGGAACCGGCGTGATCATTTCATCGGGCACCTCGATTAGAGGTTGTATAGTTGGTGTCGCCGTAGAGGAAGTCGGTATTTCAGATACATCGGAGGGGGATGTCGAGGGTTCCGGGGCCGCGGTTGCGGATGATTCCCGGGAGGAGGTCAGTGGTTCAGGTATCGGGGATGGGGAAGCCGAAGCAACCGGGGCTGTGGTCGGCAGTGGTTCCTTGACTGCTGTGGGGAATGATTCCTTGGTCACTGTCGCGCCATCGGCGGAGCAGGACGCGGCCATAACAATGCACAAGATAGTTAACTTATAGAGCCGTCCCGTTAATAACGGGGTAAGTTTCCGCTTCGACATCGTTCGTCTCGCAAGCACGGATTCGGGTTAGCTCCCCAGTTTTCGGGAGGTGACACGGGATTCATGGATGAACCGCGTGGCGACCACAGTCTATATGCGGACATCAAAGTACGAGTGAGTTGTAATCAAAGAATCGAGTGGACCAGCTGATTAGCGGAACTTAAATCTGTACCCCGAACTCTGAATGGAATTCTTGCCAGATACCTTTCGGTACCAGTGTTGTTGCTGCCGAGTAAACTTCATCTAGCTCAGTCGGGTTCGCGGGACCTGTAAGGACTATCCCAATCCCTTCTAAGGGCGCGTTCATAGCGAACTGCAGCGCCAGGTCACGGATATTGAGACCACGATCTTTACACCACTTCCACATGGCATGTGCTCGATCAAATGCGTCTGGATCTAGGTGACTCCCGACGGCTGCCGGTATCTTCCTACCGTCTTCGTCATAGACTCCTTCTTCTCTTTGGATGGGCTCGGGACCGGCCAGTAAAGAGCCGCCCAGTGGGCTACCGATCAGAACACCTACGTCGTTCTCAATTGCGAAGGGGATCGTCTGATCGGCAAGACTTTGATCAAGGAGTGTGTAATTTAAGAACGAGAGCACTATATCCGCGCCTGCTTCGATCGAACGTTTGTGAAACTCAGGTTGCCGCACGCCAACCCCGACGGCGCCAATACGTCCTTTTTCTTTCCACTCGAGCATCACTTCCATGCATTCACCCAATGGCTCTTCGATGTCGAAACGAGGGCCGTGGATCAACACTGAATCGAGGTAATCAGTTTGCAGTAGTTTGAAGCTGTTCTCCAGGCTCCAGGTAGTCGCTTCTTTCGACCAGTCACGTAGGTATTTTGGGTGAGAGCCGACCTTGGTCTGCAGGTACACCTTCTCGCGCCAACCGTCGGCCAACGCCATACCTATTCTTTGTTCGCTTGCGCCGTACGCTGGTGATGTATCGATGAAGTTGATTCCCAGATTGACTGCGTTACGAACAGTGGCGATTGCGTTTTCATTCGATTGATCTGGCCAACCAATATGCCCCCCCCCCAATCCGAGTGATTTCGTCTTCATTTCTGAACGACCCAGTCGACGAACTTCTAGACCTGGCATTCTTAGCACCTCTCGAAGTCTTTTCGTAAAGTCATCACCTTATCGTCGGGCTCGGGGTTACCCAGTTGGGCGATATTCATGTGGACACCAACAATTTGCCCGAAACCAACTTCTCTGTCACGCTGAACCGAATATTGGAATGCGAAATTAACGATGGAATATAGGTTGACCATATGTTTTGTCGTTCTCGTTTTCCACGTCGTGGGATTTGGTTACGGAAATGTTTCAACACACACGACCGTCTAAAGACGATGGGATGTTTAATACGGGCAAAATTACTGACCCGATAACACGCGGTTTGTGGCCAATGCATCGAATGATTTCAGATTACCTTGTAGGGCACCTCATGATCGCTGGAGTGAAGGTTGCCTCTCAATGAATGTGCTTGCCGTCGATGTCGGTACATCGGTCGTAAAAGCGTCCGTAATTGACGCGTATGGCAATGTTTTAGGTTCTTCTTCCGAGAGGACAACAATATCAACCCAGGTGCCAGGGGTTGTCGAAATTGACCCTTCCAGTATTACTCGGCTGCCAATCAAGGTAATGGCCGCAGCGCTGGTGAATGCCGGAATTCATGGAAAAAAAACTTCGGCGATTTCTGTTACTGGTGCGCGGGGCACAATTCTCGCTTTTGACCAACACAACCATCCAGTAGACGTCGCGATCGCTTGGACCGACAGACGAGGGTCTGCCGAAGTCGCGAGATTTGTGGACATACTGGGAGGCTGGGATGTGGTATCGGATGCCCTGGGAATTAATCCGGATCCGACCCTTTCGGTCGCAGCAATATTCCATTGGCAACGTGGTGATATGCGCGCTCAAGTGAGGTCTTTTGCTGGGCCACAAGCCGCCGTGATTCAATCGCTCACTGGAGATTTTGTAACCGATTTCAGTCATGCTGGATATTATGGATTCGCCTGTCTTTCTGATACAGATTGGAATCCTGAGTATTGCGCTGCGGCCGGAATCATACCGTCCCAACTCCCACAGCTTTTACCCGTTGGTTCCGTTGCAGGAACCTTGACTACAAAGGCGGCAAAAGAACTGACATTGCCGCAAGGATTACCTGTAGTCGCTGCTGCCTCCGATTCTGTGTGCTACAAAATCGGTGCTGGTGCGCTTGTCAATGGAGACGGAGTCATATCGCTTGGAACCGCTGCCAGCATGAACTTTGTTAGTGATAGGCGAGTGAAGATTAACCGACAAGACGCTATATCTTGCACACCATCAGCGATTCCCGGAATATGGGACATAACAGCCATCCATCACAGTGCCGGCGTGATGTTGGACTGGCTCAGAGAAGTTATTCGATTCGATGAACCCTCAGATCTTGAGCGGATACTTCAGGCAGCGGGTCATGTTGACCCAGGATCAGGTGGTTTGATTGCTCTCCCGTACCTGTTCGGGTCTTCTGTTCCCCGAAACTCCGACATCGGTGCTGGATTTATAGGGATTCGTGCGGCCCACGGTAACCATCACATGACCAGGGCGGTCCTCGAAGGCATTGGGTACGCTTTGAACGATCTTGTTGGTGGTATCTCAGAACTGATTAATCCTCCAACGAGCTTCAAGCTTGTTGGAGGATCAGCCCGCTCTGACACATGGGCTCAGATTTTGGCTGACATCCTTGCTACTCCAATCGAGACAGTATGCTCGGAAGAACCGGCACTGCTGGGCGCTGCTTGTCTCGCAGCCGTGCAAATTGGGCGTCATGATCACCTGCAAAGTGCTGTTTCAGCAATGACTTCGGTTGATAGACAACTGGAACCAGGACCGTCAGCGGAATTTTATGGTGCAGACTATCAACGATATTTACAATTGGCCGAAACTGTTCGTCAATTAAGCACGATTTCGTAATTATCGGGATTTCCTCCCAGGGGAGCCGTAATGGACCTGGATCAGATAGCAAATGAGATGACTTCTTACATGCGTTTGATGGCGGAGACGGATCTCTGCCATTTACGCGGAGGAAATCTGGCCATCCGTACAGGCGACGACGAATTCGTCGTGACCAGAACCAAGACGTCGAAGGAAAACCTGAGGCCGGATAATTTGATGGTATTGGCGGTAAATTCAGATGAGGCTGAGCCGGAAGCGTCCGTCAGTACGTCACTTCACCGTCTTATATTTCGGAAGACGGATGCTACCGCAGTGATTCATGCCCATCCGTATAACGCTACATTGCTGTCGTTTTTCACTGAGCAAATAAAACCCATAGACGAGAATGGGGTTTTATATCTTGGCCCAGAGGTTCAAGTGGTAGCACCACCCGGTTTCAAAGAGTGGTCCGCAGTTGACGATAAGATATCGGATGCTCTGACCCTGGCACCAGCTGCCGTTTTGAGATGGCACGGCTGTTATGCGATAGGGGACAGTTTTGGGCGAGCCTTCCAGAAAGTCCAGGCGCTTGACTGGGCATCACGATTCATTTTGGACACTGAACGACTTAAGGGTGGTCTGGGAGAACCCACGTACCCTGATTATGTTGACGCCCCCCAGTTTGTTTCGGGATTAAATTAGCCATAGCTTTCTCACACAGTCTGGCGAACCTTGGCATGCTCGTCCCGGGGTTGGAAATCTCCACCGAGGACTCACAAGTCTTGCCTTACGCTGTAGATTCCTGGCCATTAACCTTGAAATGGACTGACGAGGAGATTGGTGAACATACACCGGCCGGAGTTGTGCGTGTCCACGACGCGTCCGACTTGCCTCGGCTGATGCACTGGGCTAATGCGGAACGTGTATCTATTGTTCCTGTTGCCGGTCGGTCAAGTGTTACCGGAGCAAGTATGCCTGGATCTACGGGGATGCTGAGCGTTGACCTTGCGCCGTTGAATCACATCCTTAAATTCGATGATGTATCAGGATATGTGACGGTCGAGGCAGGGGTGGTTGGAGGGGAGCTAGAGTCCTATTTGAACGGGCGAGGTTTCACTCTGGGCCACTACCCGCAATCACTATGGATATCTACGGTCGGTGGCTGGATAGGAACCCTTTCGAGCGGAACATATTCTGCAAAGTATGGGGGTATAGAACGACTCCTAAAGGGATGTGATGTGGTGCTCCCGAATGGGAGTGAAATCAGTCTTAAGGCACAACCAAGATCTGCCGGGGGGCCCTGGCTACCGGCTCTGATACTTGGTGCCGAGGGGTCTATGGGTATTGTGACCAGGGCCACACTGCAATCTCGAAGAATTCCGGAAGCTACGGCTTTCCAGACCTATGCTTTGCCGGATATACATGTGGGCCTTGATCTGGCTAAGGCGATGTTCGATCGCCACTGCGAACCCGCCTTACTTCGTCTGTACGACTCCACGGAGTCTTCTCACCTCTACGCCTCAATTGGGCTTGACCGTTGTGAACCATTGTTACTTGTTGGTCACGAGGGAGAAAGAAGGATCGTTGAGACCAGTCAGGAGGTCGTATCTGGCATTGCTGCCTCAAATAGAGCAATTAGTCTCGGCCCTGAGATAGCGGAGACATGGTCACGCGGGAGGTACAGAGCAGATTGGATTGAGCGTGGTAATTCTGCGGACAACTTGCTCGCTGATTCAATTGAAATTGCAGCCACGTGGAACGTTCTGGAAACAATTTACGATGACGTAATGGCAGTGATTCGTCCGTTTTGTCGTGAGGCCATGGCTCACTGGTCCCATTTCTACCCCGATGGTTCTGGAATGTACGTGATATTCGAATTGGAGAATTCGGATCGGGACCAACTTATTTCCGATTATGAACGTGTATGGGATCACGTGCTCACAGTATCGGCACAGCATGGCGGGACGCTCAGTCACCACCACGGAATAGGTTTAGTTCGTGCGGAGCGGCTCCGTATAGAACTAGGGGCCAGCTACGACCTGCTCGAAAAAGTTAAGGCAGCTATAGACCCGAATGGAATAATGAACCCTGGCAAACTCGGGCTACCTGGTAATACGGATTCGGCGCGTTAAAAATAGTAGAAAAGGAGTCCGGAGCCTCGACCTTAAACACGATTCATTCGGGTTTAATTTGCCAAACGTCGGAGTCCTGCAGAGGTTAGATCTACGATCCAAACCATGATTACGTAAACGATCAATAGCAGAGCGACATCCGTATATTTAAAGTATGCGAAATCGAGTCTGAACTGGTATCCGAGGCCCGATGCGGCGACGAATCCAACTACTGCGGTTGTACGGATAATTACCTCCCAACGGTACAACAGGAAGGTAATGAACTGCGGTAACACTTGCGGCAACACGCCGTAGAACATTACCTGCACATTTCCGGCCCCGTTTGAACGGAGAGCCTGAACCGGTCGAGTATCTATGTCTTCAACGATTTCCGCGCCGAGTCGACCCAGAACCCCAAAATTATGGATTCCTAGAGCTACTGCGCCCGCCAGGACACCAGCTTGTAGTACAAACACGATTATGAGCGCCCACACGAGTTCGGGCACAGCCCTTGTAAGGATGTAGGACGATCGAGTAACCCAAAAAACCACCATGCCCGATAAGCGGGTGAATCTAGAGAGTTCTCCGTGAGTAAGGTTAGATGCAGCGAATGGAATCGTGATTAGCGCCCCGACACCAGCAATCGCAGTGGCGAGGACCGACATTTGGAGTGTCTCATTGGCCAATTTCAGCGTATTTATCCAGTCTTCAGCTTTGGCAAAAGCGGGGGTGTTTTTACTTCCCTGACCTGCGAGATCCTGGACGAAACGTGAAATACCGTCCCATGCATCGGTCGAAAAAACATCTTCTAATCGGCCACCGTCGTAATAAATCCAGACCCATGCAGTGATGCCAAGCACTACCCAAGCAATCAATGACCATGCGATAAAACCAAACCCGAATGGACCCCTGGAATCTCTGAGGCCCGGATCAACTCGTCTTAGCTGTGCGGGTGAGTCAGTTCTGATTTCAGGTTGGTTACTACTCACAGCAGCCGCTTTCTGACCTGAGCGGACCATAAGTCGATCAAAGTAACCAGAATTACAAGCGCGTAAATCGAGGTCCAGGCTTCTTCATACTTGAGATCATCTAGGGCGATTGTGATTCTGAATCCCAGTCCACCTAATCCCACGAAACTGAGCACTGCAGCGGCTCGGACGGCGCATTCAAGTCGGTAGAACAGATAGCTAATCAAGTCAGGTGCGGCGAACGGAAGTCTGCCGTAAAGAAGAACCTGGAATGACGATGCACCCGACGCGCGTAACGCATTCAACGGACGCTCGGGGGCATCCGTGATGCGGTCTGCAATTATTCGCCCGAGAATTCCTCCGTAGGGAATTCCGATCGCAAGAACTCCCGCAACGGGTGACAGCCCGATTGCGAATACGAAAAGTACCGCCCACACGATTTCATGTACTGCTCGAAAGGCTGCCAGAACACCTCGAGTCGCAGCAATGACCGAGTACCTTGCTAACGGACGTTGTAATAATGTTCCACTGGCTATGATTCCCATTGGTATGCCAAGTAGAAGCGCTACTGACATTCCAGCCACTGCATACATCAGCGTTCGAAATGCAGCGATAGCCGCCAGGTGGATGGTTCCGGCGCCCAAATCTGGCGTGAATGCCGCGGATACGATCTCTACAAGAGCATCCCTCCCTCCCGTGTGAACGAGTTCATCGACCCGAATGGTTGAAGCAACTGCCCAGATAGCGGCTGTGAGCATTATCAGGGTGAGTACCAGTCGTTTCTCTAGCGAAACGACGCCCCTGATTCCCGGTCCAGGCGTGTACTTAAACCTATTCCCAATCATTTTGAGGACACTGATGGCGATCTAGATTCGAGTTCGTACAATTGCTGCAGATCCGAACTGGACACTTCATTGCTGGGTTTGTCGAAAGCGATTCGCCCTTCCTTCAACGCGACCATCCGGTCAAAGTGCAGAAGTGCCAACTCAGGCTGGTGGACACTTGCTATAACCGTGCGTGGCAGCCTGTCACCATCTTTCGAGGTACTCGCAACTTCTCGGAGCAACCCGAGAAGATCGTCGGCAAGTACTGGGTCCAGTGCCGAGACCGGTTCATCAGCCAGAAAGACATCAGGATCTTGAGCAATGAGTCTTGCTAACGCTACCCGTTGCTGTTCTCCACCTGACAGTCTTCCGACGCGAACATTGAAGCGATCTTCTAATCCCACTCTACGTACTGCTATTCGCGCTGATGGCGATTCTATCGGCAATGCCAGAGCGGCCAGAGAACGTAGGATCCCCCAACGTCCGAGATAACCAGCCTGGACGTTGTGTTTAACGGCCAGTTGAGGAATCAGGTCAAGTTGCTGCTGCATCATTCCAACGAGTTCGGATAGCTTCCGTCCTGGCTTCATATCGGCTATCGGGAGACCCGTCAGGCACACTGTCCCCACCTGCGGCTGCAGTAGACCTGCAATCAATCGGAGTAAAGTCGTTTTACCGGCACCACTAGGTCCGACAAGCGCGACAGATTCTCCAGGTTCGATGCGAAGGGAGATTCCCTTAAGCGCCAGTACCGATCGGTACCGGTAATCTAGATGGGTTATCTCACAAGATGGGATGGTCGTGAGTCTGGAGACTGTCACTCCACAAGACCGAGTTTCCGAGCAGTATCCTCGATAGCGGAGTAATTGCCGTTTTCTGTCTGGATGAAACGGTCGGTCCCAAACCGTTCCAGAGTTTCGGCACTTTTCTTGTCCTCGGAAGAAAGCCCTGTGAGGAAGTTCTGAATCCTATCAACAGTTCCCTCTCCAAACTTTGTGTCTACCTGCGATCCGGCCATCCAGTGGTAGTCGAAGTACGTAGGAGAAATGGTCAGGGCTCGAACTTTAGATGTGTCGATTCTTCCCTCGTCGAGCGCATTCTGCCAGACTGCTTCGTTTAGGGCTCCTCCCTGAAATACTCCAGCTTCGACTTGCTTCCAGGTTTTATCGTGCGACCCCGAATAGGACGGTCGACCGTCGAAATCGTTGTCAGGATCAATTCCTGCTTCCATCAAGTAAAATCGCGGCATCAGATGGCCAGATGTCGAACTTTCACTGCCAAAGGTGAACGAGAGGCCAGCCAGGTTTTCGATAGATTCACCGTTGATTTCCGAACTCACAATAAATGCCGAACGAAACTTCTCGTCCTTAGGGCGTTGGGCGATTGCTTTTGAACCAGGATCAGCAATCCGTGCCTGTACGCCGGTCAAACCTCCGAACCATGCAAGCCCGACGTCACCTTGCCTGAATCCGGCGACAAGGGCTGCGTAGGTCACCGAAGGTTTGTATACGACTTCAATTCCTAATTCGTCCGCCATTAGATTTGCGATTCCATCAAACCGCTCTTCAAGTAATGAGACGTCTTGATCGGGAATTCCGCCTATAACTAACTGTGGAGAGTTTTCACTCGACGAAGTGCAGGCGACTGCCAGCAGGGTAAATAATGAAGCGATTGTAAAAACGGCGCGACGAAAGTCAGATAAGATTTCGATTGCCTTTCTGAAACGTTGATTGGAGATTCTTTGAGATCCCCAATTTGGAGTGATCCGGTACTGATTTTAAACATCAAATCGTTATTTGGGATCTGAACTCATCCAGTTTTTTCATGATGTACGCGATACATGAAAGTGCTTATAAGGCGAGTCGATACCTTTTGATAACGAAGGAGTGGGTTTGCAGACCTCGAAGCTGTCCTAATTGCAATAGGATCTATTCAGCGCAGCTGCTTTAAGCAGTACTGGATCCTGATATTCCAGCGAGAGTGACGTTGGTTTCTCCAATTAGTTCAGATAGATTTGACACTAATTCGTCACATGGCTGGATCTGGAAGGGCATCTCCAGAGTTATGAGGCGCTCTCCGGTCTCCACTTCGAGAACAAAGGGATGCTGACCTTTGTGGTTCAGAAGAAGGCGGATGATATCTTCAAAACGATTCTTGTCTTCTACGATCACGCCAGTTTCTGTCACCCGTACTGATAATGTGGATTCCTGTGGTGCTGGAGCCTCTTGTTGAGGAGTGGTGGAGCCATTCTCTTTCACGGATCCGTTTGATATCGAGACGTCCTGCATCGGTGTGGCAGGTTTCAATCGGTTGGGGATTTGCTGTGAGACTTGTCCCGTTGAGCCCTTCTGGCTATGCATACCGGACGTGATCTGGGAATCGTTGTTCAATGAACCCTCTTCTTCGTGCACAGGAAGTCGATACTCCCTGGCCTCTTCGACCGAAATCGATACCCGCCCGTCCCGCTCGCGTACCGATCCGGTAAGTGAAACAAAGGTGCCCTGTTTCCAGAGACTTTCCGTAGGCCCTAGGACGTTGGACCATACGACAAGTTCTATATCACCACCCAGTAACCCGAACTGTACCGATATGAAGCGATCGCCTTTGCGCGTTGTCAATTCTCGGACGAGGCCGACCTGCCCGACCGATGATTTCTTTTGACCTGACATGTCCGCGGTGAGCTGGTTCGCGAATACGATCGACTCGTTTTGCAACTGGTACATCGCCCGGGTAATCGGATTTTCGGTGATCTCCACGCCGAGCAATTCACGCTCCCATAGGGTACGTTCGTGGTCGGTGACGTCAGCATTAGTTGGCAACTCAAGCGCGGGCAATGGAGTGTCTACTGCGTCGCCAAGCAGGTCGAACATCGTGCTCTGGCCTGACTCCCTCAACTCGGTTTCACGACGGATCAGAGACATGATCCGTTCGAGTCCTTCTATCATCGATCCTCGGTCGCCCAGACTATCAAAACCACCGACCTTGATCAGACTTTCAAGCGCCCGTTTGTTCAGGTTTCCAAAGTCTACCCGCTTGCAGAAGTCCTCCAAGGATTCGTAAATCCCAGAAGTATTGCGCTCTTCGATAAGCGGGTACACGGCGCCCACGCCGACATTCTTAACGGCGGCCATTCCAAATCGGATAGCGGCGCCATTCTCATTGCTTTCTACCGAGAACCCGACCTGGCCTCGGTTTACATCTGGTGCCAGAACCGCGATGCCTAGTCGGCGGCATTCAGAGATAGCAGCACTTAATTTGTCCGGTGCGCCCGTTGCAGCATCTAGAAACGCCACCATGTACTCAACCGTGTAGTTCGCCTTCAGATATGCCGTCCAGTACGACACCATGGCGTAACAGACACTGTGCGCTTTGTTGAATGCATAACCTGCGAAAGGCTCGATGAGGTTGAACATCTGTTGAGATAGTTCTGGAGAGTAGCCATTCGCTATCCCTCCATTAATAAACTTCTCACTCTCGGCGGCCATAACCGCGGCGTCTTTCTTCCCCATCGCCTTGCGGAGAATGTCTGCTTCTCCAAGCGTGTAACCACCGAAACGTTGTGCGATAAGTAGCACCTGGTCCTGGTAGACCACGATCCCGTATGTCTCTTCCAGCAGATCTCGGAGGTCATCATGCGGGTATGTGATTTGTTTTCGGCCATGCTTGGCGTCAATAAAATCGCCGATAAACTCCATGGGTCCTGGACGGTAAAGGGCGATCATAGCCGCGACGTCCATCACAGAACTCGGCTTCAGTTCCTTGATGTAACGTCGCATTCCTGAACTTTCAAGTTGGAATACGCCTGATGTCTCGGCCGAAGAAAGAAGTTTGAAAGTTTCTACATCATCAAGAGGGATGGCTGGAAGGGTAAGCGTCTCGGCCCGAGTTTCCTGGATAAGCTTGAGGGCTCTATCAAGAATGGTTAGGTTTGTGAGGCCCAGGAAATCCATTTTAAGTAATCCGAGGTCGGCCAGTGGCTTCATCGGATACTGTGTGGTCGGTACAGCGTCTGCATCGGAACCGCTGGCTCGCGCCAGTGGGACATAGTCGGTTAACGGTTCTTCAGTGATCATCACCCCTGCAGCGTGAGTACTGGCATGTCGGACAGTACCTTCAAGTCCCTGTGCCAGTTCCAGTAATCTTTGGCCATGCCCTCCATCCCCAGCAGCCATCTGCAACTCAGGAGTCTCTTTTATGGCCTCTTCTAGCGTTATTTTCAGAGTGTTAGGTATCAGGCGCGCCAGTCTGTCAACCTCAGAAAGCTCTGTTCCAAGTGCGCGCCCCACGTCTCGTACTGCGGCCTTGGCACCAAGGGTCCCAAAGGTAACTATCTGGGCTACGTGTCCGTCACCGTATTTCTCCAGGCAGTACTTGATTACTTCTTCACGCCGATCATCCTGAAAGTCCATGTCTATGTCAGGCATTTCACGCCGCTCATTGTTCAGGAACCGTTCGAATACCAGGCGCGTAGCAAGTGGATCTATGTCGGTCACGCCCAGGCAATAAAGAACGAGACTGGCAGCCGCACTGCCGCGTACCCCGAACACTATGCCTTCCCGATGAACGAAGTTGGCGATATCCCATACAACTAGGAAGTAATCTGGGAATCCGGTGTTCTCTATCACCTCAAGTTCGTAATTGAGCCGGTCCCATACGGATTGGTCAGCGCTCGGGTAACGTCGTACCAGTCCTTGTTCACAAAGTTGTCTGACGTAATCAAGAGCCGGCTCGCCGTTCGGCGTCTGGTATCGAGGTAAGCGACTCTGGGTAAAATCGATCTCTAGATCGACTTTGTCGGCGATAATACCGCTATTGGCGATCGCCTCTGGGTGATCCGGAAATAACCCCGCCATTTCTGCTTCGGAGCGGAGATAGAAGGTCGGGTCTTCCATCTTCATTCGATTGGTATCTGTGACGAGGGAGTTAGTCTGGATACAAAGTAGAATATCGTGAAGTTCGTGTTCTGATGGGTGGGTGTAATGATTGTCGTTGGTCGCAACCAGTGACGTTCCTGTTTGTTTTGCTAGTTCGAACACCCCCCGGTTCATGATTAGCTGCTCAGGAATGGCCTCGTGCCACATCACCTCCAGGTAGTAGTCGTCTCCAAACAACTGCTTATACCAATCGATGGTGGAGCGGGCTTTATCCATGTCCTGATTGACGATGTGTGTCCCGACTTCACCCGAAAGACAGCCGGATAGAATTACCAGTCCCTCATGGTGCTTCTCGAGAAGTTCCCGGTCCATTCGAGGTCGGTAGTAAAACCCCTCAAGTTGGGCTTTACTGGCAAGGCTCAGTAGATTCCCGTATCCGACCTCGTTTTTCGCAAGAATGGTCATGTGATACGGAGAGCGGTCGGCTGGGTTTCGGGTAAAACGACTTTCCTGGGCTACGTAACCCTCCATGCCGATGATTGGCTTGATCCCGACAGCTTTGCAAGCGCGGTAGAAGTCGATCGCCCCGTACATCACACCGTGGTCTGTGAGCGCAAGTGCGGTCTGGCCTAGTTCCGAGGCTCGATTGGCCATGGCTTTGACCGAGCTAAGTCCGTCGAGAAGGCTGTATTCGGAATGATTATGGAGATGTGCGAACAAGGAGCGTTCAGAACCTTCGATACCCGGGTTCGGACAGGGGATAGCAACCAGTGTGATTTAAATGTTTCCAACCCGGAACATCTCGTCTCGGGAAGGAAGCACCGGTGGTTAACGGTTGCTTGGACTATAGCCCGCGGAAGGGGCGCGCGTCGACCCCATAAATACACTAAATGTTGAAGTGGGCTTCCATCAGACCACAAGACCTCGTGGGATTAGCCTTCAGTCTCCCGCAAGCGTGCCACTGAATACCTGCCATGCTAGTGCGGACTTCGAGGTCAGGCTGAGCAAAATGTAGACCGACTCTCCAAATAGGTAGTCTCGCCAGGGGCCCACCCTTTTGTACTGTAAAACCATGTTTATGGCAAAGCTGTTGAAGAAAATAAACAGCGATATGAAAATGCCATATACGAATATCGGTGGTGACGAGTCGGTAGTTGGGCTCCAGAGGTAAAGGATCACGATAATCCAGGGGAAAGCCCCGGTAAACACACCGAACCAGTAAGGTAGCCAGGATGGGGTTCCGGGCTCTTCATAGTGTTCCATTAGTAACCCGAAGAGAATCATCGAGGCGTTAACTCCGAAAATTCCAATCAGGGCACCTATGTCACCTGAGCCTGGAAGCAGCGCAATCAGCATGACCATTACTGAGGCGCTGACGGAGTACTCGACCCATCGAGCGTAATTGCGACCTCTTTCCAGGTTGAATCGATACCAGTTGAATACACCTGGTGATGACACAATCCAGTGCGCTGCCGCTGACATGAGTAAAAAGGCAGCCACTCCCCATGCGAGTTCTAGACGGAACAGCTCGTCTAGTACGGGAGGAGTCACGCCAGGAGCACCTTCTAGGAACGTAGTCGTGACGGGCAGTGAAAAGTCGTTGGACAACGCCAGCACAGCTATCGCTTGGACAAAGTGGAACACTCCCATAACTACGTTGTAGATCCGCAGTCTACGAAACCTGTGATTGAGATCCGACCCTGGCGTAGCACCAAAAGCCTGTTCTACGTGTTGTGTGGTCATCGTGTGCTTCCTGACTGGTTTATGGGCGTTGGGACTGTTTATTTTGAAATCAGGTCGTCGATCGAAACCTGAAGTGCGTCTGAAAGCCGGAGGAGGGCTGCCATGGTCACGTTCTGGCGACCGCGTTCTACTGCCCCGATATATGTCCGATCAAGACCTGCACCCGATGCAAGTTCAGCCTGGTTCATACCTGCGTCGAGGCGCGCTGCTCGGATGCGCCCACCGATGCGGCTCAGAAGATCGTCAATTGAGTCTGAACCATCTGCGCCGATTACCAAACTACGTGCCATAACGATGGCCTCCAGAGAGTCCGTTGCTATGGCATCAGCACCCCACATATCTGGAGTGGCCTTGGATTCTATTGCTACTGCACGGCCACCAATCATGATGGTGGGTGGAGGGTCGATAGTCTTAAGGGTCTCCACCGTTGTTCGTAGAGACTCGAGGTTCTCGTGCGACGTGACCGACAGGATGACTAGATCCTGTTTGCGCTCTCGGACAAACTCGGCCAGGTCTTCCGCAGGAGTGTCGGCTCCGAGAAAGTCGACCTCCCATCCAGCCTGCCTCAACAAGTCGGAGACCATCATGGCCCCGAGAATGTGCTGATCTCCCTGTACAGAGGTAACTACGGCACGGAAGCCAGGCTGATGGCTCGGTCGAAATTCACCCCTGAGACGTGCCATCTCCTGCAGCGTGAATTGGGTGATCTGGTGCTCGTGGGCCACCGATATTTCACCCCTGTGCCACATTTCTCCAACCAAGATTATGGGGCTTCTGAGCAGGTCGATGTAAATGGTCTTGAGGTCCCAGTCGAGTGCCAGCGCCCGATCTATAGCCGCGCTTGCGGCTCGTTCATTGCCCGCAAGTAGAGCTTTCGTGTACTCGTCGCGCAGGCGAGTCAAGTCCCTTCGGTCTGGTCGGGTGTTACCCCTGCCAGTTGACTTCTTGGGCTCTGGCAACTGCCTCTCCTAAGTAAGGTGTCGGCGATTCCGTCAATGCGCAAACAGAGATCGGTGATGAATAAATACTACATCAATTTGTCTCTCACCACCAATTTAAAGATGCGGTTGCACGTGGATGTAATCAAACCTTGATGCATTATGTTGACAATATTCATCACAGTATGGATAATGATGAATATGTTCTTCAACAGAATTTAAAAATCATGTCGTGAAGAACAAATACCACAAAGTGGTGATTCACTAGGCAGCCACAAAACTACATACCGGTGATCCGGGGAGGAGAACTGAAATGGAAATAGTCCAAACCATAGCGATAGTCCTGGCAGCAGTCGGAGCCCTCAACTGGGGGCTCGTAGGCCTTTTCAAATTCGACCTGGTGGCCCTGATTGCTGGAGGTCTCCGTTTCGGAGAGCTCAACCCGTTCTCACGACTGATCTACATCCTCGTCGCAGTGGCCGGAGTGGTTGCCCTGACTGCCATCCCAGAGATCGTGTAGCACTGTCCCCCGGATTACGTCCTTGCTCGTTCGTTTCACGGTCGGGCAAGGGCGTACGCAGTTTGACGGTGGATGGGAGCTACAGAGCGTGTTCCGACAGGCGATCCAGCTTCGCATATCCGATCTATTCCTAAATAGAAACCAGTCGGCCATCCGGTCCATTGGGCCGATCCGACCATCGAATAACCAATAGATAAATAGAGAAAGGAAGTCTTACAGACATGGTCCAAGCAACTAACGGTGATAGGGAGCCTAAGTTATTCCAGGGGTTTACCAGGTTCACTTGGCTATATATGACCAGCGCGTTCTTATCTTTTGTCGTGTCAGTCGCCCTGTGGTTTATAGGAGATGACACAGAACTGGAAGCGATTTTTGTTGGCCTATGGGTACCGTCAATTCTGAGCCTCGGAGTCTCCCTGGAGGTTTTGAGAAAGTGAATTCAGAATTATTCGTCGGAGTCATTTTCCTAGTAGTGGTAATTCTGATGTCGGGAGCAGCTTTCTCCTATATCGAGCTTGAGCGTACCCGTCGTGAAGCAAGCTTGAGAAAGGACAACCTTAATGGCTCGAAAAGTGCTATGACTGAAGGACAAACTTCAATAGATAACTAGATGGGGTCCGTGGGTACAGGGCCTCAGGTGGCTTTAGCGAAATAAATCAACATGCAAGCAAAGAGTACGAAAGTGGTAATCGTCGGCGCCTCGGGCTATATCGGTGGAATGCTTATAAGCCCGTTAGCACAGCGTTTCGATGAGGTGAGGTGTGTGTCTCGGCACCCCGACCGTTTGCCTGAGAGATTGCCTTCGAACGCAGTAGCCATGCAAGGTGATCTTTTAGATCCGGATTCACTTGAGGCCTGTGTCGAGGGGTCACACACTGCGTACTACCTGGCGCATTCCTTGGATGAGGGTAATAACTATTCGGAACTAGAACGTAGATCAGCTGAGAACTTCGTCTCTGCAGCGCGTAGCGCCGAGTTAAAGCGAATCGTGTACGTAGGAGCGCTCGCTCAAACATCGCGTGGGGCGGTTTCCTAACACATTACAAGCAGACGTGTGACTGGGGAGGTCCTCCGAAGTGGCACCACACCGGTTACAGAATTTAGAGCACCGGTCGTGATCGGTGCCGGGAGTATGCCATTCGAGTCGGTTCGCTCCCTGGTTGAAAGACTGCCGGTGATGGTCACTCCGCGATGGGTTCGTATGCCAGTTCAGCCGATTGCTGCGGCCGATCTTGTCAACTACCTGATTACGGCAGCTGCGGATAAAACAGATGAAAGTCACGTTTACGAGATTGGAGGGAAAGACGTGGTCACTTACGCCGAGTTAATGAAAACTTACGCCCGTTCTCGGTCATTACGCAGATTCATGATTCCAGTACCCGTTATTACCCCTCGGTTATCCAGTTTGTGGCTGAAGTTGGTCACACCGGCTCACTACAGAATTGGCCGTCGAATCGTGGACAGTGCGGCGCATAGTTCTGTGGTCCGTGATACCAGAGCGCTTCGGGATTTCAAGATTCAGCCGCTAACAGTCGAGAAGGCCGTGGCATCTGCACTTGAAACCGAACGGGAAGGACTCCGCTTTCTTGAACCAGAACCTAATGCAGGGGCTGGGATCTCAAAACGTAGGATAGGTACTAGGTTTGTTGAACGTCGCAGCATGCGCGTTACTGGGACCACTGACGACGCATACGAGGCGATCTCCTCTGTGGGGGGGCCTAACGGCTGGTATTGGGGTGACTGGCTTTGGAGACTGCGTGGCGTAATGGACCGCATGGTTGGTGGGCCGGGTTTACGGCGAGGACACTCCACAGCTGGTGACCTTGAGCGCGGACAGACACTGGATTTCTGGACGGTAGTGCGGGTGGTTCCCGGAGAGCGCGTAACCTTGCGGGCCGACATGCGACTACCAGGTGAAGCGTGGCTAGATCTGAGGGCTAGATCTTCCGATGACGGTGTAATACTTGATCAAACTGTTGCCTTTGACCCTCGTGGTGTTTTTGGCGTCTTTTACTGGTTTGCTCTCTATCCGTTGCACGCCCTCGTGTTCCGGGGGATGCTCAAATCTCTCGTGAAGCGCGCCTCTGATCCTACGAAGAACAACGAGTCATTACGGTAATGGGATCGGTTGCAATATGGTGGATTCGTAGGGACCTGCGTATGGTCGACAACCGTGCATTATCGGCCGCGTTGAGGCGATCCGAGAGTGTGGTTCCGTTGTTCGTTATAGACCCACGCCTGACCGGGCGCTCGGAACTACGAGAATCATTTCTGTACGACGGTCTTAGAAGTTTGTCCGAAGATATATCGGCCAGGAACGGTCGTTTGATAGTCCGTACTGGAAATCCGGGACAAGTTATTCCTGCCCTTGCCAGAGACCTGGGGGCGGTTGATGTTTTTGCTGAAGAAGACTTCACCCCATTCGCGAAGAAAAGGGATGCGTTAGTCGGTAGTACGGTCAAACTTAATCTGTCTCGCGGGTTATCCGTTCATCATCCAGACGCACTGGTCCGTAAGACAGGAGAACCCTATAAGACGTATTCGCCATTTCGAAAAATGTGGACGTCATTGACCATTGAATCGGCCGTCGGAATGGGCCATATGGATCTCAACACACCGCAGAATATAGAAACGGAAACCATTCCCGCCCCCCGCAGGGTTTGTGATTGGCCGGCAGGCCAGACAGCGGCCATGAAACGGCTATGCGAGTTTGTGGAAATATGTAGTGGATCTCTATGGGAGTACGAGTCAGAGCGAGGCCGACTGGATATGACATCTAGCTCGCTCCTTTCTCCATATCTCAGGTTTGGTATGTTGTCGGCGTCGGAATCCGTACGCCGGGTTCAGGCAATCGACTTTGATACTGATTCTGACCTTGGCCGTTCGGCCTCCTCTTGGATCGATGAGTTGATATGGAGGGATTTCTACCAATCATCCTTGTACCACCGGCCGGAATTAGCCAGTCAGACCATTCGTGGCGAAATGAAAAATTTTCCGTGGCGTGACGAACGATCCGAGCTTGAAAGATGGAAGACGGGTATGACCGGGTATCCGGTAGTCGACGCGTCGATGCGACAACTTTCGCAGACTGGATGGATTAACAATCGGGCCCGCATGATTGTTGCCTCGTTTCTGACAAAGCATCTGTTAATCGATTGGCGTCAAGGTGCTGAGTGGTTCATGCGTCACCTGGTTGATGGAGACACAGCGTCCAATGCTGGAGGGTGGCAATGGGTTGCCGGAACGGGCAATGATGCAGCACCTTTCTTTCGTATCTTTAGTCCAGTCCTGCAGGGCAAAAAGTTTGATCCCGATGGTAGGTTCGTGAAGAAATGGCTGCCTGAGCTAAGCGCTATACCCATTGAGTTCGCCCACGAACCTTGGAACTGGAGCCTTCTCCCATCTACCGGGTATCCGAATCCTGTGGTGGATCACCGATATGCACGCGCTCGTGCACTTGACGCGTTTAAGGCGTCGAGAGCCACTCGTAAGCAAGTAACTCGGTGAATCTGTGAAGGGACTGAGTAACTTTTTGTATTTGAGGTGGACATGATCACACCACGCGTTGCTGCAGACCTGGCGACGATACATATCGACCGTGGTGAAGATGGTCGATATGTGCTTAAGACGCGCATGGAAATCGTCTTTGATATAGAGGAAACATTCCGTTTCTTTGCAGATGCCGAAAACTTGAACTCCATTACACCGCCCTGGTTGCAATTCAAGATTGTTACTAGGTCCCCCATCCAGATGGGCGAAGGCACTAGGATCAAGTATCGACTACGGATTCATAAACTACCGGTTGGATGGACTAGCGAGATACGAGATTGGAATCCTCCATACTCGTTTGTCGATTCCCAGGTCGCTGGGCCTTACCGAGAGTGGAACCATCTGCATCGTTTAAGCACCATGCCGGGAGGAGGCACGTTAGTGGAGGATGTGGTCCATTACAGACCTCCGTTTGGCCGCCTGGCTAATCGGTTGTTCGTACAGCGAGATCTGGAGAGAATATTCGCTTACCGTAGCCGTATGTTGCCCGCCGCAATTTCTGCCGCATTGGGCTCTGAACTCTAACCGGTGCGAAACAACGGATTACGGCAGTAGAAACTCTGTCCAGGTATTGCAATATGGTGAGCCATGACGGTGTCTTTTACACTGGCAATGATTCCGGACAGCAATAAGTTAAAGGCTTGCATATCGCACCGATATTGACGTTTTGACCACCGCTCTCACGCCGCGCATGCAGATGATTCTTCATGGGTCGATTCCGAGGATGTTGACCCGGCTCGCTGCACCCAATGTGGCTGCAGTGGCCACGATGACAGCGGTTACATTTGCTGATGTCTATTACGTTGGCCAACTTGGAACAGCAGCTCTTGCAAGTCTGGCTATCGTCTTTCCGTTCCAGACGCTTATGGGGATGATGTCTGCTGGCGCAATCGGTGGTGGTGTCGCGTCATCGGTCGCAAGGGCACTTGGCGGAGGTGACGTTGGAAAGGCTGAGATAAATGCCTGGCATGCGCTGGTTATCGGGGCATTCATGGCGTTTCTTTACGTGGTGATCCTTGGTGTTTTTGCCCGTCCGATATTTTCGTTAATAATCGGTCCGGGTGAGGTTCTGGATGCTGCTGTGGATTACGCTCACATTATTTTTGGTGGATCGGTGATCGTATGGTTCGCCTTCATGTGTTCGGCGATACTACGCGGAACGGGTGAAATGGGGATCGCAGCTAACGCGATCATTGTTGCAAGTATTGTTCATATCGGGTTATCAGGAGCGCTGACCCTCGGGTGGGGACCATTTCCTGACCTGGGGTTCACAGGTCCTGCTGTCGCCATGGTTTTATCCCATGGTCTGGCTGCTTTATATCTCTCAATTCAAGTGTTGGGAGGAAAAGCCTCAATCATATTGCGGCCTCAGACGTTCTCATGGCTTCCAATCAAGGACATCATGAAAGTAGGAGGCCTGGGACTAATAAACAGCAGCGGCCTGATACTTACGGTTATCGTCGTGACAGGTTTCGTCGGCAGGTTTGGTGATGAGGCACTTGCGGGTTACGGCCTGGGGAGCAGGTTGGAGTTGACACTTGTGCCTCTTGCGTTCGGAGTAGGAGCCGCTCTGGTAACAGCCGTAGGCGGAAACTTCGGGGCAGGGCAAATTTCCAGGGCACGGCAAATCGCATGGGTGGGAGCTGGCGTAACCCTTATCGGTACAACTGTTCTAGGCCTCTCGGTGGCCGTGTTTCCAGGAATCTGGCTGGATCGCTTCACAACTGACCCGGAGGTATACGCCATTGGCGCCTCGTACCTGGTTATAGCGGCACCTGTTTATGGAGTTTTCGGCGGTGGACAAACGCTGTACTTTGCCAGTCAAGGAACCGGTCACATGGTTATTCCTGTCCTGATCACGTATACCCGTTTGATGGTTGTTGCAGCATTCGGACTGGCCGCGATGATTTTCGACTGGAGCTTGACGACTGTTTTTGTTGGCGTGGCGTTGGGTTTATCGGTAATCGGTATTGGACAGGTACTGAATCTACTTCGCGGGCCCGGTTGGAGGGCAGAGTAACGCGTGAAGGAGCTTTTTTGCCTGGGAGAGTCTGCGAGAAGTTTTGCCCCATAAGTCTTGCCAAAATCTGTGTTTCTGAGCCCGACTTGTGCGAACAAACACGATCGCAACTCTCACCCGGCTGTTCTATGGGTTATTCAGGCTGATATTGAAGAGAATTTACCTTATCCATAGGGCCTAGTTTGACATGCCTTTGTACAACGTCTGATTGAACCTGATCCCATTTGATTGGCTAGACACGGTGGCGAGGGGTAAGTTAATCTTAAGCGACGCCTGATTAATCGTAATCATGCGTGGCGCGACAACGCTGCCATTTCGACCCCCCCCCCCATTATCTTCAAAGTGTTTGCATGATATTTCTTAAGAGATTTCTACCAATTTTCGCACTCTCAATATTCGTGACTGAGTGTGGAATTATAGATACC
>JAYGCF010000012.1:0-12199 GCA_046583495.1 Dehalococcoidia bacterium
CTTCTATGCTGACCTCCATCTCTTCATCTTCTGTAGAAGGTTTTATGGGCTCTACTGTTAAAACAAGCTCTTGTGCGGTTTCATTTGTTGAAGGTTGTTCTGTGCTGACCTCCATCTCTTCATCTTCTGTAGAAGGTTTTATGGGCTCTACTGTTAAAACAAGCTCTTGTGCGGTTTCATTTGTTGAAGGTTGTTCTGTGGGGGAAGAAACGATATCGGGGTCTGATATTTTCAGATCGGGAATGGGCTGAACTGCAGTGGGTATTTCAAGCATCGGCGGATCGCTCCGGCCTTTGAATACGTACTGCATACCATTTGTAACATCACTAAATATGCCGCTGAGGTCGCTGAGGTCGCGCCCGGTTCTGTTCTCCACTCCCGGTAATGATGTGATGACTACTGCCACCAGCAGTCCGGTCATAACCAGGGCGGCTCCTTTCATGGCTCGTAACCATCCCAACCAAAGAAATGATGCTAGTAAGAAGATGATTAGGCCTGTAATCCCGCCAATCCATGGACCCCGGCCACCGGCGTACCAGAGAGCAGAAATGTGCAGGCCGACAGAGATTACCGCTGGCAGTAGAACCCACCACTTTCCGCGCGATTCATAGTGAACAGCTAACGCGATCACAAGGGGGATGGTCATTACTAGATGAGCACCTAAAAACAGTGGATTACCATGACTCGCAATCACCCGGTCGAGACCTTCCCCCCTTCCAATCGGGTCCCAGCCGAAAGCTTGGAATACCCCATAACCCGCTGAGAACGTACCCACCGCAGCCAAACTTATGGCAATTCGAAGGAACTGGGCTTGCGTCCGTGTTCTCAATGCCACAGCGAAGAAAATAACTAGATACGAGAGAGTCGAATACAAGTCGTATCCAAGGTCCCCAAAATCGCGGCCCCACGTGCTCACCCAGGGCATTGGAGAAAGGATCGTGGAAACTATGAAAGTCAGTCCGAACAACGCCACAAGTACGACAGACCACCTATGGCCCGACTGGGATAACCATCCGTCCATCCTCTCAAACCATGATGTTGATCCCTTGCTAGCCTGCATTGACGCGCTTATTGCCAACTCGAAAAGCCATAATCCCACGATTGAGATAGCGACGAAGTGCAACACGAAGAATTTTGGCTGTGAGTAAAACGCCACGACTTCACGGCCACGGAATACGATCGGAATTAAGATCAGTCCGATAAGGCAAAGAGCTTCGATAGCTATCTCGATGCGTGTTTGTCGGACTTTATAAAGCGCTTCGCCGGAATTTGACATAGATTTAAATATTAACCTGCGTCTCGGCCTCTCACGCCCATCCTTTGTCTAGGGCACCGGGAATTGTGTATGTCGCTGTAGTTGGGATCATCCGCCTTTTCGGTTGGCTGATCCCACGATCTCTAAGATGTATTTCTCAACGATCACTTTGCGTGAATAGTGTTTGATTACATACTCTTTCCCTGATCGGCCGAGGTCGGCGATAACCTCGGGGTTTGACGCCGCGTTTTCTATCGCATCAGCAAGGCATCTGCCTGATTGTGGCTCGACGAGGATTCCGCACTGTGCCTTTTGTACTAGCTCACGGATCGGGGACGCGTATGAAGCCACTGCCATAATCGCACTTCCACTTGCCATGATTCTGTATATCTTTGACGGCAACGCATGAGTGATTGCCGAGCTATGCAGTGGGACGTAAGACAGATCACTACTCGCATATATCAGGGGCACGAGATGGTGATCCTGGAAAGGCACGATAATTACGTTGTCTAGCTCCTCTTCTGTCACCCGGCGTCGGAGATTTCGTGCCTGTACTCCGTCGCCGATCAACATGAAACGGATTTTGTTCTGATCACGCAAAATGCCGGCTGCGTCTAAGAGTTCATCGAAATTCTGTGCAAGACCCATGTTGCCTGCATAAGCTACTACGAAGACGTCTTGAACCCCATGAGTCCGAGAGAATTCGTTGTTTTTCAAAGGCACATCGAGGTCGGTGGTGTCCACCCAGTTCGGAATATGGATGACTTTGTGAGGTGGAACACCTTTGGACAGGACCACCTCTCGCATTGGTTCCGAAATTACCGAAATAAGTCCTGCGGTCGAGTACACGAAATTTTCGACCCTGTATAACAGATATATAAGCGCCCGATTTTTGATGACGCCCAGCCCGATTGCAATATCCGGGTAAAGTTCTTGTACGTTGTAGATGAAAGGTGCTCGGTGGTAAAGACCGAGTAACCATGCGACTAGACCTATTGTGAGCGGTGGAGATGGTGCGAGTATCACATCTACGCGTCGGGTGATAAGGAGTCCGACTGTGAGGCTAATTAGATGAAAAATCATCCAGCCCATGATTCGGCTGATCATTCCTGTAGATCGAGATAATGTTGGCGCGTGATAGACAACTGCACCATTGAGTTGACTTTTTTTTAAAAATGGTCCCCAGAATGAACGAATCGGTTGGCCCTGTTCAGCGACACGATCCCTGTTGTAATGGGGCATTGTGGTCAACACAGTCACACTGTGACCCTGTGCCACCATGTCGCTTGCTAACTCACCCATTAAATGGGCCGTTGAGACATTGTCTGGCGGAAATGTAAGGCTCAAGACAAGTAGGTGGGTCATCGATCTCCGCCGCGCCGTGACGCGTGCGACTCCACAATCTCATAGATTAGATGATCGTTACCTGTCGTACTTGGGCTATTCACGGCCGGCTCGTTACGATCTGGCGGTTCTTTTACGCCACTGGGTCTCAGCTGGATTAAGCATACTGTGACCAAGAACAATGCGTGACACGATTTGGGTGACTCCGCCGGCCATGTACTCAACAGGCGGATTCCAAGTCGTCGGTTGTGATGTCACTAGTTCTACCGCCTGTAGGACGGAATCGGGATCGACATCGGTGAGAATGTTCGAACCTGTCTCGACCGTTTCCGGGCGTTCGGTTACGTCGCGTATGGTGACATTTGGAATCCCAAAGATACACGCCTCTTCCTGAACTGTGCCCGAATCGGAAACTATGCAGAATGCATTTTGCTCAAGGTGAACGAAATCAAAGAAACCGAATGGCTTTAACAGTTCCACTCCTGTCATATCGGGCAGGGACGTAATGGCATTTAGTTTTGAACTCGTCCTGGGATGTACGGAACAGATAACTCGTTTACCGTAAGACTTGCGTAATTGCGCAAGGGCAGTCATCAAATTTATGAGTCGGGCTTCCTCGTCTACATTTTCGGCTCGATGCGCTGTGACGAGGAAATATCCACCGGTCTCTAGTCCAAGATCGTCGAGTATTGAACTCGCATTGATCTGAGGTGCGTAATAGTCTAGGACCTCTTTAATAGGATTCCCGGTGACGAAAATTTGTTCCCGACGAATACCTTCAGCGAGAAGGTTTTCTTTACTACGGTGGGTGTACGGGAGAAGGATGGAACTTGAGTGATCAATCACTCTTCGGTTGATCTCTTCTGGGACGCGATCATCGTAACAACGGTTACCGGCCTCCATGTGGAACACTTGAATTCCCATCCGTTTGGCGACCAGCGAGACGAGCCCGCTGTTGGTGTCTCCTAGGATTAGGACGCGCTCTGGTTTTCGTTCACGGAACGCTGCCTCTATGCCGGTAAGAATTTGTCCTATTTGTTCCCCTATACCATCAGCTTGTACCCCCAGATATATGTCCGGTTCGCGGAGTCCGAGATCTGAGAAGAACAACTCGCTTAGCCGGGTGTCATAGTTCTGACCGGTGTGCAAAAGTATGTGGTCACACAACTTGTCCAGAGTCGGGATAATTCGTGACAGCCTGATGATCTCGGGGCGGGTTCCGAGTACAGTCATTAACTTCATCGGATCAATTCGCCTTCCGTTGGGAGGACGTCTTCAAGCATCAATCCATGGTCCACTAGTATCTGTCGGGTGTTCTCTGCGGGCAGTACCCGATTCTTTGAACTGAACTCCCCGTTTAGAGCTGGTTTCTCGGCAGTTACAAACTCATTGTCAGTTAGCTCTGGCAACATTGGTCTAATAGCGTACCAAGCTCCTTCCAACCGGGTTCTGGGGGCTTCTTCCTCACTCACCATAGCCTCATGGAGTTTTTCGCCTGGACGGATTCCAATCAAACGAATTTGGATGTCACGATTCCCAATTAAAGCAGTCGCGATATCGGTGACCCGTGCTGACGGAGCATCAGGCACAAATATTTCTCCCGGTTTCGCAAGTCGGACTGCAGCGAATAGGGTATCGATGGCTTGGTCCAGGCTAAGGAGGAATCTAGTCATATCCTTTGTGGTGATTGTGACTGGACCTCCTGTCTTTATCTGATGGTGGAAGAGGGGAATTACGGAACCTCTAGATGCCAGGACATTCCCGTATCGTACGCAGACAAACCGTGTGTTTGAGGTGCGCATGTTCGCCTGTATGAAGACACGTTCTTGTAGTGCCTTAGTCATACCCATCACATTAACTGGCTTACAAGCCTTGTCGGTGGAGACACCAACCACGGTTTCAACACCAAGACTGTGCTGCTCGATAGCCTTCACGATGTTTTCAGCACCACCTATATTCGTTTTCACGGCCTCGTAGGGAAAGTACTCACAGGTTGGGACCTGTTTAAGGGCCGCGGCGTTGAAAACCACATCTGCATCTCGGAGAACTGAACTCACACTGTCGAAATCTCTGACATCTCCGACCCAGAAATTTACCTTTTGTTCAAAATTCTGGAAGATTATCTCGTCAGTTGCAGGGGCTTTTTGGAGATAGTCGAGCCGCATCTGGTGTTGCTTAGCCTCGTCGCGGGAGAATACGGTAATACCTTCGGGTTCTCCCATTTCTGCCGAAAGGAGTCGCCTTACGAGAAGTCTTCCCAAAGATCCGGTACCGCCAGTGACGACGATTCGTTTCCCTTGAAGAGGCTTGTGTGCAGTTATCTCTGGGGTCACGATTTCCAACTCTCGTATGGTGTGCGGTCTTTGGCCAATTCGATCACCATTTCCTGCCACGAAGGAGTCACTAATCCTGTGTCCGTCCTGAAACGATCTCCATCCAAGGTACGGTCGATCACCATGTCTTCATCCCGTTCTATTTCAATCTCTAGTTGAAAAGCATCACGGACCAGTTCTAGCAAATCGAACTTCGATATCCAGGGGCCAGATACCTGGTAAATCCCACTTAGGGTGGGATGATTCAGGATCAAATCTCGTACCATAATGGACATACGGTTCGTAGTTATTCCCGAGTAACGGGCTTTTGCAAAGCCTTTAACATTCTTTCCCCCCTGCGATAAGAACCACTCTACTAATGACGTATTGTTATACAGTTCTCGCCCAATAATTGATGATCTGAGTGTGAGAGACCCTTGTGACGAGACCTCTCCTAGGTATTTGGTGCGACCGTATAAATCTTTCGCGTCACTAGGATCGGATTCTTTGTATGCACCTTTGTCTCCATTAAAGACGCAGTCGGTGCTGAAGTGGATCAAGCGTGTGTCGGTCCGACCACATATCTGAGCAAGTCGGTGTGGCAGGAGTGCATTTATTGTGATTGATTCGATTGGATCGTGTGCAGCGTCTCTCTGTTTAATGACTCCGACGCAGTTGATCAAAACCTCAGGCCTCATCTCGTCTAAGAGTCTTTCCACGGCAATAAAATCAGAGACGTCAACCCCACCTATGAATCGGCCGTAGTTGGATGAATCAAATACGGATAGAGGGCTTTCTTCAACCGTTGGTCGCACTGTGGCGTAGGTATCGAATGATCCGCTTGACAGTGTCTGGTACATCTTGTGGCCGAGCATGCCCGCACCGCCTAGGATTAACACTTTTGTCATACCCTATTTACCTGACCCATCGCCCAGCGAACATATTCCGTGAGTCCATCGCCAATTGTGACGGTAGGTTCGAAACCCAATGCATGTTTCGCTGCAGAAATATCTGCCAGACTGTCACGGACGTCACCGGGCCGCTGCGGGCCATAGTTGACACTGTGCTGGCCGGGGATGAGATCGCTCAGGCGGATTACCAGTTCGTTAATGGTGATTCGCGTGCCGCTGGCAATGTTGAACGCGCCGCTCAGTCCGCGTGTTTCTGAGGCTTTGATGTTGGCTTGGACCACGTCGGTCACATAAATGAAGTCGCGTGTCTGTTCGCCGTCGCCAAAAATCGTGATTGGTTGCCCGTCGAGCATGTTGAAGACGAAAATCGGGATAACATTCCCGTATGCGTCAAATCGCTGGTTTGGACCGAACACATTGAAGTAACGGAGGGCGATAGCTTCGATGTCGTAGAGCTTTGCATACGCTAGGCATAACTTTTCCGCTGCTAACTTACTGGCACCGTACGGGGAATCTGGATCGATGGCATGATCCTCTGAAATAGGAATTTCCATCAATTCGCCAAAGATTCCAGCGGAAGAACTGACGACAATCTTCCTTACACCGACTTTTCGGCATGCTTCGAGTACGTTAATGGTACCGATTACGTTTATTGTTGCGTCAAGCGCTGGGTTGTCGATCGAGCGCTTGTTACCTACGGATGCGGCTAGATGGAATACCGTGTCGACCTTATCGAACGCGGAGTAAAGAGTTTCTTCTTCCAAGATCGAAGTATGTTTGACGGTCACTCCTGGAAATGGCTCCAGATTGACTTTGTGACCACTTGAGAGATCATCCACTACGATGACATCATGGCCGCGTATGACTAGATCCCGAACAATGTTGGAACCTATGAACCCGGCCCCACCGGTCACTGCGTAACGGGTCATTTGGACTGCATCTGCCTCTGTTTCGAACATGCAGATCACCCCGAAGATTCCTGGGGTGAATTGCCTTAGAACTGAATGTACCTGATTCCGGGCTATTCCTGCCCTTGAAGAAATATGCGGGAAACGGGCATGCCGTTAACTAACGACCCTGTGAGCACTAATGTCACACAGGATCCTACTTCTCTACATGGACCTTTTAATCGATCAGGCGAATTCCTCGGTAGTACTTCACTGTACGGGTTAGCCCATGACTGAGTCCCAAGAATTCTCCGACGGGCATTACCCGTTCGAGTTGAGTTAGATCCGCTCGCAACGCCGTGGATGAAGATTCTCCAGGTCGCATAGGTAAACGCTCGATCCGAGAGTCACTGCCTGTGAGGTTAAGTATGAGACGACATACCTCGTTGACCGTCCGGCCTTTACCGGTCCCTAAATCGTAAGTCCCATTGATAGCTTTGTCCGACACAGAAAGGTCCACAAGCAGACGAACTACGTCGTCGACAAAGATGTAGTCGTTGATCTGATCTCCCGACCCAAAAATGGTTAGGGGCTGATTGTTTAAAGCCTTCAGAATAGTGTTTGGGATTAACTTTTGTACACGTCCGGGGCCGACGGATTCCCGTGGGCCGTACACGTTGAAGGGTTTAACGATTGTGACTGGAATCTGGAATTCTGATCTGTACATCAAACAGAACTGTTCTGCCGCGTGCTTAGTGATCGAATAAGTGTTTAGCCACGGGTTTGGCTTTGAGACGAATAAAAGGGATGCTCCTTCTGAACGACATGCGTCTAGGACGTTAACTGTTCCGTTGATATTGACATCCACAGCGTCATGGGCCTGGACTACTAGTTCGGAGGTGCCAAGGATTGCCGAAAGGTGATACACCATGTCCTGTCCAGCTGTAGCTTCACGAACTTTCGATGCATCCAAAATGTCGGCCTCAAACGCTCGGACTATACGCGGTGAATTATTGGCTACGCGATCTAAGGTTGTTACCTCGTGACCGAGTTCTAATAGCCTTTCCACTAGGTGACTTCCGATGAATCCGGTGCTTCCAGTGACAAGTGCTTTCATTACCAGGCACACGTTTGCGGAGATACCGCCTGGACGTTATATCGAATCGACAAGTTACTTGGTACGTATTTGTTCATAGATCTCTTTAAAACCCACACCAACAGTGTTCCAAGAATATGATTCGGTGACCATGGTGCGTGCATTGCTACCCATGTTTTCCAGAAACGAAGAATCAGCGACAATCTTCGTTAATGCCGAAGAGAATTCTTGTGGGTCAAGACTGATTTCAAGCCCAGCATTAGATTGAGCCACTTGAGGGAAATGGCACTCCTTTGAAATTATCAGAGGCAGTGACGCCGCCATTGCTTCCAATAATGCGACGCTGAAACCCTCTCCATAGGAGGTAAGTGCGAACACGTCTGCGCGTGAAAGGGCTGCGAGTTTCGTTTCGCCATAGATCGGTCCAGTGAAGGAAACCTTCGACTCGAGGTATTCACTCTTGACAATTTCGCGCGCGGTTTGTTCATATCCACCGTCAGGGCCGGCTATAACAAGGTGTAGATCGTTCCTATTATGACTGGCGCGACTAAACCCTTCTATTAGGATGTCAAGGCCTTTAATTCTGTTCAGACGACCTAGGAACAGAACCATGTACTTATCTCTGACTTTGGGGTAGAGGCGCTCAAATTCGCTAGGGCTGGGTAGGCATGTGAACTCAGATGGGTCCACACCAATCGGTACGGTGTTTACGGTAACTCCGCTGGTTCTATCTGCGGTGTCTTGGGCTTCTTGGTCGGTCATTGCGTGAAATGCCAATGCCTTGTTAGTGAGTCCCCGGTCCACCAATATCCCGTACAGCCGTTTCTTGATGTGGCCTTTGCTCATTGCAGTCGACGCGAAAGTTCCGAGGGGCGAAATGATATATGGCACATCGTTTTGCAGGGATACATGTGCGGCCGCGTAGTTGGGATAGTGCCAGAGTTCGTGAATGTGAACCAGATCAAACTGGCTGACGACCCGCTGGAGTTCTTGTCTCATTTCCGGACTGTGCCCGGGCCAGTATCTGGCGAACCTCCCACGCTTAAATAACCTTACATCCGCGTCCGGAGCCATGACGTTCGGCCTGCCTCTGGACTCAGACTCAGTACCGAAAATGGTCGATTCGATTCCGATCCCTTTTAGGGCGGAAGTTAAAGCAACAACAAATCTTGGCGGACCACCCAGTTCGGGTTCTAGCCCTCTGACTATGTGGAGAATACGCATGATGTTGGATTGTATTTAGGTGAAGATGTGGACCAACTAATTACCGTTTCGACTGTCCATCTCCATAACGTAAAAACGTGAAACCAGACTTTTCCCAGACGGCGCGATTCAGCGTAGTTGTTATATCGAGAATCACCCGTCCTCGCATCAACTTGGCAAATCTGCCGGGCTCAAGATGTGAATACTCGCTGTGGCCTACTACAAGTATCACTATGTCAGCTTCGCAAAGCGCTGCGTCAAGTGAAACAATCTTTGGAATGAAATTTGTCACATAAGGATCTGAGACGGCGACCGACAAATCATGCTCGATCAGTCTCGCAATGAGCTTGGTGGTGGGAGACTCACGGGCATCCGTTACATTTGGCTTGTAAGCGGCGCCAAGGATGGCCACTCTCCCATCCTTAACCTCGTGTATTGCGTCTGCAGCCATACGCGCCACGATTCCTGGTTGCCCGTCGTTTATTTCCCGGGACGCCTCAATCAGTGCCGATGATTCTGGGTCGGCTGATATAAGGAACCAAGGGTCTACCGGAATACAGTGTCCGCCGACACCTGCACCTGGCGTATGTAAGTTCACGCGGGGATGTCGGTTAGCCATCTCCAACACGCTCCAGATGTCGACCCCGACCGTTTCTGAAAGGTTGGCTAGACTATTTGCTAGGGCGATATTTACGTCTCTGTATGTGTTCTCAGCTAGCTTCGCCACCTCAGCGGTCTCGGCGTCTGTTTCGTAGAGTTCTCCGGTAACGAAAGATCGATATAAAGCGACAGCCTGTTGTGTCGATTTGTCATCTATCCCGCCAATAATGCGGTCATTCTCCACGATCTCCTTAAATACGTTCCCGGGCAGCACTCGCTCCGGACAATAGGCCAGAGAGAAGTCATTTCCTGCAGCTAACCCACTCTGCTCTAAGGTTAATGTGATTTCATTTCTGATCGTGCCCGGGGCCACCGTTGACTCCACAATGACCAGGTCACCCTTGGTGATATGTTCAGCAATTGTCTGACATGCTTCAGACACAGCATCAAGTTTCGGTTTTCGGTTTGAACCTATGGGAGTTGGCACGGCAATTACAAAGACGTTTGCAGTAGACGCTGACGTAGAAACAGTAAATTGCCCATTCTGGAGTACTTTTTGTAAAAGTTCATTTAGGTGAGGCTCGTTGTTGTCAGGGGTGCCACGTTGGATGGCCGTCACCACCGACAGGTTTGAATCCACGCCACGTACGTTATGTCCGTTACTGGCAAACATCACAGCGGTTGGGAGGCCTACGTAGCCAAGTCCAATAACATTTATGTTACTCACGAGTTATCAGCCAATTTTTCATAGCGCTCACAATTCGTCTGGAAGCTTGTCCATCCCCAAACGGATTTTCTGCAATGGCCATTGCTTTGTACTTATCTTGGTCGGTGAGTAACTCGTGAGCGGCTTGCGATATGGCGTCGGCATTTACACCGACTAACCTCGCGCACCCAGATTCCACGGCTTCTTGTCTCTCGGTCACGCGTCGGGTCACCAGAATAGGTTTGTTCAATGCTGGCGCTTCTTCTTGGATCCCACCTGAGTCCGTGATGATGAGGTGAGCGTGACTCATTAACCAGACGAAACTCGGGTAGGACGGCGGATCAATCAGGCGTACTCTGTCGCGGGAACCAAGAATTCGGGAAGTAGCTTCACGTACACGTGGGTTTAGATGGACTGCATAAACAATCTCCACATCCTCGTGTCTATCGGCTATACGCAGAAGTGCAGTACAGATCGAGTCTAAATCTTCTCCGAAACTCTCTCGCCGATGTCCTGTCACCAATATTAAGCGGCGACCTGATTCCGACACGGTGAGAGAACGAGCTAGATCTACAGGGATATCTCTTAGCGTCGGATCGTCGTAACACAATCGGTCTATCCTGGCTTTCATCAGGACGATTGCATCTACGGCAGTGTTGCCTGTAACCGTGATTGAGCTTTCATCCACACCTGCCCTAAGCAGATTCTGCCGGGTAGATTCTGTTGGAGGAAAGTGAAGGTCAGCCATTAGATCAATGACGGCTCGGTTCATTTCTTCCGGATATGGGCTGTATTTCTGACCAGTTCGAAGTCCCGCTTCGACATGCGCGATCGGGACCTGCGCGTAGTAAGCGGCTAACGCTCCTACCATGGCCGTGGTGGTATCACCTTGTACAACGACGATATCCGGGCCAACTTCTTCTATGACATTTGTAACAGCGCTAAGGGTTCTTGACGTGAGATCTGATAGTGTCTGGTTGGCCCTCATGAGATCAAGGTCGAAGTTGGGTGTAAGGTTAAATGCTTCGATAACCTGATCAAGCATTTCACGGTGTTGTCCTGTTACGCATATTGACAGATCAAGACCGCTGCTATGTTCGATTTCTTGTGCAACGGGGGCCATTTTTATTGCTTCAGGCCGTGTCCCGAACACCATAAGAACAGTGCGTTTCAAAGAATCAACATCCTGCTCGTTATTGAAGGTTTGAGAGGCTCACGTTTTCCTATGCGTTGGCAACTCTGTTTCAGTTGGGGTGCCTTGGCTGATCATGAATGACTACCCATGCTAGCAGCCGCCAATATAAATCCGGCTCGTTAAATGTGTCCCATTGTGCTCACAGTAAGCTGACTCTTAAAGATTATTGCTCTTCGAAACATGAATCGTCTGGAAAAGTAGAGGGTCGGGGTGACCAACAAAAGAACTGGCCTGAGACTCTTCAATGGTGGTGGATGTTTAACTCGAAACTCGATTGGGCCAAGCGAGTTAAAACTGTCAAACCGTCGTGTACGATTAATGTTCGAAATTTTGTGGTTGAATCCGATTTACCTGGCCCTCTTCCAAGGGACAGTGATGGGCCCGACAGAAAGGCTTGAGTGGATGAACGTCCTCGTAACGGGAGCTGGTGGCTTCGTGGCTCCCCACGTGGCGAACGCGTTTCGAGATGCCGGGCACACCGTCAGGACAACAGATGCTAGACCTGTAGAGGCGGACCCAGAATCTATAACGGCGGATTTCACGGATTCACTGCAAGCTAGTGATTTGATGAAAGGGATTGAAGTTGTTTGTCATCTGGGCGGCGTGGGAGATGTTTATCTAGCTCTTGAACAACCAGAAGAAGCAGCTCTTGCGAATGTTGTCGGTACAGCGAATTTGCTTCGGGCAGCG
>JAYGCF010000008.1:0-64017 GCA_046583495.1 Dehalococcoidia bacterium
TCACGGGCCGTCTGGTAGACCTCGGTGAACAGTTCCGGTGGATGATTATGTTCGGCCCCACCAATACCGATGCCGATGACACCCAGCGAGTGTAACTCTGATACTTCGTCTAGCACCTCCGAGGCCGTTACTGGGCCAAAATCACGCACTAAATCTGGGATCAATGCGACCTCTATCCCCTTTACGCTGTCTAAACCGGCCCGTACCGATTCAAGTAAACGGCCGGTTTCAAGTCCCTCTTGCTTAAAGCGCACGGGAGAGAAAAATGCTTCCACGTATCGGATGTTTTCCTCTTTGAGTTGAGTGGCAACAGCAGCACTTAAAAACGTGAAGTCTTCGTATTCGCGTATGAAACTATTTTTCCAGACCCATAGCTCTAGAAAATGCGGGAAGTCCCGGAACTTGAAGTATTCGCGTAAAGCCTCTTCGTCGGCTACACGGGGATCGCCCCCGTATTTCTGAACTAGTTCCCAAAGTGCTGGTATGGGAATGGCGCCTTCAAGGTGGAGATGTAGTTCGACCTTAGGAAGTCTGCGGCACCAGTCAAGTGCACTTGAAGTCAATTCTGACATTCCAAGAGAGGATCCTTGCTTTACTGTGCCCATCATCCCACCTTTGGAGTATGGATGAAGCAAACGGATTGTTTCTAAAGGGTTCCTGATCCAAGTTGTGGGTATATGTCTGGATATATGTTTCCGGGGACATACGGATATTCCTCAAATTTGGCCTCATCCACGTCGATTCCAAGTCCTGGTCCATCCGGAATCGCCAGCTTCCCATTTCTGACATGTTCGAGATCGAATATGGGATCCTTCAGAATGTCATCTCGAAGAGGTTGATACTCCGAACCGTCATACTCAAGGATTACCTCCTCGACCATGGAAGCAAAGTGCATATTCGCAGCTTGTCCGACCGCCGTTAGTCCTCCGATATGCGGGAATACCCTGATGTCATTGGCTTTGGCTATTCCTACGACGTTTAGGCACTCCAGGAAGCCACCAGCGACAGTCACATCTGGTTGCCAGTAATCCGCTGCTTTGTAATCGGCGAGTTCCGAAAACTGGTGAACGGAATACACACGCTCACCAACTGCTATCGAAACAGGAGATTCCGACGCTAACCTGGAGAGACCCTTGATCCAAGTTTGAGGGATCGGTTCCTCAAACCAGAACACATCAAGATCTCCCATATGCTTTGCAATTCGGATGGCGGATTCGACGCCATAGTTACAGTATGCATCTACCATGAGCTTGATATTCGGCCCTATATGGTCCCGTACTCCCTCCACCTGTTCCATATCTTTAGCCGCTCCGGAAGCTATTCGTGTCTTCACGCCCACGAAGCCAAGTTCTAATGCCTTATCGAAGAACTGCCCATGCCACGCAGCATCTTTCTCAGGGAATGTGCTACCGGTCATATAGAGCGGTATCTGATCTACCAGCTTTCCACCCAACAGAGCGTTGACCGGCACACCGAGAGCTTTTCCTTTAATGTCCCATAAGGCTGTCTCCAACGCTCCTATTACCTGCGCTGAAATTCCGTTGACTCCCATCCAAGGGTTGAGATATCGCTCCATCTCTTTCTTTCGGACCCGAATCTCCATAGGGTCACTGCCTAAGAGCATAGGGGTCAGGATGTGGTCAACCATTGTCTTAATTACGGTTGGGTAGAAGTGGCCGTAAGACGTTGATGCTTCGCCAAATCCTGAAATGCCAGCGTCGGTTTCGACCCTAACAAGTGCAAAGGCTCGGCTCAGCACCGGGAAGTCTTTCTGATAACCAAGTGGGATTACCGTTATCGACTTTATTTTCACCGTGTGATGTTCTCCGAATGAGGTTTTACGTCATCGTGTAAGTGTGACGGGAATAAGAGGGAACCGGTGCGATTCGTGGTCGATTTGCCAGATTCGCACATATTTCCCTAGCGTAAATGGGCTGACTATTTGATGGTATCGAGTGACGCACGTTTCAGCCTAAATAACAATTCTTGGAAGGCAACACCTTTTAGGTACGATGTATTGGAAGCTCTTCGGTTCGCACCGTACGTTATTTGGAGGTGGTGAAGCCCTTAGTGATAGTTACGGGTGTTCCGATTTCGGAAAGGTTCTATGATGATTGCGCTTGGGATATTGCTCCTGGTGATCGGGCCACTGTTTTTGCTGTTCCCACACCAAATGGCGCGTTTGGGACGACCCTCGTCGCGTACAGGTCGGGAACGGTATGAACAGGGTTTGAGGATGCGTGGCATGAGACCGGGGGAGGATGAAGAGAACCACGTTACGCGGCTTCGTGAACGTGTCGCTGGCGCCGTGATGAGCCTATTGGGCCTGATATTCCTTTTCCTTTCTTGATTCCTTTACGGGCCATTTTGTTTTGTACGCAAGATCATGGGGCGGATCAAGGAAGAAGACCATGTCTGTTGCCCTACTTCAGTAGTGAGTAGTGACTTTCGAACTTGTGCGATCCCGTTTTCTTCGTAGGCCGCTCTGAATCAGAGAAATTTATCCCAGTTTCCTGTTCTTGGGCGCCCCGGCGTAGTAAATTGCGCAGCAAACGTGCAAATACTTGAGATTACGTAAATTCATGCTGTGTGTAGGGGAGGGGGGTGCACATTTTGGCCGGCAAAGTTATATAGTGCGCAAGACGCCTGAGGAGGTTGGTTAATGCCGAAGAAAGTCCACCACGTTGTTCGACGTACCGGTACAACTCTTGAAGCTCCAATAGTTGAGATACCCGTCGCAGAAGATATTGCAGGGGTACCGGGGATACCGCAGATAGAAAAAGACGTTGCTTTTTACAGCCGCGAGTATCCACTTGAGACTCAGAACGTTGAGAAAGCTGCAGATCGCGAATGGTCTTGGTCTGTCTACACGCCTGAGGTATTCGAGTATCGAGAGCTTCACGAGAAAGCCAACGCACCTTTTGTGGAAGCGGCAGCGACCACTGGAGAGATCGAGCCCACGGCCGAGCCGGTTGGGAGAGATATCACAGAGGACATTCGGCGCAAGGGGTACGAGCTCGGTTTCGGAGACGTAGGTTTCACCAAGTACGATCGCCGATACACTTTTGCAAGCAAGAAGCGTTGGGTGAAGTTTCCGGGCGCTATCTGTGTTGCTTTGGAACAGGACTACGCGCAGACGCAGAGCCTCCCCAGCCTGGAAGCCGAGTTTGCACACTTTGGCACGTACGAGACTGAGAACGAGCAGTGCCTTGCACTAGCTGATTTCATCAGATCTCTTGGCTACCATGCACAAGTCCACAGCCCAAATGACAACAGTGCACCATTTCTTCCAATGTTCGTGGCTGCCGGTATGGGGCAACTCGGTGCAAACGGGCAACTCCTCTCACCTCATTTCGGGTCACGAGCCCGGCTGGCCATCATCACCACGGATGGACCGTTAACGTACGACGAACCTGTTGACTACGGTGTCCACAAGTTCTGCCAGGAGTGCCTGGTTTGTGCGGACAGGTGCCCGGCAAGGGCAATCACACGAGACAAGGTCTGGTATCGAGGCGTCGAGAAGAACAAGCTCATTTACGACCGATGTCGCCCAGTGATGTCTACTTATGAGGGCTGTGCGGTCTGCATGAAGGCCTGCCCGATCCAACGCTACGGTATGAAGCCAGTTATGGAGCATTACGTTGAGACTGGTGAAGTACTTGGCAAACGTACGCACAACTTGGAAGGCTTTGAGTTAAGAGACAAGGGTTATTTTGGCCCGGGCGAACTCCCGTCATTCGACAGGAGCCTATTCGAATTTCCGAAGGGCACTAAGGACGAATGGTTGTTTGCTCAATTCAGGGACAAGGTTGAAGACGGCGATGGTGCGACTCCCGAGGAGACGGCTGCGTTTGTGAAAGAGCTGAAGGAAATCCTTGATAAAGGTGCGTCGACAATCGGAGATGAGTAAACGCATAGTTGTCGCATATTCGATTCATATATCGAAGAGATAGGGGAGACAACAGTTGTTCGAAAAGTCCGATCTAGACGTACTTTTTGGGGACCTGGAAGGGTCGCATGGAGACTCAGCGGATTATGACCGTTTGCTCAAGCAGACGCACTTGGCTATAGCGTTACTTGATGCCGATCGGCCATTAGACGACCAGTTTGATCCAGTTGTAGTGGCACTGGTGGAAAAGCACAAACCCACCGGCTGATCAAACGCGGATTCAGTGAAAAGAAAAGGACCGGGGCAATCCGCCCCGGTCCTTTCGGTTGTTAGAGCATTAATCGAGTGGTTTCGGGGGGGGTAGCGGTCGTAGTGAGGCCGTTGAGTCTTCTGTTGCGACCACTATTTCACCGGCCTTCACGACCAATTCAAGTTGCTCGAAAGCTGACCGTAACCCGTCTAAAGGGTTTGCTTTAAGCAACAATAGGTCAGCGCGTTTTCCCGCGGCTATCACCCCAGAATCTTTGAGTCCGCAGATCTCTGCCGCGACTCCCGTTGCTCCTTTGATTACGATGTCTAAAGGGACACCGTAATCAAGGAGAGTTTCCATCTCTTCTAAGACTGTGAAACGGGAATCTGTCCCAACACCGATTAGAACACCTTGGTCTACTGCTTCAAGGACTCTGTCCCTGTGTCCGGCGCTTTCTAGAAGTCCAGCGAGCTCGGGAGAGGACCTTCGGGCCATACGCCATGCCACCCTCGCGGTTGGCACGAACGACACTCCACTGTCAGCCATGGCCAAGATCCCATCTGTTGTTGTAAGAAACGCGTGTTCAATAGTGTCGACACCAGCCTTGATCGCTCGTTTGACCGCTGAGTCAGACATGGCATGGGTGGTGATGAGCTTGTTAAATCGGTGTGCCTCTTCTACACCTGCTATCAACTCTTCCAGGCGGTATTCATCGGTCTCCGGACTTTCGTGGGGATAGTTCGCAAGTCCTGCTGTCGACATGATCTTGATGCAGTCTGCCCCACCTTTAATCTGCTCTCGAATCGCTTTACGGATTTCCTCTGGGCCATCCGCTTCCCGGACTCCGTACCACGGTGTCCCGTGACCTCCGGTCATGGCGATAATAAGTCGACTAGCTAATACGCGCGGACCGGGAATACGATCCATTTCAATAGCGTCCCGGATATCCACATTAGTGAACATTTCCTGTCCGCAACTCATGCCGGGACCGCCCAGTTCGCGGACCGTGGTCACTCCTTGTCGTAATTCCCAGGTAGCATTCCCTGCCGCTTCTAGAGCATTGGTGCCCGGGCTTGCCTGTCTACGCCGTTCCCGGTTTGCCTGGTAATCATTTGCAGGTGAGGTTCGAAGCCATTTATTGGACAGATGGTCGTGACAGTTGATTAGGCCTGGCATGAGCCATCGACCTGCACCGTCTATCGGAATAGAACCATCGGAGTTGGGATAAGGATCGTTGGACCCGGTAACGCTCTCAATAGATGAACCTTTTAGTACAACTGTTGCATCGTGAATGATACCGCCGAGACCATCCAGAACATTAACGTGAGTGATGGTGTGTTTTTGGGTCATGCCCCAGGCTCCCTGGGAAGACTTACATTGCCCTGGATTTCGTGCATCAAAATTTGCCCCCTTACGTTGGCGTTAACCGCGACGTCACCGGCCACACGATGCACGGTTAGATGCCCAGTTCCTGCGTTTCCGATATCGACATCTCCACCTATATCTGAAATCCTAGCTGGTCCGCTGCGATTATCACCTATGCTGACGTTACCTCGAATGCTCGTTAAATCTACTTCTCCGTACCCATGTATGGCACCTACAGCTACATTCCCATCGATGTCCGCCAGAGCCATAGACCCTTCGAGTCCAGTCACATTCACACTCCCACCGATATCTTTAACGTCTAGGCTCCCAAAACCCACATTAGCTTGTAGCGAGTGGACATTCGACACCGACACCGGACCATCCTCATTTTCGATCTCTACGCGTGGGAACCCATCAGGAACAAAGATCTGCAGGTCCATACGGACATCGCTTTCTAACTCTCCATTTGCTCGGCGTGGGATATCGACAGAAATAACTATTTCATCACCTGAATTTAACGCGTGGAAAGTAATTGAATCGATATGGCGATGTGATGTAAGGGTGGCGCAGGTCTGTCCAAGCACCGTTACCGACGTCCTACCGTTTTGACCCTCTACCAAAAGGTCTCCACGGTCCCCCGCGATGCGGATTAGTTTTGCGTCTCCGATGGCTATGTCGGTGGCCTGCTTCTCGCCTCCGTCACAACCGTCATCAAAAATGGACTTATAAATTGCCTCGCCCGGAGGAAAAAGAATTAACAGAGAGATTAATACAAGTCCGGAGACGGATATGAACATGGCCCAACCCAATAGAAGGTTGCGGAAAATCCGCAGCCGTAGTGAGCCCTTCTCTTCTTCCGGGTCTTCGTAAAATATCACGGGGATTACTTTTAAGCCCCCGGCAGGGATTAGCAAGTCCGATAAGTAGTCTCGAACTCTGGGTATCTAGGCCATTTTGCCACGCATAGAGTCGCTCTATGTCTGCGTATCACTAAGAAAGGTAATTGCAATAACGCCGATTAAACTTTTTACCTTGTAGGTTTGATATCTACTCCAAAGCTCAGTCTATTAGCAGGCGGTCTCTTTTCAAGGTAAATCGCTCGGTGCGATTGGTGCCGTGGTTCTCTTCTGTGACACATGACTAGCAAACCCTCCATCACATCTTCAAACGTTATTGATTCGAATGGTCAAGACGCGAGACGAGCATGTTCGTAGGACGCTATCATGTGAGGGTAGTTCGGTTAATACTCACCAAAATCTCTGATTCAGATGGGATAGAAACTCGTATGAACAAGTTGACCAAGGCGGTTTTGACGTTATGGTTGATCGGCGGCGCAATTTTCCCACTGGTCGTTGCGTTTTTTGCCTGGCAGAGAGGTCTTGGCAGCACCCATTAATCGCTTCTCGGCTGGTTTTTAATTAACCCCAGTCTATCTGGTCTGCATTCACGCAATTCGGTGGCTTTCCCCCTGATATCGTCGCGAGAATGTTATCTACGGTCATCTCTGACATTTTTCGCCTAGTCCCAACTGTAGCCGATGCGATATGTGGGACAATCGTGACGTTCTCCAAAGAGACGAGCGGGTGGTTTGCCGGTATTGGCTCCGGATCCGTGACGTCGATGGCAGCGTAGGCTATTTGCCCAATGCTCATGGCAGTCGTCAGCGCTTCGGTGTCTACGATGGGACCGCGAGCGGTGTTGATCAGGGATGCCTCAGGCTTCATTCGTTTCAAGGCATCTGCGCCAATAAGGCCGTGGGTTTCCGGGGTAAGAGGGCAATGGAGGGATACAAAGTCCGAACGCTCTAGCAACTCATCAAGAGTTTTGACTCTTTCGCAACCATAGTCTTCCTTCGGTTGACTACGAGTTAGGTAGATTACCTTCATCCCGGAGGCCACTGCGCGTCGGGCAACAGCACTGCCGATCCTCCCAAACCCCACAATCCCCAGTGTGGACCCGTGAATGTCCACACCTAGGAGATCAAGTGGCTCGAACCACTGCCATTCACCCCGCCTAACAAACCGGTCACTTTCCGCGATCCGCCTGGCAGCTGCCTGTATCATCGTGAAACCAAAATCAGCGGCTGTTTCAGTAAGGACCCCGGGTGTGTTTGTAACTGCGATGTTGCGTTTTGAAGCCTCATCGACATCGATGTTGTCGTAGCCAACACCGAACTCCCCGATCACCTTGAGATTCGGACCTGCGGCATCCATCACGGAACTGTCTATTGAATCCGTGATGTGGGCGAAAATCCCAAGGGAACCTTCTGCGGCAGTTCGTAGTTCGTCAGGTGTCGCTGGGGCTGGTCGGGTTAGAACGAGTGTATTCGACACATTGTTAAGTCGGTCAATTTGGTCCTGAAACTGGCGCCGTGTAATGAGAATCTTTGGGAGGGAGCTGCTGGAGGATGTCAATTGTGAGGTAGTCTCCCTTGAGCGCTATTGGTGGATCGGTTCTGATCATCTACGATGCACGGCCGCCCGGCAAGTGTTTAATACGATCAGGACTTTCGGACATCTGTATCATCCCGGTTACTCTGAGTCCTATGTAATTCGATACATTGACGAAATCCGTTACCTGTCATTTTCAGGATGTGAGGAAAATAAGTTGCTTACACAGCGTTCGCACGATACCGGGGAGGTGACGCTTAATTATGTTGAGATTGGAGAAGGTGACCCACTTGTATTGCTCCATGGTTTTACAAGTGATTGGCGTTCCTGGTCTCAGGAAATAGGATTACTGTCCCATCGATGGAGAGTGCTGGTCCCGGATGCACGCGGTCACGGGGGATCGTCCGGGTCAGGAAAGCGCGATTACGGTTATGACGCTCGGATCAGGGATGCGGCATCTTTTATTAAGGCTACTGCCAGTGCACCTGCGATCGTGATAGGTCACTCTATGGGAGGTGCGACGGCTATGGGACTCGCTGCACTTCATTCTGATCTAATTAGAGGTGTAGTTCTCGAAGACCCTCACGTTTCTAGCGCATCTTCCTTCCCTGAAGAAGCCCGCATTTGGATGGAGGAAAACCGGGATTTCCTACTTACATCACCGTCATTGCAGGAGGCTATTCGAGGGATGAATACCAATTCGAGCAAGGACGCTTCGGCTCAGCGATTGGATGCATCTCAGGCGGTGAAAATGGATCCCGAGTCTTATAACCCGTTTATAGATGACGCGATGTTTCACGGTTTTGATCCGGGCACGACCCTCTCGCAAGTCAAATGCCCAGTCCTTCTGCTTCAGGCCGACCCCAAACAGGGAGGGGTGGTTGGAAGATCGGCGGCAGAGCATATTCGGACTGGTTTATCTGACTGCACTCACGTCAAACTGGATGTTGGACATAGCATTCACAAGGACGCGCCGATCGACTTCCGACGATCGTTGTTCGACTTCCTTGACACGATTTAAGTTCAGAAAAGTTAGGAGCGTAATGACTGATTTAGCGGTACATGAATCGTTCATGAGGACTGCACTGGAAGAAGCAGAAACGTCTGCAAATGAAGGTAACCAGGGCGTTGGCTCGGTGATCGTTCTGGATGGGAAGATCATAGCGCGTGGCAGGAACCTAGAAAACACGACTCATGATCCGACGGCTCATGCTGAATCAGTAGCGATTCGGAATTACGCGTCGTCCCTTACCTTGCCTCACGTGCAAAAGTCATGGAACCAGTATTTCGACGACCCCCCCGTTCTTGCGGGGACGGCGCTTTACTCTACATTTGAGCCCTGCCCCATGTGTTGTGGAGCGATCCTGGCTAATGGCATTGCGACAGTAATTCTCGGTGGCCGGCCTAAACCGGGAACATCTAAATGGGGCGATTACACCCTGGAAAACCTGATAAAACTGACAGGACGCCACGATAAAATCGAGGTTGTCACAGGTGTCCTATCCAAGGAATGCTTCGATATTAGGAACGCGTAACTGTAGACAAATTACCCGCGTCCAAGATAAATCCGATAGGATTCCGGTTAATCGGCGTCGACACCCATTGTCGACATGATGAGAAGGTTCTACCAGGATGGAGATTTTCTGGGTATGTACACACTTGAAGTACAGAATCCCGTAGCTGAACAACGGGGTGTCGTGAACTCTTTCGCCTCCAGCCCACGGCCCAAGTCGCTAGACGGATTGACCGTAGGCTTACTCTGGAGCGGGACGCACGGAGGCGACGTTGCACTTAACACCGCAGGCGATCTGATCAAGCAGCGGTTTAAAGATGTAACCGTCAATTTCTACAACGGTAACAATTATCCAGCGCCTGAGCACATACGGCAAAAATGTGCGGAGGAAAGTGACGTCGTAATTGGCGCCACTGCGGACTGAGGGACTTGCGCGTCGTGGATGTGCTACGACATGATCGAAATCGAAAAGACAGGTGTTCCCGCCGTCCCCATTGTTTCTGGGCGCTTTGTAGAAGACGCGGTAGCCAGCTCCCGCGCCTTTGGTATGCCTTCGCTTCAGTGGGTTGTGGTGCCGCGTATTTATCGCAATCTGGAGCATGACCTGTGCAGGAGTCAAACGGTAGAAGTAATAGACGAACTCATTGGCCAACTCACCTCTGATATGGATGCGCGTCTATCTGAAATAGACACAGTTGGTGGGCGTATGTACGAGGCTCACGATCGTTACGAGGCTGTTCTCGCAATGAATGAAGACCTCATCGCCGAAGACCTCGGCGACGGACTGCCTCTGTTTCCCGCTACCAAAGAAGCGGTCGATGAGATGCTCACTGGAACAAGTCTCGCTCGCGACTATGTGGTGTGTGACATGCCACCGGGGTTTGGCATAGCTACAGTTGAGAAAATCGCCATTAATTCGGTGATGGCTGGAGCAAAACCTGAACATCTTCCGGTCGTAATAGCTGCTGTAAAAGCTCTTTCAAATATTCAGGCAGACGGCGGTAAGTCGTTACTCATGTCGACCAGTCCACAGGCGCCGTTTTTAATTGTTAACGGGCCGATCGTCGGTGAACTGGGATTCAACCCACGTTCTGCAATTGGGCCAGGGCGTGACAATCAGGTAAACACGATTGTCGGTCGAGCTTTTGCTCTGTGCTTTAGGAACATCGGCTATTGGTACCCCGGGAAGATGGATATGGATACCATCGGTACGACCCGTAAGTTTATCCAGTGCATAGCCGAGAACGAAGAGATGAGTCCTTGGGATCCATTCCATGTGGACCAGGGTTTCAATCGAGAAGAGAGCACGATAAGTATCTTCATTACGGACGGAGAACTGGATCAGCAGGACCAGGGCAATACGACCGCTGAAGGGCTACTTAAAAACCTTGCTTACGGTTGCGTATTCGGTACCAAAAGCATTCAGGAAAAGGGACATACCCAAAGACTTATCTTGATGCCGCCAGACGTGGCTGGTCCCGTCGGAAAGCAGGAGTTTACTAAACAGGCAGCCAAGGAATTTATTCAGGCGAATGCCAATCATTCCTTGGGGAAAATGATTCATTACATGCCCCTTGAGGGCGAGGCTAGGGTTGCGGATAAATGGAAATGGCTTGAAAACATGACCGAGGAACAGCGACTCGAAATCGAATTCCCTGTGATGGATTCAGCCGATGACTGCTACATCCTCGTCGTTGGGGCGGACCGTGCGAAGACTGCGATTCTTCCAAGTGGACCGGCTCCTTCGACGGAAGGCATCGATCAGTACCGTCCTTGAACTTGAAGGAGTTGTAGGAAGAGCGATATATGGCGAGAGCCATGACTTAACAACACTGTTGTGGCGAGGATTCTTTTCCGATGCCAGTTGAGAGATATAAATGCTTGGACTTGTAACCATCGGACAGACACCAAGACCGGATTTTGAGGCGTCGTTTACTGAGCACGTACCAGGGGTGAAATTCCGGATTGCTGGTGCTCTCGATGGATTTGCGAGGGAAGACATTGATGCCTTGTCCAGAGAGTCGGGAGCTTATCCGCTGCATATGCTTTTGGCCGACGGATCGACCTGTGACATACAACTGGAAACATTGCAGCCAATAGTTGAAAAGACAATGCTGGACCTGGTGAATGACGGAGCCACGGCCATCGGGCTGTTGTGCACTGGGCGATTCCCTGACTTTGAGGTTGGTGTTCCCGTCCTTGAACCGGGAAAACTTTTGCCCGCTGTGGCTGGCGCTATAGCGACTTCTGGACGTGTCGGTGTGGTGACTCCGATCGAATCGCAGCGAGCCATTGCACAGCACATATGGGAAACTGACGGCTTTACTCCGACCGTAGCAGTCAGTTCCCCATATCACGAGGGCGAAATTGGAGCTGCAGCTGCAGTTATGGTTGATGCAAATCCGGAGTTGGTGGTGCTTGATTGCATGGGCTTAGGACCGACTCATCGAGACGAATTCACCCGTCTCTCGGGGCGCCCTACGTTGACGGCGCAGACCTTACTAGCCAAAGTGGCCGGCGAATTGGTCGGCAGTCTCGGTTAGTACCCGATTGGAACTGGACCAAACTGTTCCAATAAATATGCCGGTCCTGTGCTAATCTTCCACGCGGCTTAAACCGGTAGTCACCTCGCATCGTCGAGGACGCAGTTACCTAACAGAATGAGGTCTCATTGATGGCGAAAATGACGGGCGGCGAGGCGATTGCTAAATCGCTGGTTCGCGAGGGCGTTGAGGTGGTTTTTGGCCTCCCCGGCGTCCAGCTTTACGGGATTATGGCAGGGCTTCGTGATGAGCCGACTGTTCGGTTTATTACAACAAGGCACGAACAGGCGACCGGTTATATGGCTGATGGTTATGCTCGTGCCGGTGGCGGACCTGGATTCGGGACAGCACTCGTAGTGCCTGGTCCTGGGCTACTTAATGCGGCTGGTGGACTTTCCACCGCCTACTCGGTTTCTTCCCCCGTTTTCATGATCTCGGGTCAGGTTCAGCGTGACTTCATCGGAAAAGATGTGGGGATGTTGCACGAGGTTAACGACCAACTAACCTTGATCGATCCCATAACAAAATGGGCCAAGCGCGTCATGACAGTCGGAGAGATTCCTTCAGCTGTGCAGGAGGCTGTATATCAACTCAAGACTGGACGGCCTCGTCCGGTTGAGATAGAAGTACCACCCGAAACAATGGAAGAGCAGGGTGAAGCCGTCCTTCTCGATCCAAAAGAGGCGATACGAGCGGCAGCAGATTCGGCGAGAATAGATACCGCTGCGGAGATGCTGATCAACGCGAAGAACCCAGTGATCATCGCCGGTGGCGGTGTTTCACTTGGGAATGCACATGATGCGCTGGTCGAGTTGGCAGAAGTACTTCAAGCCGGTGTGTTCACGACTCTAAACGGCAAATCTGCGATTCCGTGGACTAACCCGTTCAACCTTGGAATGAACCGCGGGCCCAGTGCGTCTACCCCTGCGGGGGCATATTACGCAGAGGCCGATGTCATTGTTGGGATTGGTTCTCGTCTGGCAGGTCTGGGGGGGTCGATCGTACCGGGTGACAAGCAACTGATACATATTGATATCGACTCCGAAGAGATCGGCCGGAGCCACGAAAACACGTATGGGCTTTCTGGTGATGCGGGAAAAACCATGAAGGAACTGGCGTCACGGATTAAATCGTCAGGTTCACGTCCTTCCCAGATCGCAAAAATCTCCGAAATTAAAAATACCGTTTTCGACTCTGCTCCGGGCACCCAGCCTCAATGGGATATCTTACGAAGTCTCCAGGCTGGCGCCCCTGATGACACCATTCTCATTCCTGACAGCACCCAGATCGGCTATTACAGTATGGCCTACTGGAAGATCGCATCACGGAACTCCTACCTTGGTTCCGGCTATTCTGGGAACCTGGGTTACGCCTTCCCAACCGGACTTGGTGCGAAAGTAGCTCAACCTGATCGACCGGTCGTTGTTGTCGCCGGTGATGGGGGTTTTATGTACAACGTCTCTGAGATGGCCACTGCAGTACAGCACGGTATCAATCTGGTCACAGTCGTGTTCAACGATAACGCTTACGGTAACGTCGGACGCGACTTGGATATAGGTTGGGGTGGCCAGTACGGCACTGACCTTCACAATCCGGACTTCCCAAGACTGGCGAGGTCATTTGGTATGGAAGCGATTCAGGTTAAAGATCCAACCAAAGTTGGAGACTCCCTGAAAGATGCAATCCAGATGGATAAACCGGTGCTCGTAGAAGTACCGGTCGATCGTATGCCGGTTCCGGGATTTTTTGGTCAACGCCCACAGGCACCAAAACGACCGGAGTAGTCAGAATTACATCAAACGAAATTCCTAACGTCCGGCCGTCAGGCCGCACACCCCCGAACGGTACGCTCGGCGTGCTGATCAATTCGAAGGAGAGTCCTGAATGGCGCAAATGACCGGAGGCGAGGCACTCGCCAAATCGCTCTATAGAGAAGGCGTCCGAGTAATGTTTGGACTGCCCGGGATTCAGATGTACGGCATTATGTCGGCGTTGCGGGACGAGCCTGGAATCAGGTTCATAACCACCCGTCATGAACAGGCCACGGGATACATGGCAGACGGCTATGCCCGGGCGGGTGGAGAAGGTGGTTTCGGTACGGCTCTGGTTGTTCCGGGTCCTGGACTTCTTAACGCTGCAGGCGCACTCAGTACTGCGTATTCAACATCATCTCCTGTGCTGATGGTTTCTGGACAGGTGCAACGCGACTACATAGGTGGCGATGTTGGCATGCTCCATGAGGTTAACGACCAGATGGAAGCGATAAAGCCGATCACCAAGTTCCAACGCCGTGCACTACAAGTGGGGGATATCCCTCAAGCCGTACACGACGCTGTTCTTGCTATGAAGACCGGACGACCCCGCCCAGTCGAGATCGAGATTCCACCGGAGACCCTCGAAGAATGGGGGGAGGCGGAACTGCTTGAAGCAAGCAATCCACTGAGGCCTGCTGCACCTACGAAAGACATCGAAAAAGCTGTGGATATGCTCTCGGCTGCCAAACGCCCGGTGATATTCGCCGGTGGTGGAGTGGTCCTTGGAGACGCAGGTGAAGAACTTCGTGCGGTCGCTGAACATTTGCAGGCTGGCGTCGTGATGACAGCAGAGGGCAAAGGGGCGATCGATAGTCGCCACCCGTTGGCGGTCGGATCTGCACTAAGCCCCAATAGTCCAACGGTTGAGTACCTGCAGTCTGCAGACGTTGTGCTCGCCGTCGGGTCCCGATTGGTTCGAGCGGGGATCAGTCCGAACCAAACCGTGATCCAGCTGGATATCGACCCGGATGAAATTGGTCGGAATTATTCTGACGCCCATGGTCTGGCAGGTGATGCGTCAGCAACCCTCAGTTCCTTGCTTGAAGGACTCAAAGCGAACGGTGGCCAGCGCGATTCAGCTGCTAACGAGATTGGAACCGTAAGGGAGGCCGCCGACGCCCTTGCGCCGGGCACGCAACCACAGGGCGATATCCTGAAGAGCATCAGAGATAACACTCCTGACGATACTCTTATGGTGAGCGGAATGACTCAGGTTGGCTACTACAGCCGATCCCACTGGAAAACCTATGGCCCGCGTAGTTTCTTCACCTCTGGCTACTCTGGAAACCTGGGTTACGCCTTTCCAACCGGACTGGGCGTGAAGGTGGCTCAGCCGGACAAGCCGGTGGTGATTACTTCTGGCGATGGTGGATTCCTGTATTCCTCTCAGGAACTAGCAACTGCTGTTCAGCACAACATCAACGCCATTGTTGTCGTCTTCAACGATAACGCGTATGGGAATGTGTCTCGTGACCTGGACAATATGTGGGGTGGGACATATGGCGCAGAATTGCACAATCCGGACTTCGTTGAGATGGCCGAGGCTTACGGTGTAAAGGGCATGAAGGTCGACGAGCCGTCCGAAGTCGGCGGTGCAGTTGCTGATGCCATTCAGATGGATCGGCCAGTGCTGATTGAAGTTCCGGTAGGTCGGATGCCGCAGCCAGCAATGTTCCGGGGATCAGACCCAGACACGACCGGCTCGAAAAGCAAGTAGCAATCTACCTAGAGACGGGAACGTGACGTAACATCAAATCAAGGACAGCTCCGATAACTCGGGGCTGTCCTCGCGTAACGGGTATAGCGGATTTGATAGTTTGGTACCTCACCTTAAACTTGACATCGCTGACTGATGGAGTAGCGTGACTGACCGTTCACGCGGACACCTCTTAGTGCGAGTCCGCTCCCCAAATACCCGGTGGCCCTGTAATAGAGGACTTTGATGTATCCGAATCCCCTTAAGAAGAAAATCCAGGACGGCAAATTGGTTCTGGGTACGGCTCTGCCTACACATGACATACGAATTGCGGCGGCTATCGCTTACGACTGCACAGCGGACTTCATATGGATTGACCAGGAGCACTCTCCGTTTGGCCCTCGTGACATGGAGATGATCCCGATTGTGCTGCGACAGCAGGGAGTTGCGCCTATGGTTCGTGTGCCGTGGAATGATCCTACGCATATTAAGAAAGCCTTTGATGCAGGGGCGTCATCTGTGATGGTTCCTCAGATTGGAAACGTTGAGGAAGCCAAACAGGCAATCCAGTACGCCAAGTATCCCCCGCTGGGCAATAGGGGTATCTCTCCGACGTGGCCTGCGCTGGCCGGAGAGGACTTCATAGATGTGATCAATTCGGCGAATGATGAGACGGTTCTAATACTGCAGATGGAGTCGGTTGAACACTACGAACAGGTCGACGAGATATTGGCGCTAGAGGGTTTCGACGTGCTACTGGTTGGTCCAATGGACCTCTCTGCTTCACTTGGGGTTATGACAGACATGCAACACCCGAAGGTTCAGGCCATTATGGAAGAGATGCCGAAGAGGGCCGAGGGTAGTGGCAAGATTATCGGTACTACTCTTGGTGACCCGGAGGAGATTAGACAAAAGGTTGACTGGGGATACAAATTTCTCAACCTTGGATCACCGTTAGGATTTGGTATCAACTTCGTTAACGACCGATTCGTTGAGTATCGGGCACAGGCCGGAAATTAATTCGACATCAGAGATTGTCACATCTACCCTTCACACAACGATTCGTGGGCTTTCGCGCCTGAGCGGTCGAGTTCGTAACTGGAGTACAAAATAAATGGTTCTGCCAAGGTTTCGAGTACCTGAAGATATTGCGATACGTGTTCCACAGGAGAACATGCGTGCCACTCTCGAGGACATGTTTCAGCACGTGGGCATGTCACCGGAGGACGCTAAACAGGCGGCAGATGTCCTGTTGTTTGCTGATCTCAGGGCAATAGAGACTCATGGCGTGTCGAATATGATGCGTTCGTATATGGAACGTTTTGCCGCCGAAGATATTAACCCGCGTCCTAACTGGACAGTGCTTAGAGAATCTCTTTCAACGGCGACTATAGATAGCGATTCAGGTCACGGTCTTGTTATCGGACCTTTGGCCATGAATATGGCGATTGAAAAGGCTGAAAAAACGGGAATAGGGTCGGTTGCGGTCGGAAATGGGCGACATTTTGGTGCCGCCGCATACCACGCAATGATGGCATTGCCTCACGACATGATTGGCGTGGCGATGACGGTCGGTGGAATAAATGTGTTGCCTACGTGGAGCTCAGAGCCGTTGATAGGACTGAATCCGATTGGATTCGCAGCTCCGACTCGTAACGAAGCCCCGTTTGTTTTTGATGCCGCAATGAGCAGTGTGGCTGGCAACAAGGCGACACTCGCTAAACGTCTGGGTGTAAAGATGATGCCAGGATGGATCGCTGACGAGAACGGTTCACCAATTATGGAAGAAACGGATGTTCCCGAGAAATCATTCATGCTTCCCGTAGGTGGCACGCGAGAACTTGGTTCCCATAAGGGTTATGGGTTGTCCGTGATGGTTGACATCCTTTGCGGTGTGCTGTCAGGCACCGGCCCAGGATTTGTGGTTAAGGGACGGGCAGAGCAGGGCAAAGCTTCGGGTGGGGCGGCTACGCACCACTTCACCGCATACAAAGTTGAGGCATTTACGGATCTCGAAGGGTTCAAGGATGATATGGATCACTTCATGAAAACCCTCAAAGACTCGAAGCCAGCGCCCGGAAATGACAGGGTGGTTTACGCTGGGTTGCCAGAGCACGAAGACAACATTGATCGACAGGCTAACGGTATTCCATACCATCCCGAGGTGATCGACTGGTTCCGTGACATCACTTCCGAGCTGGAAATCGAGTGGCGTCTCACTTAGGCCTTCTGATTAGTATTCTCTCGAATATCTACTAAGCTACCCCGCCGGGATCTTGTGCGCCGGTGTCGTGCGAATCATAGGGCGCTGACTCTGGCTTCTGATCGCCTGCGCCGTCAACGACCTACCCGGCAAGATAGAGTGGGATGTTTCAGTCATTTTGCTGGGGTGGGTGTTTCCGGTGCAGGATAAAGTCGGCTTCGCCGGTCAACGAGGTGAAATATTCGGTGCCGGCGTGAAATTAACTGGAAGCGTTCTCCGCAGCGTCGCGTTCCGCGTCTGGGGTGTATCTGTAGTTGCTCACACCGGGGACAAATCTCCAGATTAGTCCGACAACCACGATGGATATTAAGCCACCGATCACCATAGTCGGGCCAGCGCCCACAATTGCTGACATTTGTGCCACTTCGTATTGACCGACATGATTTGCACTCATTGCTGCGAATGAATGTGCGCTGCTAGCTCGGCCTAGTAATCTGTCGGGAGTCGTTAGTTGAACCACTGTCTGGCGCATGACCATACCCACGGCATCGGTTGCGCCGAGACATGCGACGATAATCAATCCAATCCAGAATATGTGTATTGATCCAAATGCTATCAATAACAATGCGTAAAGTGCGGTAGCAAATAACACTAGGAGGCCCTTACGGGGCATCCTGGCGGTATAAAGCACCAGTGCGCTCCCTGCAATCCCGCCGATGCCGTTAACGCTGGTCAAGATCCCTGTACCCGTCGCTCCTAAACCGTAGAGTTGATCGGCAAATATTGGGAAAAGGAATCTGTAGAAGCTGAATACCGTCACTCCGATATCTAGCAAATACAGGCCTGGCAATATCCTGTGCCCGCGTACGAATTTGACACCTTCAATTAATGAATTCCATGTCGATGTGAGAGTTACTCGTGTCGTCGTATCAGCAGGTTTCCCTGATACTCGTATTAAGTACGGTGCGACCACGCTTACGGCAGAAACGGCCATTGTTAACGTGAACGCCCAACTTACACCGAACAATTCGTAAACACCCACAAACGCAAGCGGGGCCACAATGCTGGCGACTTGAAATGTTGCAGTGTTGGTAGACACAGCGTGCGAGAGAAGAGGACGAGGGACTACTCGAGCGATCATGGCAGGTCGCGCTGATCCTCCCAGAACATTGACCATCCCAGTCACACCCTGAACTAGGAAGATATGCCAAACGGATAAGGTTTCGCTAAAGGCGGCCACGGAAAGGCCCACAAGCGAGACGAAAGACACAAATTGGGTGAGTGCCATCAACTTTTTGCGGTCGACCAGATCCGACAAAATCCCACCGAATAAGACAACGGGGATCTGAGAAAGTTGTATTACTCCTAGTAGCCCTAGGGTGACTTCCGACCCAGTCTCGTCATAGATCCATTGAGCACTGATCAGCAGTCTGAGGGTCATGGCCGTAGATGCCGCGGTACCACCCAGCCAGAGCATCGTGAAATCGTAGTGAGCGAACGCCGACCATGGCTTGAATGATGCGACCTGTTCGGCCTTCGGGTCTTGGTCGACGGATGCCTGTGGCTTATCTACAGCCATCGGACATTCCGTCTATTGCGTGCGTCGGCGTCTGAATTCACGGCGGGAATATTAGTCCGAGAGGACTGGCCGCGCAATGCTCATAACCGGGAGTTGGCGGCCAACTATGGCCACTAAACAACTTTCGCTATGTAATCGACACATGTGTGTGCTTGAGGGAATTCGGGTGGCTGCGCCAAGACTGTTACTTCTCCACCGTTCTCTCTAAACATACGTGTGACTATATCTCTGTCAAAACCGGAATGCTGTTTACCGAATCCACCAGGTGGTTGGATACCCAGGTTTTCGAGTCGCTGATTGAACGCCTCTAAGTTGACTTCATCACGCTCGATATCGAGAGCACGACGTTCAAGTCGTCCCATCCAAACGGTGCGATTTTCCTCTCGTCCGCGTTCTCCAGATTTCCACTGACCGGTACGTTCCAGATCTGGAACATCCCCGAGCATGACGATTCCGCCCGGGCTTACGGCCCTACAAAGTGTTTCTATATGTCCTCGTAGGTCTGTGTGGTTATCAAACATGTGTGCGTTGTAATAAGACAACACTTTCGTGAATTTGTTCGTAAACGAAGTCTGGCCTGATCCTGTCTGTACCCAGTTAATTCGCCCTCCACCGTTTTTGCCGCGCTTGATGACTGAGGGTATGGATTCTGCTGCCGTCGTGTGCGCGACTCTTGTACACAACTCTCGCGTAATGTTCCCGGTACCACTACCGTAATCTAGGAGAGAGTCTGCGCTGTTCAGATTTAACTTAGTGGCTATATCTTGCGCAATTCCTGATGCGAGTGCTGAGGTAAGGCCCCCGGGGCGACCTGTGACGAACACATCGTCAGTTTCAAGTTCAGCAAGCGATTGGAAAAAGTTAGTCCAAGACAATGAGGCTCATCTCCGTTCAGATGCCTTAGAAAGAGTGGTCAATTTGTTGCTTCTATCAAGACAGCGAAGTCAATGGTATCCGTGAACGGGTCGATTTTGACCAGTGATTGTGGTGATGTGCTCGATCGGGCTACACTCCGGCCATGATTATTTCCCAATCGTTACCCGAACTCTGGAGGGCAATCCAACGTGTCTAAACGTATTAATCGCTGTATCGACCTTATGGAAGCTGGGCATCCGATTTACTACACCGGGGCAGGTGAACTGACCTATGAGAATGGCAAGAAGCAGTCTCAGACCTGGGCTGATTTCCTCATAGTCGATTTTGAGAAAGACCCTTTTGACGTGGTCGGGCTTAATCAGTTCATGCAAGGAATCGTCGACGGCGGTCCGACCCCAGATGGATATCGGATGGCGACGGTTCTTACGACTCTCCCTTCAAACGCGAAGACAAGGAATGAGGTTGAAGCAAATGCATGGCAGGTCCGCCACGTGCTATCCGCTGGAGTCCACGGAATTCTTCACACCCATGCAAGGCAGGCGGATGCTGTACAAGCTTTCGTTGAGCAGGTTCGGTGGCCTTTCCAGACCATAGGATTGGGACGTGATGGAGGCCTCGGTCAGGGACAACGAGGCGCAGGCGGACAGGGTAAACCAGCAGCTCTCTGGGGAATGGATCCCCAGGATTACGTCAAAGTTTCCGATCCGTGGCCACTGAATCCGGACGGTGAGTTGATTCTTGGTCTGAAATTAGAGGACCGAGAGTGTGTGGCAAACGCCGAGTTTACGGCTGCAGTGCCGGGTATTTCGTTTGCCGAATGGGGACCAGGTGACATGGGAATGTCATATGGGTTTTCCGATGCTCATGATCCGCCGTACCCAGAAGAGATGGATCAGGCGAGGCTTACGGTACGTGCCGCATGCGACAAAGCAGGAATTGGATTTCTTTGTAGTTGGCATGACCCGAATATGAGTGAGGAAGAGAACCTCAAATACATGTTGGACTGGGGTGTCAAAATTGTTTCAGGTGGAAACGCCAAGGTGAAAGAAATGGGCCTTAAAATCAAACCTAGGACATAAAATTAACGAAGATCAATCGAGGGTCGTTTCAAGGGGCGATCGCAATAGCGGTCGCCCCGATCGCTATCAATGTAGCGCCGAATATTCGGCCCCCTGGGAACGGTTCTTTTAGAACGAACAATCCCAATCCAACGCCGATTAGAAGACCGACTTCCCTGAAAGGGCCGACGTAACTGACTCGGGACACGGTAAGAGCGGTCAAGATCATTCCGTATGCTGCGAACTGAAGCATGCCACCAGTCACAATCGCCCGGGCGTTGTTTCTCCACTCGTTCAGGAACACGGCGCGCGAACGGCCTCGAACTATAAATGGGAGAAGGCCAAAAGTGGCTGAGGTCGTCATCAAATACATGTAAAGCAGAGGGGTGACGTGCTGTACACCCTGTTTGTCGATTATCGAGTAACCAGCGATTATCAGACCAGTGGTGAGGGCGTATGCCATTCCCGGAGCTCGGGGAAGTGAGAGAGGGTTGGCTACGATTGAACCGAGCCTCCCCCACCACGATAGTAGGAAAATACCAGAGGCCACACCGACTACGCCTATAACGGCAAGAGCTGACATGGTCTCGCCGAGCAACAACACTCCCGAAACCGGAATTAATATCAGGCCAGTACCGCGGGCCACCGGGTACACCAGTGACAAATCACCGTTCTTGTATGCTCGACTTAGCGTGAAGAAATAGCCAAGATGCAGGATCCACGTGGCAGCGACGAATATCCACCCCTCCGATTCGGGAGGGTTAGTCCAGAAGAGGACAACTGCGAGTGGTAAGAGGATTACGTTGATGCAAACGGCCATCCACCACGTGAACACTTCCGCATCATTTGCACGCTTGAGTAAAAAATTCCACGAAGCGTGTGCAAATGCGGAGAGAAGGATAAGTGCGATAGTCGTACCGGTCATTGCAATGAGGATACCTCTTGCACAAGAAATGTATGTGAGAAACACACGATACTTTGTCGTATCTATCCATACACAGGCTCAATCCACACTCAGTCCCAAATTTTGATACACGTTAGAAAGTGCACTAAAGGCTACCAATGGGAACGTCTCGTATAGTACTTAACTACACGCGCGCTAGTTGCTTGAGAGTGTAGTGATAAATTTGCGGCTTCCGCAGGGTCGCACTAAGACTAGAGCGCGTTCCATAATGTGACTTCTTGTGGTGACGGAACTCACTACGCTTTCCACTTGAAGGGACGCAAGTCTTGGTTGATATCAAAATCGTTAACGGCCAGATTATCGACGGTACGGGCAGCCCGGGTTTTTATGCCACCCTCTTGATAGACGGCGATACGCTGACTGTCCACCGTGGTGAACATGACCATATCGAAGCATCACGGACGATTGATGCGTCTGGACATGTTGTATGTCCGGGATTTATAGACGTTCACTCGCACGCAGGGCTAACGATCCTCGGTGAACCCCATCACGATCCTAAGATCCGTCAAGGCGTGACTACTGAATTAATAGGGATAGATGGCAATTCATGGGCACCATTTAAGACGCTTGCAGAATTGCGCCAGTTTATTGAACTTGATAGCGGTTTAAATGGATATCCGCCGGAGCCAGCGGACTGGCTGACTTTGACGGAGTTCCTCGTGAAATTCCATGAGCGTGTCGCCGTGAACATTTGCTATATCCTCGGCAACTCTCCTGTCCGTATCTGGGGAGTGGGTTGGGAAGATAGAGCAGCCACAGTGGAAGAGATAGCTAACATGCGATCAGCTGTGAGGGAAACGATGGAGGAAGGAGCATGGGGCCTATCTACTGGACTTGACTATCCACCGGGTTCATACGCGTCTACTGAGGAACTGATCGAGTTAAGTGCTGAATCAGCTCGACTCGGCGGTTTTTATCACACCCATACGAGAGCCTCTCTACTGTCTGAGGGTTTGCTTGCTCCTTGGGAAGAAGCTCTTACCATAGGCCGTGAGAGCGGGATCCCAGTTCATTTGACTCACTACCGACAGGGCGCACAGGGGGTGGGAAGCCACCTGGACTACCTGGGGCTTGTTGAAGACGCCGTCGACTCTGGAATGGATGTCACGTTTGACTGCTACACCTATCCCTATTCAGGTACGAGGGTAACTATTGCGCTACCTCAATGGACGATGGATGGTGGGGTAGAACGACTGAAGGTTGCGCTTACAAATGGCTCTGACCGTGAGCGGATCATGTCTGAAATGTCCGACGGCGGTTCTGCATGGCGGAACCTCAGCGAAAACTGGCTCACTAATTTCCAACAACCCCAGAATCATGGATATGACGGTCATTCAGTCACGGAAATTGCCGCAATGCGAGGGCAAGAGCCAGTGGAGGCGCTGATGGACCTTCTTGTCGAAGAAAACCTGGGGATATCTACTGTGGCTCTGGGGACCAATCCTCACACTCTCTCTGAATTTGTATCTCATCCTTACGGAATGATAGGTAGTGACGCGCTTCTATTTGGTGAGCACCCTAGCCCCAGGTCTTACGGCTGTTTTCCTATTGTCCTTGCTGAGTTTGTTCGTGCTGAGAAGAACTTGAAGTTGCCAGAGGCCATAAGAAAGATGACTTCATTCCCGGCACAACGCCTCGGGATACCGGATCGTGGGATTTTGCGCGATGGATTCCGTGCTGACATCGTGATTTTTGATGCCGAGAATGTGAAAACTCGTGCGACCAAAGCAAATCCAAAGGTCTACCCGGAAGGTATTCCGTACGTGATAGTTAACGGGAAGATGGTTATCGACCAGGGTGAGAACACTGGAAACCTGGCCGGGCGATCTCTCAAGCGTGGGCGGGCGAGGACCTAAATATTGTCTTTAGATTTGATTTATGAGGCTCGTAGTAGTTCCTTGGTACATGGCGCGTTATCGGATTTCCAGGAGGAAATAGCATCGGGTGTTTACCCCGGGTTGCACCGCGCTGGCGGCGAAGTCCTGAAAGTGATGGGCACTCAGATCGGTGCTCCGGAGACCGACGTGTTGCGGGTCACGGCGTTTGCTGACATCAAGACATGGGAGAAATCGTTGAATGGATATGAGCGATCCCCGCTTGTTGAGTCCGAAACAGTTCGTCTGTTGAGTCCTGTGGCCAATAGGCCATTGAGTCAGGTTCCGCCAGACCACCATCGGGAGTTCTTCGGGTATCGCCGATTTCAGATTGATCCTGCAGATTTGGCAGAGGTCGTGGATATGTCGGAGAACGGTGTTTGGCCCAGGATAGAACAACAGGACGCTCGCATACTGGGTTTATGGAAAACGGTCGGAGCCGAGTATCCATTAGAGGTAACCTTGTTGACTGGATATCATTCACCCTCGCACTGGGAGGCGACGCGTGTGTGGGCTGGGCGACCGGAAAACATATCAGACGAGGAATGGGAAAGCAGTAGGCAGCGCCGAGACCGGCGCGCCGAGATCACCCTCTCTCAGTGGGTTTACCTTATGAAGAACTTCGAATTTGGTCACCCTTAACGATTAAATCAGATCTAAACACAACATCAATGAAGAAAATCCAGGAGAAATGTATGGCGAACGAGCAGAAGGTCGATACGGTTGTTTCGGGTGGTCTGGTTGTTACAGCTGCCGCAGAGGTTGAGGCCTCTATTGCCATCAAAGACGGTAAAGTCGTGGCGATTGGTTCACCAGATTCCATGCCTTTTTCGGATAGGGAAATCGATGCATCAGGACGCTACATACTTCCTGGGCCAATTGATGCTCACGCCCATTTCCGTGGATGGGAAGACTTCGAACTTGCAGGACGTATGGCTGCAAAGTCCGGATTGACAACGATCATCCCATTCGGTGAACCGGATCACGTGAATCACGAAGGTCTACCTGCAGCAACAGCCAGGATCTCGGGCGAAATTAATGAAACCTCAGTGATCGACATGGGCCTACACCTGATGCTGGGCGCAGACCCTTACGTATTCGAAGGTATTCCCGCCGCTATGGGCATGGGAATTCGATCCTTCAAAGCGTTTATGACCTATAAAAGTCGCCGTCCTCGGACGATGGTAGACGATGAGTTCATCATCAACGCCATGGAATTGATCGGTAATAACGGTGGAGTCACTCAACTCCATTGTGAGAACGGCGACGTGATAGATCACCTTGAGAAACGTTTCCGAGATGAGGGTCGGGTCGCACCGAGTGATTTCCCCGACGTCGCACCGCCGTGGGTTGAAGAAGAGGCTATAAATCGAGCGATATCACTGGCCAAAATGACAGGTAGTCCACTGTATATCGTCCACCTGAGCACGCAGTTGGGTCTTGAAAGGATCAAGCGTGCTCAGGCGGAGGGGCTTCCGGTCTGGACTGAAACTTGTCCTCAATATCTGTTACTTGCGGCTGAAGACCACGAAAAGTGGGGTCCTCTACTGAAAATCGGACCTCCGTTGCGATACCGAGACGGTGGTGACCACGAAGCCCTTTGGGAAGGACTGACGGATGGCTATATTTCATGTGTGGCCAGTGACCACTCTCCACACCCTTATGAGGACAAAATGAAGGGTGAGGACAACGTTTTTTTCATGCCCGGCGGTGAGTTGCCGGTCCCATTCGGTGCTCCTAGCATTGAGACCATCGCACCGGTTGTTTACTCAAAGGGTGTCAGTGAACGCGGGCTTGGCCCTCGCTGGTTCGCTCGTGTCATGGCGGAAAATCCAGCCCGTATATTCGGACTATACCCACAGAAAGGCACTATTCAGATCGGGTCGGATGCAGATCTTGCAATCGTAGATCCTGAACGGATGCATAAGATTTCTGAGTCCAACATGCTGGGCAAGGCTGGATTTACGCCTTATGAGGGTCTGGAGTTAAAAGGCGCTATCACTATGACCTTGCTGCGGGGCGAGGTTCTAATGGACAACGGCGAAATCAAGTTGGACGGAGCGTACGGCCGGTTTGTTGAGGCCGGAGCACCTGTGGCACCGGTTGGAGGGAGTGTTAGGTAAACGGGCTCCCTCCAACCGGTGCGGCTTGTTGGGTGGTATCTGTCGGTACAATTTTGCTGGGAATGAACTAGGACGTGGTTCAGTCCTGAGCCTCACCCCATATAGCGCGATCGATTTGGTTCGCCCGAACGAAATCCCAGTCGATCTCTACACCTATACCTGGTCCTTCCGGTGCGAAAACGTTACCGTCTGAGTCGATTGCATCTAGATCGTCACTGTAGTTCAGGTAGGCAGGGGATCTCGTGGTCCTCACTAGGGGATGAATCAGTCCTAGTTCATACCAGTTGGTGTTCCTTATTGCCGACATAATGTGGCGATGCACCGGCCCGGGCCCATGTAATTCCATGTCGAGACCGAACCCTTCCGAGGCAGATGCAATTTTCATAGTTCCGGTAACCCCTCCGTCTTCGTGTGCACCTGCCCGGACGTAGTCCGTGGCTTCTGCCACGATGAAGTCGACGTGTTGCTCTAGCAATCTTATGTGCTCGGTCTGGAGAATCGGGGTCTTAATCATTTGACGTAGCTTACGGTGAGCGAATTGCGAAACACCTCCGTCTTGATATGGGTCCTCTAGCCAAAAGAAGTCAGAATCATCACATGCTCGCCCAATGGCCAGGGTCTCGGCAAAGTTTTCATATTCACATGCGGGGTCGATCATAAGGGCCATTTCAGGACCCACGCGATCGCGGACCCCGTGAACGTTTGCGATCTCTCGGGATATCGGGCCATCTCCCCATCCATGAATTTTGAAACCCTTGTAACCCATCTCTCCACACTGCTGGGCAAAATCAGCAAACTGCTCAGGCGTCGCTAACCCTCCGTTTTCGTCACCATGAAGTGTGCTGGCATAGGCAGGTAATGGCTTACGGCTACCTCCCAGCAGCCGGTAGAGTGGAGCATCGAACAGCTTTCCGGCAATATCCCACAGGGCGATGTCGACTGGGCCCACTCCAGTCATATCGAAGTGCCTCAAGCCCCTCTTGGTGTCTTGGTATATTTTCTCCCGCTCAAGAGGGTTTTTGCCGATCAAGTACCCCGTGAGCATCTTGACCTGTTCTGCAGTGGGGCCACGGAGTCCCACGTGTTCACCGACGACACCTGCTGATGTGTGGATGCGCAGGATCCCTTCCGTATGTGTTGTTTGCGCCCCCGGTTCGTAAACCATATTGAAAGTGTTGTAATCCGTTCCAACATTCTCAAGCGGGTATTGGAACCACACCATCTCGATTCCCGTGATCGTCAGGTTATCTAGCGACATATGTTTCTCTCCAAGACTGCTTGGTGCCGTTCACCGTCTGGCCCTGATGATATGGCACGTTAATTAAAAACGTCGAAATAGGATTCGAAGAAACGGTCTGAATCAACGGTTATACCGATTTTGTGTGGCCCCTTGGGATCCGCTGTCCATTCGGTGAGTCCGTCATCTCGGTCATCCGACCGGGTTACAACGGATATTCCATTCTGATATGTGCAAACGGTTTCATCAAACAGTGTTACAGCCGCAAGTGGGTCGTGAAAGTTCAGGATTGACCGTTCGTCAAACCAGACTTTCGACATCTCATATACCGGCTGTAATAAAGGGTGTTTGAAATACTCTGAAACCTGATCTGAGTTCATTGTGACCTGTTTGGTGACATCAAGTCCCAGTGAAGTGTGGTGAGCTATATCTCCAGTTATCGCTGTTGAATACACGTAGCTCGCCGCTGTCGGGTCGCAATGTGAGTTCCATTCTGCGGATGGAGTGTTGTGATACGGGTCTAGAAAACGACCCAGCATGAGCCGCAGGGATTTAAGCAGGCCTGGCACGTCAGGGTGTCGAGTAAATAGCTTTGCCACGTTGGTCATGGGGCCCACTGCTAGCAGGATTACCTCATATGGCTGAGACCTGATCACTTCAGCCATAAAATCGACTGCGTCACCATCAGGGAATTCGGTCTTATGCGGCCAGTTGGGCAATACGGAACCCTGAGGAACATTCGGCTGTCTGGTTGGTCCGTCGATTCGGTGTTCTGAACCCGGGATTATTTGTATGTCTCGTCCGGCAGTTTTGCAGATGGCACTGGCAAGCTTTGCCCTTTCAATCGGATGCCCGGACACCGTGGTGATACCCAGAATTTCGGCCCGCGGTTGGGCAAGTAGATAGGCGAGCGCAACTGCGTCATCGATGTCTGAGCCGATGTCAGTATCAAACAGAATTTTCACGGTATCTTCGCTCAATTCTCGCTCCAGACCTTAATGATTTTCATCGCACACTGAATCCTAGCATCGAGAACATTCGATGTTGGTTGATGCTCCTATTTGCCCGTGAAAGAATGCAGTCTCCCGAAGACACCCACCAACAGGACATGCTGTCTATGGCCATACCAATGCGCGCACTCGTATTTCACGGTAGAAACGACATTAGACTGGAAGTTGTACCGGAACCTGAAACCAAACCTGAAGAGATAAAAATACGTGTCATGAACGCTTCGATTTGTGCCACGGATATTGAAGAATGGAAGTATGGACCGACTTTCATCACATCAGTTCCAACGGTACTCGGACATGAGGTTGCTGGTGAGGTGGTCGAGATAGGTGACTACACTTCGGGATTATCTGTGGGCGATCGAGTCATAGTCGATAACGTACTCACCTGTGGTAATTGTTACTGGTGCCAAATCGGTTCACAGGCGACCTGCCCGAATATGGAGGTCGCAGGTTTGGGACGTGATGGCGGTCTCTCAGAATTTATGGTTTGGCCATCGGATCATCTGATCAAATTACCGGATGAGATAAGGGACGAAGAAGCACCTTTAATTGAACCTGCGACAGTTGCTTTACACGCTGTTAGGCGATCTGGTGTGAGAGTAGGGGAGAGCGTGGCAGTGATAGGTCTTGGTACTGTTGGATTGTTAACTGTCCAAGCGTTCAAATCTGCTGGAGCGATTGTTTATGGGTTGGATTTAAGGCCCACCAGCCTTGAGATGGCTCGCCAACTCGGCGCCGACGCAGTGGTCGATGCAAGTCAGAACGATTCGGGTGAACAACTGGCTAGCCTTACAGGAGGTATTGGTCCGGATATTGTTGTTGAAACCTCTGGCGCTGTGAATACGCCTGTGAACGCATTCGATTGGGTACGCAGGGCCGGGAAGGTTGTACTGGTCGGTATATATTCAGCCCGTCCCCAAGTGGACTTCAACTCGACGGTGTTCAAAGAACTAAACGTAATCGGGAGTGTCGCGGCTGGAACCGGCGACATGCGAGCTGCGGTGCAACTGGTTGCGGAAGGCAAGATTCAACTTGGAGACCTGGTATCCGGGCGTATCTCCTTGGATCGAGTTATCCCGGATGGCTTTGAGCGAATGGCTTCGGAGTCGAAAGACGTTTTCCGAATTCTGGTGTCCCCGGACGCTTAATACTCAAATAAAAGTGCGATAGAGAGGGTGTTGCATATGCACTACGAGGGTGAACGGACATATGGTGCCCGAATTTCGAGTGCCTGGACATACAGGGGTCTCCGGACCGTGGTCATTGAAAACGAGCTGCTAAAGGTGGTCGTTTTGGCTGACAAGGGAGCTGACATATACAGCATCGTTCATAAGCCGACCGATACCGATTTCATGTGGCGAACGCCTTGGGGGGTACGGGATCCTCAAAAATTTATCCCGACGACGGGAGGAGCCGAGAATAACTGGATGGATGTCTATGAGGGCGGTTGGCAGACGGTCGTGCCTCATGGTGGCTATCCTTCGACCGTGGCTGGTGCTGAACTGGGTTTGCATGCGGAAATGAGCACGATACCGTGGGATGTTTATATTGACGAGGATACCCCGCAACGCGTAGCAGTAACGTTCCGTGCGCGTGGCTACCGCACACCTTTTTCTGTGAGCAAAACACTCTCTATAGAAACGGGCAGTGCGGTCCTAACACTGGATGAGACTGTGACCAACGAGGCGGAAGAAGAGGCGGACGCTGTCTGGTTGGAACACGTTGCGATCGGTGCACCGTTCTTGTCAGAAAAGTGTCGATTGGACGTTTCTGCTCACACTGTTTTAACCGACGGGAAGGTCACATCTGACTCTTCTAAGCTCCTGACCAACCACCGCGGTGACTGGCCTCACGTACCTGCACAGGACGGTTCACTGATTGACTTCACTCGTATTCCCTCTGTTGAAGACCGATCCCTGGATATGGCATATATGACGGAGATGACGGAGGGTTGGTACGCTGTCACAAATGAGGAAACCGGTGTTGGATTCGGCCTTAGGTTTCCTTCCGCCGTGTTCCCATATTTATGGTATTGGCGGAACCTTGGTGGCGGGTGGGGCTATCCCTGGTACGGCCGCGGCTACAACGTCGGACTTGAGCCGTGTACCTCGATGTCTAACGCGGGGCTCGCTGGCGCTATAGATAACCAGACGGCGAGACATTTCGGAGCAGGAGAGGCAGTTTCAGTGACGATGAAAGCTGTAGCTTACACGGGGCGGGGTCCCGTCACGAGAATCGACGAGAACGGGGCGGTTAGCCTCGGGTAGTCGCACATACAATGCGACCAGAGTTTCAAATAACCCAACAGGTATTCAAAGTTAAAGGAAAGACCATGCGTACGCGTCAGTTCGGCGATTCAGGCCTCGAAACCTCTGTGATTGGTTTTGGGGGTTGGCCAATGGGACGTGGCCAGTATGGTGATCTCGACGACGACGAAGCGATAGCAGCCGTGCATACTGCATTTGATGGCGGCATAACTCTCTATGACACTGCAGCGGTCTACGGATGGGGTTACGGAGAGACGCTAATGGGCAGAGCTATCAAGGATCTCAGACGGGAGGATATCGTTCTCGTCACCAAGGGGGCAAGGGAGTGGAAAACCGGTAACGCCGATAACCGCGCAGCCACGGTTGCGGACTCAAACCCAGATTTACTGAGAGCTTCTATAGACGCCAGTCTCAAACGCCTACAGACAGACTATATAGATGTGTTTCTGATCCATTGGCCGGACAAGGACCGACCGTTCTCTGATCCAATGAGAGTGCTTGAAGAGGCCAAGAAGGCTGGCAAAATTCGGCACACTGGAGTGTCTAATTTTTCGGTCCCTATGATGGAAGAGTCACTTCAAACCAGTCCGATTATTACGGAGCAAATCGGCTATCACATTTTTGACCGTCGTCCTGAAACCGAGGTTATGCCTTTCGTCCAGTCGCAGGGTATGGGGATCATGGCTTACGGCTCAATGGCTCACGGGTTGCTGACAGGAGTTTGGACGGCGAACCAAGACTTTGGTCCGGACGACTGGCGCGCGCGGGGAGATAACTTTGGAATTAGCAGCTGGGGTTCGGACAACCTGGCTGCAAATATCGCCACAGTTGAGAAGCTGAAAGTGATGGCATCTGATCACGGTAAGACAATTGCACAACTCGCCATCGCATGGGTGTTGGACAACGAGACTGTGAGCGTTGCACTCGCCGGGGCCAAGAAACCATCAGAAATCATTGAAGACCTAGGCGGAGATTGGGACTTGCCATCTGGTCTCAAGCAACAAATTGATGACCTCGTACTTGCTGAAGGTTCCGGCGTTGGTCTGTCGGGTATGGAGATAGCAACCTAATGTTGATAATCGACACACATTGTCATGCCGGTCGAAACTGGTTTGAACCTGTAGAGACTCTTGTCCACGTCATGGACATGGACGAAGTTGATCACGCCTTATTGCTGCAGCATAGAGGGACGTACGACGCCGAATACTTATTCCAATGTTGTGAAAGATACCCTGGTCGTTTCAGGTCTGCTGTCCAAATAGACCATAGATTGGATGATCAGGTCGGTGCGTTAACCCGGGAGGCCGAACGTGGTGCAGGTGGTGTCAGACTTTACACCGATGATTCAGGAGCGCCGCAGCAACCCGAATTATGGGAGGCTGCTGGACGCCTCGGTGTTGGCGTTAGCTCCCAGGGTACGTTTAAGGGCTTTTTGACAGAGGCTTACCGGGACCTGATTGCATCAGTACCAGACACACAGGTCGTGATTGAGCATTTTGGAAATGCTGGTCATGGTCACAAGCCGCCTTATGAGGAGTTCAGGCGACTGTTGAAACTGGCTGATTTGCCTAACGCCACCATGAAGTTGCACGGGTTTGGTGAGATAGGGGAAAGGCCTGAAGTTCTGGCTCCTGAGTACAAAATAGAGAACGTTCCTCCCTTTGTGGAGATGGCGGTAGAGGCCTTCGGGCCAAGACGATTGATGTGGGGGAGCGACTTTCCTCCAAGTGCTGGACGCGAGGGATATCATAATGCTCTGGATGCCATTAGGAGCCACCCAGCCCTGTCTGCGGGTGAGGATGCTGAGGAAGTGATGGGCCGGACCGCTGCCCGTGTATTTGGTTTCGAGATTGTATGAACGACAACTCGGGGTCCAACTACTTCGGGCCGGAGCCTCCTGATAGACCCCGAGACTTTGCCAGTCGTGTGGTGAATGCCGCGCTACTTAACGGCAAGACGTTTCAGGATATACAAGGTGATAAGGCTGGGACGTTTCAGGTTTACGTTCTTGTCGCAGCTGCAGCAATTGCATCGGCTATAGGTACTTTAGACGACCTGTCCCTGGCTTTTCAGAATGTCTTTTTGACCATTGCTGGATGGTTGATCTATTCCCATGTGGCGTGGTTCATGCGTAGCTACATCTTCGACTCGGTTCGTGCCGAAGCATCTCGGCCAAACATGATGCGTGTTGTGGGCATCGCATACGGTGCAGGACTTCTCAGAGCATTCGGAGTTGTTCCAGTCGTTGGTGAGTTGGTGTTTGCTCTGGCGACCATTTGGATTATTGTCGGGATCTCGGTTGGGTTGAAATCGAGTTTGGCGTTCGAGAATTACGGCCCGGTGATGGGGATAATCGGAATAGGTATTATTTTAAATTTCACGCTTTCTTCGTTGGTTTTTGCATTTGCGTGATATCTAAACGTATGACCGATACAATCCGCCCATTACGAGCAAAATACTCAAGAAATACAACGGGGGACCGAAGATGAGCCAATCTACTGGCGGATCTGTGTTCCAGCGTATGGGGCTGACGCCTGTTATTAACGCGGGCGGTACGAACACCAAGCACTCGGGGTCAAGAATGAGACCCGAGGTGATTGAAGCCATAGAAGAGTCGGCGGGGGTGTTCCTAAACGTCGATGAGCTATTGATTCGGGCAGGAGAGATGATTGCAGAGGCGATTGGAGTTGAAGCGGCGTTAGTAACGAGTGGGGCGGCGGGCGGACTGGTATTACAGTCTGCGGCAGTCTTGACCGGAACAGACGTTGCTCGTATCCAGAGTTTACCGATCACTGACTGGTTTCCAAACGAATTGATCATCCAACGGCAGCATCGTTTTGCCTATGATCACGCTTATCTGATGACCGGGGCGAAGTTTGTGGAGGTTGGAAAGGGTCGACGCTGTTATCCCGAAGAGGTTGAAGCAGCGATCGGACCGAACACAGCCGGGATCATCCACCTAGTTTCCCCCTTCACTGGCGCAGGTGACATACCTCTTTCGGTTCTCGCCGGGATAGGGAGTAAGCACAACATCCCAATTATTTGTGATGCCGCTTCGATGCTTCCACCTCGTGAAAATCTAAATAGATACCTTGATGAAGGCGCAGATATTGTTAGTTTCAGCGGTGGAAAAGGGATGCGAGGCCCTCAGTCCACCGGGATTTTGATCGGCCGCAAAGACCTTATTGAGGCAGCTCGTCTCAACGCTGCTCCCAACCAGGCGATTGGTCGTCCCATGAAAGTATCGAAAGAAGAGATAGTTGGTCTAGTGGCTGCGGTAGAGGCATTTGTCGCGGAGGACCAAGATGCCGAGACTATACGGTTCCGTCGGCAGTGCGAGATTGTAGTAGACCAGATCACTGAGATACCTGGAATTCGAGGGCAGGTAGAACATGACGATAAGGATCACCCCATTCCACACGCGGTGATCTATTTTGAACGTGACTGGCGCGGACCTGGTGGAGATGAGATCCACCGCAGACTTATGGAGCGCTCGCCAAGGGTTTACATCAGTCCTCTTGGATTTAAGGGTGAGATATATATGGATCCAATCAACTTGCAAGATGGCGAGATTGAGATAGTAGCTGAGGCTATAAGGGAGGAGTTGTTGAAAGCCTCCAGCGGTCGATAGAGGTACTAGATGTAGGAGCAATGTGCAGAACATTGCTCGGAGTTTCAATTACGTACACGGTGCGGCACCGTTTACAATATCTTGTCGCCGATTGGCGAACGGTGTCTTTAACTGCCGTCACAATTTCTATCCATTAGACGTAATACAAGTGCCAGATATTCGAATCGCCCTCCCATCTGAAGGTGCTCTAGCGAACTCCGCGACCGAGTTGTTAAGTGAGGCTGGACTACGCGTCAATCGCTCAAGCAGCCGTACTTACACAGCTCGTATCCCGTCGGTTAATGGCGTTGAAGCGTTGTTCCAACGTGCATCCGATATCACCGGATTAGTCGACCGTGGAGTGGCTGACATTGGTGTAGTCGGGTTAGACCAATTTCAAGAGGTACATGACGAGGATGGGGATACTGCAGTCCTGATCCCGGATCTCAAGTTTGGCGGGTCTGATCTTGTTCTGGCGGTTCCTGACGAGTGGGCGAGCGTAGTAACGCTTGATGGACTCGCCGCCAAGGCATTAGAAATTGAGAAGACCGGACGAGTTCTCAGGATAGCGACCAAGTATCCGAGACTTATTGGTCGATATCTTGCAAACAACGGCATCAAGTTTGAGGCGGTGGATGCTAAGGGTGGATTAGAGGCAAGGCCTGAAATCGGCGATGCAGATATGATCGCTGATATCACAGCGAGCGGTACGACGTTGAGGCAGAACCGTTTGAGAAGGCTGGATGATCCACCGATCCTCACATCGTCTGCTGTCCTCATTGGAAACTTGGCTTCACTTGATCGCGATGATGCATCTCTTGAGCCGGTCAGGCACATTCTTGAGCGGCTTGAGTCTCGCGTGTCGGCCCAGGCCTTCCAGTGGGTGATTGCTAATATGCAGGGTGAGTCTCCAGAAGCGGTCGCAGAGCTGGTGAATTCAGATCCCAAATATTCTGGTCTGCAGGGCCCGACCATAGCACCTGTGTTCAGCAAGTCTGGAGGGTCGTGGTTTTCGGTGCAGGTCGTTGTGCCCAAGGGCGATCTGATTCCTGCTATCGACTACATGCGAAGGCTAGGAGCCAGCGGCATAACCGTCAACGATCCCGCATATGTCTTCGAAACGCCGTGTCGTGCTTACGCGGAGTTACGGAAAAATCTTGGCCGACCTCTCGAGACTAATGGCGCAGGTGGATGAAGCGGGTAACGGGACTGACCAATGCACTTGAACTGCTCGGGGGATCTCAACCGGGTGACATAGAGGCAGATACTATCGCCGCTCGGATTCTGGAGGACGTGAACCAGAATGGTGATGCTGCTGTAAACCGCATCTCAAGTGAGCTGGACGGTGTGCAGTTGGCTTTTCTCGAAGTGCCACAGGTGGAGATGACGAGGGCGCTTGAGTCTATCCCGGCTCAGACACGTGAAGCCCTCGAGATCGCTGCAGAACGTGTCAGGGCGTTTCAAATGGCAGCTCGGCCGGATAGCTGGCATGACAATGAACGTCACTATGGAGAACTGGTGACTCCAGTGGCCCGCGTCGGTGCGTACGTGCCCGGTGGAACTGCGCCACTCGCATCTACAGTGATCATGACTGTTATTCCTGCGCGTGTGGCAGGTGTCGATGAAGTTTTTCTGGCCACTCCGGCAAAGGGCAACTCTTTGCCACATCCGGCTGTACTTGCGGCAGCATCGATAGCTGGTGTGGACCGTGTCTTTAAAATAGGTGGTGCTCAGGCCATCGGTGCATTTGCTTACGGTACCGAAACGGTTCCCTCTGTGGATTTGATAGTTGGGCCAGGTAATGTGTGGGTGACGGCTGCAAAAAGGCAACTATTCGGACACGTCGGGATCGACGGAATTTACGGGCCAACCGAAACACTTGTAATCGCTGACGAGACCTCAGATCCGGAGTTCTGCGCTAGTGATCTTTTGGCACAAGCCGAACACGACGTTCTAGCTCGTCCCGTTCTGGTCAGTACGTCGGCAGTAGTTGCCGACGCGATCGAATCTGCAATCGCGCGACAACTGTCACAGTTACCACGTTCCAAGATCGCCGGACAGTCTGTTGACGCAAATGGCGTATCGGTAATCGTTGACTCCGTTGAGGAAGCAATAGCAGTAGCTAACGAAGTCGCCCCCGAACATCTTTGTCTTGCAATCTCAGACCCGACTCCTTATGTGTCACTAGTAAGGAGTGCTGGTGGACTCTTCGTTGGCGAGTATTCCGCTGAAGTTATGGGAGATTATGTTGCTGGACCAAGTCATGTGATGCCAACGGGTGGAACTGCTCGATTTGCCTCCGCACTTAACGTTAGACACTTTTTAAAGTTCACACCGGTAGTCGATCTGGATGCCGAAGGATTCATGAAGATAGCCAATCAGGCTTCTGTGTTGGCCCGAGCAGAGGGACTCCATGGTCATGCTAATGCAGCAGAACTGCGAATGAAGCGCTTGATCGGGGAGTAGCCTCGGCCGCGTTCCTGTGGTGTAATCCGGTTTACGAGCTCTGATCTAATCCGTGAACCTAATCTCAACCAACCAAACGATACGGAACTACGTTTGTCACAGATACAAAAACTTATGAGGCCCCATCTCATAATCCCTGAAACCTACGCGACTGCTGTGTCCCCCGATGATATGGCGGCAAAAGCCGGCGTGTCTCCGGAGATGATAGTTCGTGTAAATCAGAACGAGAACCCGTTTGGGGCTGACCCTGATATAGCGGCGTCGCTAACCGACCTTCCGTTACATCTTTACCCGGATCCTAATCAGGTCAAAATTCGAACATCACTTTCGGAATACACAGGGCATCCGACGGGGCAGATCCTGGCTGGAGCGGGAGCCGACGAGATGATTGATCTCCTGATGCGTTTGTTCGTTGCACCACGTGATCGAGTTTTGGATTGCAAGCCCACCTTTGGGATGTATCACTTCTGTGCGCGGGTGGCTGACGCAGAGGTCGTTTCGATCCAGCGAGATGCGGCCTTCGAGGTCGATGTTGAGGCAGTGGCTCGTGAGGATGACGATAGAACGAAGATCGTTTTCCTGGCATCCCCAAATAACCCCACTGGAAACATTCTTACGGAAGAGCAAACGCGCGAATTGCTTAAACTTGGGATGGTGATTGTTGTAGACGAAACCTACTACGAGTTTTCAGGGCAGACCGTATCCCACTTGATTCCAGAGTTCGAAAATCTGGTGGTCCTTCGCTCGTTCAGTAAATGGGCTGGAATTGCTGGATTGAGGGTTGGATATATGATCGCTCACCCTGAAATCATTAACCGACTTATCGATATAAAGAATCCCTACAACGTCAACATAGCTGCCGAGGCCGCACTTCTGGCAACGATGGAGCATCGAGAGAAGTTACTTGGAAAGGTTGCGGTTCTCCTTGACCAGAGGAAACGCATGGAAGAGATGTTCGACTCGATGGCTAACGTTTCCTACGTTCCGTCCCACGCTAACTTCCTCCTGACTCGGTTTGACGACCACCTCGCAGTTGACCTTTATGAAACTCTCATAAAAAAAGGCATCTTTGTACGCCCTTTCTCTGATCCTAGACTTACTCATGACCTTCGGATAAGCACCGGGACTCCTGAAGAGACAACTCGGGTACTAGAAGTGATTTCAGAGATCGCGTAATTGTTCGAATTCCTCCTAATGTGAAGTGCACTCCGCTTGCACCTTCGGGTGTCACAACGGGACCATTGACATTCATAGCGTCGCGCGAGCGACGTTTTTATCTGAAAGACTTACGAAATGACTGTCGACAGCACGCGTACCGCTACAATTGAACGGAAGACCGGCGAGAGTAATATCACCATCAAGGTGAACCTTGATGGGACTGGTATATCGGATATCAACACCCCGAATGGGTTTATGAATCATATGCTGGATGCTCTCGCGCGTCACGGCTCTATTGATCTTTCTGTGATAGCGTCGGGAGACACCGAGTCTGGTCCACACCACATCGCTGAGGATACCGCGATAGTGCTCGGGCGTTGTATTGACCAAGCCCTGGGTGAACGTCGCGGAATTGTGCGCATGGGACACGCATTTGTGCCTCTGGATGAGGCCCTGACGATGTGTGCGGTGGACTTGAGTGGACGGGGTTATGCGGTTGTAGACATGGGATCTAACAACAATATTGGCGAGTTCCCCACGGATTTAGCGCGCCATTTCTTTGAGTCAACTTCAGCAGAAGGAAGATTTAACATTCACCTTAATGTTGAAAAAGGCACTAACGAGCACCACATTATTGAGTCCGCATTTAAGGCCTTTGGCCGGGCGCTCAGGGATGCAGTAACTCTAGATCACCGCAACCCAGACACGATCCCAAGCACCAAGGGCGCGCTTTAGTTCGGAAAAGCAGTCTATACGGTTGTGAAATGACAGCCGGGCGGCAGCTGTGTCTAGGCAGGTCTCAGGTCGAAACTGTAGCGCTCAATGACTGGGTTTGAAAGTAACTTTTCACACATCTCGGTCACGTGTTGCTCGGCTATAGTCTGATCACGTTCGTCGAGAGTTATCTCGATTAGCTTTCCTGCACGTACCCCCTCTACGGATTCAAATCCGAGCGTCGCCAGTGCCCGCGCAATCGTGATTCCCTGAGGATCGTTAACGGTCGGTTTTAGAGTCACCTTTACAGTTGCCATAAACATCAGAATAGGTTCCCCTGCACACTCTCAGGAGCTCGATCCAGGTAGGCGTCTATAAAGGCGTTTAGCCTGTCAGCATCGAATTCTTCCATCTTGTCCTGGTGTCGCCAGGAAGTGATAGCGATACGGCTGTCCATGTTGGGGTAGGGCGCAAGTATGAACTGTGCGCCCTGACCCGGTATCACAGACTGAAGTTGTTCAAGAAGTTCGGTACAACCCTCTGGACAGTTGTAGTTCAGTATGATGCCACCGTGTTCTGCGTTGTGTATTTGCACTTCGTCTGGAAGTGGGGTTGTGTAGGCTCCCCAGCGTGCGGGTGAGCCCGTAGGAACGGTTTCCGTTGGGTTTGTTATCCAGTGAGGTCCCGAAGCAGCCGGCAATGTCAGGTATGGCCCGCCGGGTTCTCCGGGGGTTATGTGGGAACGTCCTTGGTCGTCCAAGATCGCGAGAGGCCCACCGGTGTTTAGGTTGTCGTTTGAACTAGTCTGTTTGCCGGAACCACCTGGCACGAGAAGGCTGATTATGAATAGAAGTGCTACCGATCCCGCGATAGCTACGTATATATAGCGTTTCCTGCGTTTACGAGCATCCGACTTTAAGCGTCGTTGTGCGCGCAGCTGTCCGCGTGACATGCCTCTTCTGTTATCTGGTCTTGTGGTCGCGATTCGGTCTGGCATTTGTTCCTTTGTAGTCATCCGGATTCAACAGTGTGGAGAATCAGGTGACAAATGTTTCTCCGGTTAAGCGCTCGTACGCCTGAATGTATCTATCACGTGTTTTACAAACAATTTCGCCTGGCAACTCCGGAGCCGGTGGTTCACGATTCCATCCGCTCTCAAGAAGCCAGTTTCTCACGAATTGCTTGTCAAAGGCTGCAGGCGAAGCACCAGGTGAGTAACTATCCTGCGCCCAGAACCTACTTGAGTCTGCGGTAAACAGTTCATCTATAAGGGTTAACTCCCCGTCGATAATCCCAAACTCCATCTTCGTATCGGCGATAATCATTCCACGTCCGGCGGCATAATCCTGGGCGACCCGGAATATGCCTACCGTGGCTTCTTCTAACTTTGTGGCCATCTCTCTGCCTACCAGGTTTATAACTTCGGACGGAGTCATAGGCAGATCATGACCCTCCTCAGCCTTTGTACTAGGCGTGAAGATAGGAGGGACAAGTTTTTGGGCTTCGACTATGCCTTGGTCAAGTGTCTGGCCGTTTAACGTGCCATGTTCAGCGTACTCGGCCCAGCCTGCACCGGTAATATAACCTCGCACAACACACTCGATGTCCAGGCGTTCAGCCCTACGTATCACCATGGAACGTCGGAGCATAGCGTCAGGTAGTTCTCCCAAGGCACCAGTTTTCGGTACGTCTGAGAGAGCACTTTCGTCGTCCGCCATGCCGATTAGATGGTTAGGCATTATTTCTGCTGTCAAGTTGAACCAAAACTTAGACATCTGGGCAAGGATTGTGCCTTTGTCCGGTATGCTTGGCGACAGGACGACATCAAATGCAGAGACCCGATCAGTGGCTATCATGAGTAGCCGACCATCGCCGATGTCGTAGGTGTCACGCACCTTGCCACGGTGAATCAATCCAGAAAAGTTCGTCTCGTTTACAGAAGGCAAGTCTGAATTACCTGCTCGCAACCGGAACCGAAAATCCTAGTCGGTCGTAAGTGTGTCGGGCATAGCGCAGGAAGTGCATGTAGTCGAATAGTGTTTCCAGCACATCTCTTCCTATAAGGCTGACTACTTCGGAGTCATTACGCAGTAGTTCGCGGAAGTCCAATCCCTCGTCCCATGTCCGCATAGCAAGGCTTTGCACTTTCTTGTAGGCATCGGTACGAGGCATGCCAGATTCGACCAAGGCCAGCATTACTCTGGGCGAGAATGGGAGACCATTGGTCAACTCCAAGTTAAGCATCATTCTGTCCGGGTAGACGCGCATTCCACTAACGACAGCAGTGAATCTTTCTAGCATGTAGTCCACAGCCAATGACGAATCTGGGAGAATCATCCGCTCGGCAGACGAGTGACTGATATCACGCTCATGCCACAGAGGAACGTTGTCGAGGGCCGTAATGGTGTGGCCACGCACGAGCCTGGCGAGCCCACAGATACGCTCGCATATCTCGGGGTTCCGTTTGTGGGGCATTGCAGATGAACCGGTTGTAACGAATCCTGGTGTACCGAATGGTTCCTCGACTTCTCGTAATTCTGTGCGTTGGAGGGCTCTGATCTCCGTAGCAAATTTGTCTAGGGATGCTGCGATTAGTGCAAGTACCTGAATGTACTGGGCGTGTCTGTCTCTCTGTATTATCTGGTTAGATACTGGTGCCGGATCTAAACCAAGTTCCCGACATACCGTTTCTTCCACCTCGGGCGGGACGCTCGCATATGTTCCAACAGGTCCGGATAGTTTTCCAACGGTCACCATTTCTCGGGTTTGAGCTAAACGCACCTTGTGGCGGCGCATTTCATCCCACCATAAGGCGAACTTTAATCCGAAACTCATCGGCTCGGCGTGAATTCCATGGGACCGCCCCATGGCCGGTACATCGATGAACTCTTCGGCTCGTTTTCTGAGAGCGGACATAAGAAGATCTATGTCCGTATCTAACAGGTCGACAGCCTGCTTCAGTTGAACACTAAGTGCTGTGTCTTTAACGTCATTGGAGGTGAGGCCATAGTGGATCCAACGACTTTCTTCGCCTAGCGACTCCATTACGGAACGAGTGAACGAGACGATGTCGTGCTTCGTTTCCTCGAAATGTTGGTCGTACAGGTTCATGTCGAATGAGGCATTCCTAATCAAATCCATATCTGATTGTGGTACTACGCCCATATTGGTCCATGCCTGGCTTGCGGCAATCTCTATGTCCAGCCAGATACCGTACATGTTCTCGTCCGACCATACTTTGCTCATCTGTGGTCGTGAGTAGCGAGGGATCATTCTGAGGCTTTCATCGACTTTGGGTTGTTAGCTGGTCGTGTTTCATTGATCGAGTTCTTGAGTTCTAATCACCGAAACTGAGTTCAGAAATATAGGCGGTTATAGAGTGAAAATTTTCGAACTCTACGGCTTTAATTTCGTTCATGTTGCAGTAGTCGAGTAGACTCGACCTGGCGAATACAGTATCGGCTTTTTGCGCAGCACAAGAGTCGGATCGTAGTCCGTCCCCAATGAATATGACGTATTCTCCTGACGATTTGGCTAACTCGACAGGTTGGCATTTGCAGACCGCCCAGTCCCGACAATGCTCCCGAAAAGATGGGTAATCGTACCTGAACGACATAGTCCCGCCGTTCGACCGTATCGGCGACCCCGTCACAGACAGAATTGGAACGTTTGGTAGTCCGTGTGCTTCAAGTACGGGATCGATGTAAAAGTCTATCCCCGCTGAAGCGATGATGAACTCCCCGTTCATGGCCCGAGTAGCTTCGACGGCTGTTCTAAATCCAGGCCTTAAACTCACGTTTTCACGCGCGTATGCAGACAATTCCTCTATCGACACTGTCACCGTGTTAAACATTTCTTCCTGGTACTCGCGAAATGGTAAGGCGCCTGAGCGATAAGACTCCTGTATGGCCTGAGAGCCCGGCCCTCCGAACTCAGTCAACAGAAGTTGCGCTGCATTGCAGTCGGCTGCTGTGTCGTCAAAGTCACAGACGACAAGTAAATTGCGTTCAGATCGTGACTTCATGGTTTAGAGGAATTCATCGCGCGTTCCGCGATGTCCGTGCGATATTCCGCTCCGTCAAAGTTGATTCCTTGAGCAGCCCGGTATGCTAGAAGCCGAGCCTCTGCCACGTTCGAGCCCCGAGCAACAACGTTTAGCACTCGACCTCCGGCAGTCCAGACCGTTCCGTCATCTCTTTCAGTCGTTCCAGCGTGAAAAATGTCAACCGAACTAGGAACGCTCGAGATACCGGTGATTAACTTTCTGGTCTCATAACGGCCGGGGTAACCGCCAGATGCCATAACTAGACATACGCCGGCCTGATTATTCCACTGGACGTCCATCTGGTCTAGATGACCTTCAGCAGCCTGTCGTGCTATGTGTAGTAGATCCGTATCAAGTCGGGATAAAACCACCTGTGCCTCTGGATCTCCGAAACGGCAATTGAATTCGATCACGCGTGGACCGGATTCTGTGAGCATTAGCCCCGCATATAGGATTCCCGTAAAAGGTGACCCCTCTGCATCCATTGCAAGGGCTATAGGTTCCAGTATTTCGTTCCTGATTTTTGTGGCCAGTGAAGGCGTCCACAATTCGGGAGGGGTGTACGCTCCCATTCCCCCAGTGTTTGGGCCTTCGTCATTATCGTACGCGCGTTTGTAATCACAGGCCGAAACTTCGTTAGATACTGTCTTACCATCAACGAATGCAAAGACACTGATTTCAGGACCCTCTAAACACTCTTCAATGACCACGGTCGAGCCTGCGTCGCCAAATATATGGCCGCCTATCATCTCGACCACAGCTTCGGATGCTTCCTGTCGAGACTCCGCAATAATTACCCCTTTGCCTGCAGCGAGTCCATCTGCCTTTACGACCACGCGGCCTTCCGGTAATGAGGCGATGTGAGTGATGGATTCTTCCATTGATTGGAAAGTAGCAAATCGAGCCGTTGGAACCCCGTGCCTTGCCATAAGCCGTTTGGCCCAACTTTTGGAAGATTCAATCCGTGCTGCGGCTGCGGTAGGTCCAAAGACTAGGATTCCGGCCATCTTGAGCTGATCAGCCAGTCCGTCTGCTAACGGAGCTTCAGGACCCACAATCACTAAATCGACTGAACGCTCCTTGGCCAGGGCCACCAGTCCGATCACGTCGTCTATGGCGACGGATACATTTACACCAACTGCAGAAGTTCCTGGATTGCCGGGAGCTATGATCAGATGATCTAACAATGGGCTTTTGCTGATGGCGGCAGCCATCGCGTGCTCGCGTCCACCCGAACCGATGAGTAAGACCCTCAACTTATATTATCCTGGCGTTCAAAGCGCTTATACAGGGTTGAGATCATTCCCACTCTATGGTGCCCGGAGGCTTGCTAGTTATGTCTAGGACTACCCTGTTTACCTGACCGACTTCGTTCACTATGCGGTTCGAGATTCGGTCAAGCGTGTCGTACGGAAGTTTCGCCCAGTCCGCGGTCATCGCGTCCTCACTGGTAACGGCTCGGATAGCGACCACGTAACTGTAGGTTCGTCTGTCTCCCATAACACCGACCGTCTTCGTGTCAGTCAGTACGGCAAACGACTGCCATAGTTGGTCGTAAAGGTTGTCGTTCTTGATCTCGTCCATGACTATCCAGTCAGCCCCGCGTAGTGTTTCGAGCTTTTCAAATGTGATGTCCCCGATCACCCTGATAGCCAGACCTGGTCCAGGGAAGGGTTGTCGGTTTAGCACCTCTTCGGCAATTCCAAGCTCCGCTCCGGCAAGTCGTACCTCATCCTTGAAAAGGTATCGCAGGGGTTCTACCAACTTCAGATCCATGTGTTCTGGAAGTCCGCCAACGTTGTGATGTGACTTGATCACGTGCGCTGCTTTGGTCTCGGCTGAAGTGCTTTCTATGACATCGGGATAGAGAGTGCCCTGCGCAAGGAAGTCCACTTCACCAAGGGCGTCTGCTTCCTCTTCGAACACCCCAATGAACTCTCGACCAATTATTTTGCGTTTCTCCTCCGGATCAGTGACACCCTTGAGGGCTGATAGGAATCGTTCGGAGGCGTCGATGTATAGGAGTTTCAAGCCAAGGGTGCGGCCAAAGACGGTTTGAACACGTTCGGCTTCTTCACGTCTGAGAAGTCCGTTATTTACGAAAATACACGTGAGATTGTCGCCTATAGCTCGGTGAAGTAGGACTGCGGCTACCGCAGAGTCAACGCCGCCGGAAAGGGCACATATGACCTTTCCACTTCCAACCTGTTGCTGAATCCTTTCGATTGCCTCTGTGACGAAGTGCCCCGGGGTCCAGTCGCCAGCCGCTCCACAGATTTTGTGAACGAAATTACTGAGCAGTTGAGCACCCTGGGGTGTGTGTGCTACTTCGGGATGAAACTGTATGCCGTAAATTCCGGCATCGTTGCCGATAGCTGCCACAGGTGAATTATCTGAATACGCTAGCGAAATGAAACCCGGAGGGAGTGTTTCAATACGATCACCATGGCTCATCCAGACAGGCGACGCCTCGTCCATACCATCGAACAGGTCGGTAGTCTGATTGTTCTTATGTATTACGGCGTAACCATATTCTTGTTGCAACCCAGCTGCGACCTTACCGCCGAGCTGATGGGCGAGCGCCTGCATGCCGTAGCAGATGCCAAGGACTGGAACTCCTGATTCGAACACCCAGCCCGGGGTTAGTGGTGCATCTTCTTCATAGACGCTATTTGGCCCTCCAGACAGAATGACTCCTACCACGTTTTTGCCGTCCAATACGGAACCTTTTGCAGAGTGTGGCACTATCTCGCAGAAGACATTCGCTTCACGAACGCGTCGAGCTATTAAATGGGAATACTGTGAGCCGAAGTCCATGATGATGACTGTTTCGGGCTCTGATGTGTCCTGGTCGGCACGGCCTCCGCGCACCCGTTCTCCTGATGCGATTTCTAGATACGTGGCGACCTCTATGTCACCGGTCGTCGCCACGCGGCGGCTATCTGCGACCGCTTGTTCAAGAGCTTCTTGTGGGGTCTGCGCGTTGTCTTCTGGCATAGCTCCCATTTTTGGGGTCGACCGATGCTACCTTTGCAGTCCATGACATCGGGGCTGGATAGGGTGAAACAAGATATCAAACGCTAGCACCCGTGCTAAACTCCGTCAACGTAATTTGTTCGTATGAAATGAGTTCCTAACCATTCTTGGAAGTGCTGGAGAGACGGACGTTGTGGAGAACATTAGTAGTCAAAATCAGGAGCCGCACGTTGCGACGCCTCGGAGTATTTAGTTGAGACGCGACACGAGCAGATCTGATTTCGCCCCGTGTATCGACACATCTATCACGACAGCTGTGGAAGTAATGCGCAGTGGGGGAGTTGTAGCTTTCCCAACCGATACCTTCTACGGTCTCGGCGTAGACCCTTTTAACGAAGACGCGGTGCGATCAATTTTTCGTATCAAGGGCCGGCCAGTCGATAGTCCGGTTCCTATCTTACTAGGTGAGATGGACGATCTTCGTTTGGTGTCCACTCAACCAACAATGGAAGTTTACAAACTTGCAATGGCATTCTGGCCGGGCGCGCTGACGCTGGTACTTCAGTCGGTTCATGAACTCCCAGATGTGGTCTCGGCAGGTGCCGGAACGGTCGGTGTTCGCGTTCCGGATCATGCTGTACCGCGCGATATAGCGCGTTCCTTTGGTGGGCCTGTCACGGGGACATCCGCAAATATTTCGGGGCAGGAACCGTTGAAGACAGCGGATGAGGTGAGATTAGCTTTCGGAGACACAATTGATTTCATTGTGGATGGCAATTGTGGGGCTCATTCACAGGCTTCAACGGTCGTAGACTTCTCTGTAGCCCCCCCCGTGGTGCGGCGTCACGGGGCCATACCATTAGATTCCCTTCAGAGAATTTGCACTGACATTGTCGGTTAACGTCAACCTTAGCCGACTATAAATAAAATACCTCTTCGTAAACGAAAATGAACGGTGATGCCGACGTATGACGACTATGTCATGGGATGCTCCGACCGGATTAATTAAATGGCAAGATGAGCTCGAATCTGCGCTCAAGGCCCTCGTTTCCGAACGTCCATTGACGCTCTATCGCATGATGGGATACCACATGGGATGGGTTGAGACGACGGGTGAACCAAGTACCATCCCTCTGCCATTACGTGTGCATGGAGGGCTTACCTTATTAGCATGCGAGAGTATGGGAGGGGAGTATGTGGTTGGGCTTCCGCATGCAAGTGCAATCGAATACCTCTATAACCACGTTCTGATTCATGACGATATACGTGACGGCAACACTGAACGTGACGGTAGGCCCTCTGTATGGTGGTCTTGGGGACCAGCGCAGGCGATTAACACCGGAGATGGGATGCACGCGCTGGCACGACTGGCCTTATTTGAGGCACGCAATAACGGGTTGTCCGTCGATTCAGTGATCAATGCTATCCACGTACTGGACCAGGCGAATCTCAAGACCTGTGAAGGGCAATACAGCGACATCACACTTCAGGAACGTCTCGATATCGGAGTGACAGAGTATCTGTCTATGGCTGAATCGCAGACTGGCGCATTGGTTTCCTGTGCTGTTCAACTGGGGGCACTTGCCAGTGGCAACGACGTGAGTGATTCACTGAATAGTCTTGACCAGTTTGGGCGCAAGTTGGGTGCGGCAATACGTTTAGCAGACGATTGTGACGTGTTTTGGCCTATCGGTCAGCGAGACGAGGCACGGCAGGGGAGACTCGTAGCGAAAAAGAAAACGCTGCCAGTTGCTCACGTTATCGAGTCTGGTTCTCCCACTGACCGGCGCAGAATTGGAGAGATCTACATGGAACGCGTGATCGACCCTTCAGCCGCTGAAACTCTCACTGAGGTATTGGACGCCGCAGGAAGTAAGGATTTCTCAGCTTCGACTATTTGCCGCTTGCTTGATGAGGCCACCCAGGAACTCGAGTCATCGAATATTCCAGCTAAAGCGATTGACCAATTAAGCGAAGCCGCTCGATTCCTCGCGACTCCAAGAGGCACGGTATCGATCGACCGCCCATCCGTGGAGAATCCCTAGATGCCCGTTGTCGGTAAAAAGACCGTTGACGACATTGACCTTAACGGCAAACGCATACTCATGCGCGTGGACTTCAACGTTCCTATGTCGTCACTGGATAACTCTATATCGGACGACTCACGGATACGGGCTGTATTACCAACTATCGAATACCTACGAGACCATGCCTGCCGGGTGATGCTGTGTTCGCACATGGGACGGCCTGAAGGTGAAGTCTCCCCTGATCTTCGTCTGAAGCCCGTACGCGAACGTCTCTCGGAGTTGTTAGGAGCAGAAGTCGTTGATGGACGAGGTCCGGCGGGCAAAGTGCCGGGACTGGTGATGGATGGGCTTCAACCGGCCGACGTGGCACTCTTGGAAAACCTCCGATTTAACAAACGTGAAGAAATGAATGATCCCGGTTTCGCACGTAAACTTGCCTCGTTGGCCGATATTTACGTAAACGATGCGTTCGGAACCGCTCATCGAGCGCATGCGTCGACTGATGGCGTGGCTAAACACTTACCCTCAGTGGCCGGGTTTCTGATGGCACGTGAATTGGATATGCTGGGATCGTGCCTGGAAAGCCCCAATAAGCCGGTGATAGCTGTCATAGGTGGAGCCAAAGTATCCGACAAGATTGCCGTCCTCTCACACCTTGCTAAAAAGGTCGATACCGTGCTTATCGGTGGTGGAATGGTTGCGGCTTTCCTGGCCGCTTCGGGACATATGGATTCCGACCCAGGCGAGTTCGTTGAGATCGAGGCGGCTCGTTCTCTCCTCAATGATTCGCCGGCGGAAATCCTGATCCCCAATGATGTTGTTTCGTCGGAAGAATTCGCGGCCAGTGCCAAACCACTGATAACAGGAGTGTCACAGTTAACTTCTGGATCACTTGTCCTTGATATCGGACCGGCTACGGTGGCGCTTTATTCAGAGGTGATATCTAAGGCAAAGACGGTTATATGGAACGGCCCTATGGGGGTATTTGAATGGCCAGAATTTGCGATTGGCACAACTGCGATCGCAAAAGCTATTGCCGCGAATTCTGACGCTGTCAGCGTCGTGGGTGGTGGCTCTACTGTCGAAGCAGTGGGTTCGCTCGGACTGCGTGATCAAATAACTCACGTTTCCACGGGTGGTGGTGCCTCTCTAGAGTTCCTGGAGGGCAAAGTATTGCCCGGCGTGGCAGCCCTTACGGATGCCGAAGAATAGTCAGAAATAACGATCTGAAGAACGAATAAAAGAAGGATAAATATTGCGAACTCCGATAGTTGCCGGGAACTGGAAAATGAACACCACAATATCTGACGCTAGCGCCCTGGCGCGCTTGGTCGCTGAAGGTGTCGGTAACATTAACGGTGCAACGATTGTCGTGTGTCCGCCATCGGTATCCCTTGTGCCGGTTTCTATGGCCCTGAACGGTTCGAACGTGTTCATAGGCGCCCAGAACCTGAACGCAGAGGCACAGGGTGCACACACCGGAGAGCTATCGGGAGACATGCTCGCTGGAATTTGCACCTACGTGATAGTAGGTCATTCAGAACGTCGTTCTATGTACTGTGAAGATGATGCCTCTACTGCGACAAAGGCACGCTCGGCACTATATGCAAAGCTTCGGCCTATCGTCTGCGTCGGTGAGTCGCTTGAGGTTCGTGAAGATGGCCGTGCTAATGATTTTGTTGCCTCTCAGGTAAGCGGAAGCCTGACGGGGATACTTGATATATCTCAAGTCTCCGTCGCCTACGAACCAGTGTGGGCTATTGGCACCGGACGCGCCGCGTCTCCTGAAATTGCACAGGAAATGTCATCGACTATCCGAGAATCGTTGGCATCTTTGTATTCACCTGAGGCGGCTGACGGTGTTCCAATCCTCTACGGGGGTAGTGTCAATGCCGACAATGCTTCGTCATACTCCGCTGTCTCCGATGTCGACGGTGCGCTCGTCGGGGGTGCGGCCCTGGACGGGGTCGCCTTTTCCCGCATTGTGGAGGCATTCGCAGCGACGGGCTGAACGCTACGGACCAAGTTTGATCGACAATACCGGTGTGAATATTTCTGCCAAAAAACCCAAACTTCTCGTTGTGGTGGGTTCCACAGCTTCAGGTAAGACGAATTTATCCATACGTCTTGCCCAGCGATTTGGTGGAGAAGTAGTCAATTCGGACTCGCGTGTTTTCTATCGTGGTTTTGATATAGGAACGGCAAAGCCGTCGTCCAAAGAGTTGTCAGCAGCGCGCCATCATCTGATAGATATGCTCGATCCGGAAGACCATCTCGGACTTTCCGACTACCTTGGGATGGCTCGGAGAGCCATATGTGAAATCCGATCACGAGGTGTACTACCAATACTGGTGGGTGGGGCAGGACAATACGTGATCGGGCTAATTGAAGGCTGGAACGTGCCACGGGTACCGCCGAATACCAAGTTACGTTTTGATCTAGAAAAACTGGCTGATGCTCAGGGGCCTGAAGTGGTGTCAGCAAGGTTAAAAGCGGTCGATCCCGAGGCTGCGGCTCGTATCGACCCCCGAAACGTACGGCGTGTGATTCGGGCCATAGAGATTGCGGAATCGGGTTTAAAAACCGGCCCACGTCGTGCAGCGGATCCTCCATTTGACACCCTTATTTTGGGATTGAAGATGTCTAGAGAGAAACTTTATGCTCGTATCGACGCTCGTATTGATCAAATGTTAATGGACGGATGGGTTCATGAAGTTCAAGCGATGGTTGAGCGAGGAGTTTCGCTGAGAGCACCGGCAATGACCGGGATCGGTTATCGAGAATTAGCTGGGTACCTCGCAGATGAGCGTACCTACGCCGACGCCGTCCATGCTATCAGGCGTGCAACCCGCAATCTTGCAAGACACCAAGACAATTGGTTCTCAGCCCACGACGAACGCATAAACTGGCTTGACGCGAGTGATTCTGAAACGGCTGTAACAGCGGCTGAAAAACTGATCTTGCCATGGTCATCTGATTTGTACTCAAACGTAGATTCTGGCAAAACACAACCCTAAAAAGACCATTTACCAGTTACTTGGCTAACAGTAGAATGTTATTCACATAGAGATGCTTGTTTCGAGTACACGACCTCACATAATCACACACAAAAGGGGCAATATTTGACGCTGCAATTCGTCAAGCTACATGGAGCCGGGAACGACTACATAGCGGTGGATGGAAGAGGCATAGACCGGGACTGGGGTGAGTTATCTATCGCAATGAGCAGACTTAACTTTGGGGTTGGATCGGACGGCATAACTCTCGTACAAGACTCTGACGTGGCGCAGGTCCGCATGCGTATTTACAACCCTGATGGTTCGGAAGCAGAGATGAGTGGGAACGGTATTCGTCTGTTCGCCAAGTTTGTTATCGATCGTAAGATCGCTATTCCAGGACCAGAGGGACTAATAGTTGAAACTGGTGGCGGTGTCCGTACGGTAGTACCGACTATGGAGGGCGACAAAATGGTATCTGCTCGTGTCGCCATGGGTGAACCTGAACTCGCACCAGCCGACATACCGGTGGATGCGGTTGCCATGGGCAATCCAGACCGCGTGCTTGACTATGAGATCGAGGCTGGTGGACGGAAGCTCAAGGTGACGTGTCTCTCTGTCGGTAATCCTCATGCCGTGGTGTTTCTGGAAGAAGATGTGGACGAGTTCCCGTTGCTGGAGATCGGTCCTCACGTAGAGAACCATCCAATGTTTCCGAACCGAATCAATTTTGAAATTGCAAATGTGCTTGATTCCAGCACATTGAAGGCTCGGATCTTTGAACGAGGGGCTGGGGAAACGCTCTCGTCAGGCACAGGAACCACGGCGACCGCTGTAGCAGCCAAACTTCATGGATTTACAGACGATACGGTACGCGTTCAGGTACCAGGTGGCGAGTTGCGGATCACCTGGCCAGGCGAAGGTGAAATATATCTAGAAGGACCGGCGGTCGAAGTGTTTGAAGGAACTTGGGTAGGCTGACAGTCCCATTAATTGGTCCTACCCGCATACAATCGTTTCTTGGCCAAGTAACGGGCAACAATCCAACAGATAAATTCAGGAATAGCCATGCACATTGCCGACCGCGTCACCCAGTTGCCCGAGTACCCATTTGTCACGATCTCTCGCACCATCGCAGCCAAGAAGGCACAGGGGATCGACGTGATCTCGTTCGGTATCGGTGACCCGGATCGTGAGACACCGGGATTCATCTTGGACGCTCTGGACAAGGGCACGCGTAACGCACCCAATCATCGGTATCCGGAGTCAGAAGGACTCCCAGAATTCAGAAAATCGGTAACTGACTGGTATGAACGAAGATTCGGAGTAAAACTGAACCCTGAGACCGAAGCGATCAGCCTTATTGGGGCAAAAGAGGGGATTGGGCATGCTGCGCTGGCATTCCTTAACCCTGGTGACGTAGCGATCATGCCTGATCCGGCATACCCGGTGTATGACGTTGGCACGATTTTCGCCGGTGGGGTCAGTTATAAGGTCCCAATGCATGAAGAGTCCGGGTGGCTGGTGGATCTGGACGATATTCCATCGGCCGTGGCAAAAGATGCGAAAGTTCTATGGCTCAACTATCCGAATAACCCGACAGGTGGTGTGGCTCCACTTGCATACTTTGACAAGGTTGTCGAGTTCGCCAAAGTTAATGATTTGATTGTTTTGCACGACAATTGCTACAGCGAGGTCGTGTATGACGGTTATGACGCACCCAGCTTCTTACAGGCTGAAGGTGCAAGGGATATCGGGATGGAGTTTCACTCTCTGTCAAAGACCTTCAATATGACGGGTTGGCGCGTCGGCGCTGCAGTTGGTAATCCTGACCTGGTGGAAGCATTAAGGGTAATTAAGTCCAATCTTGACTCTGGTGTTCCTCAGGCGGTCCAGGAGATGGCGATCGAAGCTCTGGACAACCATAACGACTGGGTGATTGAGAATAACAAGGGATATCAGGTACGCCGAGACAAGGTGGTTGATGCTTTGAGGTCCATTGGACTTGCTGTCATTCCTCCCCAGGCAGGTCTTTACGTTTGGACACGTGTGCCAGACGGATACACCTCTGAACAATTCGCAAACGCGTTACTCGAAGATCGAGACATAGTTGTGACGCCTGGCGGCTCTTACGGCCAGTATGGTGAGGGTTATATACGACTATCACTCACTCTAAATGACGAACGAGTGGATGAAGGGCTCTCTCGTTTACAGGACTGGAAGATTCCACCACCTCCCACAAGTTAGAGCACTAGAAAGTCGGAAACTTGGCCAGATCCACAAGAATAAAGACCTCTAGACGACAAGAACGCGTATACGCGGTTAGCGCACAAGTACGCAGAGAGAAATCGCTCTGGCCCGTGGAAGATTCGCTTGATGAACTTGCAGCACTTGCTGAGGCATGTGGGGCAGAGGTAGTCGGACGTATGTCCCAGACCCTCAACAAGTTTTCGCCGACATACATCGGTAAAGGTAAGATCGAGGATCTGAGGAATCAAATCCTGGAAACTCGCGCCGACACAGTCATTTTTGACGACGAACTGAAACCGTCCCAACAGCTTCGACTAGAGGACGATCTCAAAGTAAAGGTGATCGACCGTAGTACTCTTATTTTGGACGTTTTTGCACGTCGTGCTCGGACAGCAGAGGGCAAATTACAGATTGAATTGGCACAGAGCGAATACCTGTTGCCGCGTCTTGCAGGTCAGTGGTCTCACCTTGAGCGACTCGGTGGAGGGATTGGAACCCGTGGCCCTGGAGAGACCCAGATCGAGACCGACCGTCGACTGGTTCGCACCAAGATTTCGCGCATTAAGAAGGAGCTCAAGAAGGTTCGAATCAGACGCGAGGGCCAACGCAACAACCGTCTCAGGTCTGATCTGGGCGTGGCTGCTTTTGTAGGTTACACAAACGCGGGAAAGAGCGCGTTATTCAATAAACTCACGTCGTCCGAAGTGACGGAACGTGACCAGCTCTTCTCGACTCTGGATACAACCACCCGGCGTATCCATTTGCCCTCCGGTGCACCTGCGACTATCTCCGACACGGTTGGATTCATCTACAAGTTACCACCGGTTGTCGTAGAGGCATTTACTGCGACTCTTGAGGAACTAGAACAGGCTGATGTGCTGGTTCACGTGGTTGATGCCAACTCTGAGTACTTAGAGAAGCAAATCGAGGTCGTCGACAAGATTCTTGATGATATGGACTTATCTCACGTTCCGCGCATTTTGGTCCTGAACAAGATGGATTTACTCACAGACGAGTCACCTTCACATCCACCGGTCTGGAACGTTGTGCTGAACGGTGACGGTCGACTGGCAGGTGCAACCGGGGTCGCTACCTCGGATGGGGACCTCAGATCATTTGATCTGGCTGAACTCGGGATGGACCTACGAGGTGAAATCTCTCAAGTGGTGTTGGCGTCAGCAATTAAGGGCTGGGGTGTCCAAGATTTGCGTACTGCAATAGATGAAGAGCTTAAGGAAGCAGCGGTGCGCGAAGCACAGGTAGTGGCGGCTGTTACCTAAAGTGGTCCAGAGAAGACGTCAAACACACCGTTGAGACAGTTGTCAGGGCGCATATTAAATTTGTGGGGCCAGTGAGCCATTCGGGTTCATGATTCCGGCTTCTATAAGCGCCCCACGGACTTCCTTAGTCTGCTCATCGGATAACGGAAGGTTAGGTAGTCGGGGCGCCGTTCCTTCGTATCCCAACAGGTTTAGACCTGTCTTCTGAACCCCCACGCCCCAGGACATACCAAGGTAATCAATGTGATTAATGCGGAGTTGGAGTTCCTGTGCGTCGGCGAATCGGCCGTCCAGACAAGCCTGGATGATGTCGCGGGCAATATGTGGGCCCCAGTTGCCGAACAAGAGGCAGGCCCCCACAGCTCCGATAATCCCTGCTGGCATTAACAATGTCCCATTACATGACCAGAGTTTTACCGCCGGGTGGACAAATCGGGCCATTCGGCACTCATACCGGTAGTTCAATGACATGATATATGCGAATACATTGTCAAAAGCCGTAATATCGGACAACTCCGAAGGGCTCAGATCCACCCCCATAGCTGTCTTAGGCTGGTGGATTATGATCACAGGAACAGGGCTTTCACGGGTCACTTTCTCGAAATAGTTTTGAACAGGCGCCTGTTGACCGCCATCTCCAATTCTTGGAGGAACTCGTACCCGAACCATGTCGGCGCCAATTTCTGCATACAGATTTGCTAAGCGAACCGCTTCGGTGGGTGAAAGCGCGTCTATCCCAGCGATGACAAAGCGGCGACCGGCGTGCGCCTCTACAACGGTATTCAGAGCGGAGACTTTCTCCGGTTCGCCCATGTGGAATTCCTCGCCACCGTAACTACCGACGACGAACCCTGAGAGTGCCGTACCGCAAAATCGGTCTATATTTCGAGTTAGGGCGTCCAGATCTAGCGACTCGTCGGCATGAAGTGGAATATTGGTCGGTGCAACGATGATTGGGTCTGATGAGGGAATTGGCATCCATGGTCCTTGATAGGTTGTATGGGTCACGTAACTTTTGGACTGGCGAGGATTGTACTTCTAGGGGTCTTAATGAAATCGAAATGCGAACTGATCGGATAGTCGGGGAGGCCCCGAGATGCGACTCACTTTGCGTCGCACTATAGTAGTTATGTCAACTACGTAATGTTAATTAACAAGTTCAATCGGGACATGTGCGTCCCATTTTCTTACCACTGACGAGTTCAACGCCCTCTCGGTACGGCAACTGGCACATTACACCCAAATGATCTAGTTGAATCCCGGCGTTATGTAAACAATATTACTTAGTATTGGCATGTCATTGGTGCTACGCTCAATTGATTGTCGGTGGCCCTTGGCTGTCGGCCTTTTTGTTTGCGACCAAACGCCTGTGAGTGCTTCCGGTCTTAGAGGTAACATCAAAAACATCATGCTGAAGAATCACAAGCGCTTAAAACTGCTTATTGTCGGTGCATTTTTGGTGATCGCTGTGGCGTGCGGGAGTGATGATAGTGGTAGTTCCGAAACCACAGCAATTGACGAAGGATTACCGGGACGAGATCGGCTTATAGCTTCTGCTACACCTTTGCCAGTTATCGACAGTCCCAACGATATTCCAGATGGGCTCGAACCAGTATGGGAAACTTTTGCAGCCCTGGCTCGGGAGTATGTGGACCGAGAACATATCGATCCCGCAATCTTAGGACGTGGTGCTATCCGGGGCATGCTTGATGCGCTTGATGATCCTTACACATCGTATGTCACGCCGCTGGGACGCGAACGACAACTTGAATCTTTTCAGGGAGATTTTGAGGGTATTGGCGCCCAAATTGACGCGACACCCGATGGCCAGAGGATCATAGTTGTTGCTCCAATACCCGATACCCCGGCGGAGCGTGCTGGTATCAAGTCGGGCGACATAATTCTCGCTGTGGATGGAGACGATACTGCGGGCTGGAGTGTGATTGATGCTGTTAACCGAATTCGAGGTGAAGGCGGAACTCCAGTCATTCTTACGATTCAGAGGCTAGGTGAACTGGATCCGATTGAAGTACAAATTATCCGGGGAACCATTCCAACTGCAAGCGTCTTCCAACGAGACCTTCATGATGGTGACAATAACCCGTCAAACCCTCCGTACTCGGTAATACGAATAACGCAATTTACGGAGCGAACGCCGGACGAGATTCGTTTTGTAATAGAAAATGTGAAGTCAGTCGGGTCCAAAGGTATCATCCTAGATGTTAGGTCTAACCCTGGTGGTCTTCTTGAATCCACGGTAGACGTTGCGGCTGAATTCATGGACGGTGGTCTGGTGACGTACGAGATCAACGGTCGAGGTGTCCGAAAGGACTGGCCGGCTCACTCAGGAGGTAATGCCCTCGATATTCCCTTAGTGGTACTGGTCGATCAGTTCAGTGCCAGCGGCAGTGAGGTGTTAGCTGCGGCGCTTCAGGATCGAGGGAGAGCCGCTATTATCGGAGCTCAAACCTTCGGTAAAGGATCGGTGAATATCCTGCGTGACCTAAAGGAAGACGAGGGTGCTATCTACTTGACTATAGGTCGTTGGTATACACCCAATGGAGGGTTGATAGAAGGAGACGGCGTTGTTCCGGATGTTGAGATAGAGCTCCCGTTTGACTCGGAGGTGGACTTCCAACTTGAGGCAGCCATTGAACAACTTAACTTCCAGTTATCGATCGAACAGGCTGGTTAGTTATGCCTCGACGCATGGCCAAAAAAGAAAAGACAGACGTAACTGCTGTCGGGGCGCGGTATAAAACTATTGCGCAAAACCGTCGGGCCAGATTCAACTACGACCTGTCGGAGAAAATAGAGGCGGGACTTGTTCTCAGTGGTACGGAGATTAAGTCCGTGCGTGAAGGACGCGTCAATATAGCGGAGGCTTATGCGCGCATCCGCCACGGCGAATTATGGCTAATGAATACGCACATTGCTGAGTACCATGGAGCGAGCCACTACTCCGCGCACGACACGTTGCGTCCGCGAAAGTTATTACTACACAAGAAGCAACTACGTAGATTGGAATTGGAATTGGGACGGGAACGATCCACGCTCGTACCGTTGCGTCTTTACTTGAAAGACCATCACGCAAAGGTAGAAATAGCCGTTGCTAAGGGTCGTCGGCAGTATGACAGACGCCACGCGATCAGGGATCGCGAGAATAAGCGGGACATGGATCGGGCGATGAGGCGCCGACGCGACGGATAAAGAAAACCTCACCTTTAACGCTCCGTTATTACTTGTAGTGGCCGGTTTGCGGTACGATTGCAGAGTATCTGGGGACGCGTGGATTCGACAGTGAGGCATCCGCCAGACTGCAAGCCGAGGACGCCAGCCCCCTCGATAATCCGTTGGCGCAAAATTAACTGGCGAGAAACAACTCGCTATGGCTGCTTAATACCAGCCACGTGGCCCCGGTTCTTACCCTGAGGGAATCGGTGGCCGCGACGCTTACTCGGGGTGCTGTCCGCCTGACGCCGATTGGTGCGGACCTAAGACTATCGGCTGGTCGCCGAGGTAACCCGCCGGAGAGTGAACTGGGCGGCGAGAAAACAAATCACCGACTAAGCTTGTAGACGTCGAAGCGAAACCCTTGCTGGACGGGGAGTTCGACTCTCCCCCGTCTCCACCAGGAACATTGATCAGCCCCCGGCCAAAACGCCGGGGGCTGATCTACTAACGCATATGCTTAGTAGAGCGTTATACCAAATAGGTCGGTCGAAGGTGGTGGTTCCGACCTGACATTCTCAGATGTTGAACTGAGGATCACTGTACCCGTCTAGTTTGTCGAAAATCTGTATCCGCCAACGCTGAGAATCAACGACTAATAGCCGTGACCTGGCTGCGTCATATTTAACTCCGGTGGGGAGGGCGAATCTGGTTTCAGGTTCCAGGCTGGCGACACGCCTTCGGGCTTTGTGTACATCAGGGTTACCGCGCACGTACTGCTTCTGCCACTTCGAAAGTTCTATCGCAGCGCCACGTAGTTCACTTATGAATTTAAATTCACTGTCAAAGACCTGTACTCGGTTGTTTACCCAGTCGCAGACGTAAATGTCCCCTTCAGGATCCACGGCGACATCAGAAGGATGATCGAACTGGCCGGGATCCGATCCCAGGCTGCCAAAGGAAGAAATGAAGTTTCCCGACGAGTCAAATTTCTGAACGCGGTGATTCTTGTGATCGGCAACATACACATCGTTATTGCCGTCTACCGTAATGCCCCATGGCGATTGGAACTGACCGTCACCCGATCCCTGTTCGCCCCAGCCATTTATGTAAACACCGTCCGTAGTTAATTCCTGAACTCGATGGTTAAGTGTGTCCACCACCAAAATGTTGCCGGAGCTGTTAAACACGATCCCTGAAGGCCGGTCCAGTTGACCATCACTGCCGCCCTGCTCACCAATGTCGTTTAAGAAATGTCCGTCGCTATCAAAGACAGAGATCATGTGCCGAAGCTCGTCGGTCACGTACACATTGAGGTCATGACCGACCGCGACGCAAGCAGGCCAGGATTTTCTGAAGAATCCTTCATTCACGTGACTGAAAGTCACAGCTATTTCTTCAGAGTCGGGCAGGTCACCGATGCTCAACTTTAAGACGTCGGTAAAACCGGCCGCCTTTTTCACCATATAAACGTCGTCTCCCTCACCAAAAGCAAGGTTAACTATGCCTGTAATCTGCCTGCCGCCGACAACATGACTGAAGTCGTACGCCCGTCCGGATGCCGATGTCGTGAGCACGTGGTCCTCTTCCGTGTCGTCAAGTTAAATCACCTGACGTTGTCGTGAATTGTTCTACTTTAGGATGAAGTCTGGTTTTTCAAATGTTCCACCCACGATTGGCACAGGGTCCAAGCCCAGCCAGTCTTCGACTAGGCTCGTGTAAACACTTCGGAAGTCCATGTCTGGCACGAGATCACCCTGGTCCAGATCGTTTGCCTTTGTTGACGGGTACTGTCCGTACTGTCCACCTTTGACGCCCTTGCCAATGGCAAGACACACCCCGCCGGCACCGTGGTCCGTGCCGGAGCCGTTATCGTAGACTCGCCGTCCAAACTCCGAGAAAATGAACATAACGACGTTATCCGCTGCGTTGTGTTCCTCAAGGTCATCAAAAAAGTCTCGTATTGCCTGAGAGACTTGCGACCATAGTTTGTGATGAGTACTTAACTGGTCGGCATGGGTATCAAACGACCCGTGATCACAGTAAAAAACCCTTGATCCAAGGCCGGCAAGGTGGACCTGTGCAATGCCTTTGAGTTTTCTGGCGATGCTGGAGTCCTGGTACTCAACCGTAGAGGAGTATTGCTCTGGGGCGACATTCAGAATTTCGGCCCCTTTGAGGGCATCCAACCCGGTCTGGCCAAGGTAGTCCATAACTGGACCGCTACCTATTGCCGGAGAATACATTCGTTTGTAACGGCCAAGCACCCGGTTGAGCTTCTCCTCTGGAGTTATGTCAGTAAGAAGCCCGTAACTATCTATGTTCTCTACCGTAGCAACTGGAACGTCGGGGGCGACGAGGGCGCGGAATAGCGCTGGGCCCATGCTGACCGCGGTTACGACATTTTCCTTGCTCGGATCTAGTTCGCGTACAACTCGTCCCAACCATCCCTCAGTACCTAAAGTGTCTGGTTCGCATGTGTGCCATATATCCATAGAGCGAAAATGCGAGCGAGGAGAATTTTCGTAGCCAACTCCGTGAAGTATGGCAACATTGCCCTCTTTGTACATCTCCTGAATGGGTCCCATCGTCGGGTGAAGCCCGATCTGGTCATCGAGTGTGAGAACCTCGTCTTCGCCCACGTTCACGGTAGGTCTGTAATCCCTGTAGAGAGGATCGTTGTAAGGAACGACTGTATTCATATAGTCGTTTCCGCCAGACAACTGAAGCACCACTATTACCGGGTCATCGGTCGACCCGTTGATGCTGGCTCCGTTTTCGAGCAGGCTAGTCAAAACGCCAGTCCTTCCTGTTTCACTCGGGATTTCTTAAACCGTTGGTCGATCTGAGTCCAGTGTTAACTCTATGCGAACTGGTATTCCCGTAACGACACGACAAGTTGCAGTATCTCAGTCGCTTTCGCCGCCCCACCCTGCCCTGGACGCTCATCATTCCAATCTATTTCGCCAAGTTCCATAGCGTGGTCTAGCAGTTCCTTCCTGGATTCGGCGGGAATATCCAGTGGTCCCATTACGTCAAGACAGGCGTCTACGACATCTTCAGGGCTACTACCGGACGATTTAATACGGTCGATTATTTTGATCACGCCGGGTTTGGAGAGATCACTGATCATCTCTGCTGTGAAATTGGTCCGTTTCATCAATGTCCCACTATTGATCCACTCAATTCCAGAGTGCCATCCTTCTACACTTGGCGGGTTTAGAAGGTCCTGTCCCATGAAAGCGATCTGGCTGGCCCAGTTCATGGTTTCGGGCAAGGGACGGTTGGTGTCCTCGACAAGGCGTAGTGTTCCTATTACGACCTCTGTAGGATTTTTCACCCTCTCGAATCTTGATTCCTTAAAAAAGTCAGAGTTGAAAACTTTTCTAAGGACCGTACCGATGTGATAGTCGCTCTCCATGAGCGCGTCAGCTATAAACTGCACCGCTTCCGGGTCATTCGGTGGAGTGACTGACCATGCTGGCACCTGTGGCTCGTCAGCCACGAAGAAGCTGTAGAGATGGCGTGCTATGAACGCTGCAGTAGCCGGCTTGGCTAGGATAATGTCAATTATCTCTTCGCCATCGAAATTTCCGGTGTGTCCTAGGAATGTTTTTTCACTGTAATCATGATCATCTGGGCGGAACTCGTACTCCCAATCCCATCGTCCCATGTGAAATCGGGGAAGTTTGTGTTTCAAAGTCCAGCCGGTGAATGCACGTGAACATTCTCTAACGTCTGTCTCTGTGTAGTTACCGACTCCCATCGTGAATAACTCTAGAAGTTCTCGCCCCCAGTTTTCGTTGACTGACTCGGCATGGTTCTCGTGGTTGTCCAGCCAGTAAATCATTGCAGGACTCTGAGCGACGGACATCAGTACATCTTTGTAGTTTCCGAGACCCTTTTCTCTGAAAGAGTCGATCATGTCCTCGATTTCGTCATAGTGATCTACCTTAGCTACGCCCGTGGCAAACAACTGGTGGTAGAACAAACAAAGTTTTTCCTGTAACGGCGCTTTCGTATTTATCATCCTCCAAACCCAAGGTGCTTGACCCAGTCCGCCCATGGTCCCTGGTTTCCACCACAGTGGGTAATAGCGCAGGAATTCATAAATATCTACCTGCTCCTGGGCTTCGGGAGTGAGAAGTTCTTCCACGGTGTCTTCGTAACCGACTTCAATGCGGTGTTCCAACTCTTCTCTGGACGCGCCAAAGCCAGCTCTGCGCATGAGGTGGGCCATCAAGGAAAGGTTTTGATCAGTCATTTCCCAAATCCTATTCGTGAAACATATTTAGGGCAGTGTAAGGCAGGGACCACCAAGACGTCGCTTCCAGTGTCCTCAATAATCTCCCCCCAATCTCGTATTCGAGATTTCACCATATGAATTGAATTACGTTTCGCTTGTTATATTTGCCATGACATCTCTTGTTAGGCATCTTCCGTTTTCTAGTAAGACGAAATTCGTCATGGATGGATTTATTTAGCACCCCATGCGTCGCTTACTTTCCTATACGATCCCGGGTCTCTGCCGTAATTGCTTACAAATTTCATAGGAGGTAACGATGCCCAATTTTATTCTGAACATCCGGAGGGTCACGAAGCCCGGTCAAGAGGGCGCCCTTGTAGATTCTGCCGTCGAAAGTTTAAAAGGAGGTAACGTTCAGGGAAACGTTTCTTTCGATGCCTCCATCGCTGTTATGGCTGACCCCGCCGTGACGAACGCGTTACTATTCGACAGCCTCTCGGATGTTGAAAAACTCCATGACGCATTCCTTAGTAATCCAGAACGTGCCCCACTGTTCTACGCGACCAATGGGATGGCCTCTAAAGTCACCAGCACCCTTTACCGAATTATTGATCCAATTGAACCGGGACCAGATGACCAGCCAGGCCCTGGGAAATATATGACTCGAATGCTGTTAATGGCCAAAAGGGGAGAGGCTTCCAACCTGCTTAGCACGCTCCAAGGAATACGGAGCAATATTCCGGGGAGAAAACCCATGATTAATATGGCGGTTGCAGGTAACCCCGACCTTGTGCGAATTGTCGCTATGTACCGTTCGCTTGAAGAATTTCAGACTGAGCAAGAGCGAAGAAGACAAAGTGATGAAATGAAGTCGGCGATTGGCCAAATCGGGGGACTAACCACGATGGTCCGTTCAACTCTAGCCAGAGTCGTGTACAACCATATGGCTTAAAACTCCACCGCAGTTGCCCTCCCTCAGGCCGTACGGATCCGAGGGGAGGGTCGCTGCGTATTTTGGCCTTTATTCTCGGGGGGGCTCACAATTTGCCAGGTCCGTATGACTTGCAATAAAGGCTTATATCGCTGTGGATTTACTTGCGCGTACCCGCTCTAAAAGGTCACGAAGTCGGCCAGTTGACTCTGCCACAATCAACATGGCGACAGTGGTCAAAACGATTGAACCACCAGCGGCTATATCGGCGTAGAAAGCCACAATCAGGCCAATCCAGACGCTGAGCAGGCCGAACGATATAGATAGGATCAATGCTGTACGGAATCCTCGCGCAATGCGTAGTGCCGCCAACGCGGGTATCACAATCAAGGCGCCTACCATGAGGACACCTACTACTTGCATCGACGCTGTCACAGTGGCCCCTGTAAGGATAGCCAGGCCCAAATTTGTGGCAGTTACTCGGACTCCGCTCGTGTGAGCAAGATCCTGATCGAATGCAGTCTGTGTCAGTTCGGCATAGAACGCAATGACAAAAAGTATCACTACAAAGAGAAGGCCTGCGATCAAAAATAGATCGGCGTCGCCTATTGATAGAACAGAGCCGAACAGATATCCAAAAACGTCCGCGTTGAAGCCAGAGGATCTGCTGATAACTATTACGGCGATGGCCAGAGACGCATAGAGAAACACAGCCAGCGCTGCATCCCCAGGCAACCGGCCACGCGATCTTAGTTGTTCAATCGCTGCGGCAGATGAGGTTGTCGCGATGAGCGCTACGAAAGTCGGGTAGATACTCGTCACGAAGCCTATGGCTACACCCATCAACGCGACGTGAGACAGGGTGTCGGCAATCAGTGAGAGACGTCTGAGAACAATGAATAGGCCGAATGCTGGTGCCAGTACTGCGACCATTGAGCCGCCAATTAAGGCGCGTCTCATGAATTCGAATTCAAATACTTCAGGCAAGGTTCAGCAATCCTTACCTATGTTCATGGAGTGCATCGTGTAGTAAGACATCGACGGGGAATCCGTAAAGCTCGGACAGGTGTTCACCAGTAATTGAGTGCGGGGGGCCGTGAAAAACGACAGTACGATTAATGCACGCGCAAACGTTGGCGCCCTGCATGACCGCACCAATATCGTGGGATATCAAAAACACCGTCATTCCATATTCGCTGTTCAATGACGAAATCAATTCATGGAATCTGTCGCGCCCTACTGCGTCGACACCAGATACTGGTTCGTCCAGGCACAATAAATCAGGATCGCCCACAATGGCGCGCGCGATTAGTGCCCGCTGCCGTTGCCCTACCGATAGAGATTCGATAGGCCGTTGTCTTATATCGGATATGCCGGCTATTTCTAGTGCGTCAGATACCTTCTTTCTTCCGCGTCTACGGAACATGCTCAGTGGATCGAATCCTTGGTAGAGACCCTGCTCGACGATCTCTTCCACGGTTGCGGGAAATCGCGTC